>CANNVE010000025.1 GCA_947525975.1 uncultured Muribaculaceae bacterium | reverse complement strand
TCTGGCGATTAAAGCAAGTTCGAAGGCTACGAGTTGCGGGACGAGTAATGATAAGACTCCCGCTTTTCTTTTTGCCCAAACCTATCTAATTGTGCCATGTCGGAGTCAATGGCTGAGAAAGCGAGTGACCCGAAGTGCAACTCATTGACAACATAAATCAAACCCTGCGCGATGACTTGGTGACTACCATCAAATCAGGCAGTCGTGTGTCGATAGCGGCAGCAAGTTTTTCGATTTATGCCTTTCAGGAGCTCAAAGAGCAACTGAAAGATATAGATGAGTTGCGTTTTATCTTTACTTCCCCATCGTTTACCACCGAGAAAGCGGATAAGCAACGTCGGGAATTTTACATACCGCGTCTTAACCGTGAGCGCGACCTGTTTGGTTCGGAATTTGAGATAAAACTCCGCAATGAGCTGTCGCTTAAAGCCGTCGCAAAGGAGTGTGCCGAATGGATCAGGCAAAAGGTATGTTTCAAGTCGAACCGCACCAATGAAAATATGATGGGCTTCATCAATGTCGATGATGTCAATTATATGCCCGTCACAGGATTTACAACTGTTGATCTCGGTTGTGAACGAGGCAATAATGCCTATCAGTTCGTTCAGCGTACAGATGCTCCGATGTCGCAGTTCTACCTGAATCTTTTCAATCAAGTGTGGCACGACGGAGAAAAACTGCAAGTCGTCACCGAACAGGTGCTCGACAACATCACAAACGCCTACAAGGAGAACGCGCCGGAGTTTATCTACTTCGTTACGCTCTACAATATCTTCAATGAGTTTCTTGAAGATATTTCAGAGGACGTTTTGCCCAACGAAGCCACCGGCTTCAAGTCGAGCGTAATCTGGAACAAACTCTACAACTTTCAGCGTGATGCGGCTCTCGCTATCATCAACAAGCTCGAAAAGTATAACGGCTGCATACTTGCCGACTCCGTGGGTCTCGGCAAGACGTTCACCGCGCTTTCCGTAATCAAATATTACGAAAACCGCAACAAGTCAGTCCTTGTTCTCTGCCCGAAGAAGCTTCACGACAACTGGATGACATACCGCAGCAACTACGTCAACAATCCCCTTGTTGACGACCGTTTGCGTTATGATGTTCTCTATCATACCGACCTTTCGCGTCAGTCCGGGCAAAGCAACGGTCTCGACCTCGAACATATCAACTGGGGCAACTACGACCTTGTCGTTATAGACGAAAGCCACAACTTCCGCAACGGAGGCAAAGTGACTACCGACGAGAATGACGAGAACTCGCGCGAGAACCGCTATCTCCAACTGATGAACAAGGTTATCCGCGCAGGGGTCAAGACTAAGGTTCTGATGTTGTCGGCTACGCCTGTCAATAATCGTTTCAATGACTTGCGCAACCAACTCGCGCTCGCCTATGAGGGCGACTCGTCGCGGATGGACGCGCAGTTAAAAACCACAAGTTCGCTTGACGATATTTTTCGTCAGGCGCAGACTGCTTTCAATCGTTGGTCCAAACTTCCGCCGGAAGATCGTACCACCAAAGCGCTGCTTGAAACGCTCAGTTTCGACTTCTTTGAAGTGCTCGACAGCGTCACCATTGCCCGAAGCCGAAAACACATCGAGCAATATTACGACACTACCGACATCGGAAAATTTCCGGAGCGACTGAAACCCATCTCTCGCTCCCCGAAACTGACCGACCTCTCAACGGCGGTCAATTTCAACGACATTTTCCAAAGCGTCAGCGAACTCAACCTGGCTATCTACACACCCTCCGACTTCATCTTGCCGAGCAAGTTGGAGAAGTATGCCGAAGTGCGTGAGGACGGACGTTTCAGCAATCTTTCGCGCAGCGGCCGTGAGCGCGGCATTCGCCAACTCATGAGCATCAACTTGCTCAAACGTCTCGAAAGTTCGGTCAACTCCTTCCGCCTTACGCTCTCTCGCATCAAAAACTATATCGAGGACACCATCAACGCCATTGACTCGGTTGCAGCCTCCGGTACCCATACCTCAGTCAATGACTATGAGTTTGGCGAAGGTCTCGACTTCGACGAACGCGAGGATTCAGTGTTCATCGGAGGAAAGAAAACAAAGATTGACCTTGCCGACATGGACTATGTGCAGTGGCGCGAATATCTCGCCAAAGACCTTGATAATCTCCGCACACTGCTCTTCATGCTCGAAGACATTACACCTGAGCATGACAGCAAACTTCAGTTGCTCATAGAAGACATCCGCTCGAAGTTCGCCAACCCTATCAATCCCGGCAACAAGAAAATCATAATCTTCACAGCATTTTCCGACACGGCTCAATATCTCTATGAGAATATTGCGCCTCTCATCAAGGAACGCACCGGGCTTAACACGGCCCTTATCTCCGGCGATGTCGAAGCGCGATGCACAATTGCAGGGACGCGACATGTCGCGTCCGCATCGGGATCGACAATTGGCAAAATGGACTTCAATAAAGTCCTCACTCTTTTTTCGCCAATCTCGAAAGAAAAGGCTGCTGTCTATCCCAATCTTCATGAGGAAATTGATGTACTTATCGCCACAGACTGCATCTCGGAGGGGCAGAACCTACAAGACTGCGACTATCTCATCAATTATGATATACATTGGAATCCGGTGCGCATCATCCAACGTTTCGGGCGTATCGACCGTATTGGCTCGCGTAATGCGGTCATTCAGCTCGTCAACTACTGGCCCGATATGGACTTGGATGAATACATCGACCTCAAAGGTCGTGTCGAAGCCCGCATGAAAGTGTCAGTACTCACAGCCACCGGCGATGATAACCCGCTCACCGATGCCGAGCAAGGCGACCTCAAATATCGTCGAGACCAGTTGGAACGCCTCAAAGAGGAAGTCGTGGATATTGAGGAGATGAACACAGGTGTTTCCATTATGGATTTGGGCTTGAACGAATTTCGCCTCGACCTGCTTGACTATATAAAAGAGGGGCACGACATCGAGCATACGCCTTTCGGACTTCATGCCATTGTGCCTTCGTCACAAGACGCGCCTCCGGGCGTGATTTTCGTTCTCAAAAATCGCAACAACTCAATCAATATCGACCGTAAGAACAGGCTTCATCCGTTCTATATGGTCTATATCAAAAGTGAAAAGGTAGCAGTTAGTAGTGAGAAATGCACTACTAACTCCTCTCTGCTCACTGATAACTCAGTATTCATAGACCACCTCGACCCGAAATCTTTGCTTGACACAATGCGCCATTTGTGTCGGGGCAATGCAACACCGCTGCTCGACCTTTGCCATAAGTTCAACGCCGAGACACGCGACGGTCAACGTATGGGCACTTACTCCAAGTTGCTCGGCGACGCCATCTCCTCGCTTATAAAAGTCAAGGAGACCACCGACCTTTTCTCGTTCCTCGACGGCGACAGCGGCTCGCTTTTCGGCAACGAAGTCCGCGGGCTCGACGACTTTGAGTTAATATGTTTTTTAATCATAAAATAATATGGATACCACAATTAAAATTATTTTATTTATTATTTTGTCTATTGTCGCTATAGTACTAATTATTGCCTTATTTGAATATTTTTTCCCTATCTTAGTCTTTATGACATTTGGCTTAGCTGCCCTAAAAGAGATATGTGGAGGCAAATTTTAAAATGTTAGGACTGCCACCACCCACCGAAGTCAAACGACCGCTGCCCAAGGCGCAGCTTTTTAAGCGGTTCGACTGGACTCCATCGCAACGAGAGCGTTTCGATGCCGATGTGTCGCGTCTTGACTTCGTTAATTGGATTTCGCCTCGAACCGTTCCGGCTATCGCCGTCGGCAACGAGGTCAAAGAAATATTCGTTGTCGAAGTGTCGCTCAAATCTCGCGACTTCGACACTAAGGCAATATCCCTCCTCGCCAAATATATCCCTCAGCGCATCGTATATCTGCTGCGCTTCGAGGAAGAAGCAATGCTTGCCGTGTACCATACAAAACTGTTCACAACCAACTGGCAACTCCTCACTCCTAACTTCCAACTCCTCACTATCCAAGGTCTCAATCTTGATGCCGTTTGGGTTAATATAGTGAACTCAATTAGAAGTGAGCAGTTAGAAGTAAACGCATCACAACTCACTACTAATTCCTCACCACTCACTGATCTAACCGAGCAAATCAAGGTTGACGAAGAGCGCGCCAAACTTGAACGCCAAATCACTGCGTTGGAACGTCAGATGAACGCCACTAAACAGCCGCGCCGTAAGCGCGAATTATTCGTCAAACTCCAAAAATTGAAAGAAAAAAATAATGCATAGATTTTCAAACATACGCAAAACTACTACTGATATAGAATCACTTCTACGAAAGAATGAAATACCCACTAAATATCGTTGGTATCCATCTTTAGTTTCAGAATATGAAGCGGATTTATCGTATGGTATTTTTGAGTCTCTTAATGCGACAATCAAAAAAAATATAGCTTACAGTTTGCAGTATTTGGAATACATTGATTTACAACTAACAGAAATGCAATTTTCGGATAGTCTATACTGTATGCTATATAAGAATTATATCATTTCTGCCGCAGCAATTATAGAATCTGTTTTTTATCATATTCTTTCATACCATAAAAAGTTAAAATATCAACATTATTATAAGCCGATTCTCCGCGATGTTAAAACATATAAGGACGGAAATAAGACTTTAGTCAAAGTTGAAGGAACTAAAGAAAAATTTGATGTCCCCAAAGAAGCAATTCAAGATTTCCACTTTCTTATCATATCCGTGTTAAATGGAAATTATCTTAATATTGTCGATTCAAAAGTAGCACGTTCATATATATCATATTGTAAGGAACTTCGAAAACGTGTTCATCTACATCTACAACAAGATGCTTGGACATCAGATTATCATAGTTTCTCACATAAGGAGTATGCTATAGTAAGGTATGTTTTATTTAGGATATTGTCAGACCCTTTATTTGGGAGAGAACAACAAAGGATATTTCCTAAATTAGAACAAGAATCACTTAATGTAATAATTAGTAATAGATACACATATAATGGATAAACTGAGAATGAAAAGCCTTGATGCGGTGGAGGGTAATGTGGCGAAGATCGCTGCGTTGTTTCCTCATTGCGTTACTGAGCGACTAAATAAAGATGGTAAGCCGGAACTTGCTATCGACTTCGACAAGCTGCGGGCTGAGTTGTCGGCGGATGCTCTTGACACCGGCGAGGAGCGGTATCAGTTCACGTGGCCCGACAAGCGAGCCGCCTCACGTCTTGCCAATACTCCGACCGACAAGACTCTGCGCCCGGATGTGGATGCATCGGTAGATTTTTGGAACACCAAGAACCTTTACATTGAGGGTGACAACCTTGACGTGTTGAAAGTATTACGTGAAAACTATCTCGGCAAGGTCAAGATGATTTACATTGACCCGCCCTATAACACCGGCAACGACTTCGTGTATAGTGATAAGTTTGCAGTGAGTAGTGAGGAGTGGGATGGGCAAAGTGGTGCTTTTGATGAAGACGGCAACCAAGTCCTCGACCCTATGCAGCGAAACACTGAAAGCAACGGTCGCTTTCACACCGACTGGCTTAATATGATATATCCTCGCTTGAAAGTCGCCCGCGATCTTCTCACCGAAGATGGCGTTATCTTCATTTCAATAGATGAAAATGAAATAGAGAACTTACGTAAGATTTGTGATGAAATTTTTAGTTCTCAAAATTTCATCGACACTCTTCATTGGAAGAAAAAGAAACAGCCTTCATTCCTGGCAAAACATACTGCTAAAATGATGGAGTATGTTGTTATATGTTCTAAATGCAAACGGAATTTGGAAAAATTGTCTATTGAGACTCTTTCTGATTCAACAAAGAAAGTTATAAATATCTCTAACCCTGAATGTTCTCGTCACTTTAAACGAGGTGTTAGAGTAAAGCTTGGAAACAATGGATGCATATCCAAAGGTCGATATAGAATTAAGACCATGGATGTGGAATACGCAGAAGATGTACCGTATGAAAATGGATATACAACAAAATCTGTGGATGTTATAGCTCGATTCTCAGTTGGACAAGATAATATAGACAAGTTTATAGATGAGGATTTACTTTTTATTACAGCCAACTATGGACTTCGAAGGGATGTGTCAGAAGAAGAAAAGAATAATCGAAAGTCAATTACAGACTTACTTCTTTCTGATTATGGAGACAATCAAGAAAGCGACAAAGAATTCTTAGAATTATTTGATAAAAAGTATTTTGATTATACAAAGCCAGTCGCACTGATTTTTAATCTTATAAAATCAAATTTTACAACAGATCAATATATTCTCGATTTCTTTAGCGGAAGCGCCACCACCGCTCATGCTGTAATGAAACTCAATGCAGAGGACGGCGGACAGCGCAAGTTCATCATGATTCAACTTCCCGAAGTGACTGATGAAAAGAGTGAGGCTCGCAAAGCCGGCTACGAAACCATCTGCCAAATCGGAGAGGAACGCATACGCCGCGCAGGAAAGAAAATTTTGGACGAACTTGTAGGGGCGCGATGTATCGCGCCCCTACCGGACATCGGCTTCCGTGTGCTCAAACTCGACTCGTCGAATATGGAGGATGTGTTCTACACTCCCGAAGACTTCAAGGAGGCTCACTTGTTCAACACCGTTGACAACGTCAAGAGCGACCGCACTCCGCTTGACCTCCTTTTCCAAGTAATGCCGGAACTCGACATAGAGCTTTCCGCTAAGATTGAGGAAAAGGAAGTCAATGGTAAAAAGGTGTTCTTCGTGGACGACACCTATCTCATCGCCACTTTCGACACCGAGGTCAACGAGTCCACCGTTACCGAGATAGCCAAGTTGCACCCGCAATACTTCGTTATGCGCGACTCATCGATTGCAAACGACAACGTCCTTGACAACTTCGAGCAAATCTTCCGTCATTACTCGCCTGACACCATCCGCAAAATACTATAAGGATTAATAAACCAGAACTTCATATAACACAATTTTTAACAACCTAAAACACCATATACGAAATAATTGTTATATCTTTGCGATATCAATAAGAAAGAGAATGTATGTCGGAACAAGAAATGAACAAATACCGTTTCACATCGGGGCAAGAACCCGGAGATGAACGTCTTCGACAAATTATGATCGAGGCTTCCACAGAAGCTATATTGCGTCATGAAAGGGCGGAGCGTCAAATACGGATGCGTGTTTCGATGAGCAGGAAGTCACTGCGTGACAAATGGAACGGACGAATTAACGCGGTCATCAATGGATGATTACAAACATAAGCCTGAATTAGTGGTTATCGCCGGGCCAAATGGATCCGGCAAGACAACTGTGACCCAAAAGTTCCTACACCATGAATGGGCGGAAGGGACCGTATACATAAATCCTGATGAAATCGCAAGGGATTTATTTGGAGATTGGAATTCAGCTGAAGCCGTCATGAAAGCGGCGAAACATTGTTCGATTCTACGAGAAAAATACTTATTGAAAAAAGTCAGTTTCGTTTTTGAAACTGTATTTTCAGCAGAAGACAAAATAGACTTTCTCATAAGGGCAAAGGAAAACGGATATTTCATTCGTCTATTTTTTATCGCTACCGCACACCCATCAATAAACGCCTCCCGAATAACTCAAAGGGTGATGGAGGGAGGTCATGATGTGCCCATTAAGAAGATTATCGACAGATATTATAAATCTATTCTTAATTGTGAAGTAGTAGCGCGGCTTGTCGACAGACTATATGTTTACGACAATTCCATTGATGGGATTGAAGCCAAGCCCCTTTTCAGACTTTCTAATGGTGTTTTAGGTAAAATGTATGTGGAAACGCTGCCCGAGTGGGCGAAAAACATTTTACCGGATAATGAAATTTCAATTTAAGATACAGGGCTATCAGACTGAGGCGGTAGAAAACACTACCAAGATCTTCATCGGCCAACCCAACCGCGACCCCTCGAAATATCGCCGCGACTTGGGTAAGCTTCCAGATGACACAATGCACGAAATGATTGACGACGACGGCTATCGTAATGCCGACGTTGAACTTAATTCAGTGCAGTTGCTTGAAAATCTCCACTCGGTTCAAACGGTAGCCGGAGTGCCGCTTTCAAAGTCGCTCAGCAAGATCGACGGACTCGGTGCTGTCAACCTTGATGTCGAGATGGAGACCGGCACGGGTAAGACTTACGTTTATATCAAGACGATGTTTGAACTAAACAAACTCTACGGTTGGTCGAAGTTCATCATCGTCGTGCCAAGCATCGCTATCCGTGAGGGTGTAGCCAAGTCGTTCCGTATGCTCGAAGAACACTTCATGGAGCAGTACGGAAAGAAAGCGCGTTGGTTTGTATATAACAGCTCTAACCTCAATCAGCTCGACCAGTTCTCGCAGGACGCCGGACTGAACGTGATGATTATAAACACCCAGGCTTTTGCCGCTTCCCTCAAAGAGGGTGGACGCTCAAAGGAGAGCCGCATCATCTACTCCAAGCGCGATGAGTTTGCCTCACGCCGTCCTATCGACGTGATTGCCGCCAACCGCCCAATTATCATTATGGACGAGCCGCAGAAGATGGAGGGAGCCGCTACCCAAGCAGCCCTCAAGAAGTTCAACCCTCTGTTTGTGTTGAACTACTCCGCGACTCACCGCACCAAACACGATACTGTATATGCTCTTGACGCTCTCGACGCTTACCGCGAGCGACTTGTAAAGCGCATCAAGGTTATCGGCTTCGAGATGAAGAACCTGCGCGGCACCAACGGCTATATGTATCTTGACAATATAATCCTGTCGCCCAAGAAGCCACCGATGGCGCGTATTTCTATCGAGGTAAAAAACTCGTCCGGTGAGCCTCGCCGCCATTTCAAGACTCTCGGTGTGGGTGATTCTCTATTTGTCGAGTCAAAAGAGTTGGAACAATACCGTGGCTTCGACATTGCTGAGATTTTCCCCGGCTCAGCTACACAACCCACGGCTTATGTCACTTTTACCAACGGCGTTACGCTCCGCAAAGGAGACGTCGTCGGTGACTCAAATCTGCTGCATCTTCAGCGCGTACAGATACGCGAGACGATAAAGGCTCACTTCGAGAAAGAGCGTCAGCTGTTTAAGAAAGGAATCAAGTGTCTGTCGCTTTTCTTCATTGACGAAGTGGCAAAGTATCGTCAGTATGATGATGGCAATCAACCTGTAAAAGGTGTGTTTCAACAGATATTTGAGGAAGAATATGCCCGACTGGTCAATGAGGAGTTCCACATCTTTGATGAAGACTACAATGAATATCTGCGCCGCTTCGCGCCCTATCAGACACACCGCGGCTACTTCTCAATCGACAAGAAAGGTAAAATGATTGAGACCAAGACCAAGCGCGGCAGCGATGTCAGTGAGGAGGCGTCTGACTACGACCTTATCCTCCGCGACAAAGAGCGTCTGCTGAGTTTCGATGAACCGACACGCTTTATCTTCTCACACTCTGCCCTACGCGAGGGCTGGGATAATCCCAACGTATTCCAGATTTGCACGCTCAGGCATAGCGACTCTACGACCGCCAAGCGTCAGGAAGTGGGGCGCGGTCTGCGAATCGCCGTTGACCGCAACGGCGTCCGTCAGGATAAGGAACTGCTCGGCGACGAAGTTCACAATATCAACGTCCTCACCGTCATTGCCAATGAAAGTTACTCGGACTTCACCAGTGCTCTGCAACGCGAAACACGCGAAGCGCTGCGTGAACGTGCCACCAAAGCCACGCCAAGTTACTTCGAGGGCAAGACAATCACCGTCGATGGTCAGCCTCATGTCGTCACCGACCGCGAGGCAAGCCGAATTATGGTATGGCTTGAAGACAACGAGTATATTGATGACGCGGGTAACATCACTCCTAAATATCATGCAGATGTCGCAGCCGAGGCCCTTGCTCCCTACGGAAATCAACTCGCACCGATGGCTGAAGGCTTGACACTGCTTATCAACTCTATTTTCGACCCGAACCTGTTGAAAGATATGACCGCTGACGGCAGCAAGACAAAATTGCCGGAGCCAAGACTCAACGCCAATTTTGCCAAGCCGGAGTTTCAGGCTCTCTGGAACGCCATCAACCATCAATATGTCTATACGGTAAGTTACGACACCGCCGAACTTGTCAAGAACGCAATCTTGCATCTCAACACCGATGAGCTACAGGTGCGCACACTCCGCTACATCAAGATTGAGGGGCAACAGGACGCGCAGGAGGTGACGGAGTTTGGCAACACCAAGTCCACCTCCAACGAACTGACCGATGTCTCCACGTCATCTGTCAGGTATGACCTTATCGGGCAGGTTGCGAAAGGAGCCAACATCACCCGACGCACAGCCGCAAAAATTCTTCAAGGGTTGCGCCCGGCGAAACTCGCTCTGTTCCGCAACAACCCCGAAGAATTTATCCGTAAGGTCGTGCAGATTATCCGCGAGCAGAAAGCCACGATGATAGTTGACCACATACACTATCATCTGACCGACGGCAAATATGACTCTAACATATTCACCGCCGCGAGCCGTGCCGATTTCGACAAGGCAGTCGAGACCTCGAAGCATATCACGGACTATGTTGTATCAGACAGCAAGGGTGAGCGCGACTTCGCCCATGACCTCGACGAAGCAAAAGAAGTGGTAGTGTATGCCAAACTGCCTCGCACATTCCAAATTCCCACGCCCGTAGGCAACCATGCCCCCGACTGGGCGATAGCCATGCAAAAGGGTGGCGTCAAACACATTTTCTTCATTGCCGAGACAAAAGGCTCGCTCCAATCCATGCAGATCAACGCAATAGAAAATGCCAAGATTGACTGCTGCACTCAGTTGTTCAACGAAATCTCAACCGACCACATCAAATATCATAAGGTTACTTGTTACCAAGATCTAATTGACGCAATGACCTCCATTAAATAAAATTTAACTTTCATGTGCAGGATTATTGCCCGCTTGCGCTTTAATTTTACACATGAAAGTCATGGTGGCTTTCCTAATTTATTGATATTAAATTTATGAGTTTCTGGAATTTTCTTGGTGGCTTCGCCCTATTCAATGCGGTTTGCGATATGTTTTCAAGCAAACCGA
This sequence comes from uncultured Muribaculaceae bacterium, assembly GCA_947525975.1. Lineage (GTDB taxonomy): Bacteria > Bacteroidota > Bacteroidia > Bacteroidales > Muribaculaceae > CAG-873. Next base: position 25,926 of record CANNVE010000025.1, on the reverse strand, counting down.
AGCGGACTTATATTCCTCCGCAACAACTTTATCATGACTATGACCACGAAGATTATCTGGGCTTAGGTACGGATGAATCCGACATAGATGCCTTGCAAAATCGTGTAGATGAATTGCAGTTACGGTTAGATGACACAGATGTGATGTCTGACCACTACTATGAACTACAAGACCGTATTGACGAGCTTCAAGACAGAATTGATTGCTTGGAAGAATGGGAGGACATACAAGATGAACTTGATGACCTGCGCGACGAATTGGACGACCTCGAATTCGAGCGTGACCTATACGATGACCACAACGATTGGTATACCACTTGACCACAAAATCTACAAATGGACATGAAAGAATACAATACTTTTTACGACTCCCGCGATGACTTATTGAAAAAGCCCTGGAATGATAAATCCTCGTCAATAGCAGGCCAATGGATGCCAAAATAAGAGAGTCGGTAATCGTTGCGTTCACTTTCTGAAGCACCGGCGAGACGGCGGTAATCACTGAACAATTCACGCCCAACCTGACCATCATTCAACTCCACGTATATGGAATCCTCTGTTAGCCATATTTTTGCCACGTCATTTCTGTTCATTGTTACCTCCTTTCTTAAAATATTCATTCCAACGTCCAATGATAATTTCTTTGTTCTCCTCAATTATGGATTCAATCATACGCAACTCATTTCTCTTGAATCCATGGTTCTCGACAAGTCCAAGAGTAACGACATTGTACTTTGCTTCAGCGTCACCTTTGGATATATGCACATGTATGGGATCATGTTCATTTGACCAGAAGAAGAATCTATAGCCAAAGAGAATGAAGAGTGTTGGCATTATACTGAAATTTATATAATTAAACAAAAGCGAGTTCGGAATTGATTCTGAACTCGCTTGGATTGTGGAGTATAGCGGACTCGAACCGCTCACCTCGACACTGCCAGTGTCGCGCTCTAGCCAGATGAGCTAATACCCCGTTTTGATGATGCAAAGGTAGGCGTTTTTTTTGGGGTACACAAATTTTTGGACGTTTTTTGTTTGATTTATGCATATTTTAACGTTATTATCCGTTTTTAAGAGTTATCTTTGCACTATCGGGAGGATATTCCTTGCCGATTTTTTTGCCTTAACAGTTATTTCAAGTATATGACTAAGATTTTGTCTTTGGCCGTGGCGATGCTTTTCTGCCTGAGCGCATGCGGCAAGCAAAAGGCGGCGCACATGGATGCCCCGCATGCCCCGGTCCACACTGATGCCCCGGCCGACACTCTGGTGCTCGGCGCCGAGCGCACCGGCGAGTATCTGCCGGCGCTTGAGGGCAAGCGCGTGGCTCTGTATTCCAACCATACCGGCATCTTGCCTTCAGGCAAGCACACCCTCGATGTGCTCATCGACAGCGGCGTGAATGTGAAGTGTGTGTTCTCGCCCGAGCACGGCTTCAGGGGCACTGCCGATGCCGGCGAGCAGGTGAGCAGCGGCGTCGACGAGCAGACCGGCGTGGAGGTGGTGTCGCTCTATGGCCGCGGGCATGACAAGGCCATGGAGGCTGCCCTTGACTCGGTCGATGCGGTGGTGGTCGACATCCAGGATGTGGGCCTGCGCTATTACACATATTATTGCACCATGCTTGAGCTGATGGACGCCTGCGCGCGCCGAGGCCTCGACTTTGTGGTGCTCGACCGCCCCAACCCCAACGGCATGTATGTCGACGGGCCTGTGCTCGACATGAAATATGAATCAGGAGTGGGGCGCCTGCCTATCCCCGTGGTCCACGGCCTGACTCTTGGCGAGATGGCGCTGATGGCCAACGGCGAGGGCTGGCTCAAAAGCGGGAAGCAGGCCAATCTGAAGGTGGTGCCGGTCACGGGATACACCCATGCCACGCGCTACAGGCTGCCCGTGGCCCCGTCGCCCAACCTGCCCAACATGAAGTCGATCTACCTCTATCCGTCGCTTTGCTATTTCGAGGCCACGCCCGTGAGCCTTGGCCGCGGCACCGACAAGCCGTTCCAGATATACGGCCATCCCGGCATGAAGGGGCGCGACTTTGAGTTCACTCCGCGCAGCGTGGCCGGAGCCAAAAATCCGCCGCAGCTCAACGCTCTGTGCCATGGCGTAGACCTCAGCGGCCTCGACGACGAAGAGATCATAGCCAAGGGCATCAACCTTGAATATGTGATCGACGCTTACCGGGACCTCGGCATGCCGAAGGATGAGTTTTTCAGGTCGTTCTTCGAAAAACTGATCGGGCGCGGTGACATCCGCGACATGATAGCCAATGGCAAGAGCGCCGACGAAATCAAGGCCACATGGTCCGACGACGTAAAGCGCTTCAAGCGCCAGCGCGCCAAATACCTACTCTACGCGGAATGACTCTCCGCATTACCCAACCCCAATAATTGACAATACGGTGTCTACTCCCATAATTGTAATACTGACGATAGCGGCGTACTTCGCGCTGCTGATGTTTGTGTCGTGGCGCGCCGGGCGCGGCAGCGACAACTCCACATTCTTCACCGGCAACCGCAAGGCTCCGTGGCCCCTGGTGGCATTGGCCACGATCGGCGCGGCCATATCGGGCGTGACGTTCATATCGGTGCCGGGCATGGTGGCGGCCAAGGGATACAGCTACCTGCAGATGATGCTCGGCTTCATCGTAGGCTACATGGTGGTGGCTTTTGTGCTCGTGCCCATGTTCTACAAGCACAATCTCATATCGATCTACGGATACCTGGAGCAGCGCTATGGCCCCAAGGCCTACAAATCAGGCGCATGGATATTCTTCATCTCCAAGATGCTCGGGGCTGCGGTGCGCTTCTTCGTGGTGTGTGCCGTGCTGCAGCTGCTTGTGTTCGGGCCGCTGCACATACCGTTTGAGCTCAACGTGATCGTCACCATCGCCCTGATCTGGCTCTATACGATGCAGGGAGGCGTGAAGACGGTGCTGTGGACCGACTCCATCAAGAGTTTCTGCCTCGTGGCCTCAGTGGTGCTCTGCATCTACTTTGTGGCCGAGAATCTCGAACTCAAAGGCGGCGAAGCCATCGGGTCAATATTCAGCCATCCCACAAGCCGCATGTTCTATTTCGACGATCCGGCCTCACCGCTGTATTTCTGGAAGCAATTCATCGCGGGCATCTTCATGGTGGTGGCCATGACGGGCCTTGACCAGGACATGATGCAGAGGAATCTTGCGTGCGCCAATTCAAAAAATTCGCAGAAGAATATCATAGTCAGCAGCATAGTGCAGTTTTTCGTGATAGCCCTGTTCCTGCTTCTGGGCACCCTGCTGGTGATGTTTCTCGACAGCAATGGCGTTGAAAGGCCGGAGAAGAGCGATGACATATTCGGCCTGGTGGCCACACACAGTTCCATGCCCGTGATAGTGACGGTGCTGTTCATCCTCGGCCTCGTGGCTGCGGCCTACTCCGCTGCCGGCTCGGCGCTTACGTCGCTCACCACGTCGTTTACGGTGGATGTGCTCCAGGCCCACAAGAAGGGCGATGACAGCCGTCTGACACGCACGCGCAAAGGCGTGCATGTGGCCATGTCGGTGATCATGGGCCTCATCATCATAGCCTTCTACTACATCAGCGAGCAAGACGCGATCTCGGCTGTGTACACATTCGCATCCTACACCTACGGTCCGATTCTCGGCCTCTTCGCCTTCGGCATGATCAGCAAGCGCCAGGTGCGCGACCACATGGTGCCGGTGGCCTGCATCATGGCCCCGATACTGAGCTGGTGCCTGCAGTGGGCGCTGGAGAAATACTGCGGCTACCACACCAGCTTCGAGCTCCTGCTGATCAACGCCCTCTTCACGATGGCCGGCCTGTGGCTGCTGAGAAAGAATTAATCATTCTGCATTCTGCATTCAGCATTAAAAAATGGCCCGCGACTTACTCTCACGCTATCTTTGGCTCATCGACCTCATCAAGAGATACGGCAAGGTGAGCCGCTCCGTCATCAACGAGCACTGGCGCAAATCGCACCTCGGCAATGGCCAGGATATGCCCCGGCGCACATTCTACAACTACCGCGAGGCCATAGCCCAGCTATTCGACATAGAGATACTCTGCGACACATCGACCTACGAATACTACATCGACGAGGGAAGCGCCCAGCAGGAAAACGTGACGGCATGGCTTCTCGACTCCACTGCCACCAACAACATGATCACCGCATCGCGCGACATCGCCGACAAGGTGTTTCTGGAGAATGTGCCTTCGGCCCGAGGATTTCTGCCCATTGTGATGGAGTCGCTGCGCGGCAACATAGCCCTTACCCTCGACTACCATCCCTATACGCGCAGCCGCGCCACAAAGGGCGTGGAGCTTGAGCCGTATTTCACCAAAATCTTCAAGCAGAGGTGGTATGTGGTCGGAAGAAATGTAAAGGACGACAAGATCAAGACATACGCCCTCGACCGCATGACCGACGTCAGGCTATCGGGCCGCACATTCGCGGTGCCTGATGATTTCAACGCCGCCGAATACTTTAAAGACGCATTCGGCATCATAGTGGACCAAGGCGAGGTGAAGACGATACGCATACAGGCAGGCGCCACGCAGGCAAAATATTTCCGCGCGCTGCCACTGCATCCCTCGCAGCAGGAATACGCCCATGACCTGTATTCGATATTTGAATACCGCATGCGCATCACGCCCGACCTGGTGAACGAACTGCTCTCATACGGCTCCCGCATCACCGTGCTATCGCCCGCCGAGCTGAAGGCCGCCATCACCACCGAGCTTCGCCGCTCGCTGTCAAACTATGAGGCGTGATGACGCCCGAGTCGCGGCTCTCACGCGCCCGGACAGCCCCAAAGTGAGTCTCGATTTTATCGAGACTCACTGTTTCATTTGATATACCGCCTTATGTACCAGTCATTTAACGCTCATGTTGTGTCATCATAACACATGAGACAAATAAGGTCTTCCAAAAGTTTTATTCAGGGACGTTTGATTGTAATTTTGCAACACACCGGTATCAAAAAACCGGCAGATACAGACACCAATCAACAAAAACTCTGTAATAACTACCAACAATCATCAACCATGAAACAGTGCAGTTCATCATCATCGCGGAGGGCGCTAAAGTCTATAGCCGCCATGGCCCTCCTGGCCATGGGATGCCCCACCGCCATCTATGCCAACAGCCAACCTCTGGCGTCAGCCCAGAGTGCAGCCACGATCACAGGCACAGTGGTCGACGATAGCGGCGAGCCCCTGATCGGCGCCTCCGTGCGCGTAAAAGGAGGCAAGGAAGCGGTGACCACGGACATCAACGGTAATTTCCGCATCAACGCTTCAGCCGGACAACCTCTGGAATTCGCCTACGTAGGATGCAAGCCAATGACAGTGGCGGCATCATCGGGCATGAAAGTCACTTTGGCCGAAGACTCTCAGGTGCTCGGCGAAGTAGTGGTCTTGGGATACAACACCGTGAAGAAGTCTGACCTGACAGGCTCTGTGTCGTCGATGGCTAACGCCGACCTCGTCAGAGGAGGCCTCACCAACGCAGCCGGCTCAATGCAGGGAAAGATACCGGGCGTCACCATACAGAAATCAAACAACAAGCCCGGCGGCGACTACAACATACTCATACGCGGCCTCAACACCATCAGCGGCTCGACAGCCCCTCTCGTGGTAGTAGACGGAGTGCCCGGCGCATCGCTTGCCAACATCAACCCTGACGACATCGAGCAGATCGACATCCTCAAGGACGCATCATCGACCGCCATCTACGGCTCGCGTGCCACCAACGGCGTGGTCATCGTCAGCACCAAGCGCGGAAAGGAAGGCAAGCCCACAATCAGCTACAGCGGCTACGCGGGCTTCCGCCAATACACCAACATACCGGAATTCATGAGCGGCGCAGAATACGTGCAGCTCGCCCGCGAAGCGGCCCGCGCAGGCAACGGCAACCAATACAAGGATGACGCCAACATCTTCACAGCCTCGGAGCTCGCCGCCATTGCCGACGGCAATTACTATGACTGGGTCGACGCAGGCTCAAAGACCGCATTCACCACCAACCACACCATCCAGGCCAGCGGCGGCAACCAATACGTCACCTATGCCCTGTCGGGCGGCGTGGCATACGACGACGGCCTGGTAAAGCCGCAGACCTATACCCGATACAACATACGCTCGGTGGTCGACGTGCGCATGTCGGAGAAATTCAGTTTCGGAGTCAACCTCTACGGCACCCACACCGTGCGCGACACCGGCAACTCTGACGTGCTGCAGGACCTGCTGCGCATGCGTCCCACCTACCACCCCAACGACCTGGTGAGCGGCGAAGAATGCTGGGCTTACTCCAACGGACAATACAATCCGTTGATAGCCATGCAGAACGAATACAACAAGACCAAGCAATACAACCTGCTTGGCAATATCTACCTCTCACTCACCCCCGTGAAGGGCCTCACGCTGAAGACAATGTTCTCGCCCAACATCACCATCAACGAGATCGGGCAATACCGAGGCAAATACACGAAGGCCAACAAGGGGCAGAACGAAGCCACGAGCAACTACGCCAAGAATTCATACACCAACTGGGTATGGGACAACGTGGCCAACTACTCGCTAAATCTTCAAGACAAGCACCGCATCGAACTCACCGGCGTATTCTCCATGCTGCAGAATCAATATGAGCGCCTTTACGGCCAGGGCAACGGATTGTCGTTCAACTCCCTTTGGTTCAACCTCCAAGGCGGCTCAGCCAAAAACGCCTCACAGTCTGACTACACACGCAGCAACCTGATGTCATACCTCGGACGCGTGCAATATACATTCGACGACAGATATATCCTCACCGCCAGCATCCGCTTTGACGGATCATCGAAATTGGCCGACGGGCACAAGTGGGCCAGCTTCCCCTCTGTGGCAGTGGCTTGGCGCGCTTCAAACGAAGCATTCCTGCGCGATCTGCAATGGCTCAACAACCTGAAGCTGCGCGTGAGCTACGGCCAGACTGGCAATGACAACACCAACCCCTACGGCACAGCCGGATCTATCGGCGGAGCGCAATACTACACTATCGGCAACTCTGACGTGATCGGATACCTGCCCAACAATCTCCGCAACCTTGACCTCGGATGGGAGCGCACAAAGGAGTGGAACTTCGGCATCGACTACGGATTCCTCAACGGACGCATTTCCGGAAGCATCGACTATTACCGACGCACCACATCTGACCTCATCATGAACAAGACCGTGCCCGTAACCACCGGATACTCATCAGTGAAGGCAAACGTGGGCACCGTGCGCAACGAAGGCTTCGAATTCAGCATCAGCACTGAGAATATCCACACCACCGACTTCTCATGGCACACCACCCTGAGCCTCTCATACAACAAAAACCAAATCGTAGACCTGCAATACAAAGAAGACCTTTCGTCAAGAGGAAAAGCCCTTGAAGGCATGACCGGCGACTACAGCAACCTTTGGGTGATAGGCCAGCCCATCGATATCAACTACAACCTCGTGAAGACAGGCATCTGGCAGCTCGACGAGGCAGAGGAAGCCGCCAAATACGGCTGCAAGCCCGGCCAATACAAATTCCTCGACGTCAACGGCGACGGCGCATACACCGACGCTGACCGACAGATCGACGGCAAGCGCACACCCGACTGGATCGGAGGCATGACCAACACACTCACCTACAAAGACTTCGATCTGGCATTCGCCATGAACTTCCAGACCGGCGCCCGCATGCGCAATCAATTCTTCGTGTCATACGCCTCGGAAGGCAACGCCCTTAACTTCAATAATCTCCGACGCGATTACTGGACCCCGGAAAATCCCACAAACGCCTACTCCCAGCCGTCGAACCAAGGCAGCTACGTAGGCAAGGCTGGCCCTTGGGGCAACGCAAAGTCTGAAACCACGCTCAGGTTCACAAGCACCGACTATCTGAAGATAGGATACATCACCCTCGGATACTCTCTGCCATCAAAATGGATAGGCAAGGCCGGAATCTCGAAACTGCGCCTGTACGCCACTGTGCAGAATCCGTTTATCTGGTGCGACAAATATGTGTTCGATCCCGAGCAGACCAACACCAGCATCAACACCACCGACTTCATGACACGCAACTGGCTCTTCGGCCTCAATGTTTCATTCTAATCCATGCCTGACAATGAAAACCCTTAACATACTCACCAAAGCCGCGCTCGCATCAGCGCTCGTCGCATCCACCGCTTGCAGCGACTTCCTCGACGAAAAAAACTACCACAGCCAGTCGGCCGAGGAATACTACCAGACCGCCGTCGGATACGAATCACTCGTCAACGGCGCATACAGCACCCTCAAGAGCGTATACAACAGCACAAACTACTACAGCCTGACGCAGCTGGGCACCGACATGAGCACCCACAGCAACGCCAACGCCACCAACGCGCTCAATCAATACACCGTAGACTATATGGCTGACAACGGCACTGTCTACAATCAGTGGAAGACCCTATACGAGGCCCTGAAAAACGCAAACGCGGCCATCAACCGCGCATCGAAGGTGACCACAAAGAAGCAAGACCTGCTCAACGGCATGGACGAGAGCCTGCTCGAGCAGCGCGTGGCTGAGGCGAAATTCCTGCGCGCGCTATACCTCTTCGAAATAGTCAAGAACTGGAACCAGGCGCCGCTCATCGTGGAGGAGCCCACCTCGGCGTCGACAACTTCGCAGCTCAACACCCCTGCCGAATTCTATGACCAGATATTGAGCGACCTCAAAGATGTGATCGGCTCGGAGATCCCGTGGAGGCGCCCGGCCACCGAATATGGCAGAGTCTCGAAGGCTGCCGCCATGCACCTGCGCTCGCTCGTGTATCTTACACGCGGATATCAGTCATTCGGCACTTCTGACGACTTCAAGAAAGCATACGCCGACGCCGTAGACGTAATCGACAATTCAGGCCACCGCCTGCTCGATGACTATGCCATGGTCCACCGCCAGAGCAACGAACAGAACGACGAAATCATCTTCCCCATCAGCTTCTCGGCCGGAGTAGGAGCCAACACCAACATCTGGACAGAATTCTACCTCTTCGTATACCGCGAAGGATGGGAAGATCTGAGCTTCTCGGGCATATATTGCTGCGACTGGGCCACCGTGATGCCCACGAAATACACCTATCTGGCTTTTGACTGGAAAAAAGACCACCGCACCGAAGTAACATTCATGAGCCCCTACAACGGCAACCCGGCCACATCGGTCGACGGCAGGGAATACGGCCAGAACTGGTTCATCAGCACCGAAGGCATCAAGGTGCCCAAGGGCGAGCCCGTGATCTACTTCCCCGAGCCCGTGGAAAGCAACTACAAGCAATACACCGACGCCGAGAAGAGCGCGTCAGCCTCAAATGGCCTCTACGTATTCAACTATCCCACGGGATCATACGCCGACTGCTCGGCTGATGACTACTACAAGATGGGGTATCAGAGCTACAACGCCGCCTGCCGCACATGGCTTCCCGTATGGAAATTCAAGGACTGCAACACACGCTACAATTCATCAGGCACCGTAGAGAACGGCACACGCGACATCTACCTCTTCCGCCTCGCCGAGACATACCTCATAGCTGCCGAGGCCGCCGTCAAGGCCGGAGACAACGCCAATGCGCTTAAATACATCAACGCTGTGCGCCGGCGCGCCGCAAACCATGCTCCGGAAAGCGGCCTGGCGGAATACACCGGCACTGTCACCCTCGACGACGTGCTCGACGAGCGCGGTCTCGAACTCTTCGGTGAAGCTCCCCGCTGGAACGACCTGCAGCGCACAGGCAAACTCGCCGAGCGAGTGCTCAAATACAACTGGGATGTCAACAACATCACCGGAGGCCTCATAAAGACACAGCTCAGCCAGAGCTCTTTTGAAGGCAAATACAAATACCGTCCCATTCCCACCTCTTGGCTCAACACCCTGAGCAACGGCGCCGAACTCGGCAACAACCCCGGATGGTAACAACTACGAATAAGGTTTTGGTTTTGGTATAATTATTTAGCGATCGGGGCTGCCTGCGTTCAGAAGCGGCAGCCCCTGGATTATCCTACTTGAAAAAACTTATGTTAAGAAGACTCCTACTATGCCTATGCGCACCTGCAGCAATCCTGACGATGCGGGCGGCTGAAGTCAGCGTCAATTCGCCCGACGGACGATACTGCGTCACCATAGACGACTCCGGGCAATACCCTCGATACAGCGTCAGCTTCGACGGGCATCAGGTAATAGCCCCCTCGCGCCTCGACATCAGATGGAACGGCGAGGGCCCCACCCGCCGCGACCCGATGCGCGTTGACTGCCTCGAAGGCATGAAAATATCCGGCTCTACCACAGAGAGCCGCGACACTGCGTGGACACCTGTCTACGGAGAGCGCGCCTCGATACCAGACAGATACAACGGCGCCCGCATAGCCCTATCCGCCGACGGAAGCAAAAAGGCTCCCATTGCCATCGACGTCAGGGCCTACGACGAGGGCGTGGTGCTGAGGTACGCCTTCACCGGCGGAAACTACCTCCGCATCCTTGACGAAGGCACTGAATTCACCCTGCCCGAAGGCTCGGAGGCATGGTTCACGCCAAGGGCGCAGACCGTCTACACGCGCCTTCCGCTCGCCGACTGGCCGGGCGAATGCGAACGCCCCCTGCTGGTGGAATTGCCTTCAGGCGCATACGCTTGCCTCGGCGAAGCCGGAGTTGTAGACTATGTGCGCACGAAATTCGCCCTTTCGCCCTCAAAGCCCAACACAGTGACCACAGCCATGTATGGCGAGGCAGAGGACATAGCCCCCTACTCCACCCCGTGGCGCCTGGTGATGTGTGGAAACAGCGCCGGGGAGATCTTGGAGAACAACCATATCTACTATAACCTCAATGCCCCGGCTGCCATCGACACATCGTGGATACGCCCCGGAAAGATGATGCGCGAGACCACCCTCACCACCGAAGGCGCACTCAGCTGCATCGACTTCGCCAAGCGTCATGGCATCAGCTATATGCTGTTCGACACCGGATGGTACGGCCCTGAATCTTCAAAAGAGTCTGACGCCACAAGGGTGTCTGTGGATCCGAAGCGCAATCCCGACCCAAACTGCCTCGACCTTAAGAAAGTGGTGGCGAAGGCCGACTCGGCCGGAATAGGCGTGGTGCTCTACGTCAACCAGCGTGCCCTGCAACAGCAGCTTGACAGCATCATCCCCACATTCAAGCGCTGGGGCATCGCGGGCATCAAATTCGGATTCGTCAGGGTAGGCTCACAGACTTGGACCCGCTGGATGCACGACGCCGTGCGCAAATGCGGCGAAGCCGGCCTGCTCGTCGACATCCACGACGAATACCGCCCTACGGGCGTGAGCCGCACCTACCCCAACCTCCTGACACAGGAAGGCATTCGCGGCAACGAGGAATTCCCCGACGCCACGCAGAATGCCATACTCCTCTTCACCCGATACGTATGCGGCCCCGCCGACTACACCATATGCTACTACCGCCAGGATTGGGATCGACTCGCCACCGAGGAGCACGGAAAAGCGCGCGCCAAAAGCATACAGAACACTCCTGCCCATCAGCTGGCCCTTGCGGTGGTGTACTACAGCCCGATGCAGGTGATATACTGGTATGACAAGCCTTCGGACAGCCGCGAAGAGCCCGAGCTCAAATTCTTTGACGATGTGCCCACCGTGTGGGACTCAACCCGTGTGCTCGAAGGCCGCCCGGGAGAATACGTCACCGTGGCCCGGCAAAAGGGCGACGACTGGTTTGTGGGATCGATAAATGGTGCCACCGACGCCCCGCGCCAGGCCGAAATCGCGCTTGACTTCATCGACGGCGATGGCAGATACGTGGCTGAGATCTATGAGGACGGCTCTCCCAAGGTGCCCACCCGCACCAAAGTCACCGTCAAGGAAAAGAAGGTGAAGAAGGGCGACACGCTCAAATTCAAGATGCGCCCCTCGGGCGGCGTGGCCATCAGACTGCGAAAACTATGATAAAACGAAAAAACTGATTAATTTTGCCAACGGCGGCGCCTCTCTCGGCGCCGGCGCCCAAAAAAGACTGTAACATGATATACTGGAAATGTTTGTTAACCATAGCCCTGCTCATGCTCTCCGTGGCGGCGCAGGCAAGAGTGTTTGTTCACCCTGGAGTCCTCCACACCGACGCTTCCATCGAGCGGATGAAATCGCTCGTGGAAGCCAAGGTGGAGCCCGCCTATGGCTCATACCGCCAGCTCCGCGAGCACGAATGCTCGCAGCATGACTATAAGATGTACGGCCCCTTCAAGGTCATATCGCGCGATGGCGAATACGCATGGACAAAGACCAAGATGGAGCATGACTTCTCGGCCGCCTACCAGAATTCGCTCATGTGGGCCATCACCGGCGATGAGCGCCACGCCCGCAAGGCTCTCGACGTGCTCCTCGCCTATGCCTCCACCCTTGAGACCATTCCGCAGACAAACGACGCCCCCCTGCTCGTGGGCCTCGAAGGCCTCAAGATAGCCTATGCGGCAGAAATGCTGCGCCACACCTATCCGGCCATGTCGAAAAAAGACATGCAGAAGATCGACAAGATGGTGCGAGCCAAATTCCTGCCGGTGATGGATCGGTTCTACGCCACCCCCGCCTACACCAACGGCAACTGGGGACCTATCGTCACCAAGGCTTACATGGCTTTCGCCATACTCTGGGACGACACTGAGATGTATGACCGCGCCGTAGACTTCTATCTCAATGCCAACGACAACGGCACTATCCGCAACTACATCGACGGCTCCACCGGCCAGATACAGGAAAGCGGACGCGACCAAGGCCATGCCCAGCTCGGCATCGCCGCCATGGCCACCATTTGCGAAATGGCCTGGAAACAGGGCGACGACCTATATTCGGCTCTCGACAACCGCCTGCTGAAAGGATTTGAATACACGGCCAAATACAACCTCGGCGAGAACGTGCCTTTCAAGACATGGACCGACGTCACAGGCAAATACTGCACATGGCCCATGCTCTCGGAGGAGAGCCGCGGCGCGTTCAAGCCCGTCTATGACATGGTGTGGAACCACTATGCGGTGCGCAAGGGCCTGCCCATGCCCTACACCGAGCGCGTGCTGGCCATCGTGAGGCCGGAAGGATATGACCGCGACCAGCCCGCATTCGGCTCGCTACTCTTCAACGACTGGTCGAAGACCGACAGCGCATTCGATGTCGACGAAGCCATAGGGTACTGCCATGGAAAGGTGAAGCAAGCCATCGGAAAAATGGCCGGCGCTCCGGTCGACAACAAGCACATCCCCGTGATCGCGGAGAACGGCGACACCGCCTGGCGCTGCGGCTCGCCCCACGATTGGCGCCTGGGATTCTGGCCTGGAATCCTGTGGATGGACTATATGGCATCGGGCGACCGCTCCGTGGCCCTTCAGGCAGAGAAAAGCACCGATGCGCTCGAATTCCTCTCAAAGCGCAAGGCCGGAGGCCATGACCTTGGATTCCTCGTATACTGCGCCTACGGAAAAGAGCTGGAATGCGGAAACCCGTCGGCTGCGCGCGAGAAGCATTGCCGCAAGGTGATAATGGACACAGCCGACACCCTCGCCACCCTATTCAACGACAACGTGGGCACCACCGTGTCATGGCCACACAACAGGCAATTTGCCGGGCACAACACCATCATCGACAACATGATGAATCTCGAACTGCTATTCCGCGCCGGAAAAATGCGCCGCGACCGCAAACTCACGGGCATGGCCGCGCGACACGCCGCCACCACAATGGCCAATCATTTCCGCCCCGACGCATCAGCCTATCAAGTGGTGGTCTACGACAAAGCCACCGGCCAGCCGCTGCGCAAGGCCACCCATCAGGGATACGCCGACGAATCGATGTGGGCCAGAGGCCAGTCGTGGGCCATCTACGGATTCACGATGGCCTACCGTGAGACCGGCGACAAACGCTTTCTCGACCAGGCCCGCAGATCAGCCAAGATTTACCTCGACCGCCTGCCCGAAGACCTCGTGCCTTACTGGGATTTTGACGACCCGCGCATACCCGACGCCCCGCGCGACGCATCGGCGGCAGCCGTCACCGCATCGGCTCTGCTTGAACTCGCCGGATACGTAGAGCCAGAAGCCGCAGACCAATACATCAGCTCGGCCACCGGCATGCTCGCATCGCTGAGCTCGCCGGCCTACCGCAGCGGCGATGCCAACGACGCATTCCTCCTCCACTCCACCGGCCACCACCCTGCAGGCAAAGAAATCGACTCATCGCTCACCTACGCCGACTACTATTACCTCGAAGCCCTGCTGCGCCTCAAGGCCCTCACTAAAGCTATTCCCGAATAAAAAAAATCATTATCTTTGCGTCTGTAAAACCTACAGCCATCATGATGCCAAGAGCGATAGCGACGATAATAACCCTGCTGTTCGCAGCCGCGCAATTGTGGGCCGTCAAGGCCCACAATATGCGTGAGCTGACCATGCGCGACGGCCTCACTGACCTCACGATCAACGACATCTACAAGGATGCCCAGGGCTATGTGTATTTCTGCACCGACATATCGGTCGATCGGTTCGACGGCGAGCGCATACGCAGGTTTCCCATCCCGGGCAGCAACGAGCTGGCCCGACGGGTGCGCACCATAGCCACCGGGCCTGACGGCGCGCTCTATGCCGGCAACGGCGACGGCCTGTGGAGATTTGTGGAGGATGGCTTCGCGCGCATAGCCGAAAACGTGGTGCAGTCGATGGTCAACGACCTGCTGACCGAGGGCGACTCGATGTTCATAGCCACCAACAACGGCCTTTACATCATGCACTCGGGCAGGTTTCGCCACATATTGCCCGGCGCCACGTCAGTGGTGTCAAACTCCAACCGCATACGCGGGCTGTGCCTGTCGGCCGACAAACGCACATTGTGGGCCACCACCATCGGCGGCCTCCTGTCAATTGACCTGCCGTCATGCAAAGTGACGAAGATACCCGACATCGGCCACCCGGGGCGCACATTCCACCGCATAGTGAAATGCGGCGACTACCTCTACGTCACAGCCTTGGGCGTGGGCATACTGAAGTTTGATCCCGCCACAGCCGCATTCAGTCCATACCTCGACTGGGGCAACTACGACGTGCCGGCACTGTCGAGCGACGACGACCGCTACATTTACGTCGGCGTAAACGGCGAGGGCGTGCGATTCATCGACACAGCCACCGGTCTGGAGACAGCCTCATACGTATTCTCGGCGGGTGATGCCGGAGCCTTGAGGTCAAACTCCGTGTATTCGCTCCTCGTGGAGGACTCGGGGCAGATGTGGGTGGGATATTATCAGGCAGGCGTAGACTACACGGTGAGGTCGCGGTCGCTGTTTGACATATACGCGGTGCCCGGGGTGATCGATACCGCCGACCTCACGGTGAGGTCATTCGCCATCGAAGACAGCCTGAAATTGCTCGGCACGCGCGAAGGGCTTTACGTGGTCGACGAGAAGCGCGGCCGATGCACCCGATTCACAAAGCCGCAGATAGCCTCGGGCATGGTATTCGCGATAAAGAAATACAACGGCGAATACTTCATAGGTACGGGAGGGGGCCTCTATGTCTACAGCCATGACAAGGGCAGCATCCGCCCATTCCAGGCCGAATGCCAGCAGCTCAGGCACTCGATACTGTCCTTCGCCACAGACGCCCTCAACCGCCTGTGGGTGGGCACCTCCCACGGCCTCGTTTGCATCGACGGAGGCAAAGTGGCGCACATATTCACCGACAACAACTCACAGATGCCCAACCGCAGCGTGTATGAGGTGTTTTTTGACTCGGCGGGCACGGGATGGATATGCACAGAGCAGGGCGTGGCCATTTTCGACGGCAAAAACGTGCACTCCACCGGATTCAAGATAGCCGGCGGCCACTTCAACCACGAAAAGATACGATCTGTATATGAAGATTCCCGCCACAACCTTTTTTTCATTCCCGACAGAGGCATCCCGGTGCGCACCAACCTGCAGCTCACCGAGTATGAATATGTGAAGAGCGCCGGAGTCACAGGGCCGCTGCCGTCGTCGATCAACCCTACATTCGTGCTTGAGGATGCCGACAGCATGCTGTGGATAGGGTCGTCAGACGGCCTGATATGCACCGACCTGCATGACCGCTACATACATTTCACGCGCTTCGACGGCCTGCCGAGCCTATCGTTCACCCTGTGCAAGCCTATGCGCGACGATGACGGGAATCTTTGGTTCGGCAATACCCGAGGCCTTGTGATGCTTGACCGCGAGAAGTCAAAGTCGACCACGCAAGGGCTCAACCCCGTAATGATCACCGAGGTGCGCTCAAACGGCGAGATCGTGGTCAACGGCGGCAAGCCTATTGAAGGCGTGGAACTCCCCGGCGGTCAACGCTCACTGCAGGTGATGTTTTCTGACTTCAGCTTCACATCGCCCGAATACCAGAGCTTCGAATACAGGCTCAGCCCGAAGATGGACGCCGACGAATGGGCGCGGGTGCACGGAGAGTCGGAGGTGCATCTCTACGATCTCGATAACGGCGACTACACCCTCCACATCAGGCATCTCGGCGACCCGGCCTCCGAGGCCGCCCTCCCTATCAGAGTGTCAGGCTACGGACATCTGCTGTCGGCCCCTGTGGTCATCCTTTTCATCATAGTCCTCGCGCTCGCCGCGTGGCTGGCCGTGTGCCACAGGCGCATGGCCGCGCTCAGCGCGAAGGCAGTCGTCAAGCCTGACGACGACAAATACAAGACAGCCCTCGTCAACCCCGACAACTGCAAGCGACTGCACCGCAAACTCGAAAAACTGATGGCCGAGAAGCAGCCATACCTTGACCCTCACCTGAAGATAAGCCAACTTGCCGATGAGCTCGGAGTCACCACCATGTCGATGTCGCATCTCTTCAACAAGCATCTCGACACCAACTACTACGACTACGTCAACACATTTCGCGTAAAGCATTTCTGCAAGATGGTGGCCGAAGGAGGCGACAGCCGATACACGCTCACCGCCATGAGCGAAAAATGCGGATTCAGCTCAAGGGCGTCGTTTTTCCGCTCATTCGGCAAGGTGATGGGCATATCGCCCGGCGAATACATACGCCGCCGCAACACCTCGCAATAACTCAATTTCGTTATAACGTATTACGTTATAACGAAAAAACGGGCCTCCCTGCCGGGAGGCCCGAAAAGTACCTCGATGGAGAATCGAACTCCAATCTAAAGTTTAGGAAACTTCTATTCTATCCGTTGAACTATCGAGGCGTTTGTTTTGCAAAGTTAGGAATTTTTTTTGTAATATCCATCTCTTGGGTGGCATTTTTTTCGTAACTTTGTGTCACAGCAGGCCAAAGACGGCCTCGCAAACCGTAAAATCCTAATAATCCGACATATCTATGTATCGTTTTGACAATCGCACCGTGCTCACTCTCGACGCCGGTGGCACCAACCTCGTTTTCGGAGCCATGCGCGGAAACGAATTTGTGGTCGACCCGATCACCTATCCGTCAAACTCCACCGACCTCGACCTTTGCATCGCCACCATGGTCAAGGGCTTTGAAGAGGTCATAGCCAAGCTCGACGTCAAGCCCGTGGCCATCAGCTTCGCCTTTCCCGGCCCGGCCGACTATCCCAACGGCATCATCGGCGGCTATCTGCCAAATTTCCCCTCTTTCCGCAGCGGCGTGGCCCTCGGCCCCTACCTGCAGCAGAAATTCGGCATCCCGGTCTTCATCAACAATGACGGCGACCTATTCGCCTACGGCGAGGCCATGGCCGGCGCCCTCCCCGAAATCAACAGGCGCCTCGAGCAGCTGGGCAGCCCCCGGCGCTACCGCAACATGCTCGGATACACATTCGGCACGGGATTCGGCATCGGCATGGTCATTGACGGAAAGCTCAACCTCGGCAACAACTCCTGCGTAGAGACATTCTGCCTCCGCCACAAATATGATCCCGACCTTATCGTAGAGGCAGGAGTCTCGGTCAATGCCGTGAAGCGCCTCTACGCCGAATTCTCGGGCATAAACGACAGCAGTCTTGAGCCAAAAGACATCTGCGACATAGCCGCCGGCAAGCGACAGGGCGACATGGAAGCCGCGAAGAAAGCTTTCCACGCTTTCGGCGAGGTGGCGGGCGACGCCATGGCTTCGGCTGTGACCCTCACAGACTCAATAGTGGTGATTGGCGGCGGCCTCACCGGCGCAGCCGAATACTACAAGCCTGCCCTGCTGGGCCAGATGCGCGGCATCATGCACACCATCAGCGGCGAGCAGGTAGACCGCATACCCCTGAAGGTGTTTGACCTCGACGATGCCGACCAGTTCGCGCAGTTCGCCGCCGGAGCCGCCCGTCCGCTCAAGATCTACGGGTCGGAAGAGACTGTGATCTACGACCCGCAGAAATCCACCGGCATCATCAAGTCAGTGCTCGGCGCCAGCAAGGCGATATCAATCGGAGCCTACTCATTCGCGCTCTCTCAACTCGATTCAAAATCAGATAATTGACATCAAGCATAAGATGAATCTCTATCCTCTTAAATTCCAGCCCATCCTGAAGACAGTGATTTGGGGAGGGCATGACATACGCCCCTTCAAGGGCATGCCCGCGTCTGACGATCTTGTGGGCGAAAGCTGGGAAGTATCGGCTGTTCCGGGCCACGAATCAGTGGTGGCCAACGGCCCTCTGGCCGGCAGCAACCTGCGCGCCCTCACCGCAGAATACCCCGCAGAGATGCTCGGACAGAAATTGGGCTCGGCGGAAAAGCCGGAATTTCCGCTGCTCATAAAACTCATCGACGCGCAGCAGAATCTATCTCTGCAGGTGCATCCCGACGACGCTCTGGCACGCGAACGCCACAATTGCTTCGGAAAAAACGAGATGTGGCACATCATCAGCACAAAGCCCGACGCAAAGATTCTGGCAGGAATGCAGCGCGAGGTGAACAAGGCGGAATATGCCGACCTGGTGGCCAGCGGCGATATCCTCGACTATGTGGCCTGCCATGACTCCCACCCCGGCGACACATTCTACATCCCCGCAGGCCGTGTGCACGGCATCGGAGCCGGCAACCTGCTCATAGAGGTGCAGCAATCGTCAGACATCACCTACCGCATTTTTGACTACAACCGCCGCGACGCAAACGGAAACACCCGCGAGCTGCACACCGAGCAGGCGCTCGACGCCATCGACTTCAAGGTATATGACGAATACCGCACCGCCCCCGGCGAGCCCGAGCGATTGGCTCCCGGCTGCTCGGCGTCTCTGCTTGTGGCATCGCCATTCTTCATCGTGAAAAAGATAGCCCTCGACTCGAAAGCGCCTGTGGCCGTAGAGCCGTCAAACTCATTCGTGAGCCTTACCAGCATCGAAGGCACAGCCTGCGTGCGCTCGAGGTCAGCCGAAATAGCCGACGACGAAGCCTGCGAGTCAGCATTCACCACCACCATCAAGCAAGGCGAGAGCGTGCTCATTCCGGCATCATGCGTGGAAAGCGCCACCATTTCAGGCCACGCCACCCTCATCTACGCCACAGTGAGCTGATGGCTGAGGAAGGTGCGCTTCCCGGAAACGCACGGCACAAAAGATTGATACTAAACGTAAAAAGACGCGCGCTCCTTTTTGTGGAACGCGCGTCTCTTTGCGTTTTACAAATCACTTTTGGGTGAAGCGGAACCAGTCGACATCGACGTGGCCGCCGGTCTGGCGAGTGGTGTAGTTGAAGATGGCGAATTTCGTGCCCATGAAATGGCGCATATAGTCGAATCGCATCGGAATCTCACGGCCAATGCCATGCCAGTCTTCGCCGTCGAGACTGTAGGCGAACGATGCCATGTCTCTTCCGGGATTGAAGTCACCGCTGACGCGAAGGTAGACAGCCTTATCCTTCTTATTCTTGAATTTCAGAGCCACCTGCTCTATCACATCCACATCGACACGCTCGATGTCGCGAGGCTGCTTGAACACAGCCTTTTCCTCGGCAAGCTGAAGCAGATATTTGCCCCCTTTCTTCACCACGCGCAGCACGCCGCTGTCACCGTTGTATGCCGCGAGGCCGCACACGTCGCCGTCTTTCATGCCGGATAAATCTATCTTCACTTCCCCGCAGCATTCAGGGCCGGCCATGCGCTGTGTGAGCGTGTTGGGAGCCACCTGCAGATTGTCGACCACGCGGGCTGTCTTCAGTCTCAGATAGCCGGGGCGCTCGGCCAGGCTCCAGGCCTCATCGACGGGATTGTGGTTCCACTGCCAATAGAGCTTCATGCCTTTGCGGGCGTGATAAGCGCCGGCGGAGTCTACGGGAAGAGGATCAAACTCGTCGCTGCCGATGATGCCGGCGAGCGAGGGATGCTTCTTAGTCAGGTCAGACGGAGTGCGATAGGCGCGCTTGTCGAGGCGAGGATTGCCAGTGGGATTGTCGCCCGGGCTTTCGTTGATGGCGGTATTGACCTGTCCGGTGTATTCGCCCACCATGGGCCAGCCTTCCACCCAAGTGACAGGCAGGGCACAAGGCACGCGGCCAATGCCGCCTCGGTCCTGGAATATGAGCGCCATCCAGTCCAGATCGCTCTGGTCGTCGCCCACGAGGCATCCCTGGCCCACGCCGCCGTATGTCTCAAACTGAGTCTCCAGTATCACTTTCTTCTCGTAAGGGCCTTCAATCTTGTCGGCGCGGTAGCACACCTCGCGGCGTACACGGCCCTCCACGCCCCACTTCATCGATATCATGCAGATGTAGTATCGGCCATTGTGCTTGAATGCGCTTGCGCCCTCAAGCAGAGCGCCCTTTTCCTCCGGATCAGCCGAGCCGTCGATCACGCGCACGTTGAGCCCTCCCTCTTTGGGCATGAAATCATCGCCAAGCTCCACCACATAGCCTCCGCCCGTGAAGAAATAACGCTTGCCGTCCTCATCAAAGAAAAGCGATGAATCATGCATGTGAGGCGGACGCGCCACAAGGCTCCACGGCCCCTCGGGCTTGTCGGCGGCGAAGACAAAGCCTTTGCCGGGAGCGCCGTTCGCGGTGAACCAGACGTAGAATTTACCCATATGGTAGCGTATGCTCGAAGCCCACTGCCCCTGGCCGTAGACCGTCTTTCCGTCGATCAGGTCATAGCGGTCGCCGTCGTCGATGCGGTCGAATACGTATCCGATAGTCTCCCAGTTGACCATATCGCTTGATTTCATGATAGGGCCTCCGGGCATCAGGTGCATGGTGGTGCTGATCATATAATAAGTGTCGGCCACCTTGCACACGCTCACATCAGGCGCGTCGGCGTTGATCACAGGATTTCTGAATGTGTCGCCGGCCCATGCCAACACAGGCAGCCACGCCAGCAACATTACGATTAGTTTTTTCATGTCGAAGCATTTATCAAGATTGATTTTTCCGGCCACAAAGGTAAAAAAAAGGGATGCGTGATGGAATTAATTTTGTAACTTTGCAATATCGTCATGTTACATTTCTCACATACCTACCGATAATCTTCCATCATGATACAGAAACTATCCTCCCTCCTGGTCCTTTCCCTGATCGTTTTCTTCGCTCAAGCCGCAGAGCGCACCCAGACTAACCTCAACAGCGGATGGCGGTTCGCGCCGGGCGACATCAAGGGCGCTGAAGCAGCCGGCTTTGACGACAGCGCATGGGCCGAGGTCGATCTTCCCCACGATTTCCAGATATCGCAGCCTTGGGTTGAGCCCTCGCCCGATGAAAAGCCCGACAAGGAGAACGCCGTGGCCAATATCAGCTCAAGGCTCAGCTCGAGAGGATTCAAGGAGATGGGCACCGGATGGTACCGCCGCAGCCTCGTGGCCGACCCGGCGTGGAAAGGGCAGCGAGTGCTGCTCGATTTCGAAGGCATAATGCTTGTGGGCGACGTATACCTCAACGGTCACCGCGTGGGAGGCACCGACTACGGATACCTCGGTTTCGAAGTAGACGTGACCGACCTTCTCGACTATGACGCCCCCAACACGCTCGCCGTGAGAGCTGACACCGGAGAGCCTGAAAATTCGCGATGGTACACCGGCGGCGGCCTCTACCGCGATGTCAACGTGGTGGTCACCGACCCCGACACCCACTTCACCCGACACCCGATCTATGTCACCACTCCATCGGTGTCTGACTCTATGGCCACTGTGTGCATTCAGGCCGAGATAGCCGCTCACAAGTTTGACGGCAAGGCGCTGAAAGTGAATGCCGCAATCACTGACGCAGACGGCAACAAGGTCTATGACCGCACCACGTCGCTGCCATTCAGCCGCAAGCAGAGAATCAACGAATACGCCATCGACACCGCATCGATACCCAATCCGCGCCTTTGGGACTGCGACACGCCCCACCTCTATGACATCGAGGTGTCGATCATCGGAGATGACGGTGAGGTCATCGACCGCGTCTCTGACCAATTCGGCATACGCTCTATCGAATATTCGCCTGAATTCGGCCTCAAGCTCAACGGCAAGAAAGTGCTGCTCAAAGGCATAGCCAACCACCACACTCTCGGCTCGCTCGGAGCCGCGGCATTCCCGGCCGCCATCGAAAAGAGGGTGAAGATGCTGAAGGATTTCGGATTCAACCACATACGCACATCGCACAATCCCTACAGCAAGGAATTCATGCGTATCTGCGACCGTCACGGCATCCTTGTGGTCGACGAGCTCTACGACAAGTGGCTCACACAATACGCCGGCGGACGAAAGGATTGGATGGAGCTCTGGCCCAAGGACGTGCCCGAATGGGTGAAGCGCGACCGCAACCATCCGTCGGTGGTGATGTGGAGCCTCGGCAACGAGCTGCAGCTGCTATGGGAACTCCCATACGCCGACTGGGGCGTGACACCCTACCGCATGCAGAAAGCCCTGCTGCAGAGATATGACACCACCCGACCGGTGACCGTGGCCATGCACCCGCGCGGACGCTCGCTCGCCACCGACTCACTGCCGGCTCCGCTCGTGCATGAGACCGACATCGCCGCCTACAACTACCGCTACATGTACTTCCCCGGCGATGGACGCCGCTTCCCCAACCTTATATTCTACCAGAGCGAAGCCAACACATCAGGCATGGGCCCGAATTTCTACGAGATGGACCTCGACAAGGTCGTAGGCCTGGCTTATTGGGGCATGATCGACTATCTGGGCGAATCGAAAGGATGGCCATCGAAGGGATGGACCGAAGGCATTTTCGACATATCGCTGCAGCCGAAGCCGATAGCGTGGTTCCTGCGCAGCATCTTCCGCCCCGATGAGCCGATAGTGCGCATCGGCATCATCGACAGCGACGACAACACCGTATGGAACGACATGAAGGTGGGCACCAAGCGCATGTCGGAGCATTGGAACCGCACCCCTGGCTGCACCGTAGACCTATACACCTACACCAACTGCGACGAAGTGGACCTCCTGCTCAACGGCAAGAGCCTCGGACGCCGCCGCAACGACACAGCCAACCCCAAAACGCGCAACCGCATACTCTGGGAGGGCATCCCCTACCGCGAAGGCTCGCTCGAAGCCGTGGCATACCGCGACGGCCGGAAAGCCCCGATAAGCCGCCACCGCATCGAGACCGCCGGAAAGACCGCGCGCCTGAAAGCCGAAGGCGACAACCGGGCATGGAAAGCCGACGGCATGGATCTGCAATATGTCAGCATCGAGGCCGTAGACAGCAAGGGGCGCACCGTGCCGGGCCAATCGACAAGGCTGACTTTCGAAGTTGACGGCCCGGCGGTGATAGCCGGCGTGGCCAACGGCGACCTTTCGAGCGATGAGCCGATGACCGGCAACACCCGCAGCCTCCACAACGGGCGCGCATCAGTGATACTCCGCTCCACAAAATCGCCCGGCCAAGTCACCCTGACCATAACCCCCGACAGCGGCAAGCCCGCAAAAGTCACATTCCGCACCCATTGACGCGCTCCAAGGAACTCCGTGACCGAAAACACCGAGCCCCGGTCTATGACTGCTTCAGCCAAAAAGTGGGCGATGCTCTGAAAGTGGAGATCGTCAGCACAGCCACCGGCGAAATAGTCGCATCGAAATGGGATGAAGATTTGCCCCGTTGCGCCGACAGCCGCAAGTCGGCCATCAACCGGGCCGTTTGGGACGGAGACACATTTCGCGTGAGCCTCGGCAAGCCTGAGCCATTTGATGCAATAACAGTGAAACTATCTGCCACATGATATATAGGTATGGATAATATTTTCCAAATTGTGAAAGGACATCTACCACAAGCAGGAACGGAGTTAGGGATATACACTTTTTTAGCCCCGGATGCCATTTGGCTTGGTAAACTGAAATCGCAACGTTCTTTTGTCTCTGTAGCGGAAGATGCTGACCTCGGAATATACATTGTCGTAATGGATGACGGTTCGGTTCATCTGATGGAATTGCCTGGCGAAAGGAAACGCTATGACATGTCGAATCTTGCCGAAGACCATGTTATAGGATACTGTGCCGCCAACTTTCCCGCTTTCATGGAAATCATGAATCTGTACATAGTTGCTGAAAGATGTCTTGCCGATCTTGAACCTACTGTAGATACAGAAGTGTTTGAGAAAGAATGTGAAGAGGTGGCAACCGAACTCCATCGGAAAGTTGAAGAAATAGATTCCACCGCCATTGCAGATCCCGAGGGAATGTGGAGTACGATGATTGAAGAAATGGGGGCCGGTATCTGCTGACTACTTATAATCGCTGATTATGAAGCATATACGAGTAAAACACATTGTTTTGGCTATCATGGCCATTACGATGGTCTGTCTGTTTCGTGGCTGCTACAATATCTTTGTCAACTGCGAGCATGAGGAATACACTTCGCCACAGAAAACAAACACGATAATCGTACAATATGACTTCATGTCGCGCCCCACGGTTTACAAAAAGCATTGGCTGTGGGACAACGAATTGTGGTCATATCCCGGCAGTGGGTTTATGGAAACCGTGCATTTCGGAGTGGAATGGCTTTCGGAAGAGAGCTTCCGCATTTTTTATGAAGATGTACGTGATGACAAGTACAACGAGGATTTCACTATAACAATCCCTTGATTATGGATAATGCTTGTGTTCAGTTTATCCGACCAACAGTGTGGCTTCAACCATATGTGCGCTACTACTGGATATTGAGGGGGCGTGAAGATCTTGAAGCCCTCACCTTTCCAATCGGATGTCCGCAACTGATTTTTCATCGTCGCAGTCAGTTCTATATTCCGGAATTGACGGCTGAGCAAGCAAGATTTTCAATTAGCGGACAGGTCAATTTTCCTGCAAGGATGCAATCATCGGGTGAGGTCGAAACCATTGTCGTGGTGTTCTGTCCCCATGCCATCGGTACGATGTTCAATATCCCGGTGTCATCATTCTACAACCGGGAGATTGACGGCTATTCCCTTGGCGACAAAAGGCTGAATGCCCTTGCCGATGAGGTGCTTAATGCCGATGACTCTACAGAAGCCATCCGGAAGATTGAAGAATGGCTATTGTCAAGATTGGAAGAATCAGCGTTTCATAATTTCAAAAGAGTGGGTGCTTCGCTTAGACATTTATTCCTTGACAATGCCATCAGCGTGGAGAATATGGCGCAACTCGCTTGTTTGAGCCGGAAGCAGTTCGAGCGGGTGTTTTTCAATGCCGTCGGCATGAAGCCAAAGGAATATTCCTCCGTGGCACGTTTTCAGAAATCGCTGTGGCTCATGCAGAACGGCAACCGCGATTTTGTCGACATAGCCTACACTTGCGGATACGCCGACCAGTCACATTTCATCCGTGAATGCCGCCGCTATTCAGGAGTCACCCCGGCTGAATTGCTGAAAACACAGACGGTTTATTCCGATTTGTTTGCCTCGCCATTCTGAATGTCCCTTTTCTTCTATCGGAGGCAACGGCAATGCGCTAACTTTGCCGTAAAAAATGAAAGAAGTAAACCC
>CANNVE010000024.1 GCA_947525975.1 uncultured Muribaculaceae bacterium | reverse complement strand
GGGTGGGTGTACCAGCGGGAGTAGAGGAGGTAGTTGTGGGCGATTTTTTGGTTGATTTCGCGGCTTTGGGCGGGGTCTACCATTTTCAGGAATTTGGCGGGCACGCCTCCCCAAATTTCGTTGGGGCCGATCTTTGTGCGCGAGAGCACCACGGCTCCGGCTGACACGATGGCGCCCTCACCTACTTCGGCGTCGTCCATGACCACGGCTCCCATGCCTATCAGGGCGTAGTCATGGATCTTGGCGCCGTGGATTGTGACGTTGTGGCCGATCGAGACCCAGTCTCCGATCTCGATTGTGGATTTCTTGAAGAGGGTGTGGAGCACTGACCCGTCTTGTATGTTGACGCAGTTGCCGATGCGTATGCTGTTTACGTCGCCGCGAAGCACCGCGTTGAACCAGACGCTGCAGTCGCGTCCCATCTCTACGTCGCCAACCACGGTGGCGTTCTCGGCGAGGAAGCATCCTTCACCTATCACGGGGTCTTTCCCGCGGAGTGGCATTATCAAAGCCATAATATAAATTTTATTGGTATTAAATCGTTAGAATCGGTGTGCGGCGGCTACAGGTCGTCGTCATCGTCAAAATCGTCGAAGTCCAGGTCCCAGCCTCCTTCGTATGTTTCGGCGGTGAAGCTGGCGAGGTCGCGGCCTTCGCGCTTTGTGGGGCGCCCGAGGCCTTTACGGCGGTCGATGAATCCGGATATGCGCACTACGTCGAGCAGGTCGTACTGCTCTTTTGGAGTGAGGTTTTCAAGGTAGTTTGGCACGAGCTTGGCGCCGAGCCGGTTTTCCGACAGGGCCAACACCTTGAATGTGTAGGTCACCGGAGGCTTTTTCACGTCGATCACATCTCCAACTTTTATGGTGCGCGATGGCTTGGCCACCATCTCTGTGCCTCCTTGCTTTATGGTGACGCGCCCTTTCTTGCACGCCTCTGTGGCTATGGTGCGGGTCTTGAAGAGGCGCATCGCCCACATCCATTTGTCTATTCTCTCTTCTGCGGCCATGGTGAGGGTGTCATTTGTTGTTGTAGGAGCACATGGCTGTCTGCAGCCCGGCGAGCACGCAGTCTTTTACCGCGTCGGCGGCTACCCCTATGCGCGTTGGCAGCATCTGGCGCTGGTCAAGGGTGAAGTGGCCGAGCACATAGTCGATCTGGCATCCTCTGGGGAAGTCGTTGCCAATGCCGAAGCGCAAGCGGGGATAGGCCTGCGAGCCGAGCATCTGGGCTATGTTTTTGAGTCCATTGTGGCCTGCGTCAGATCCTGATGGCTTCAGGCGTATCGCGCCGAAAGGGAGGGCAATGTCGTCGACGAGCACGAGGATGTCGGCTATGTCCACCCCTTCCTTGTCTTTCCAATACCGCACGGCATTGCCGCTGAGGTTCATGTATGTTGAGGGCTTGAGGATGACCACTTGCTGATTTTTGATGCGGCCCCTGGCCACATCTCCGTATCTTTCGGTGGAGAATTGCAGCCCGGCGGCCTCGGCCACAGCGTCGGCTATCATAAAGCCGATGTTATGCCTTGTGCCTTGGTATTCAGAGCCTATATTCCCGAGCCCGACAATCAAATGCTTCATATGCTGTGTGAAAGAGCGACGGCTTTCTGTGGCGCTTCTTATCGAGCCTCCGCATGGCCGCCGTCTGATGTCAATTTCTATATGTCAATCTGAAAAAGCCGGCCGGCTCGCATGCGGGCCGGCCGGCTTTGGATTTCTTTGTGCCGCCAAGGGCCGATTACTTCTCGGCAGCCTGCGCGCCACGAGCGGCGCGGGTGAGCTGAACGGCGCAGACAACGGCGTTCTTTGCGTTTACGAGCTCGAATTCGTCGTAGTGCAGGTCACCGATCTTGAGGGTCTTGCCAAGGCCGAGGGTGTCGACATTTACGATGACGCGCTCGGGCACCTGAGTGTAGACGGCCTTAACCTTCACCTTCTTCATAGAGAGGGTGAGCTTACCGCCGGCCTTCACGCCCTCGGCGTGGCCTTCGATCTTGACGGGGATGTCGATCACTACGGGCTTCTTCTCGCTTACTTCGAGAAGGTCGATGTGGAGGATGGTATCCTTTACTGCCTGGAACTGGATGTCCTTGATGACAGCCATGCGGGTGGTGCCGTCAAAGTCGAGCTCGATGGCGAAGATGTCGGGGGTGTAGATGAGCTTGCGCACAGCCTCCTGTGTCACAGCGAGGTCAGTGGTGATGAGGCCTTTGCCGTCGCCGATTTCTACGATTTTCTGGCCGGGGAGGAGGGTGCCTTCGTAGGGAAGGGTCACGGCTTCGCCGCCGTTGAGAACTACGGGGATCATGCCTGCTGCGCGCAGAGCCTTGGTGGCTTTCTTGCCAAGCTCGGTGCGAGCCTCGGCATGGAGTTTGAATGTCTTCATCTGTTGAAGTGGTAATTGATTGTGTTACTAAAAATTAAGTTCGCTCCTTAATTTCCCATCACACGGGGATGCTAAAAAGCACCGCAAAGTTAGTGATTTTCCGCCACACCACAAAACATTTCCATTCTTTTTTCTCGCATCGGCTTTCTTTCCAGAGCAGGCAAAATCGACACATTTCCATATTTTTGAGGTTTTGAGAGGATATGATGCTTTTTTTGCGTACCTTTGCGAAGCATATCTTCATATTTACAACATGGACCGCATAAAACACTATTTTCCGCAGCTGACCGAGACCCAGCTTGAGCAATACGCCGCTTTGGCCGGCCTATACGCTGACTGGAACTCGAAGATCAACGTCATTTCGCGAAAGGACATAGGCAATCTCTATCCCAACCACGTGCTGCACTCCCTGGCGATAGCGCGTTTTTTAGGAGAGCTCGCAGATGGCACGTCGATGCTCGACATGGGCACCGGAGGAGGATTTCCGGGCATACCGCTGGCCATTTTCTATCCCGGATGCCGATTCCACCTGATCGACCGCATCGGCAAGAAAATCAAGGTGGCGTCAGAAATCGCGTCGGCCATAGGCCTCGACAATGTGACATTCCAGCATGGCGACATAGCCGAGTGCCGCGACCGATATGACTATGTGGTGAGCCGCGCCGTGATGCCACTAAACGGGCTCGTGCCGCTGATCAGAAAAAACGTCGCCACGGCGGCCAAGGGTAAAAACCTCTACAGGCCCGGGCTTGTGTGCCTAAAGGGCGGCGACCTCGCAGAGGAGTCGAAGGGCATCAGGCAGCAGATCGTGGAGATTCCGCTTCCGGAGATCATGCCGGAGCCACACTTCCAGGAGAAGGCGCTCGTCTACGTCCCCTTCTGACAAGGCCATACCATGCCGAACAGATATGCGCGTCCGTGCGTTATTCAATTAAAACTACAAAACCATGCTTAAAATAGGACAATACAATACGCTTAAAGTGAGTCGCGTAGTCGACTTCGGCGCTTATCTCGACGCAGGCGACGACATCGAGATACTTATGCCGGCCAAATTTTTCGACTCTGACCCAAAGCCCGGCGATGAAGTCACAGCATTCGTGTACACCGACTCAGAGGACCGCCTCATCGCCACTACCGAAAAGCCCTACGCGCAAGTGGGCGACTTCGCGTTCCTGCAAGTGGCCGAGACCAACAGCGTAGGAGCGTTTCTCGACTGGGGTCTCGAGGCCAAGCAGCTGCTGGTGCCATTCAGCGAGCAGCGCGACCGAATGCGGGAAGGCGGCATATACCTCGTCTACGTCTACCTCGACCACACCACCAAGAGAGTGGTGGCGTCAGGAAAGATCGAAAAGCACGTAGGCAACGTAGTCCCCGACTACAAGACCGGCCAAAAGGTGGAGGCGCTGCTGGTAAAGCACACCGATATCGGATATAAATGCATAGTCGACAACCTGCACTGGGGCATGATATACGCCAATGAGGTTTACCGCCCGCTGACACTCGAGGAGAAAATCACGGCCTACGTGAAAAGGGTGCGCGAAGACGGGAAAATAGACCTGTCGGTGACCGACCGCGCCAGAGCACGCACATCAAGCCTCTCTGACGAGATACTCGAAAAGCTGAGGCAAAGCCCCGAAGGCTTCCTGCCCCTGACCGACAAGTCGGCTCCCGAGGCCATCAGCGGCCTGCTGCAATGCTCAAAGCGCGACTTCAAGAAGGCCGTGGGAAAGCTGTATAAGGACCGGCTCATCGCTTTGGGCGAGGACGGCATCTTTATGGTCAGAAATTGAGGCCAAATCCACGAAAAGACAACAAAAAGCGGCGAAAAGGACTTTTTCGCCGCTTTTTATTGTCTTTTATATTTCTTATTTGAAAATTTTTTGCCAACTTTGCAAAACATTTTTAAATAGGCCTTTTTATAGTCTGAACAAAAGATGGAATTTACCGCAAATAGCATAGCAGCCTTGGTCAATGGTGTTGTCGAAGGCGACGGAAATGTCGCCGTCAACACATTCGCCAAGATCGAAGAGGGCAAGCCCGGCGCGATATCGTTCCTCGCCAACCCCAAATACACCCACTATATATATGATACCAAGTCATCGATAGTGCTCGTAAGCAAGGATTTCGCGGCCGAGAGGCCCGTGAGCGCCACTCTCATACGTGTCGACAACCCTTATGACACTGTCGCGCGCCTGCTGCAGATATATGAGCAGGCCATGGCCCAGGTGCCCACAGGCGTCGAGCAGCCCTCATACGTGGCCGAGGGTGTCGAAATCCCCGAAGAAGCCTACGTCGGAGCATTCGCCTACATAGGAGCCGGCTGCGGCCTTGGCAAAGGAGTGAAGATATATCCGCAAGCCTACATCGGCCACAACTGCCAGATAGGCGAAGGCACCATCATCTATCCGGGCGCCAAGATTTACCACGGATGCAAGATCGGGAAAAACTGCATAATACACTCGGGCGCTGTCATCGGCGCTGACGGATTCGGATTCGCTCCGCAGCCCGACGGATCATTTGAGAAGATACCCCAGCTGGGCATCGTCGAGATCGGCGACAACGTGGAGATCGGCGCCAACACAGCCATCGACCGCTCTGTGATGGGAGCCACCCGCATAGCCAACGGCGTCAAGCTCGACAACCTGATACAGATAGCCCACAACGTGGAGATCGGAGAGAACACCGCCATGGCAGCCCAGGGCGGTGTGGCCGGATCGGCCAAGATTGGAAAGCAGTGCATGATCGGCGGACAGGTGGGCATAGCCGGCCACATCACCGTCGCCGACGGCACCCAGCTCGGAGCGCAGTGCGGCATCAACCGAGGCACCAAACCCGGCGACAAACTGCTCGGCACGCCGGGCATCCCGGTCATGGAATTCGCCAAGCAGACAGTGCGCCTCAAGCGCCTCGGCGACCTCTTCGACAGGGTTGACTCCATCGAAAAAGAATTAAACAATCGTAAATCATAGGTGGGACAGCGCCGACCGACCGCAGACCCGCTCCGGAATGCCGTCGATGTCTTGGCCGCCCACTCAAATCACAGCAATCAAAAGATATGAAGCAGCTCACTCTCAAAAGTGCGTTCACCGTTAAGGGCAAAGGCCTGCACACCGGTCTGCACATTGAAGCTGAATTTTGCCCCGCTCCCGTGGGCCATGGCTATAAGGTACAGCGCGTCGACCTCCCGGGCGAGCCTGTGATCGACGCTGTAGCCGAAAACGTAGTCGACAGCAACCGAGGCACAGTCATCTCTCAGGGCGAAGTCACCGTATCGACCATAGAGCACTCTCTCGCAGCGCTTTACGCCAAAGGCATCGACAATTGCCTAATCAAGGTCAACGCCCCCGAGATCCCCATTCTCGACGGCAGCTCACGCATATACATCGACGAAATCAACCGCGTCGGCATCACCGAGCAGGACGCCGACAAGGAATTCTACGTGGTGAAGCACAAGATCTCGATCACTGACGAGAGCACCGGCTCGAAGATCATCATCCTGCCCGACGACGACTTCTCGGTAGAGGTGAAGGTCAATTTCGACTCGCCCGTGCTGCGCAATCAATATGCCTCGATGGAGCGCGTCGACGACTTCGACCATGACATAGCCCCTTCGCGCACATTCGTATTCCTGCGCGAGATAGAGCCGCTCGTGTCGGCCAACCTCATAAAGGGCGGAGACCTCGAAAACGCCATTGTCATATATGACTCCCCCATCACCCAGGAGCAGCTTGACCACATAGCCGACATCATGGGCGTGAAGCACCGCTCGGTCGACAAATACGGCTACATAAACGACTTCAAGCTCCACGCCCCCAACGAGCCCGCCCGCCACAAGCTGCTCGACGTCATCGGCGACATCGCTCTCATAGGGCGTCCGCTCAAGGGCAAGGTGATCGCCACCAAGCCCGGCCACACCATCAACACAAGGCTGGCCAAGCAGATACGCCGCGAGATCAAGCGCCAGCAGGTGCAGGCTCCGCTCTACAATCCCAACGTGGCTCCGCTGATGGACAATCTTGAGATACGCAAGCTGCTGCCTCACCGCTACCCGTTCCTGCTCGTCGACAAGATCATCGACATGGGCTCTACATACATCGTGGGCGTAAAGAACGTCACCACCAACGAGCCGTTCTTCCAAGGCCATTTCCCTCAGGAGCCCGTGATGCCCGGCGTGCTCCAGATCGAGGCTATGGCTCAGACCGGAGGCCTGCTTGTGCTCAGCACAGTCGACGACCCTGAGAAGTACTCTACCTACTTCATGAAAATCGACAATGTTAAATTCCGCCAGAAGGTAGTGCCCGGCGACACTCTCATATTCCACGTTTCATTCCTGACCGAAATGCGCCGTGGTTGCGCCGTGATGAAAGGCCTTGCTTTCGTCGGCGAGAAGATTGTCTGCGAGTGTGAATTCATGGCCCAAATCATAAAAAACAAATAATCGATGACACAACCACTTGCCTATATTCACCCTGACGCAAAGGTGCATGAAAGCGTCATCATTGATCCCTTTGTAACAATCGGCGCCAATGTAGAGATAGGAGAAGGCACCCATATCGGCAGCAGCGTCACTATAATGCCCGGAACCCGCATCGGCAAGAATTGCCGCATATTTCCCAGCGCGGTCGTCGGAGCCGAGCCTCAGGACCTGAAATTTCACGGCGAAGACACCCTGGCCATAATAGGCGACAACACCACAATACGCGAATGCGCCACCATCCACCGAGGCACAGCCTCAAAGGGCAAAACCGTGGTGGGCAGCAACTGCCTGATCATGGCCTACTGCCATGTGGCTCATGACTGTGTGATCGGAAACAACATCATCATGTCCAATTCCACCCAGCTTGCCGGCGAGGTGGTTGTCGACGATTTCGCCGTCATCGGCGGAGGCACGCTCGTGCACCAGTTCTGCCACATCGGAAGCAACGTGATGGTGCAGGGAGGCTCGCACATCAACAAGGACATCCCGCCCTACGTGAAGGCCGGCCATGAGCCCATAGCCTTCGCGGGCATCAACACCATCGGGCTCCGCCGCCGTGGCTTCGACAACGAGACTATCGAGCAGATACAGGACGTATACCGCTTGCTCTACCTCTCGGGCCTTAACTTCACCGACGCCATCGAGCGCATTGAGGCCGAGCTGCCCGTTTCAGCCGAAAGAGACCGCATCATCAACTTCGTGCGTGATTCGAAGCGCGGCATCATACGCGGATTCAACCGATAAGAGTCTGACCGCAGTCGAATAGACATTCGCCTGCATAATATAATCATTGCGCCGGGCCGGGCCATGCGGCCGTCCGGCGCAGATTCAAGAAAAAAACAAGAAAGAAAAGGTCCGGGGGCTCGTCGCTTGACCACGAATGAGGGCCAAGAGGAAAGTCCGGGCAGCGCAGAGCGGCGCACTCTCGAAAGGAGAGCTGTCGGCAACGGCAGAGCAGCGTGACAGAAAATTACCGCCGCCCCACGGGGCGGTAAGGGTGAAAAGGCGGGGTAAGAGCCCACCGGGCGTCCCAGCGATGGGCGTGCCGCACGTCTTGCGTGCTGCAAGGTCATGTAAACCGGCGTTTATGGGTTGCTCGCCCATTGCCGGAGGGTAGACCGCTTAGATAAATGACGGGCGGATGCCGCAGATTCGCCAAGGCGATAATGGCGGCGCCACATAACTCGGCTTATACCCGGGCCTTTTTCTTTTTTTCTCACAATCATCTCAATCATCCCTCACCCCACCCCATATAATGTCAAACGAATCAGAATGGTGGACTTCGCCACTTGAAGACGAAGACGGCAACCTGATAATGGTCACAGGCCGCGCCGACGTAGACAAATTCCGCTCCAATCCGAGATACAACATACGCGTAAATATAAGCCAGCCTTACGATGCGCTGCCGTCGGGAATGCCTACCGAAAAGGACGCCGCCATGCTTGAGGAGGTGCTTGACAGATTGTCGGAAGAACTGCGCAAAGACCCGGTGGGCGTGATCACAGGCATATACACCGGCGCAGGATCGCGCGACATCGTAGTCTACACCGCCTCCACCCACATCTTCAACAAAAAGCTCAATATCGCGCTTGAGCCCATGCCTCTGCTCCCCCTCACCATCACCGCCGAAGACGATCCGGAATGGCTTGAATACAAGGAGATGAAAGAATTGAGCGAAATAAAATAAAGCAAACAAGTCACCATTCATGAAAAACGTCATAGTCAGGTCGATCTCCGGCCTAATATACATAGCCATCATCGTAGCGGCCATCCTCGGAGGCTGGAGGTGGTTCGCGCTTCTCACATCGGTTTTCACCCTGCTCGCGATATTCGAATACCGAAAAGTAGCCGGCATCCGGCCCGAGCCGATAACCCTTCTTGCCGATGAGATAGCGGCCTTGGCGCTATGCCTCCTGCCGGTGGGGCTTATGGTCGGCGGCCACACTTGGCTGGCCTACGCATGCTGCGCCGCAGCGCCAATGGGCTTCCTCGCCCGGCTGACGTCAGCCCTGTTTGACAAAGGCGAAAACGCATTCGACCAGACAGCCCGATCGGCTCTCGGAGTGGTGTATGCCGGGCTCCCGATGCTGTGTCTCAATACGCTTTACCTCACAAATCCGGCTGTGACACCGGGGATCGTGCTGATGATGTTTGTGCTCATCTGGCTCAACGACACCGGCGCCTTCTGCTTCGGCACGCTCCTTGGCAAACACAGGCTCTGCGAGAGGCTGTCGCCAAAGAAATCGTGGGAAGGATTCTGGGGAGGAATGGCCTGCTGCGTGCTTTTCGGCGTGGCTGCCTTCTTCACGCTCAACGATGCCGGGCTGCCCCTGGGCTTTTGGATTAGCCTTGGCGCCGCAGTGAGCCTGTTCGCCACATGGGGCGACCTGTTTGAATCACTGATGAAGCGCTCGATGCACGTAAAGGATTCAGGCCACCTGATACCCGGCCACGGAGGCATACTCGACCGCATCGACTCCCTGCTCTTCTGCGCCCCAGCCACCATGCTGATAGTGATCATCGCCCTCGGCATGTGACCCCTTAATAATATTTTGCACCGCCCTCCAAAACT
Source organism: uncultured Muribaculaceae bacterium (assembly GCA_947525975.1). Classification (GTDB taxonomy): domain Bacteria; phylum Bacteroidota; class Bacteroidia; order Bacteroidales; family Muribaculaceae; genus CAG-873. Next base: position 28,584 of record CANNVE010000024.1, on the reverse strand, counting down.
TTTCGCCGTTTTGTTTGTAATTTTTAGTAAAAAAGGTTAACTTTGCTTATTAACATTTTTAACTGAAATTTCCTCAAAAAACAATCAATATGGCACAAAATGAATTAGTAGCGGAGGTCACAAAGCGCGCACAGGCGTGGCTGACCGACAGCTACGACCCCGAGACGCGCGCAGAAGTGCGCCGCATGCTCGAGGCCGAAGACAAGACAGAGCTCATCGACTCATTCTACAAAGACCTTGAATTCGGCACCGGCGGTCTCCGAGGCATCATGGGAGCCGGCTCCAACCGCATGAATATCTACACCGTGGGAGCTGCCACGCAGGGCCTGGCCAACTACCTAAAGGAGGCTTTCAAAGACCTCCCCGAGATCTCGGTGGTAGTGGGGCATGACGTGCGCAATAACTCACGCAAATTCGCCGAAATCGTAGCCGACATTTTCTCGGCCAACGGCATTAAGGTATACCTCTTCGACAGCTTCCGCCCCACCCCTGAGCTGTCATTCGCAATCCGCCACCTCGGCTGCCAGAGCGGCGTGAACATAACCGCTTCTCACAATCCGAAAGAATACAACGGATACAAGGCCTATTGGGCTGATGGAGCACAGATCATTTCGCCCCACGACACCAACATCATCGACAATGTCAACAAGATCAAGGATGTGTCGGAAATTAAGTTCCAGGGCGATCCCTCCAAGATAGAAATCATCGGAGACAAGATCGACGCCGAATACCTCGACGCCATCAAGACCCTTTCGCTCGACCCCGAGGTGATCAAGCGCCACCATGACATCAAGATCGTCTACACCCCTATCCACGGCACAGGCGTGAAGATGATACCCGCTTCGCTGCGCAAATGGGGATTCACCAACATCATCAATGTCCCCGAGCAGGATGTGCCTTCAGGCGACTTCCCCACAGTCGATTCGCCCAATCCCGAGGTGCCCTCGGCTATGGCCATGGCCATCGAGAAGGCTAAGGAGACCAACGCTGACGTCATCTTCGCCTCTGACCCCGACGCTGACCGCATAGGTTGCGTGGTCAAGCTCGCAAACGGCGAATACCGACTGCTCAACGGCAACCAGATCGTGATGATCCTGCTCAACTACATCATGGTGCGCAACCGCGAGATGGGACGCCTGCTTGGCAACGAATACATCGTAAAGACCATCGTCACCACAGAGACCATCAAGGCCATCGCCGACAACCAGAATGTGCGCATGTATGACTGCTACACCGGATTCAAGTGGATCGCATCAGTGATCCGCGATCTCGAAGGCAAGATGCGCTATCTCGGCGGCGGCGAGGAAAGCTACGGATTCCTGGCCGAGGATTTCGCCCGCGACAAGGACTCTGTGTCAGCGATTTCGCTTATGGCCGAGATCGCAGCCTGGGCCAAGGACCGCGGCATCGACTACGCGGCTATGCTACAGGACATCTACGTCAAGAACGGATACTCGCTCGAAGAGGGCATCTCTGTGGTGCGCAAGGGACAGAGCGGCGCTGCCGAAATACAGCAGATGATGAAGGATTTCCGCTCCAACCCCATCAAGACCCTTGCCGGAAGCCCGGTTGTCACCATCAAGGACTACGCCGACCTCAACGTCACCGACGTGCCCACAGGCCGAGTGGAGAAAATGGACATGCCCGTCACAAGCAATGTGCTGCAGTATTTCACTGCCGATGGCACGAAGGTATCTATCCGCCCCTCCGGCACTGAGCCCAAGATCAAATTCTACGTCGAGGTGCATGACGTCCTCCCGAAGGCTGAAATGTTCGACGAGGTCGAAGCCAAGGCTCACCAGAAAATCGAGACTATCAAGAAAGACCTCGGTATCTGACAGATAAATTGACATTGCCGGCGAGCCCCGCCTCCGCATCGCGCAGGCTTGCCGGCATTGTCACGATACCCATACACCACAGATCATTTTTTACGTTAAGTCAACAAATATCAACAAACACAAACAATGGAATTTCTGACACATGACAAACTGACCATTGTCGGCGCCGCCGGCATGATCGGATCAAACATGGCTCAGTGCGCTTGCATGATGGGCCTCACCGACAACATCTGCCTTTATGACGTATTCTCGCCCGAAGGCGTTGCCGAAGAACTCCGTCAGTGCGGTTTCGCCCACATCAACATCGTGGCCACTACCGATCCCGAGGTAGCGTTCAAGGACTCGAAATACATCATCTCGTCAGGCGGCGCTCCTCGCAAGGAAGGCATGACCCGCGAAGACCTCCTCGCCGGCAACGCCGGCGTGGCCAAGGAGCTCGGCGAGAACATCAAGAAATACTGCCCCGAAGTTAAGCACGTGGTCATCATCTTCAACCCCGCTGACATCACCGGCCTCGTGACACTGCTCTATTCAGGCCTGAAGCCCAACCAGGTGAGCACTCTCGCCGCTCTCGACAGCAGCCGCCTGCAGAGCGCCCTCGCCAAGCATTTCGGCATCGACCAGTACAAGGTGCGCAACTGCTGCACATTCGGCGGCCACGGCGAGCAGATGGCAGTGTTCGCATCCCCCGTCACCATCGACGGCACTCCCCTTCTCGACATCATCGGCACAGGCAAGACCGTAAACGGCGTTGCCCTCAGCACCGAAGAATGGGAGGCTATGAAGAAGGCAGTGACCCAGGGCGGCGCAGCCATCATCAAGCTGCGCGGACGCTCATCGTTCCAGAGCCCCTCTTACATGTCGGTCGAGATGATCGCGGCTGCCATGGGCGGCAAGGAATTCCAGTGGCCCGCAGGCTGCTACGTTGCCAGCGAGAAGTTCCACCACATCATGATGGCCATGCCTTCTCGCCTCACCTCTGACGGCGTATACACCAAGATCGTCAGCGGCACAGAGCAGGAGATGGCTGACCTGCAGCACAGCTACGAGCACCTCTGCGCTCTGCGCGACCAGGTGATCGGCATGGGCGTGCTTCCCCCCGTAGAGAAATGGGGCGAAGTGAATCCCTACCTGAAATGATACAGGCTCCCTGAGCCTATTTAAGAAAGTAGGATGCCAGTGGCATCCTACTTTCTTTTTTTTTACAATCCATCGCCATTGCGAAATTTTAGGTTATATCGGCAAAATTTCGTAATTTTGCGTCAACCATCAATCAAGTCTTAGACAAATGAGATTTACGCTATCAATCATCGCACTCAGCCAGGCGTTGGCCCTTTGGTCGCAATCAGCCTACACAGTCATCTCAAATCCCGGGGCAAAAGCCTCTGAAGAAATAAATATCAATTTCCACACTGACCTTGGTTCAGGCCCTTCGACCATCAGCTACGCCCCCGCCGGCGCAGATTGGGACAAAGCCAAGATAGCCAAAGCCAAATCACATCTCTGCGAGGCCTACGACAGCATGTACTCAAAGCGAGCCAACGGAGAGAACTTCTACGAAGATGCCCGCTTCATGCGCAATGTGGTGAATCTTAAAGGGCTGAAACCCGATACAAGATACAAATACCGCATCAACGCCGATACGCTGACGCGATATTTCAACACGGCTCCCGATGACGGACACTTCACAGCAGCCATCATAAGCGACTTCCACTGCTACCCGCCTCTCCCCAAACGCCAACAAGCCGCAATGGCTATGCTTGACACCCTACGAAGCATAAACGGCGAGGACTTCGACATGATCATTCATCTCGGCGACGTTTGCGCCTGGGGCGGAAGCTATTCATTCTGGAAGCAGCTCTACGAAGAGCCATACTTCAAAAATTACGCCTGGGCGGGCGTCAACGGAAACCATGATGACATGGACCGCACAGGCACGAAAAATTCCAACCAATTTTTCAAAAACGCCAATGCCTCTCCTCTAAACGGATACAAAGGCCAGGAGGGAGTGTGCTACTACTTCAAATACGGAAACACCCTCTTCATCACGCTCAACAATGAGGCCATGAGATCTGACGAAGGGCTGGCCGAAGCCAAGGCTTGGGTGGAGAAGGTGCTGAAAAAAGAAAAGGCGAAATACGTGGTGGTGATGGAGCACTATCAGTGGTTCTACGGGCAAAACGGCAAGGACGGCCAATATCCGCGCTGGCGCGACGTATTCGACAAATATGGCGTTGACTTGGCTCTCGGCGGCAACAACCATCGCTATGCGTCAACGCATCCACTGCTGTCGGGCAAGGTAGTGCAGCCCGGCCAAGGCACAGTCTACATACAGACGCCATCAAGCGACAACGAGCGTGGTGAATCGATCGGGGATATTGAATACAACGCCGACCTCATCAAGACTCGCTGGGCTGAAGGCCCACAGACCGTGGGAGCGATGATCATGCAGGTCACTCCGGAGGCGATGACTCTCACTCTCTATGACAGGAACGGCGAGCAGATAGACCGCAACGTGATCCCCTGCAGACGCTGATTTTGGTGGCGAATATGGCATTGACAATATGGAGGAGCTAAGAAAGGAGAGGGTCTGGAACCGCAACTATGTGAAAGCATGGTCAGCCAATTTCATGCTCTATCTGTCGTTTATGCTTCTGACGCCGCTTTTCCCGCTCTATCTGAGCGAGAGATTCGGAGCCGACAAGGCCGACATCGGAATGGTATTGGCCGGATACACGCTTACCACCCTGATCATACGCCCTTTCAGCGGATACATCGTCGACAACTTTCCGCGCAAGACCGTGCTGCTCGTGTCCTACGGCATATTCGCCCTGATGTTTGGCGGATACATCATTGCCGGCTCGCTGATAGCATTCACCATTGTGCGCACTTTGCATGGATTTCCGTTCGGCGCCACCACCGTCAGCAACAGCACGGTGGCCATCGACGTGCTCCCCTCAAGCAGGCGCACCGAAGGAATCGGCTTCTACGGCCTCAGCAACAACATAGCCACAGCCATCGGCCCCACAATCGCGCTCGCGATATTCGGATATTACTACAGCTTCGACCTCCTTTTCGTCCTCTCGCTTTTGATAGGATGCGCCGGATGGTACATCAACAGCTCTCTCCACCTCAAGCCAAAGCCGCTGAAAGGCGACAGGCCGGCCCTGTCGCTTGACCGGTTTGTGCTGCTGCGCGGATGGAGCGAAAGCCTCTGCATGGTGTGCTTCGCTTTCGCCTACGGAGTGCTCTCTACCTACATCGCCATATACGGAAAGGAAGAACTCGGCATCACCGGGGGCACCGGCCTATTCTTCATGCTCCTGGCCATCGGCCTCATGCTTTCAAGAATCACCGGCACCATCTCGCTCCGCAAGGGGCGCATCGCCCACAACGCTTCGATAGGCATGCTTGTGTCGCTCTGTGGATATTTCATCTTCGCCTGCTTCCACAGCATATGGGGATATTACGGAGCCGCCCTCATCATAGGCCTTGGCAACGGACACATGTATCCGGCATTCCAGAATATGTTCATAAACCTCGCTTCAAACGACCAGCGTGGCACCGCCAATTCCACCCTGCTCGTGTCGTGGGACATCGGCACCGGCCTCGGAGTGCTCCTCGGCGGCGTCATCTCCCAATACAGCGGCTTCCACTGGGCTTTCTGGTGGGGATGGATAGTCAACGGTCTTGGCGTGGCCTTCTTCTTCGCCTACACGCGCAGCCACTTCCTACGCAAAAGGCTCAGGTAGCGCCAATCCCGGCCTTCGGCTGCGAAATAAGGCTTTACGCCGCCATTTGCCGCACATATCTATTAAAAATCATGTAAAAATTTTTATATGTCAGAAATTTTTACGAATTTTGCAGAAAATTTAGATACACATCAAATAGATTAAAAATTATATGATTAACGCCCAAGACATCAAGAACGGCACATGCATCCGCATGGACGGACGCCTCTACTTCTGCGTAGAGTTCCTGCACGTTAAGCCCGGCAAAGGCAACACATTCATGCGCACAAAGCTGAAGGATGTGGTCGACGGCCGCGTGCTCGAGCGCCGCTTCAATATCGGTGAAAAGCTCGAGGACGTGCGCGTGGAGCGCCGCCCCTACCAGTTCCTCTACACAGAGGGCAATGACGACATTTTCATGAATCAGGAGACCTTCGAGCAGATACCCATCGCAAAGGCTCTCGTGACCGGCAGCGACTTCATGAAGGAAGGCGACGTTGTCGAGGTTGTCACCGACGCTTCAACCGAAACTGTCCTCTACGCTGAAATGCCCATGAAGGTCGTGCTCGAGGTAACCTACACCGAGCCCGGCATCAAAGGCGACACCGCCACCAACACCCTCAAGCCCGCTACTCTCGAGACCGGCACTGAGGTGCGCGTGCCCCTCTTCGTCAACACCGGCGACTTCATCGAGGTTGACACTCGCGACGGCAGCTACATCAGCCGCGTGAAGGCTTGATCCCAAGCGAATCATCCCATAAACAAGGGCCGCAACTTTTCGGAGTTGCGGCCCTCGCTTTTATCTTCTTGCCGAAGGGTCAATCAAAAAACTCATTGTGCTGCGTGGCCTTTGAGTTGAGAGGAGATGACGGGTGGAGCACCTGCGGCAGCCACACGCTCATATTGCCATTGCCACGGTGGGCCCAGGCATAATATGGTATGAGGGTGAGAGTGACATCCTTGAAGGCGAGTTTTCCGTCAGCGGCGCGTCCGATGGCCTGCGCGTCGGTGGTGATCTGCGTGAGGCCATAAAGCAGGTCGGGGCGCTCGACTGTGGCGAATTCGGGCTTCTGGCTTATCACATAGCTTGAAAGGTCAAAGTCATTGTCGGGCCATTCGGCGCAATACACCAGCGGACCGCGCTCCACGGCCACCATGCCGCGGTTGGCCTCTACAAGATCATTGGCGCGGACCACGCGCGGCGACATATCGAAATGCACACGCACGCAGTCACCCTTCTTCCACTTGCGGTCGATGGTGTAGTATCCGTCAGCGCCGATGCTGCCGTCGGCCTTCTCGCCATTGACAGTGATGTCGTATGACAGCGACTTGCCGTCATCGTAAGAGTAGAGGTCTGAAGGCACAGCCTGATTCTGGAGCCAGCCCGGAATCCTGAGCTTGAGGGCGAATTTGCCCGCTGAATTCTTGTCGACAGTGAGAGCGATGTCGCCGTTCCACGGATAAGCAGTGGCCTGGCTGAGGGTGAGCTTCTTCCCGCCTACAGACAGGTCGGCCTTGTTGGCCATGAAAAGATTGACGTATACGTCGCGGTCCTTCACCGCATAGACATATCCCGGAAGCGAGGGTATGAAACGGCTGATGTTTGACGGGCAGCAAGCGCATCCGAACCATGGCTGACGCTGATGCTGGCCGGTGCTTTGCAGAGGATTTGGATAGAAGAATGATCCGCCGTCGAGCGACACGCCGGCTATCAGGCCGTTGTAGAGAGTGCGCTCAAGCACATCGTAGTATTTCGATTGTCCGTGCAGCAGGAAGAGCCTGTGGTTGACGTATACGTTGCCGATGGCGGCACAGGTCTCGCAGTAGGCCGTCATGTTGGGCAACTCATAATTCCGGCCGAAAGCCTCGCCGTGCGAAGTGGCTCCAATGCCACCAGTGATGTAGAGCTTCTTCCCCACGATATTGTCCCAGATGCGGTCGATGGCAGCCACATAAGCGGTGTCGCCCGTGAGCGCTGCCACATCGGCCATGCCGGCATACATGTATGCGGCCCTCACGGCGTGGCCCACTGCCTCGTCCTGCTCCACCACCGGCTTGTGAGCCTGGCTGTAGGCATCGGTGCGCGATGTATGACCGCGCTTGTCGAGGAAAAATTTGGCCTGGTCGAGATATTTCTTGTCTCCGGTGACCAGATAAAGCTTGGCGAGAGCCATCTCGGCTATCTGATGCCCCGGCACCCTCACCACCTGGCCGTCGCCATCACCGATGGCATCGCAGACGCAGTCGGCATATCGTATGGCGATGTCGAGGAAGTTGCGCTGCCCGGTGGCCTGATAGTGGGCTATCGCGCCCTCCACCATGTGGCCGAGATTGTAGAATTCGTGGCTGAGCACCTCCACGGCCTCCCATCTTTTTGAGCCTGCCCAGTCATGCGGATGTGCCGGATTCATGGTGCGGGCGGTGTAGAGATATCCGTCAGGCTCCTGAGCGGCGGCAACGATCACGAGCACGCTGTCGATATAGCGCTTCATCGCCTCGTCGGGATATGTCTGCATCAGATAGCTCGCGCCTTCGATAGTCTTGTAGACATCGGTGTCGTCAAACGAAAAGCCGGTCACTTTGTAGTCCTCCGACGGATTTGCGGCCTTTATGAAATTGTCATATCGCCCGCTCTCCTCGCATTTGCTGAAAGCAAGGGGCACCGTCACCTTGCGGCTCGCGTCGAGCCTTTGTCCCCAAAATCCGCCATCGACGTGCACAGCCGTAAAAGGCACGGGGTCAATTGGATAGCCATGGTCTGATGCAAAAGCGAGCATAGCCCCGGCTCCGAATAATACAGATACAATTGTTTTTTTCATGATAATGGTAGTTTATTTCACAAAAATACGAAATAAAGTCGAATTATCTGTCTTTCCAATGGGTTTTTAATGCAAAAAGAGCGAACCAATCCCCTCCATTGAATGTTTACACCAAAACATAAACATAAAAAAACACTAAAAATGAAGAAGTTATTTATTTCGTTATTTCTGACAATAGTTTCAATCTGCTCGGCCCACGCATTCCTCGACAAATACACGATCGACCGATCAGACCTGCCGGAAGAGGCGCAGCAGATGCTCAAGGAATATTTCCCCAAGGCAAAGGTGGGCATGATAAAGGTAGACAAACATCTGCTAAAGAAGACTGACTACGACGTGAGGCTCGTAAACGGCACCACCATCGAATTCAACAACAAAGGAAAATGGACATCAGTCGACTGCAAAAACCGTGAGGTGCCCGAAGGACTGATAAAGAAAAACATCAGAAACCACGTGAAGAAAAACTACCCTGACACCAAAATCGTGAAAGTGGAGAAAAAAGCATCAGGATTTGAAATAGAGCTGTCTGACGGCGTGGAACTTCACTACAACCACCTCGGACATCTGACCAAAACTAAACTCAACGACGATTGAGAAATAGATAAAAACGCTGCGAAAAGAGTGGGGGTGCGTCTCTCCGGAGAACGCACCCCCACCCTTTTGCTTTAGTTTCATTTCAAGGCAGTGCCGTCATGGAATGCCCGACCCACCACAGCGCCTATCTCACGATAGGTATTGGTCTCCGAATCAAATGAAATCGGACGAAGCTTCGAGTAATCGACTTTGCCATGCTCATTGAGTATCTCGGGGTCGGCGAGCACGCCCACCACCTTGGCTGTGATCCGAGCATCCCCCTTGTAGTCGTCAATCTTGATCACCTCGCACTCCATGGTCAGCGGGAACTGCTCGATGACCGGTGCGTCGACGCGCCCGCTTTTCACTGCGGTGGCACCTGCCTGCGCTATCTTATCGGCCACTTTGTTTCCGGAAACTATGCCGAAATAATCGCACATCACAAGGGTGTCAACGGTGCCGATAGCCACGGTGAATTGTCCCTTCTCGCGAATATTGGCCGTAGTCTTGTGGCCGGAATCAAGAAGTAGGGTAAGTTCTTCGTATCCGATCTGAGTGCCCCAGGCGGCATTCATCGCATCAGGGATGCCGGCGGCATCGTATGTGCCGATGATGAGCACCGGCAGCGGCGCCATCACGATTTTGCTTTTAATCGTCTCTTTCATTTTTCCTGTTGTTTAATAATTTCACAAAATTACGAAAAAGCCATGAGAAGGATTACACTTTTGTCTGAAATATTACTGATTTATCATTTTTTATGACTACATTTGCCGCAACTCGCCAAAACCTTATGCCATGCTTAAAGAACTATTCTCCGCCAATCCATACATCGTCATAAACACAGACCTCGACGGATTTCTGTGCGGCATGCTGCTGCAAAAGCACTTCGATTGCAAGATAGCCGGATTCAGCAACAGCAAGGAATCAATATGGCTCGACGCGTCGCTGCCCGACTCCTTTACTGTTTTATCACCTGTTTACATCGACATGTTCGTTTCCGACCCTAAAGTCGTTTGCATCGACCAGCATGTGATCGGGATAAACAATGACCACAACACATGGATTTCGCGTTTTGGGACTAAAATAAACCCCAATCTTGAACGCACTGACCGCACTCTGCTCGATGATTACAGCCACAAATACCCTTTCGGCACAGCGCACTACATAATAGCCCTGATGGCGAGAGAAGGAATCGATGTTGATTTGCCGCCTCTGGGCGCATCGTTTGACTTCACAATGAACGGACATCAATGCTCCGGGCTTGAATTTGGGCACGTACTGCTGCGCGCCGACGACGCCCTTCACACCACATTGGTCAAATATCGCGATAATGCCAACGAGTGGTGGCAGTGGCTTTTTGAAAAATCAAACCAATCGGCCTTGATCGGGGAAATGATAGGATATATACGCTCAATTCCGCCCGAGCAGTCGGCCGAGATAAGACAAACCACCAACCAATTCTTCACTAAATGCCTTAAATGCGACAAACCCGACGGAGCATTTGAAAACATCACAGCCATCGACGGGACGCTGTTGCCAAAAATCTCATCATACATTTCTGTCATGGAGAAGATATCGGGCATGAGCCTGTCATTGCCCACTCGCTATCGCCGGCACAAAGGCATTCTCGAAAAAGCGCACATCTCCGCTGTCAACAAACGCACCATCAGCTTCTTTAAAAGCCCCAAGCTGTTCTCATACGCGTTCATCTCGGGACCTTACGCCGAAAATAACATCAGCTACACCTACGGCATGAAATAAAATCATCAAATATCTGACGCACAACGAACTATTTGTCACCCACAACGTTTCATAATAAAACCTATTTATTATGAAGAAGACATTAGTTTCAGTGATGTTGGCTATCCTCGCCATAGCCGCATCCTACGCTCAATCGCAGTCAAAGACCGCCACCGAGACAACATCGCTCAAGCAGGCATTCACCGAGATCTCACAGCTTCCCGACGTTAACGTCGAGGTCGAGGCCAGTTCTTGGGACATAATAAACAATGACCGCCTTAACAACGCGCAACTCCTCTACGCCACAGGCCTCGACCGCGAGCAAATTGAGCAGACCGGCAATGGCATCTACCGAATCCTCGACAAAGTGGGTCTGCAATACATGGTCAACGGCGCAAACAACCACCTCGTAGCCCTGTTCATATACGCAAATCAATTAGCCGACAACAAGAACGAGCTCCTTGTGGTGCTTTGCAGCGGCTATAAAGGAAGCGTCAACGTTGCATACGGCATCACCGACAACAACACCGTGCAGGCCATGCAGCAAGCCAGGCTCACAATCGACGGCCCGTCCATATCATTCCAAGACAACAAATGAATCACCACACCGACTTCTCGGCACACACATCAAGAGCTTTTCCGCAAGGAAAGGCTCTTACTTATTTTTCCTCTGTCCGAAGCGGTGCTTAACGTAATCATTATACACTAAATAATAGTATATGGCGGCAAGCACGACAAACACAAGCCCCAACACCCCGGCGCATCCTCGCATAATCAAGACGGCACGCAACGTCAAGCTGTCCTTAAACACGATTGTCGACAACATCAAAATGATGATTGCTATGCCAACCCCGATCGCAAGATATTTCCACACCCTGAATTTGGGAAGCTTGAACCACGCATTGATGCCATCGCGCTCCCTGAAATAATTGTTCCCTCTCATCTGCTCCTCCTTTTATTCCACCAATTTGAAAAAAGCACATAAATGATCGAGAACACCAACCCTTGCACAAGCAAGCCCCAATCAAACTCCCTCACCCCATCGTCAAACAGCCCCCACAAATACATAAGCGCTGCATACACAACAGTCGTCACCAAAACCTGCCCGACGAAAACAACAAATTTCCTCATATCCCAAAAAAAACATACACATTAAACATCAGCAAATATACAAATTTTTAACGAATCATCATCCAACACAGCAAAAAAGATTATTCATGTTCCAAAAAAACAATAAAAATTGTAACTTTGCATTATTAAAATAAATTCACATTTACATGAAAAGTTTCTTTATAACTTGTTTCATTTTACTCTCTTCGTTATATGGGTTTACTCAAACTCAAAGTCTAACTACTAAATTGGATTCATTAGTTCAGAAAGTAGACTCTCTTGAACATGAATTATCATATTTAAAGTTATCCTATGAATTGGACGCACTCAATTCCGATATTACGATATTCTCAAATGAAGTCTATACAAAATCAATAGCAATTCAATTAGATCTCTATAATCGTAATTTTGATCATGAGTTAGCATCGACGTATAAAAGATATTACGAATCATGCGAAAATAAAATGCGTTCTCTTGCCGAACTTATAGAAGCGAAAAAAACATTTTTTGTTGTAAAGGTTCTCACATACACCTATTCTGAAAAAGAACTAAAAACATTATATGCCAGTAATAGTGTTATTTCTTCAGCCTACGAATCTCTTCAAAGTTCTATGAAAATTCTTGAATTAACTGTTAAAGCATATAGTAAATATTGTTAATACATCAACATTTGCTAACCGCTCAATCACTGTTGTCGCGCCAGCCGTACCACTTCCTCTGCACCACGAAGCCCGAAATCAGGAACTCTTCCATGCACCGGGCGTTTATCTCCGACATGCGGTTGAGCTGCATGTTGCACTGAAGCACCGTCGACATCGTCTCGCCGTATTTCTGCTCATCCCTGTCCCGGGCCGTGCAGGTCGGTTCCTTGGCCTGGCTGCGGTAAACGCCCAGCACTGCCTGCACCATCCGGCGGATGAGATTGTTCTTCAGCGGGATGTTGCCCTGCGACCTGATGTAGCCCTCCTCGCGCATCATCTTGCCATCGACGCAGATCATGTCGTTCCACTGCTTGCCGTAGGCATAGTTCTTGTTGCGCTCGCGGTCTGTGCGGAATGTCTCCATCGCCAGCCAATAGCTCTGCGCCTCCCACAGCACGTCAAAGGCCCGGCTGTCGCCGAGCATACGCTTCGCGCGCCCCACGCTGTCAAACTCGCCCCCGCGCATCACGCGGCTCGCCTTATGTAGTCTTTTTGCCATAGTGCTTTCCTTTCTGCGCCGGAGCGCCGCCCCGGCAGTGTGCGGGGGCAAAGATAACGATCATCCAAGCCCCCGCGCCTTTATCTATTGCTGTGCGCCCATTTCCTCCACCAGCCCGCGCTTGAGCGCCGACATATCGCCCACAAGGCTGTCGCGCTGCGCCCGCGTCTTTGCCCGCAGCCATTCCTTGGTCAGGACATCCATCCTGTGCTTATAGGCCTTCACCGTCAGATAGCGGTCAAACTCGGAAGTCGGCCACAGCGCGTCCATCTCCCTGTCTCGCTCCTCGCCCTCCAAGGCCATGATGCGCGACACCTTGCCCTTGGTTGCCTCGTATTCCTCAAGCCACCGGGCATCTACTCCGATGTCTTTCCTGCGCTTCAGCCGCTCCCTGGCCCGCTTGTCTGCCTCTGCTTCACTCATGCCCCAACGAAGATATTTCTTCTTCTTGGTTTGATACATTGAGTGTGCGCCAATCGATACCGTCAAGGCATCAACAAACGCATTGGGCGACATGCCCACGCGCGAAGCCAACTGCACAACCTTGCTGCGCCATGCCTTCCAGTCCATCTCCGATTTCAGCAGCCTCGGATCTCCGGCCATGCGGCTCGCCCAGCGCTTTTCAAACAGAGGCAGGTTGCCCATGCTCCATTTCCACGCTCCGAGTGGATTGGCGATGTTAGCCGCAAGATAGAGCGGATCGCTGTCAGACAAATATGCCGGCATGGAAAGCAACTGCTTCAATGCGGTGAACACGCGGAAGCTCACCTTGGCCGCAGTCACGCCCTTTGCGATGTTCACGGCTGCCTTGTCAAGCGGCGCCACAGGCGGACGGTAGGCTCCTGCGGCCATGCTGCACACATTGCGGAAGTTGTTCCACAGCGTCTTGCCTCCGCCATAAACGCTGCTCATGTTCATCACTTGGTTTCTGAAGCGCTTGTACGACAGCAGGGTGTTGAGGTCGCGGTTGAACTCTGCGAAAGCTGCCCACCTCTCCATCTGCTGAAGATGGTCAAGCACCACGCTGAACGCATTCGCGCCGGTCACGTCAAGGGCAAGATTGTTTCTCCTGCGCTTGATGATGCTGCCCGTTGAGGTGGCTGGAAGGGCTGCGTCGGTTGTATCGTCCGCCACGTCCACCTCCTCCAGCCGTGCGTTTGCAAGTATCTTCAAGGGAAAGTAGTTCTCTATCGCGGCCATGCTCGCACCGAACATCCGCTTGTGCACCTCGTTGTATTCGTTGCGCTTCTCGACCAGGAACTCCTCCTGCATCCAGTCGGCAAGTTCAAGGAAGTGCGGATCGAGGAATTTCCTGATGTCCTCAATGTCGCTCTCGGTGATTCCCATCTTGCGCAGCTTCATGCGCCCGTCAGCCATCTTGTCGGCCATATAGATGTAAAGCAGATTGCCCTGCGTCAGTTCGTGGTCTTTAGGCTCGCCTCCGTCCCAAAAGCGAACGTTGGCTTTGGGGAGTCTGCGGTCGATGGCAAAGAGGTCGCCCCATTTCATTTTCTTGCCATAGACCTCGCTCACTTTGTCGTCAAGGCGTTTGAGCGCATCGCGGTAGCCGGTGTACTCCTTTTCAGTGGCCTCAATCCATCCGCGCATGTAGCGGTTCCACAGATAGCCCTCCCCGCGCGCGTTCTTTCGCCCAAACATTCGCAGCATCTGGTCAAACGTGCCCAGCGGCGCGAGCAGGAAGCGCACCGCGCTGTTGTTGGCAAGCTTCTGCAGTCGGCCGTCCTTATGGTGCTCGTCAGTGGGACGACCCTCCATGTCGCTGTTGGCGTTGTGGTGTATCTCCCCAATGCGCCTTTTTTGCTCTTCGCGCCAAGCTTTAGCGCGGCTCACACTTTCACCGAGCACTGCTCCCACCTGCTCTACAAGCTCGTGGTAGGCTTCGGCTCGCTCTATCTTGTTCTGTCTGATTGCGTCCTCGGTCGCGATGACATACTGCTTGTAGGCCGCATCGTCCATCTGGCCTGCATCCTTGTCGGCTTTGGCTTGCCTGATGCTTTCTCGCAGTGCTTTTTCTTCGGCTTTGCTCTCTGTGACATTCTCAACAAACTGATGCGCCAACTGCAGCCCGGCATGCTCTATCGCGGCTTCGTCTGCAATTGCGGAGTCGGCGCTGCTCATGCGGTCAACAGCATCAGCGATAAGGTTGTCGATCTCATCCTTTGGCAAGGAAGTTGACTTCCTCACCACCTTGGCAACTGCCACGCCCTCCGGGTCAAGTTCTCCTTGCACCTCGATGCCTCGCGCATCCACACGGCTGCCCTTTATGGCGAGCAACTTTCCGAGGGCATTAGCACCCATGCGCAGTTGGTTATCAACCATTATGTCCATTACTTTCTGAACATACTGGCTCACATCTTGCTTCCCGACAACATTATTGATTGTGCCAAGTATCTGCTTGGTCTCATACTTGCTCAAATCATCAAGCAAGCCTGCATCAAGCAGGATCTTCGCAAGGTCGCTGATGCTCTTCACCGTGCTTATGTCATACTCCCTCTGTCGGGCCATCGCACGGCGCAGGTGATTGAGGTTGCCACCGATGGCCCGCATGGCGTCTTTCTTCGCCTGCAGGTTGTCTGCGTTGGCCTGCATCGCCCCCACCTTCATCTTGGTGATGGTCTCCTCCAAGCCCAACCCTCCATCTCCATCACGGAAATGCGCTATTCCTCCTGCGTCGTCTCCTTCTCCTCGTCCCGCTTCTCCTCCGCGGCGTGCTTCTCCTCTTCCTGCTCCGCCTCTGTGGGATTCTCCTCCTCGTCCATGTCGTCCATGAACCCGACGTACGTAACCAACATCCTCTCGAAAATTTTCGATTTCATATCCTATGCTGTTTAATAATTTGTCACATGCTTCCTTCTCTTCCGGAGTGAGCTTGGTGCCAATTCCGGCAAGTTCGCCGGTCTTGATGGCATTCTCAATGACGTTCACCACAAGCTCCTCCCTTTGTATTTCCGGCTCGTGCATTGAATAGTACTTCTGCGCTTTCCGCCAAAGCCGCTCATTTTCCCGCCTTATCGCAGGGAAAAGCGTCTCCACGGCCTCCCTTAGCTCAGGCCTGGTGTCTATCTGGTGGTGCAGTTCCTCATGCTGCAGGGTGAGCCTTGCGTCCTCTACGCCCTTGCACTGCTCCGCAAAGATAACGATTTTCTTCGACTCCGGGTCATAGCCGCCTGAAAGTTTTCGATCTGAAGCCCGCATTTCTTCGTATTCTTCCAAGGCATCAGGTATCTCATCCTCCGCAAGCCCCATTTCTCGTAAGAACGCCTCATAGTCTTCAGCCGTCGCTATCACCGCCTTTTCCGCAGGATTCTCGCTGTATCTGCCCTCAATAACGCCTATCGCCTCTATGTCGGATTTTCCGCGTATCTCCTTCGGAATGTTCGCCTCAACGGCGGTATTCTCTTTATCTCCGCCGCCGGCAAACATCACTCTGTCATAGCCTGTCTTTCTGCGCATGGCTATATCCTCGGCCTTGGCAAACACTCCGTTCTCGCGCTTGTGCCTCCATGCCTTGTAGAAAATATATGCAAGGTCTTTGTCGGTCAGTCGGATGCTCTTGGCAATTTTCAGTCCGCGCAGGAACTTGTCGAGGAACTGCTGAACCTTGACCTTGATTTTGCCCCATAGGGTCAGTTCCTCTTGGCTCATGCGCTCAAATCCCTTGTCTCCGATCTCTCCTGCCATATCTGCCATATACTCCTTGGTGGCCTCTCGTTGATAATGGCCGTCACGTTTCTTGGCATTTGCCTCAACAGTAGCCTCGGCTTTTGCAAACACACCGCCGCCTTTCTGACGGGTCATGCGGTCTATGTCATCGGAATACTCCTTGTCGGCTCTCGCATCGATCTTTTTCTTTATGCCCTGTCCGGCATGGTCATAGACCTCCGTCATAAACTCGTCCATACGTTCCGGCCCAATCATAGCCTCCAGTCCGTCATGCCCCACTATCTCATGCACGACCGTGTTCTCGATGTCCGCAACATCAGTGTTGTTGGGAACAACGATTACAATTTCTCCACCTGAAGTTATCCAACCTTTGGCATGACGCTGACGGCTTGTAGGCAGCATGCCTATTTCATCCGCAGAGGTTATAAGGGTAATGGGCGTGTTGAGTTTCCCTGCAAGTTCAAGGGCGCGTTCTTCCTTTTCATTGCTTGGTTCTGCCTCATATTCATCTATATCATAGTCAATCACTCTGAACTTGGTCTTGTCGCCATTAGTTTCTGATGGGGTCTCGTCCTCATCCGTGAGTTCTACATTGGAAGCAGCCTCAACGCCCTTGTCAATTTCGGCATACTTCTTCTCCTTTTCCATCATTTCCTCACGCATCTTCTCGGTGTATTCCTCCAGTCGCTCCTCGGCTGCTCCCAACTCTTTGCCGAATGGGAACTCCTTGCCATAACGCGCTTCCATCTGCGCCAACTGTTCCGTGTGGTTGCTGAGGCTGTACTGGGCATCTTTCAACGACTTCTGTGAGCGTGCGCCCGTAGCTATGTCCTGGGCTATAATCTTCATAGCCTCTTTCAGTCGCATGTAGGGTACGTCCTCCTTAATGCCCAGTTCCTCACACTCCAGTGTCATTGATGTGGATGTGTCAAACGCTATTTGTCCGTTACTCGACACAACACGCTCTATGTCGGTAGTGACAACGAAGTCAAGACCGTTAACATTGACGGTGAGAGTGCTGTGGTATGCTTCCCCGGCTCCCTGCACATTGTCCGCGGCTTCTTTCTTCTTGGCGTTCTGTTCCTTGAAGAACTCCTCCATAGCCTCAATGCCGTCAAAGGAAAGTTTGCCGATGGTGATTTTGTCTATCTTGCCATCGGGGAAATGCCTGCCTATGGTTTCAAGGTTGGCTGTCTCGATCTTGATTCTGCGTTCTGCCCCTGCGATGAAGCCTTTCTCTTTCGGAATTGAGTTGTGGAGATAGATTTGGTCTATCTCATGCTGTTTGAGTTTGGAGGCAAGACTGCGCACCTCGCGCTCGGCTTGGTTCTTCAGTATGGCATACTGGCTTCCCGACAACTGGGCGGTCATGTCGCCAAACTGGTCCTCCTCTTCTTCAAGCACTCGGTTCTCCATGGAGTTCTGCATCATCTTTGAGCCGTTCATGATGGAGTCCGCTATCGCGCCTTTGGTTTTCAGTCGCTGATATGCGGTCACGTCAAGGCTGTCCTCGACACCAAAGCGGAGGACACGGACAGGCATGCCCATGTCTTTATGCAGGTTTCCTTGTCGCAGGATGCGTCCGTTGCGCTGTGTGTAGTCCATCGGGCGGTTGGGTGCGTCCACATGGATTGCGGCATGCAGTCGCTCTTGGATATTCACACCGGTCCCGAGGGTAAAGGTTGAACCCATTACCACGCGGATTTCTCCGGCGTTGACTTTCTCGAATATGTCAAGTTTCTTCTTGATAGTCATGCCCGACTTGATGATTGCAATCTGCTCTTCGGGGACACCTGCCTTGATAAGTTTCGCCTTGATGTCCTCGTAGAGATTGAATCCGCTGCGCTTGTTCTGATAGTTGTCGGCAAAGATGGCAACAGTGCCTTTATACTCCTTGCTGTCCTCCAGTGAACGCAGGGTCTCGCGCACTGCCGCATTGGTCTTGCTGTTGGGGTCGTCCTCTGCATCTGAAATGACAAGGCGAGCATCAACGGCTGCGGCCTTTGCTATGCCATACATCGTAAGAGGGATATGGCTGTTCTCTTTCTTTTCCTTGCCAGTCATCTCCTCATAGCGTTGCAATTCTTTCTTCACGAACTTCATCACGCTTCGCAGGGCGCGTGTCTGCGGCAGGAAGATGTCTTGCGCCTTGCCTCCCTCAATATCGGGTATCTTGTCGCTGACACCTCCTGCTTCACGAGTGAGAACGGTATCGGAGACTCCGCTCCATATTCTGACAAGTTCGGGCAGGTTGACATATCCGGCAAAGCGGTTCACCTCGTCAAACTTGCCACTGGTCTTGAACTCTACCATTTGGGAGATATTGCCGAAGTTTCGCACGAAATCATCAAAGTAATAGATGCCATACTCCTTCATCGTGTCGGCTGGCATAAGATAGCGCATGAACGTCCATATCTCGGCCGCAGTGTTGGAGATTGGCGTACCTGTGGCGAACACCACGTTACGTCCATGGTTGCGCTCCAGTACGGCCTGCGTCTTTAGGAATACACCCTGCGATTTTTTGGAATAGGAGGGGTCAACACCTTTCACTCCGCGTTGCATTGCCGTAGCAAAGCCGAGGTGCTTGTATTCGTGGGCCTCGTCCACAAGGATGGCATCGATGCCCATATCGTCAAAGTTCTCAACATCGTCCACATCGCGGTCAAGCATTTCCATTGCCCTTGCCTCCGCGTTCTGACGCGTGGTGGCTTCTTTCTTCTCGTCACGCTTCTTGCCCCGCGTCCTTTCTCGCTTTTCTTCCAACGCCTTTGTGATGTCGGCAAGTTCAGCCTCACGGTCGGCAAGTTCTTTCTCTGCCTGTCGTACAATAGGGTTTCGTCCGTCCGTATCATCGGATTCGCGCATGGCTTCCAACACCATCATCTTTTCTTCGATGATGTCCTTGATATATGCCATTTGGCGTTCCTCGCTGTCGGGGATGCGCTCAAACACCGACTGCGGAACCACAATCATATCCCAGTCGTTGTATTTGATTTTGGCGTAGAAGTTCTTGCGGCCCTCTGCCGTGCGGTCGGCCTCCTCAATGGTCAGCACTTTGGCGTTGGGGTATATCTCCTTTGCGCTCTCCACAAACTGACCGACTGTTGCGTTCTGCACAACTATCATCGGTTTTCGTGCCGTGCCAAGTCTGCGCATCTCCATCGCGGTGGTGATGAGCGTAAATGTCTTGCCCGTTCCCACTTCATGTGCAAGCAGGACAGGCTCTGTTGTGCCGCGTACCACGGCTTTGCCTTGATGCGGACGCAGGGCAAACGGATGGCCGTGCAATTCGCTTACCTGCCCACCGAAATGAGTAGGCACAAACTCATCGGGGATTGACATAGGCACATAGTTGTTGAACCTCTCGTTGTAAGTATGCTCAATCAGTGCCGACATTTCCGGGTCGGTCTGCATCTTGCCTCGCGCCCAGTCCTTGAACTCCGTGCGTATCTCGTCAACTTTGGCAGAGCAAGCGTTGGTTGCTTCGCGGTCGGTTATGGTCTCGGAAGTGCCGTCCCATTTCTTTGTGGTTCTGCTGACAGTTATGGAGCGGTTGGTCATCGCAGCCTCTATCAGTTCATGTCCCATGATGGTCTTGTCGCATAGTTTGCTCACCACGGCCATGGCGCGGTTCTTCTCGTTGGATATGCTCCACGGAGTTTTCATAAACCAAGTGCCGCCTACATTTGTCAGCTGCACTCTGATTCCTGTCTTTTCCTCAACGAAGTCCTCATATAGTTTCGGTTCGATCCAAGATGAACCGATTGAAAATTCTATGAGGTGGGCCGGGATTGTCATAGGCAACGCTCTTTCCAGTGCGGCGATGTTCGCATCATAGCGGCCATCCTCGTTATTCTCCTGCGCGATGTGCAGTTTCTCACGCACATTGCCCGACAGATACTTGTACGATACTTCCATCATGCCGTTGGCAGGGTTCTCAAAACCCAGTCCACTTTCAACAATCTCACGTCTTGCTTCATCGGTCGGTTTGCCAAGCGCGTCTGCGATATAGTCAACATCCACACCGCCGTTCTTGTAGAGGCTTGCAAGGATGCCGTCTTTGATTGTTGTAGGCTGAGGCTCTTTCTCGGTCTCAATTACGCGCCGGGTGAAGATGTCTGTTTTTCCGACACGCACAACCTTGTTGCCGTTCTTGTCTCCCTTCTCTGAATAGGTTTCAAGAGCGAGAATGCTTGAAAAGTCAACATCGTTGCGCAGGAATGAGATTGCGGCATTCTTGTGCAGGTTGCCATAAGTGCGTGTGAATGAATCAAACGCATGGTTCAACCCTTTCAACAGCGGCTCCAGTCCGGCATTGTCCTCGTGTGTTGACTGGTATTCCAGTACATCCGACAATGCTTTCTTGATGGCGGTGTATGCCTTGAAGCACTCTGCCTTGGTGTGACCCTTGACTTTGTTCTTATTGAGTCCGAGGGGTACGGCTTCACCCATTCTTGCCATGCAGAGTTCTCCCTGCGAGTTCAACACCATGCTTCCCTCCTTGACACCCTCGCCAAGCTGCTCGTTGATTTTGCTTGCCGTGTCCTCTATACTTTCGGTTGCTCCTGCTTCCTCAGCCATTTCACTGTTATCGGCCCGCCGCTCTGCCATAGCAGAGAAACGGCTTGCCCACTGCTTCAGCATTTCGCTCTGCGGTTTCCCCTTGGCTGGGAAGAGAGCCTTGCTTGTCGGCTGATAGGTTTCGCCACGCTCAAAGTTGAACATCATCTCACCTGCCATGTTTTCGGGATGTTCAGCAAAATACTTGTTGAACTCCAAACTCATGCGCTTGATGATGGGAACTTCCCGGCCTTTGACCTTGCGAGTGTCCCCGGTGTTATATTCAACCACACGCACTCCTGTCACATCGGTGATGTCTATGGCATTGGGGGACACACGACCGTTTACGCGCTTGCGTACCACAATGATGTCCGAGGTCGCCCCGGTGCCTCCGAATGTCTTGTTGTGCATACGGAATGCTCCGACAACATCAGCATTGCCCTCGTTGGTTATCCATGCGCGCAGACGTGCCGAGTTGTCCATCGTGCCGCTTGACGTTATGAAGATACCGATGCCTCCTTCGCGCAGCTTGCGGATATTCTTCGCTATGCAGAAATCGTGAATGTCGCGGAACTTGGTGGAGAGGTCTTTGTCGCCGGTATGGTCAAACACTTTCAAACCGGTGACAAACGGCACGTTGGTTATTGCGAGGTCAACGCTGTTGTTGCGTATCTTCGCATCTTGGAAACCTGTTATCTCTACCTTTGCATCGGGATAGAGCAACGAAAGGATGCCGCCTGTTGTGCTGTCTATCTCAACGGCATGGATATTGCTGCGGTCGCTCAACTCGCGTGGCATCAGTCCGAGAATATTCCCGATGCCTGCCGAGCCTTCAAGAATGTTGCCGCCCTTGAAGCCCATTGCCTTGGCTATATCCCACATGGTGTCAATTACCTCCGCAGGGGTATAGTAGGCCGACCTGCGGCTGTCGATGGCATCTTGGAAACCTTGCTCTCCAAGCAGTTTGGTCAAGACATTGCGCAGATAGGCCGTAGTGCCGTCTGCATTGTACGCTCCATATGTATCCTCGTTGAATGCCTTGCCAAGTCCACCCCAACCGCTGAACTTGCGCAGGATGGTCATCTGCTTGGGCGTAGCCTCCTCACCGCTTTCAAGGAGCTGCTTTGCCAAACGGATTGCTTCAAGGTTTGCCTTGATTCTTGCCTCATCCCCCTTGGGCGCATAGTCAGTGCCTCGCTCGGCATGGTTGTTGCGCGAGTTCCTGCGTTCGCCCTCTGCGAGTGGAGTTAAGCGTTCTGCGCTCTCATGTGATCGAGATACGCCTCCGCTTCGCTCTGCGTCAGACACAGTATGGCTGACACCACGTCCACCCATTCCTCGTCCGTCAGTTCGTTCAGCTTCATTCCGCTGGCTCTTTCCCAACGGTTCATTCTGTTGAGGTTCGTGTCCTCTTTCTCGCTCGGTAGAGCCGGAGCGAGGCTGTAAGTCAGTTTTCTGCTCATTGTCTATCGGTTCATCGAACTCATCGACCTTCAGGTCGCTTTGCTCCTTATTATTATTTTCAACCGCAAAGAGTCCGCTGAACAGGTCGCCAATCGGCTGTTCGGGTTTAACTTCGGGTTGTTTCTTCTGTGAGGATGCAGTTTTCTTTATTTCGCGCTTGGCTTTGGCGGCTTCGGCTATCTGTGCGGCTTCCTCAAAGATGTTTTGGGATTGGGGTGTCTGCGGCTCCTGCTTTTCTATCTGCGACCACTCGCAAGCCTCATACATCACCGGGGCCATGCCGGTGTCGAGCGTCACATCTGCACCGCCGCCGAAGTCAACAATGGTCGCAAGTTCACGCTTGCCCTTGCCGTCATTCCGGGTGTACCACACCTTTTCACCTACCTTGAAGCCGTTCTTCTCGCGCTCCTTGATTTCGTGGCGTTGTGAATACCCTCCATCATCGTATGGTCCTGTCTCGGTTTTTGCTTTCCGTTGCTCGGCAAGTTGTGCCTCGACTTCGGGCGTGACAGTGTAGGGAGACTCTCCACGCTCCATGCGCTCTGCCATATCCTTGACAAACTCTGCCGACGACTGCTCCTGCTTGGGCATTCCCCACTTGGCCGTGCGCTTAATGTCAGCCAACATCTGCGCATAGTTCACATCGGGATTGAGGAAATGGTTGCTGTCATCCCCCCTTCCGTTCAGTCGGTCAAAGCGATACATGATGCGGTCAACCTCAAGGTTGTCGCCCTCCCATGCCCCGCCTCCGCGATGAGGCTCTACTCCACGCTCATGTGCAGGCTGCAGCCCGATATTGATATGCAGGTTGCGTCCGTCCGGCATAGGCAGATTTATTGTGATATCACCATCGATGCCTGTCAGATTGGAAACGGCAAGCGGTTTGTTCCTTTTTTTGTTCCTGGCCGGAGCTTCAGCGGCGGCCTTATTCAAGTCTATGCCGAGGTCGCCGATCAGCTGCTTGGCAAGTCTTGTCGCATCCTTGACGGCTTTCTTTTCTGCGCTCCGGCGCAGTCCATACACCTCATGCTCCGGCGCGTTGAGGTCGGCTTCATAATACCCAAGCAGTGCCAACTGGTCGTTGACCTCGTCAAGTGTATCGTCTATTTCTTCTGCGGCTCGGTTGAGTTCGTCTCGATCTGATGAAGTTTCTGCGAGACTTTCCGCTTTGCTTGCAACAGCCTCTGCTTTTTCTCCAAGAGCTGCTGTATCTGCTTCTGTTTGCTTGTCATGCTCCTTGCGTTTTTGGTTTCGGGTTTCAATTACTTCTTTCTCGGCCTGGGATGTTGCCTCCTTTGCCTTGCGTTCGGCCACAATCATCTCTGCCTGTTTCAGCACATCTGCGCTCGGCTTATCGAAGTTCGCCACGTCAAAGCGGTCAACCTCCTCCGTTGTGGTGAAGAGCGATTCATCATAGCCGGGAATGCGCTTCGCGCCCTCGTAGAACGATTTAAGCCAAGGCTTGATCTTCTGTCCGAGCCTGCCCACCA
Organism: uncultured Muribaculaceae bacterium; assembly: GCA_947525975.1. GTDB lineage: Bacteria > Bacteroidota > Bacteroidia > Bacteroidales > Muribaculaceae > CAG-873. Next base: position 4,375 of record CANNVE010000024.1, on the reverse strand, counting down.
TGGCAAGCGCAAAGTCCGGGAATGAAGTGATTCCTTGGTCAAAGTATCCGAGCGAGTAGTTGACGCCTACAGAATACACCTTCCTCTTCTGCTCCGGTGTCAATTCGCCGTGGTCACGGAAATGCACATTTCCCACCTCGTCATCGTCAATGCCAAGCAGGTCACGAAGAATATCCTCGTCCGCCTTCATCTCGTCAGTGACCCGCAGTTCTTGGGGCTTAAGCGGCTCTGTCCCATCCCGCTTGTCCGCAGCAGCCAAGCCATCCGCATCAATGCGGTTGGCCGGCGCCCTCCGCTCCCTCTTTTTGTCCCGGCCCGCAGCTTCAGCTGCGGCATCGGCGATGTCCCCGCGGCTCAGCGGCTGATGGTCTGCCACAGCCTCCTCATTGCCGATGATCTCACCTGCCCGGCGCGCATCCTCCTCCGTTCGGAACAGCCAACCGCCATTCTCTCGGTCTCTCCAGCCACGCGCAGGAGCGAAACGACCCTCGCCCTGCTTCTCGCTCGCGAACTTCTTCACCGCAGATTCTTCCTCTCTGGTCAGTTCGCGACCGAACTCCAGTCGGTGCATAGGCGTCTCCTTGCCTTTCTTGTTGGTGTATGTGGCAGGCGTAATTGCGTAGCCTTTAGAACTTTCCGCCCTGTTTTCTTGTTTATCTGACGATAAAGTGTTAACTTTGTCGTCAGAAGATATGTTGTCGGACGTAGGAACAAGGTCCGGTCCCTCCGTCTCAATCGGAGTCTCGGTTAAGCGCACTTCAGAATCGGGAGACAATTTTTTATCAAGATGCAGGATTTTATCGTTCTGCATCTTGTTTTTTATAGCAGTATCTTTTATTTCATGGCTACTGATAGATACCTCCATGCCGTCCTTGCGAACTGTCACTGATTCAAAGTGAACAATACGTGAGCCGTCTGACTTCACAAAAGTTTTGATAAATAGGTATTTGCTATCTCTTTCCGCTCCCTCTTTTGGGTCTATTTCTTCGAGAACGACATCGGGATTGGTGAGGGTAGGTTTAATCATGCCGAAGTATTCAGCACGTTTCCGGGAGAATAGCTTAATAAACTGATTCTCTCCCATTTTTACCTCACCGATTGGCGTTGTAACCTTGCCCTCCTTACCGAATTGTGCAATCCAGTTCTCGGGGGTCAAGTCAATTATTGGAGCTGTTTCTGCGATCGCTTCCATACGAGACAACAGTTCTGTTGCCTCTGATTCTGTAAGCGAGCGTCCGACAACGCCATTCTCCTCAATCGGTGTCACACTCTTATATTCGGCAAACGGCTTGGTCTTGCGCTTGCTCGACTGAATCCACTTCTTGAACTCGTCCTTGCTTACGCCTGTCACGTCCAGTCGCCTTGTCTGCTCCCAACCCTGCTCATAGTTGGCGAGGTATGCATCACGCGCAGCCTTGCCGTCAGCAAAGCCGTACATCACCTTGTGCTCGTCAAACGACCCATCGGGATTGTACTGGTCAACCACAAACACATCGCCCTGATCCGGCGCGTCAGAGAGGAATACGTCTATGCGGTCGCCGTCCACGCCCTCAGTCCCACGGATATAGCCGTAGTCGTTGTGCATTTCCGATTCGCACTCCGCGCCATTGGCATCCTTGCCCCTGCGCACAGTGCCTTTCCTGTTCTCAATGCTGATCTCGTAGCCGTCAACGCGCCTATGCTCCATCCTGTAGTTTCCGGTGCGCTTCTGCGCCTCGCTCGGCTCGGCAGCCATGCTTGCCGGTAATCCCGCGCCCATGGCTTCCGGCTGATTAAGCGAACTTTCAGCCCCAAAGATTTGTTTTTCCGATGGCAAAGCATTATCTTTGCCGTCAGATTTAGGAGTGCCCATGCTGGAGGGTTCAGCTGTACCGCTTCGCTCTGGATCCTGCGATACTCCATCAGTTTCGGTAGACTGATTTTCCGTAGTATGGCGGTTATAAATCTCCCTATTATTCTTACCGTAGGAACTCTTGAAGATTCCTGCGGTATTTATATTCCAATAGGTGCCGTCTCCCGACAACTCCACCATTAGGGTATTGTTGTGCTTGTCCTCGGCAATGAGTCTATAAGTCTGATTGCCATTGCGGTCTTTGCCCTCTCGTATGATTGACCAATTAGCCGCTACAGATTCAATGAATTCAAGGACTGAAGAATATCCGTTGTCGCGGATTTGTTTTCCATGACGGGCCTCGATATGAATCAGCCCATATCCATCCTTGGTCTTTGGGTTGGTGATAACTCCTTCGCTCAACAGCAACGGGGCTTCGGTCAAGCCGGTAGATGCGTCAATCCATCCAAATTCAATAGTTCCGTTTGAGCTGAGGACAAACTGACGGCCATTCTGATCCACTTCATCCGAAAGTCGATAGTTTATTCCTTCGGCCTCGGTCGACTGTAAATCACTTTGCCCCGCATCACCTCGTTGTAGAGTTTCTCGTCCTCCTCTTCTTGGGCTGCTTTCTTCACTGCGTCGTACAGCATCCGCAGTTTGTTCACCTGCTTCGTCTCGCCCACGTTGTTCTGCCTCGGCTCTGCGCCTACGGTCCGCAATGGCTGCGTCCACGAGCGCCTGTTGTTCTCTTGGGGTTGCATTCTTAAAATGATTTAATACGTCTGTCAATACTGTCTCCTTTGTCTTGGGGGGCATCATCTCAAATGTTTCCGGATCCATATAGCCCTGCCCTGACGCTCCCTCGATCGCCTGCGCGTTGTACGCGGCAAGCACCTTGCGCAGGTCGCTCGGCCTGCCGCTGTTGAGCACGTCGGCCAGCAGCAGGACCACTCCGTCTGTCACGGCGCTCTCGCCCATCTCGTCGTCAAACAGCCCCTGCTGCCTGCCGAAAGGCGAAACCGGCACGCCCTCCGCATATATCTCCGGCATGGCGCTCTTAGCCTTGTGCGCAAGGTCAACGGCCCTTGCAAGCTCCGCGCTGAGGCCGTAGCCGCTCTTGCCGAGAGCACGGTTGGCGGCAATCTCGCCAAGCCCCATCACTATCGGCTGCCGAAGCGTCGGCATGGAAATGATCTGGCGCACGGCATCGGGCGAGGTTTGGAAGACCTTGCCGATGAGCGTGTTCTCTATCAGTTCCTTTCCTGCCGCCGACAATGCCGTGCCTGTCCGCATTTCGGGCATCTGCTTGTCATTGATCACTCCCGCGCTCTGAAGAGCGCCCAGCGCTCTCGCCGACGCTTTCTCGTCGGCGTAGTAGTCGCCCATGCGGTCGTAGCGCGAGATGTCGCCGACTATGCTTTCGAAGACATCATCGGGAACGATCTTCCCGAGCTTCACTGCGGCTTCGGGCTTGCTCTGCGACTTCATCTCCTGCGCGTTGAAGCGTGAGAATATGGCGGCATCGTAGGGAAGCGTCTCATCGGGCACGAACACAAGGCGCGGATTCTTCATGCCCTGCACCTGCTCCGGCGTGAAGCCGAATTTCGCCCCGAATTCCCGCAGATAGTCTACGTAGGCCCCGTCGGTTCCCTGACGCGCGGCGAGGTCGCCGCTCATGGTGCGGTTGTTGCCCGAAAGCACCACGCCGTCCTTGCTGACGATGACCGGAGTCTGCAGCGCCCGGCTGTCGTATGCCCCTGCCATCTGCTCAACGATGCGCTGCGCGTCCTTGTCGCGCTGGTAGTCGCGGTCGTTCACGCTCTGTCCGTTCTCGTCCATGGGGAAGCCATCGGTGGGAGCGTAGGCGTTGCCCGCATCGTGGCTCGCAGATGCGGCTCCCGCTTCGGTCAGCACGTAGCGTCCGCGCATGGCCGAGCCGTCGGGCAGTGTAATTGCATCGGCATTTCCCTCCAGCTTCGGAGCCGAATCCCAGCGCGCCTTGATCTTCGGGTTCACGGCATGGGCGCCCAAGGCTTCCTGCTCGGCCTGCCTTTGCACCTTTGCGCGCTGCTCCTCCTCAAACCTTGCCGTGGCTTCATCGTGCGCCTGCGCGTCACGCGCTCTGCGCTCCGCTTCCTCCTGCGCACGTCTCTCGGCATTGCGTGAGGTATAGACACCCATGATGCTGTTCCACGCTTTCTGTCGGGCCTCCGCCTCTGCTATCAGCGTCTGATAGTCGGCCATTGCCTTCTGATGCGCTTCGTTGGCATCGCGCTTGGCCTGCGCCATGGCCATGGGAGAGCCTTTCAGTTTCGGAGCCTTCAGCGTGGGCGGCTTCTTCCTCAACGCTTCAAGGTCAGCCGAGGCCTGCTCTATCTGCGCCATCGCAATGTCTGCCGCATCCCTCTCGCCGCCGGCAGCCTCCACAAGGCCGTCCCAGGCCGTGACCCTGTCCGCCGCCTCAAACATCGGCTCTCCCGTCTCCGGGTGCAGCGGTATGCGCGAAATCGCCGACCGCTCCGAGCCGCCATCAATGGGTGC
>CANNVE010000023.1 GCA_947525975.1 uncultured Muribaculaceae bacterium | reverse complement strand
GAGAGCGGGCTTCGTTAGCGTTATCCCATCCGGTGGGGGACGAGCCCGCGGTGAGCGGGCTTCCGTAAGCGTTATCCCATCCGGTGGGGTGGGCAAGCCCGCGGAGAGCGGGCTTCGTTAGCGTTATCCCATCCGGTGGGGGACGAGCCCGCGGTGAGTGGGCGTGGGGATAGTAGCCTCGGGTGAAACCCGAGGTAAATGGGTCCCCCCCCGTCAATCGCAGCCCGGTGAGGGCTGCGCGGAACGCTTCATTCTAATTCTTCCGGCAAATCGAATTTGCCTGGCAATTGCCCTGCCCTTATGATCATTGATTCCATTTCTTTGCGAAATGAAATTTGATTGTGGTGGGTGGGTTGATTTGCGATGTATCTTTTCACGTCCTCAATTTGCCCGAATGAATAACTGAAGCGTCCGCTGCCTTCTTGCCATCCGAAATTGCCAATAGTCAATCTGTTGGAATTAATCCATCGTGTGGAATCAATCTTGATTTCTTTGACTATTTCAGAAATAGATACGTTGCCGTTGGATGAGAATAGTATGTGCACGTGGTCTTTGACACCTCCAATGATAATAGGTGCGCATCCATAGTCCTTTAATTTATTGCCGATTACGGCATAAAGTTGGTGGGACCATTGTGGGTCGATCAGTCCTAAGCGATATTTTACACCAAATACGAGCATTATGTATATTTGGCTGAAGTTTCTCATGGTGTATATTGTGAATGTTGATGAATTCGGATCCGCACAGCCCTCGCCGGGCTGCGATATTATTAGATGTATTTATTCCCCCCCAGGGCTTTGCCCTGGGCTACTATCCTCACGCCCGCTCACCGCGGGCTTCCGTTAGCGTAATCCCATTCGGTGGGGGACGAGCCCGCGGTGAGCGGGCGTGGGGAAAGTAGCCTCGGGTAAAACCCGAGGTAAATGGGCCCTCCCCCGTAAATCGCAGCCCGGTGAGGGCTGCGCGGAATTAGTTTTCGACTTTGCGGATGGGGTCGCAGGTGACGTCGCAGCCGAGCTTTTTGAAGATTTTGCGGTCCACTTCGCTCAGGAGGCATGTGGCGTGCACCTGGCATCCGTCGAGCAGCGGCAGGGTGTCGAGTGCGCGCTGGCACACTTCGCTTGTGCGGCTGAGCACGGCGAGAGCCACGAGCACCTCGTCGGTGTGGAGGCGCGGGTTGTGGCCGTGGAGCATCGATGTCTTCATGTGCTGTATCGGCTCGATCATGAGCTGTGGTATGAGCTTTAGATCGTGGGGTATGCCGGCCAGATGCTTTGTGGCATTGAGGATGAGGGCCGCGCTGACGCCGAGCAGATGCGATGAATGCGATGTGATGATTGTGCCGTCGGCCAGCTCTATGGCGGCGGCGTTGCAGTCGCGCTCCTCGGCCACCTTGCGGGCGGCGGTGGTGGTGCGTCGGTCGTCGGTCGAGATTTTAAGCTGGCTCATCAGCAGCTTTATTTTGTTGACTTCTGCTTCGTTGCTGCGCCCTTCGGCCATGTATCCGATGGCGGCGTAGTATCGGCGTATTATTTCCTGGAGCGAAGCCTGGCGGCAAGCCTCGTCGTCCGACACGCAGTATCCGGCCATGTTCACGCCCATATCGGTGGGCGATTTATACGGGCTTTCGCCGTATATGCCTTCGAATATGGCGTTGAGCACGGGGAATATCTCTATGTCGCGGTTGTAGTTGACTGTGGTGAGACCGTAAGCCTCGAGGTGGAAGGGGTCGATCATGTTCACGTCGTTGAGGTCGGCGGTGGCGGCCTCGTATGCTACGTTGACGGGGTGCTTCAGCGGGAGATTCCAGATGGGGAATGTCTCAAACTTGGCGTACCCGGCCTTCACGCCGCGGCGGTTTTCGTTGTAGAGCTGCGACAGGCACACAGCCATCTTGCCGCTGCCGGGGCCGGGGGCGGTGATCACCACGAGCGGGCGAGTGGTCTCGACATAGTCGTTCTTGCCAAATCCCTCGTCGCTGTCTATGAGCTCTACATTGTGGGGATATCCCTCGATCAGATAGTGGTAATAGACCTTGACCCCAAGGTTTTCGAGGCGTTGGCGAAATTTCTCGGTGCTTTTCTGGCCGTTGAAGTGCGTGACCACTACTGAGCTCACGTATAGTCCGCGGCTTGTGAATTCGTCGCGCAGGCGCAGCAGGTCTTTGTCGTAGGTAATGCCAAGGTCGGCGCGCATCTTGTTCTGCTCAATGTCGTTGGCGCTGATGACCATCACGATTTCGGCATCGTCTTTCAGTTGCATCAGCATGCGCAGCTTGCTGTCAGGCTGGAAGCCGGGCAATACTCGGCTGGCGTGGTAATCGTCGAATAGCTTGCCGCCAAATTCAAGATACAGTTTGTTGCCGAATTTGGCGATGCGCTCCTTGATGTGTTCTGACTGAATTTTCAGATACTTATCGTTGTCAAAACCTATTTTCATAATCTTACGGATATTGTGTGGTGAAATTCCGTCTGCAAAATTACGAAAATAAAAACAAATAATCGTAAAGAGGAGGCGCCTTTTTCATAAAAAAGCAGGCCATGCGGCGCGCCGCATGGCCTGTGGGGTATTGCAGATCAGATTAAGAGTCAATATTATTCTACCGATGCCTTGTCGGTGTTGGCAAGGGCTCTCCAGCAGAGGACCGCGATGGCGGCTCCGGCGAGCGGGCCTACGACCATGATCCAGAAGTCAGACCATGCGCCGGCTCCCTGGCTGAAGATGGCGGGGCCGAATGAGCGGGCGGGGTTGACCGAGCAGTTGTCGACGGGAATGCCTACGATGTTGACAAGGCCGAGGGCGAGGCCGATGGCCATGCCTGCGAATTTGCCGAAGCCCTTCTTCTCGTCTGTTGCGCCGAGGATGACGAGCACGAAGAAGAATGTGAGCAGCACTTCGGCCAGAAGGGCCTGTCCCGATGTGGCTCCGGGCTGGAGCACATTGGAGGCGATTGAGCCAGTCACAGTGCCGTTGATTTCGGTGATGCCTCCGAATTTGAACGCGGGGGCGAGCTCGGTGAAGGCGTAGAGGAAGGCCGCGCCTATGGCTGCGCCGATGAGCTGGGCTATTACATAGCCCACGAAGTCCTTTCCGGTCATGCGGCCTGCGAGGAGCATGCCGAAAGACACGGCGGGATTGACGTGGCAGCCAGAGATATTGCCTATGCAGTAGCAGAGGCAGAGAAGGACGAGTCCGAAGCAGACTCCGACGCCATAACCGCCGATTACGGGGCCGGCCAGCACTGCGCTTCCGCAGGCGAGGATCACGAGAAACATCGTGCCGATGCCCTCAGCGAGATACTTTTTCATAAATAAACAGTCTTTGTTGATGAAAAAATTGAAAAATATACAGACTAAACATGAAAAAAGCCGAAAATGTTCATTCTTTGTGATAAAAAAAGCAAACAGGGGACCATTTGTCTATTATTGGCAACTTTTTAGTTATAAATTTTGTCGTATCGGCCATTTTTTCTAATTTTGCATGATGAAAAAGAGTGCGGAAAGCATTCGCGATGGAAAAAGAAACAATCATAACTTAAAAAGTTTTTAATATGAGTCTGAACATCATTGTGCTTGCCAAGCAGGTGCCCGACACCCGCAACGTAGGCAAAGATGCTATGAAGGCCGACGGCACAATCAACCGCGCCGCTCTGCCTGCAATCTTTAACCCTGAAGATCTAAACGCCCTCGAGCAGGCCCTTCGCATCAAGGACGCCAATCCCGGCAGTACCGTCACGGTGCTCACAATGGGTCTGCCGCGCGCCGCAGAGGTGGTGCGTGAGGCTATCTTCCGCGGAGCAGATGGCGGCATCGTTCTCACCGACCGTCCGTTTGGCGGCGCAGACACATTGGCCACATCCTACTCTCTGGCGCAGGCCGTGAAAAAATTCGGAAACTATGACATCATCCTCGGCGGACGCCAGGCCATCGACGGCGACACCGCCCAGGTAGGCCCCCAGATCGCCGAAAAGCTCGGCATCCCCCAGGTCACCTACGCTGAGGAGATCATCGACATCGACGGCAAGAGCGTCACCGTGAAGCGCCGTCTGGAGCATGGCGTGGAGACAGTGAAGGCTCCCCTCCCTTGCGTGGTCACCGTCAACGGCAGCGCAGCCGATTGCCGCCCCCGCAACGCAATGCGCCTGATGAAATACAAATACGCCAGCTCGCCCAGCGAGAAGGGCAATCTTTCGGAAGAGGTCAAGGCCATCGTCGACGCACGCCCGGAGCTCAACATCCAGGAGTGGGGCGCGGCGTTTGTGGAAGCCGACCCCCAGCAGATAGGCCTTCCCGGCTCGCCCACAAAGGTGAAGAGCGTGGAGAATGTAGTCTTCACCGCTAAGGAGAGCCTGCGCCTCGACAACAATGACGAGCAGATCGAAAACCTCATCAAGGAGCTCATCGCCAACCACACCATAGGCTAAAGCTGCCCGGCCGCGGCGGCTCGCTCAAGGCGCTGCCTCTCACGGCCAACGACAGACCATATTCATATAATTTGAATCCGTAGCCCGGATCCAAAAAGTAATAAGCAAACAATCATGGCAGACAACAATAATCTTATAGTATATTGCGAATACGACGAAGGCAAGGTGGCCGACGTCAGCCTGGAGCTCCTCACCAAGGGCCGCGTGCTCGCCGACAAGCTCGGCGTAAAGCTCGAGGCCGTAGTGATCGGCGACAAACTCGAGGGCATCGAGAGCCAGCTCTTCCCCTACGGCGTAGACGTTGTCTACAAGGTGGAGGACAAGCGCCTCTTCCCCTACACCTCTAATCCGCACGCAGCCGTGCTGATCAACCTCTTCAAGGAGATCAAGCCGCAGGTGTGCCTCATGGGCGCCACATGCATTGGCCGTGACCTCGGCCCCCGCGTGTCTTCATGCCTGCACAGCGGCCTCACCGCCGACTGCACCGCTCTCGAGATCGGCGACCACAAGGACCCCAAGACAGGCACCGAATATCAGAACCTCCTATATCAGATACGTCCCGCTTTCGGCGGCAACATCGTGGCTACGATCGTCAACCCCGAGTGCCGTCCGCAGATGGCCACTGTGCGCGAGGGCGTGATGAAGAAGGAAGTGCGCGACGCCAACTACAAGGGCGAAGTCATCAACCTCGACCCCAAGAAATACGTCAGCGACGCTGACTTCGTGGTGGAGATCATCGACCGCCACATCGAGAAGTCGAAGATCAACATCAAGAACAGCCCCATCATCGTGGCCGGCGGCTACGGCATGGGCAGCAAGGAAGGCTTCCAGCAGCTCTTCGACCTGGCCAATGTGCTCGGAGCCGAAGTGGGAGCAAGCCGTGCCGCTGTCGACGCAGGATATTGCGAGCATGAGCGCCAGATAGGCCAGACCGGCGTGACCGTGCGCCCCAAGCTCTACATCGCCTGCGGCATCTCCGGCCAGATACAGCACGTGGCCGGCATGCAGGAGAGCTCGATCATCATCTCTATCAACAACGACGAGAATGCTCCCATCAACGCCATCGCCGACTATGTGATCACGGGCAATGTCGAGGACATCGTGCCCAAACTCATTAAATATTACAAGAAAAACTCTAAATAATGGCTAATTTCTATACAGACAATCCTGATCTGAAGCACCATCTCACTCACCCGATGATGCAGAAGATCGTCGCTCTCAAAGAGCGCGACTACTCGCAGGCCAAGGAATTTGACTACGCTCCGCTCAACTACGAAGACGCTATCGACAACTATGACCGCGTGCTGCAAATCGTAGGCGAACTCTGCGGCGACATCATCGCCCCCAACGCTGAAGGCGTTGACCACGAAGGCCCCACCGTGAAGGACGGACGCGTCACCTACGCCTCGGGCACTCAGACCAACCTCGAGGCTTGCCGCAAGGCCGGCCTGATGGGCATGGCCATGCCCCGCCGCTTCGGTGGTCTCAATTTCCCGATCACCCCCTACATCATGGCCGCTGACATCGTGAGCCGCGCCGACACCGGATTTGAGAATCTCTGGGGTCTGCAGGACTGCGCCGAGACTCTCTATGAGTTTGGCGATGACGATCAGCGCTCTCGCTTCATACCCCGCGTATGCCAGGGCGAGACCATGTCGATGGACCTCACCGAGCCAGACGCCGGCTCTGACCTTCAGTCAGTGATGCTTAAGGCCACCAAGAAGGAAGACGGCACATGGGTGCTCAATGGCGTGAAGCGCTTCATCACCAACGGCGACAGCGACATCCACCTGGTGCTCGCCCGCTCGGAAGAGGGCACGAAGGACGGTCGCGGTCTGTCGATGTTCATCTATGACAAGCGCAACGGCGGTGTCAACGTGCGCCGCATTGAAAACAAGATGGGCATCAAGGGATCGCCCACTTGCGAGCTCGTCTACAAGAACGCTCCCGCCGAGCTCGTAGGAGAGACACGCCGCGGCCTGATCAAGTATGTGATGGCTCTTATGAACGGCGCCCGCCTCGGCATCGCCGCCCAGTCAGTTGGCGTGAGCGAGATCGCATACCGCGAGGCCCTGGCCTACGCCAAGGACCGCAAGCAGTTTGGCAAGGCCATCATCGAATTCCCGGCTGTGGCCGAGATCCTGTCGGTGATGAAGGCTAAGCTCGACGCAAGCCGCTCGCTGCTCTATGAGTGCGCCCGCTACGTTGACCTCTACAAGGTGTATGAGGACATCGCCCGCGAGCGTCCGCTCACAGCCGAGGAGCGCCAGGAGATGAAGAAATACAACAAGATCGCCGACGGCCTCACTCCCCTTGCCAAGGGTCTCGGCAGCGAATACTGCAACCAGAACGCCTACGACTGCATCCAGATCCACGGCGGCTCGGGCTTCATGAAGGATTATGCTTGCGAGCGCATCTATCGCGATGCCCGCATCACATCCATCTATGAAGGCACTACCCAGCTGCAGGTGGTGGCTGCTATCCGCCACGTCCTCTCAGGAACATACGCCACTCTCATCGAGGCATACGCCGCCGAGGAGACAAAGGCAGAGCTTCAGGGCGTGAAGGACGTGCTGGCCAACATGGCAGAGAAGTTCATCGCCGCTGTTGCCGCTGTCAAGGAAGTGAATGTGCAGGAGTACACTGACTTCATGGCTCGTCGCCTCGTGGAGATGGGCGGATTCACCATCATGGGCTATCTGCTGCTCAGCGACGCCAACCGCAACGAAGGCTTCGTGAAGAGCCTCAACGTATACGTAAAGCTCATCCAGGCCGAGATCGACAAGCATGCCGATTTCATCGCCAACTTTAAGCCCGAGCAGCTTGAATACTACAAGTATTGATCCCATTCCCCCCCAATAGAAAAACGGCGCCGATCCATGATCGGCGCCGTTTTTATGTTGGGGGGATTTTCGATATAACGATATAACGATATATCGATATATCGTTATAACGAAGTTTATCTTTGGGATTATTTCTCGGCGAAAGTATGCAGCGAGTGGGCGGGGAGCGAGGCAGAGAGCGTGCGCTTGCCTATCTTCACGCTGATGGGCTTCTCCTCGTCGGTGAGATTGGCGGCTACCACTACGTGCTTGCCTTCCGGATTCAGCGCTACCAGCACCGGCGTGCGATCAGTGCCCGTGGGCTTGTGGCCTATGATTCTCGAGCCTGTCGGGATGAACTGGCTGTAGTGGCGGTAGGTGTAGTATTCAGGCGTGTATCGGTATGTGCGGTCGGCCGAATTCACCTGTATCAGGCCGTTCTGGTTCCATCCCCAGCGGCTGCGTCCATTGTCGCAGAGTATGAGGTTCCAGTTGTTGTATTCGTTGCATCCATTTCCCACATAGTGGTTGATCAGATGGAATGTATGCTCGGCTGCGCCCCAGTCCATGGCTCCGTTGCCGCATTCGCTTTCAGTGGATATGTATCTGAAATTGGGATGCTCGGCGCGGATGCGCGGCAATATCTGGCCTCCTTCCCACTGGAATCCAATGCCTGAGATGCAGTCGGCAATGCGGGGATCAGACAATAGCCCCTTGACGTGGCCGTAGCGGTTGGTGTTGAATGTGCCGAGGCACAGCTCCACGCCGGGATGCTTGGCCTTAAGGGTGGGTGCGAGATACTCGATATTGAAGCGCAGTATGCCCTCTGATGTCCATGGGCAGCCGGGGTAGGGAGTGTAGCTGTAAGCCTCGTTCTGGTACATGACCATGCTGATGTCTACGCCTTGCTCGGCGTAGAGGTCTATGAAGCGGCAGAACTGGTCGGCGTAGCATTGCAGATAGCGCGGATCCTGTATGAAATAGTCCTGCACGGCCAAGCGGCGCGGGAAGAGGTTTTTGTCAGGGTTTACCTGCTCGTTGACCGAGCGGTCGTCATCGCCGAACAGGAGGCCGTCCATGCGCGGATCCATGTCGTTGAGCGGATTGCTCTGCACGGCATAGTGATTGTTGGCCTTCATCCACGCCGGCGGGCTCCACGGCGACATCCAGAATTTCATGTCGGGGTTGTAGTGCTGCGCGGCATGGATGTAGGGGATGATAGTGAGCTTGTCGCGGTCGATGTTGAAATGCTTGTTGTCGAAGTCGCCGGGCACGGGGCTGCAGGTATACCAGTCGAGTGCATAATCGTTGGCGTTCATTGAAATGCGTCCGAGGCTGAATCGCAGTTGTCCGTCAGGCGAGAACGTGTTGCTCAGGATTTCCTCCTGCTCCCTGCGGTTGAGCAGGCATAGAGCCTGCCAGTCTTGCTCGTTGAATGTAGTGCCCCAGCGACCGAATGTCACGATCGGAGCCTCCGGGTTGGTGGCGATGGCGGCCTCATCCTGCACGGCAGAGGTCTTCACGTTGGGCATCTTTTGCCACGGATTCTGCTCCGTGGTGCAGAAGTGCTCGAATGTCTGCGCATGCGCCGCCACGGGCATCAATGCGCACATAAGCAAAAGTTTATTCATAAGATCGGTGTGATTAAGGTATTTATTGTTAAAAAGGCCCGTCTGATATGGCGGGCCTTTGGTACTTGTAGGCTATGTATTTTATTGGGCTTGAATGTTTGCTTTGCGACCGGCCTTGGTGATGTCAGCTCCGCTGTTGTAGGTGATGCTGCCGGTTCCGTGAGAGGTTGCCACCACTTTCTTCGCGATAAGTTTATGGGCCTCAAGTGTGCCGCTGCTTGCCATTGTGTAGACGGCTGAAGATGTCTTGCCCGAGAGCTCCATGTCGCCGCTTCCGTTGACAGCTGCTGTGACGTTTGTGGCTATGATTCCGCTTAGTTCAAGATCGCCGCTCCCGTTGAGGGTAGCCTCGACGCTGGTCGAAGTGAGCCTCTTTATGTCAAGGTCTCCGCTGCCCGACACGGTTGTCGAAGCGTTTGTGGTGGTGGCATTTTTGATTTCGATGTCTCCGCTGCCGTTGACAGAGCAATTCAGATCGGTAGTGGTGGAATTGACAATGTCGACATCGCCGCTGCCATTGACGTTAGCAACCAATGTTTTAGCCTTTAGGTTGACAATATCGATGTCGCCGCTGCCGTTGACATTGAGTGTCAGATGGCCTTTTGTGTCGAGCGAGGGTATGTCGATGTCTCCACTGCCGTTGATCTGCACATCATTGAGAGTGTGAGAGTAGTATAAGGTGGCCTTCTTGTACTCTTTGCAGAGGTTCTGGATGCCCGTGTTGCGCTTGTGCGATACTTTCAGCGTATTTCCTTTGAATCCGAGGTCGAGGTATTCAAAGCCGGTGGGGGTGGCGGTGACTTCGATGGTGCCCGCTTTTTCGGGCGCGTATACGCATTGGATGTCGATACATCCGTTGAGGACGAGTGTTTCTACTTCGCCTTTGAATTCAAAGGTCTTTTTTGTGAGGGTCGGGGCTGCGAAGGCCGTGACTGCGGCCAGCATGATCAGCACCGGGAGGAAGATGATGCGTTTCATAATCTTACAGGTTTAAAATAGTTAGAGTGAATTGTTCGGTGATGTGTTTTTGCTCCATTTCTTTTCAAGAAATTCTCCGAGCCAAAGGCCAAACAGCACAAGCACAAGGCCGAGGACGCCGAAGAATGAGATTGGATCGTGGAGTATGATGGCCGCGCCAATGAGCGTGACTATGGGCTGGAGGTACATATAGTTGTTGGCCTTGATGGCGCCGAGTTCCGACACAGTGCGCGCCCATAGGTAGAAGCCGAGTATCGACGCTCCCACAGCCAGGAAAATCAGGTTTCCGAGCACGTAGGGGTTGGCGAATGCCACAAGCGGATTGGCCAGATTCGGCTCAAGGGCGAGGAAGGGGATAGCGGTGATCAAGCCATAGAAGAAAGTCTTGCGGGTGATGAACAGTGCGTCATATACCACGTTGACACGCTTCAGCAGCAGTGAGTATATGGCCCAGCAGAAAGCTGTGGAAAGAGCCAGCAGGTCGCCGAGCGGGCTGATCTTGAACTCTACGTCATCTGCTCCGGTGGCGAAACTGTTGAAGATCACGCAGACCACGCCTATGAAGGCCACGATCGAGCCGATGATCATGCCCATGCCCGGGCGCTCGCTGCGATAGAGCAGGCCCACGAGAAGCACAGTCACCAGGGGAGATGTCGATGACAGCAGCGACACGTTGGCAGGCAGGGTCATCTCCAAGGCGGTGTTCTCGGCGATGAAGTAGATCGACGAGCCGCTGAGGCCGATGAGCAGCATCATAGCTTCATCATGCAGATTGTTGCACCAGATGCGCTTGTGGGATATCGCGAAGACTATCACGTAGGCCACGATGAATCGGTACACGAAAGCCTCGGTCGGCGAGAGGTTGCCGGCCGTCATTATATAGCTTGTGGAGACGAATGACATGCCCCAGAAGAGGACAGCCACGAGGGCTCCGAGGTGAGTGAGAATTGCCGAGGCTTTGTTGCTTCGCGCGTTTCTCTTGTTTTCCATGTTTGGTTATGTTTAGAAGAAATATGCCACGCGCAGAGTCCACTGGT
Source organism: uncultured Muribaculaceae bacterium (assembly GCA_947525975.1). GTDB lineage: Bacteria > Bacteroidota > Bacteroidia > Bacteroidales > Muribaculaceae > CAG-873. Next base: position 31,076 of record CANNVE010000023.1, on the reverse strand, counting down.
TGGCCTTGGCGCTGTAGTCAGAGAGGATTTTGGCTTTGAGGGCATAGGTCATGCCTCGGGTGTATGATGCTGATACTTGCCAGCGCTTCCAGAGCTCTACGCCGGCGCCGAAGGCTATCGAAAGGTCACCGCCCGGATATTCAATGGCCTTGCACTTGCTGTGGGCCAGAAGGATTGAAAATTCCGGGCCTGCGTATACGAAAGGCGCCACGAAGTCTTCGAGGCCGCCGAGGCGGGTGTATTTGAAGCGCAGGTGCAGAGGGATATTGAGCTGATGCAGAGTCAGGCGCTCGTTGCCGTATCCCTGCGACGACCACATGGGCTTTTGGCCAAGGTTGACTTTGGCGCCGGCCATGTTGTAGAGAAGGCCGAGGTCGATGCCGAAGCCAACGCCGGGGAAGATCACTTCGCCCAGCACACCGGCCTGGGCGCCGGCCACGTTGCCGACTGAAACGATATCCTGCTTGAAATTAAGGGTGGAGTAGGTGCCGCCGACTACGCCGGCGAAGCGGAACTGCGCGTTGGCCGATGTCATCGCTGCGATGATGGCCATGAGTATAATGAAGATTTTTTTCATCAAAAGAAGGTGTTTATGAGCGCGGACAGGGCCATGAGGGTCGATGCCGCTATTAGGTAGGATATGAGGCTCCGTGTGGTCAGAGAGCCACCTTGGCGGCTGCCTGGTCAACGTCGGCTAACTCTTGTTCGCCGGTGAGCATGCATTTGAGCGTGAATTTTCCTTCGGCGAGCTCGTTTTCGCCCACAATGGCCACGTATGGTATAGCCATATCGTTGGCGTAAGCCATCTGTTTCTTCATTTTTGACGAGTCGGGGTATACTACAGCCGAAATGCCTTTCTGCCTCAGTTGCTTGGCCCATGCCATCGAGGCGGCGGCTTCTTTTTCGCCAAGGTTCAGAAATAGGATTGTGGGGCCGCTGATCACGTCGTCGGGGTATAGGTCGAGCTGATTGAGGACATCATATATGCGGTCGGCGCCGAATGATATGCCCACGCCCGAAACGCCGGGCATGCCGAATACGCCCGTCAGGTTGTCATATCGTCCGCCACCTGTGATGCTGCCTATGGCCACATCTTTCGCCTTGACTTCGATTATGGTGCCGGTGTAGTAATTGAGCCCGCGGGCGAGCGAGACATCGAGGTCAAGGTCTGCTTTCAGGCCAAGAGCAAGGGCGGTGTCGGCAACGAATCGGAGCTCTTCAACGCCCTTCATGCCGATTTCAGACTCGGCGAGCAGATCATTGAGCTTGGCGAGGCGCTCGGCCATAGAGCCGTCGATCTTGAGTATAGGCTCAAGCCTGGCGATGGCTTCGCCTGACAGGCCGCGCTCGGCGAGCTCGGCATTGACCTTCTCGATTCCGATCTTGTCGATCTTGTCGATGGCCACGGTGATGTCGATGAGCTTGTCGGGGGCGCCTATGATTTCGGCTATGCCGGCAAGCACCTTGCGGTTGTTGAGCTTGATGGCTATGTTGATTTTCAGCCGGTCAAACACTGTGTCGATCAGCTGCAGCAGGTCAACCTCATTGACCAGCGAGTCAGAGCCTACGACATCGGCGTCGCATTGATAAAATTCGCGGTAACGGCCTTTCTGCGGGCGATCGGCGCGCCACACGGGCTGCATCTGGAACCTGCGGAAGGGGAATTTGATTTCGGCGCGGTGCTGTGTCACATAGCGGGCGAATGGCACCGTGAGGTCATATCGCAGGCCTTTCTCGCAGAGCTGAGCCGCCAAGCGGCCCATCTCTCCCTTTTCGGCAAGCGAAAGATCGGCTCCCCGCAGGAAGTCTCCTGAATTCAATATCTTGTAAAGGAGCTTGTCGCCCTCTTCGCCGTATTTTCCCATCAGCGTCGACAGCTGCTCCATGGCCGGAGTCTCTATCTCCTGGAAGCCGAAGAGGTGGAAGGCGTGGCGTATGGTGCTGAAAATATAATTGCGTTTAGCCATTTCGGCAGGCGAGAAGTCGCGCGTGCCACTGGGTATGGATGGTTTCTGTGCCATTTGCGTCAATATTGTTTTCAATTTGCAAATCTACGAAAAAAATACGATACAGAGGGGGCTTTTGTTACAAAAGAATAAACCGGAGAAAATAAATAACGCAAAAAACGCGAAAATACATCCCGGAGAGCAACGGCGCGCCCCGTCAAAGCGGGATGATTTTGCGGAGGGCGGCCGCGCTGACTTCGGAGTCGGTGACAAGGTTGAGCAGGGCCGGGCGCTCTGATTCGTTGACGAATGGCCTCCAGCAGGCATGAAGCGAATTGAAGTCATTTGCCTCGAAATACGCAAAACCGTAGGCTTGGGCCAGTTCGCGCAGCGGGAGGTTGGTGCGGCATGCGAAGAATTGGTCAAGCTCTTTAAGGTCTCTTGTCGATGGCACGCACCTGAATATTCCGCCGCCTCCGTTGTTGAGCACCGCTATTTTCATTCTTGGCGTGAGCAGGGGACTCGACAGGGCGCTGATGTCATATTGCAGGCTCATGTCGCCGGTGATCAGCAAAGTCTTTCCCGAATAGGCGAATGCCGCTCCGATAGCGGTCGACACCGATCCGTCGATGCCGCTGACCCCTCGGTTGCAGTCGATGCGGTGTATCCGGTTGTGGTCGAACATCTGCGCGTAGCGCACGGCTGTGCCATTGCTCAGCTGCAGATTCCAGGTGTTGGGAATATTGGTCATCAGCAGCCCCATTGCAGAGAGGTCGCACCATACGTTTTTGGGCATCATTGCTGACGATCTCTCCCACGCTTCGAGTTTTGCCTTTGCCCACAGATCGCTCCATGAGTCCTCATTGTGGTGGCCATGCGATTGGCGCTGCATGGCCGCCCCTAGAGCGGGGAGCACGTTTCTCGGCTCCATGACTATCCTCTTTTCAAGGTGTGTGAAGCAGTCTACGCTCCAGGGCTGCATGCCGACGTGCCAATGCTTGATGTCAAGATTCCTCAGCCACGACTTGACGAGTCTCGACACGAGAGAGCCGCCAAAAGTGATGACGATGTCAGGAGCGAGCTCCTTCTTGAGGCTTTCGGGTATGCAGCTGAGCGTCAGATCAATCATGCTGATGATTGATCGGTTGGGGTGTATGTTGGCCTGTGCCTCTGACATTATGGCCACATTTGGCAACGTAGCCATAAGCGACAGAGCACGGCTCAATTTGTCGTCAGGCTGCATGAATCCTGCTATCACCAGCACTTTGCGTGGGAATGCGAGCAACGAGGCAAGGGCGCGCACATGCGCCGTCGACAATAGGCCTGAAGGCTTCACCACGTCGATCTTGCGGGCGAAGCCGGACACTGGGCAGTCATGCCGTATGCGCCCGAGCGGGGCGTCGAGCTGCACATTGATGTGCACGGGGCCTTTAGGCGCCGACATGGCGTCGATGAGGCTGTCGTTGACCACGCGGTTGATGTGCCATGCCTGGGCTTCAGAGCGCGATGCGCTTTCGTCGAGCTCAACCTGCACATCCACGCTTTTCTTCACTATGTTGGCCAGGATGCCGGGCTGGCGTATGGTCTGGCTGTCGTCCTGGTCGATCCACTCCTCCGGACGGTCGGCCGATATCACTATGAGGGGCACCTGCCTGTAGTAGGCCTCGGCCACTGCCGGGGCGAAATTCAGCACAGCGGAGCCTGACGTGCACACTATGGCCACGGGGCTTCGGCTGATAGAGGCGATGCCCAGGGCCGAGAAGGCCGCGCTGCGCTCATCGATGACCGATATGCAGCGAAGCGCCGGGTGGCGATGCAGGGCCACGATCAATGGCGCGTTGCGCGAACCGGGGCACACCACGCAATGTTTCACTCCGTGCGCCGCCAGCAGGTCGGCGATCTCACGGCAATAGGCTTTGTCGGTATTTTCCACTTGTTCAGTCTATGGGGGTTAGGTTTATGGCGGCATGGATAAAAAAGGGCCGGCCCCACAAAGACCGACCCCTGCAAGCTGAGAGTTATTGAGTTGCTTTATTTGTCGAGGTGCTCATATTTCAGAGTCATCGAGGGCTGGTCGCATACCTCGGTCGGGCCCCAGTACTGGATGGGACCGGGATATACGTAGCTGGTCTCAAGGGCCCATTTGTCGCGCTTGGCGGCGAATTTCTTGAAGGGAGTGCCCTTAAGGTCAACGAGAGCCTTCTGGATCACAGGCTTGAGCTCGCCGTTGCGCTGCTCCATGTTCATCATCATGGTGATGGGGATACCGCCTGCAAGCCATTGCACAGCGGGAGCCACGAGGTTGCGCACGCTCGACATGTAGCCGGTGACGCCGGCGTTGATCAGGCAAGCGGCGTTGTAGCCGAGTGCGTAGCAGTAATCAGCGTCGAAGTTTGAGGGGGCTGCGCAGCGGCCTTCGTAGCCGAAGAAGTGGTGCATGGCGGCGAATTTTCCCTTATATTTGCCTTCAGCCTTCATCTCGGCCAGGCGAGTTCCTACCATCTCGCTGAGGAGCTTGTCGGTCTCGATGAGCGATACCTGCACGTTGCCGTGGGGGTCGCGGTCGAGCGTGAGCTGGCGGGCTACGCCTTCAGGCAGAGACTTGAAGATGGCGGCGTTGGCAGCGCAGAGGTTCTTGAGCACGAATTCGCGCTGCTCTGCGGCGCTCAGGGCGCTGAATTGGGCGCCGTTGGCTGCGAGCAGATCGTTGAGCTCGGCGATGAGTCGCTTCATGGCGGGGATGAACTCGATGAGGCCTTCGGGGATGAGGACTGTGCCGAAGTTGTTGCCGTCATCGGCGCGTCGGGCCACTACGCCGGCTATGTAGTCGACGATTTCAGCCAGAGTCTGGTTGTTCTCTTCGACTTCCTCCGAGATGATGCAGATGTTGGGCTGGGCCTGGAGGGCGCACTCAAGGGCGATGTGGCTTGCCGAGCGGCCCATGAGCTTGATGAAGTGCCAATATTTCTTTGATGAATTGCAGTCGCGCTGTATGTTGCCGATTACCTCGCTGTATACCTTAGTGGCGGTGTCGAAGCCGAACGATGTCTCGATGAGATTGTTCTTAAGGTCGCCGTCGATGGTCTTGGGCACGCCGATCACCTGCACGCCGGCGCCGATAGCCTTATAGTATTCGGCGAGCACAGCTGCGTTGGTGTTTGAGTCGTCGCCGCCGATGATGACGAGGGCGGAGATATTGAGCTCCTTGAGCACTTCGAGGCCTTTGTCGAACTGCTCCTTCTTCTCGAGCTTTGTGCGGCCCGAGCCGATGATGTCAAAGCCGCCGGTGTTGCGGTATTCGTCGATGATGGGGGCTGTGAGCTCGATGTAGTTGTGGTCTACGAGACCGCCGGGGCCCATGAGGAAGCCATAGAGGCGGCTGTCGCGGTGTATTTTCTTAACGCCGTCGAAGAGGCCTGAGATCACGTTGTGTCCGCCGGGGGCCTGGCCGCCTGACAGGATCACGCCTACGTTGACGGGCTTTCCGACAGTGGGGTTGGGATTCTTCTCAAATGTGATTTCGGGCAGGCCGTAGGTGTTGGGGAAGAGCTTCTGGATTTCTTCCTGGTCTGCTACTGATTGTGTGGGTTTTCCCTCGAGGGCTACTACAGGGCCTTTGAGCGCATAGGGGAGCTTAGGCTGATAAGCGGCACGCGCTTTTTGCAATTCACTCTTTTTCATTAAAAATATATGTTTTTTTGATAGTGATTCGATTTATTAGCGCAAAGATAACGATTTTTTTTGAAAAACGTACTATCGCGCAATCCCCTTTTTGGCAAAAAAAGTCCTCCGCCCGGAGGTTAGGCACGGGCGGAGGATATTGTCAAACGAATTGGGTTGAGGATGCGATTTTATCAGAACATCTTTTCGGGGTAATCGCCTTTGGCGTGGAGCTCTGCGAGCTTAGCCACTACGTCGGGGCGATCGTTGGCGTAAGTCACGCCAAACCATTTAGAGGTGGTGTCAAGCACTTTGACGGTGGCTTCGCCTGCGCGGATGAGGGCGTCGACGGCCGGCGGAATGGTCATTTCGGCCTTTGGGGTCTCGAGATTGGCGTCAAGGAACTTCTTGAATTCACGCTCGGCGAACTCGAAGTAGTCGGGGGTGAAGCCCCACATGTTCATCGACACGGGTGTCTTCGGGTCGAGAATCTGCTCCTTGCCCTCCTCGTCGGTGAATGCTATCTCGTGCTTGTCATTGTATGCGATGGCGGTGCGCTCAACCACTGATGTGAGCAGGCCGTCGACATTCTCGCACACGCCGCGGGCCACAGAGCCGTTCTCGCTCATGGTGTTGCCTACGCGGAAGCCTACCATGCAGTAGTCGCCTTTGCGGTCGCGGGGCTTGCTGAGCTCCTCGGCTATCACGCGGAAAGCGTCCTGGCCGTAGAAGTCATCGGCGTTGATCACGGTGAAAGGCTCTTTGATCACGTCTTTGGCCATGAGCACTGCGTGGTTGGTGCCCCAGGGCTTTGTGCGGTCTTCAGGGCACTTGTAGCCTTCGGGCAGCTTGTCGACAGCCTGGAACACGACCTCTACGGGGATTGCGTCCTTGTATTTTACGAGAATTTTTTCGTTGAAGTCTTTTTCAAAGTCTTTGCGTATTACGAACACTACTTTGCCGAATCCAGAGCGGATGGCGTCGTAGATAGAATAGTCCATAATAGTTTCGCCGTGGGGGCCGACTCCGTCGAGTTGCTTCAGACCGCCGTAGCGGCTGCCCATGCCGGCAGCAAGCACATAAAGGGTAGGTTTCATGGTTTGGTAAAGCATTAAGTGAATGGTATTGTTTATTGCCATCGGCTTGCGGAGATGTGCCGCCTGCCGATGGCAATGTTTCTTTCGGAATTATTGGATGCCGCGCTCGCGGAGCTTGAGCTGCCAGTTCCAGGCTGATTTCAGGGCGTCTTCGAGGCTTGTCTCGGCTTTCCATCCGAGCACATTGTTGGCCTTGTCGGGGTTGGCCCATACTTTCTCGATGTCGCCGGAGCGGCGGGGTGCGTAGGCCCAGTTGAGCTTCACGCCGGTGCCTTTCTCAAAGGCGTCGATCACTTCCTTGGTGCTGCAGCCGTGGCCTGTGCCCACGTTGAAGACTTCGAGCTGGGGAGTGTCCATGTCGAGCACTCGCTCCATGGCCTTTACGTGAGCCTTGGCGAGGTCTACCACATAGATGTAGTCGCGGATGCAGGTGCCGTCGGGCGTGTTGTAGTCATTGCCGAAGACCTTAAGCTGCTCGCGGATGCCGATGGCTGTTTGAGTGACGAAGGGGATGAGGTTCATGGGCACTCCGGTGGGGAGCTCGCCGATGATAGCCGACGGGTGGCTGCCGATCGGGTTGAAGTATCGGAGCAGGATTGCCTTGATGGGAGCGCCGCTGTTGATGTCGTCGCGTATGATTTCTTCGTTGATCTGCTTGGTGTTGCCGTAGGGGCTTTCAGCAGGCTTGATGGGGGCTGCTTCGGTCACAGGCAGGTTCTCGGGATCAGGCTGGCCGTATACGGTGCAGCTTGAAGAGAAGATGATGCCCTTGACGTCATGCTTGGGCATGAGCTCAAGCAGGTTGACGAGAGAGAGTATGTTGTTCTTGTAGTAGAGCAGGGGCTTCTGCACGCTTTCGCCCACGGCTTTGCTTGCGGCGAAATGTATGATGCCCTTGATGGGGTATTTCGAGAAGATGCCTTCCATGGCCTCTTTGTCGCAGCAGTCAGCCTTGATGAATGCGGGACGCACTCCGGTGATCTGCTCGATGCCGTCGATGACATTTTCCTGTGAATTTGATAGGTTGTCGACAATTACAACGTCGTAGCCGGCATTGATGAGCTCTACGGTGGTATGAGAGCCAATGAAACCGGTGCCTCCGGTGACAAGAATGGTTTGCTTCATGATTAGGTTTTTAATTAGGCTTTTCTACCGCAAAGATACGACATTTTTTTGCATTGTGCGCAAATATTCAGATAAAAAAATAGGCGGGCCTCCGACATAATGGTGTCGCAGGCCCGCTGTGAGTGTATTCTCACGCCTTGAAGGGCGGGGGAGTGTCAGGTGAGTTCTTGATTCCTTCGGAGTCACGGCTGCCGGCCTCCGGCGGGATGTCAGAGCCGTCGGCGGTATCAGAGCCGTCGGTTATGGCCTGCGACGGGAGCAGCCCTTTGCCGGCGTGGTCTTGCTGCGCGAGGATCTCATCTGTGCGAGATGTCCATTGGCGCTTGCCGAATATGCCTTCCACATCGGCGGTGAATATCACTTCGCGCACATAGAGCAGATCGGCGAGGGCTACGAGGCCGTCATGGTGCTGGCTCAGGATCTCCTTGGCGCGGAGGTATTGGCGCTGGAGTATGTTCGAGACCTCTTCGTCGATGAGTTTGGCGCGCTCTTCGCTGTAGGGCTTCGAGAAGCCGTACTGCTGGCCCGACGAATCGTAATAACTGATGTTGGGCAGGCGGTCGCTCATGCCATAGTAGACCACGAGAGAGTAGGCTATCTTTGTGGCCCGCTCCAGGTCGTTGAGAGCTCCGGTGGCAATGCTGCCGAGCAGCAGATCCTCGGCGGCGCGCCCTGCCATGAGCGAGCATATCTGGTCGAGAAGCGCCTGGGCGGGTATGCGCTGGCGTTCTTCAGGCAGGTACCATGCCGCTCCGAGCGCTTTGCCTCGGGGCACGATCGTCACCTTTACGAGCGGGTCTCCGTATTCGAGATGCCATGACACGGTGGCATGCCCGGCCTCGTGTATGGCCACGCTGCGTTTCTCCTCGTTTGTGGTGAGCTTGTTTTTCTTTTCGAGGCCGCCGATAATGCGGTCGACAGCGGCGTTGAAGTCCTCGAGGCTCACCATCTTCTTGTCATGGCGGGCTGCTATCAGGGCAGCCTCGTTGCATACGTTGGCGATATCGGCTCCGGAGAATCCGGCAGTCTGGCGCGACAGAAGCTCGATGTCAAGCGACGGGTCGACCTTTATGTTGCGCAGATGCACCTTGAATATGGCCACGCGGTCGTTTACGTCAGGCAGCTCTACGTATATCTGGCGGTCAAATCGTCCGGCGCGCATCAGGGCCTTGTCGAGGATGTCGGCGCGGTTGGTGGCCGCGAGTATGATCACGCCGCTGTTGCTGCCGAAGCCGTCCATCTCGGTGAGCAGCTGGTTGAGGGTGTTCTCTCGCTCGTCGTTAGAGCCCATGTTGGGATTCTTGCCTCGGGCGCGGCCCACGGCGTCGATCTCGTCGATGAATACGATGCACGGAGCCTTCTCCTTGGCCTGGCGGAATAGGTCGCGCACACGCGATGCTCCCACGCCTACAAACATCTCTACGAAGTCGGAGCCCGACATCGAGAAGAATGGCACATTGGCCTCGCCGGCCACAGCCTTGGCCAGGAGGGTCTTGCCTGTGCCGGGAGGGCCTACAAGCAGGGCGCCCTTTGGTATCTTGCCGCCCAGGTCGGTGTATCGCTTTGGATTCTTGAGGAATTCCACTATCTCCTCTATCTCGGTCTTTGCTTCGGAGAGGCCGGCCACATCCTTGAATGTCACCTTGTCAGGGCTGTCCTTTTCAAATACCTGGGCTTTGGATTTGCCTACGCTGAATACGCCTCCGCTTCCGCCGGCGCCACCGCCCGACATGCGGCGCATCATCCAGAACCAGAATACGACCAGCAGGATCACAGGACCGAATGACCACAGCATTGTCGACATGCCGCTGCTGCGCTCATAGATGACTTCAGCCCCCTTGGGCAGGGCACCGGTCTGCTGCCAGATTTCGATCTTGTCTGAAATTTTGTCGGCTGAAGGTACCTTGGTCTCTACTTTGGCCGACATGCCTGTGTTGGCTTTGAACTGCGGGAACAAGGCTTTGGCCAGAGAGTCGGTCAGGAAGCCCTGCACCACCTTTGAATCGGTGTTGACGGTGATCTTGCTGATACCGTGATCGCGCTCTACATAGGTGCAGAATTCATTGTAAGGCACCTCCTTGGTGATGGAGTTGTCATCAAGGTAGAGCAGGCCGGCGAGCACGAGCAGGATTATGGCGTACATCCAGAATAGGCTGATGCCAAATGGCTTCTTGCTTTTCCCGCCGGGCTTTTGTGAATTATTGTTGTTGAAGAAAATAGGCATCGCTTTTGTTTAATTAGTAATTAGTAATTTGCAATTAGTAATTGGTAACTTGCAATTATTAATTAGTAATTTATTTTTGATGTTTTTATTTTGATGTGTGCGTATGTGGCATTCCGGGGCTCAGTCGAGGTCGGGGATGTCTGTGATGCGGGCGTCGCTCCAGAGCTCTTCGAGGTTGTATTTCTCCCTCACGCCCGGCAGGAATATGTGCACCATGATTTCGCCATAGTCGATCACTATCCACTCTGAATTGGCGTATCCGTCATAGTTGAAGGGCTTTACGCCTGATTTTTCCTGCACGTATTCACGCACGCTGTCGGCTATGGCAGCGGCCTGCATGGTCGATGAGCCTTCGGCGATTATGAAAAACTCTGTGGGAGCCGACTCGATGGCCGACATGTCAACGACTGTGATGCGCTTTCCTTTGCGCTCCTGTATTCCTTCAATGATTAATTGCTTGATATTCGATGTTACGTCCATTTAGTTGATAACGATAAAAATTTGTACAAAGTTAAGGAAAAAATCTTAATTGAAACGTTGGCTTTAGCAAATTTGCGTAAAGCTATTGAATTTTTTAATATTAACAATTGATCGGGCCCGATGGTTTATGCCCGGCGCGTCTATTCGTATCGCATGGTGCTGGAAGGCGATATTCTCGCGGCGAGGCCCGAGGGAATGACGAGCACGCACCACGACACGGCCACCACCGCCAGATTTAGCCATAGCATCCACCACCAGTTTATCTCTACGGGCACATAGGGCAGATAGTACATGTCCGGATCGAGCTTAAGCCACTTGAAATGGGCTTGCAGAGCCAGAAGCCCGAGACCCGAGACATTGCCGATGACAAGGCCGCGGGCTATTATCTTCATGGCGAGATTGACAAACACCATGCGCACCTGCCGCTTGGTGGCGCCAAGTGACCGAAGGAGGCCGATAGCCGGGATGCGGTCAAGAATGAGGATAAACATGCTCGAGATGAGAGTGAATCCAGCCACGCAGGCCATCAGGATGAATATGACCACCACATTGGTGTCGAGGAGGTCGAGCCAACTGAAGAACATAGAGCCTGTGTGGCGCACGTTGTCTACCGGATATAGGCCATCGATCTCGTCGGCGCTGTATAAGGCGAGGAGCATCTGCTGCAGCGACTCGGCTGAATCCTCTATGCGGTCGGAGGGCACTCCGTTGACAGAAATGGCCGTGCCGCACAGGCTGTCGGCCCCGGCTATCTTCTGCAGGGTGGGAAGGGGAGCGAAGGCTATGGTCTTGTCATAGTCGCTGAATCCGGTCTCATAGATCGCTCCAATCTCGAATCTGCGCTGCTTCACCGCTTCGTTTTCAAAAAAATAAGCGTAGGGGGAGTCTCCGATTGCGAGGCCGAGGCTGTTGGCCATTGTGCGTGATATAGCTATCTTGTCTGCGCCATCAGCTGAAAAAAAGTCGGGGAGCGAGCCTTGCACTATGGCATTTCGCTCGAAATCGTAATCATGGGCGCGGTCATAGCCCACGAAGTAGACGCCGGCAAAGTCACTCTCGGTCTTCAATATGCCCGGCATCTCGAATTTGAGCGACGGAGTGGCCGACGGCAGGGCTGCCATAGTGGCCGGAATCAGCGTGGAGTCGAGCCTCAGCATAGGCTTTGACGCTCCTGTCTCGGCATCGAACGCGGGGGCAATAGTGATCTGCGAGTCAAAGCCGACAATGCGCTCGGTGATCTGGTTTTTGAATCCAAGCACCACTGCGAGCGAGCATTCCATTATGATGACGGCGAGAGCCACTCCGGCAATCGCTATGGCCACGCCGGTGGCGTTGGCGCCGCTTGATGCGGCGAGCTTGAATCTTTTTGAAGCCCAGAGGCTGAAATTCATCGGGTGTCAGTGTTGATTTGGTGAGGTATGGCCTATTTCGATATTGAGCGGAAGAATGAAAAAAACGCGCTGCGAGTGCCCATGCACACGATCACATCGCCGGCAAGAGCCACGAGGTCAGGGTCGTTAAGGTCGGCTCGTTTAAGCGATTCGCGCTTCATGCCTATGGCGTTTGACACCTTCTCGCCGCGTGCCACCGATATGAGATTGAGGTGATATGACCGCATGAAGTCGATGTCAGAGTACCTCAAGCCCTGCAGTGAGGCAGGCAGATGGGTGCGGAGGATGAAGTTGTCGTCGTCGATCTTCATTGATATTGCCTTGGAGCCGAGGGCCATTTCGTATGACAGGTCTCTGGCGGCTCTCTGCTCGGGGGTGATGATGCGGTCTATGTCAAAGCCTTGCAGTATCGATTCGTGAAGGGTGTCGATGGCGCGGGCGTAGATATGCTTCACCCGCATGCGCTTGAGCATGGCCACGACCTTGATGCTCGCACCGAAATTCTCGCCTATGGTGACTATCACGAGATCTACATTGTTGATTGGCAGCATCGACAGGGATGTCTCGTCGGTGACATCGATGCGGTAGACCGAGCTGATGCTGTCGCGCAAGGCGTCGACGTTGGCCTGGCGGTTATCGACGCCTATGACCTCGTGGCCCATGTCGGTGAGGTCTACCGCGAGATTGGATCCGTAGATGCCGAGTCCTAATATAAGATAGCGCATGATGTTTGTTTTTGCTTTTTAGTTTATGATTACATTGTCTTGGGGCAGGTGGGGACTAATGTCGCGGTGCCGCGCCATGAGGCCGCACATGATCGAGATGAGGCCAACCCTGCCGAGAAACATGGCAGTGCTCAAAAGCGCCTTTGAAGCGTCGCCAAGCTCGGGGGTGATGCCAAGGGATGAGCCTACGGTGAATACAGCCGATACCGACTCAAACACCAAGGCCTTGACCGGGAGGTCCGGCTCCAGCAGCAGCAGGGCCACGGTATAGAGCATAAGGGTGCCTCCGGCAAGCACTATCACGGCATAGGCTCGGCGCACAGAGGCTCGGTTGATAACGCGGTTGAATGCTACGGTGTCTTCGTTGCCTCTTACCACCGACCTCAGGCTCAGGAACACTGTGCCGAGGGTGTTGACCTTTATGCCGCCGGCCATCGACTGCGATGAGCCCCCGATGATCATCTGCGCCATCACCAGGAGCAGGGTGACGTCAAGGAAATTGGCCGGATCGACCGATGAGAATCCGGCGCTGCGAGGTGTGAGGGCATTGAACACTGACTGCACAGCCTTGTCGCCGAGGCTCATGCCGGCAAGCGTATTGTCGTATTCAAGCCAGAAGAACGATGCGGCTCCGGCCACAAGCACGATCATTGTGGTCGTGAACACAATGCGGGTGTTGATGTCGTATATGTTGGTGCGCTTTGCTATGGTCTTCCTGCCGAGCAGGCGATGCAGCGATTTGCGGCAATGGTAGGCTATGCCCTCTTTGATATTCACAAGAATGGGAAAGCCGATGGCTCCGGCGAAAATCAGCACTGACGTGACTATGTACATATTCTGGCCCGAAGCCATGAGGGCCGGATTGCCCATCCCTTGCGGCAGGCATGAGAAGCCGGCGTTGCAGAACGACGACATGGAGTGGAAAGCCGAGAACAAAATCTTCTCCCTGACATCCATCACCAGCTCCTCAGGGATGGCGGCATACACGGCTATGGCGCCAATAAGCTCGATTGACAGGGTGAATCCAAGCACATACATCAGCGTGGGCACAAGGGCATTCATGCTTTTTGAGTAGACGACGTCGCGCAGCAGTATCTGGTTGTAGACCGAGTTGCTGCCGGTGAAGAAGAGCGCGAAAAAGCTGGTGAAGGTGAGGATGCCAAGGCTGCCGAGCTGCACGAGCACCGACAGCACCATTATGCCTCGGGGTGTGAAGGTGGTGGCTATGTCGACAGGGCTCAGGCCCGTGATGCAGACAGCGCTCGCCGACACAAACAGAGAGTCGAAGTACGATATGCCGTGGTATGTGCATCTGGGCAAGGTCAAAATGAACGACCCGACGATGATGAAGCATAGGAAGCTGCCCGCCATGATCAGTGACGGATTGGTGCGCCGCCCGGGTATGCGGCTCAGCACGTAGCTGAGCGACACCACAGAGTATGTGGTCAGCGTGGCGAAAAGGAAGCCGCGGCTGTAAAGGAAATCAGACAGCCAAGGCAGCCAGGGATGCTCGGGGTGGGGATATATCCAGGCGGGAAACGTCAGGCCGATGGCCGCATAGAGCACCCATTTGATTATTCTGGTCTGCTTTTTCACCGACCTCAGGTGCAGGATTATGTCGAAGAGCGCCGAAATGCCGAATGTGAGCTGGGAGATGCGCAGCGTCACGTTTATGATGCTGATGTCTGACGCTGTCAGGTTGTATCCCGAGTAGACCACCATGGCCACAAGGCAAGCCACGGACGCAAGGCCGGAGGCCACCTCTGTGCATTCGGAGATGGCCTCAAGCGTGCGGCGGAAAGTGGATAGAAAGAGGGCGTAGTTGTATTTCCACCTCTTTATTAAATTACGCACGCGCGATATGTGCGCGCGTAAGTTCAATTCGTGTCAGCGTCGGGGATTTCTGACTGTGGGGCTGCCTGGTCAGATTGAGGCTCATCGGCCGAGACGCGCTTGAGGCGGAAGCCGGCGTAGACGCCCTCGTATGAAGACAGCAGGCCTGACAGCTGCTTGAACGAATCATTGTTGGCTATCTCAGCCACCTTAGATACTACATTCTGCAGTTTTGAGACATCAAATGTCAGCGACAGCTCATTGTTGCCGAGTTTGCTTACCTGGGCCTTCACTTTCCCTACGTTGATCTTCATGAAAGCCTTGAAGTTGAATGTCAGCCCTTCCTCGGGATTGTATGACAGGGTGCCCTTCGCATTGTAGAGGCCTGTGTTCATCACGAATGTGCTGTCTTCGTTGATGGTGATCTGCAGGTTGGTGAGCTTTGCTTTTTCGTAATAGGGCTGCAGCTTGTTTTCGATCACCGAGGTGGCTGCGGCGCCGCCCAGATTCTGGAGCGCGTTGGAGCCTTCGAGGCTGACTGCCGGAGCCGCGTATTTCCATGCGCCTACTATGTCCTGAAGTTCGAAGTCGCTGGTGCTGAGCAGCTCGCCGGCAAGGCCGTTGAGGAGGGCACCGAGTCCGCCTCCGTCGCTGCCGCTGCCTGATGATGATTTTCCTCCGAATACTTTCGTAAAGTCGAAGGCGTGGGCGGGAGCCGAGCAGAGGATGGCGAGTATGGAGATGATGGTGAGAATTTTCTTCTTCATGTTGATTGCTGTATAATTTGCTGTGTTAAAGAAATCTTATTTGATCACGGCGAGGCCGCCTCGCGATGTTTCTTTGTAGAGCGAGGGGATGTCATGTCCGGTCTGCTTCATCACCTGCACCACACGGTCGAAATCCACGGCGTGGCGTCCGTCGCTGAAAGCGGCGTAAAGGTTGGCGTCGAGAGCTCGGGCCGCGGCGTAGGCGTTGCGCTCGATGCAGGGTATCTGCACGAGTCCGCATACGGGGTCGCACGTGAGGCCGAGGTGATGCTCAAGGCCCATTTCGGCCGAATATTCTATCTGGGCTGTGGTGCCTCCGAACATCTGCGAGGCCGCCGCCGCCGCCATGGCGCAAGCCACTCCCACCTCTCCCTGGCAGCCAACTTCGGCGCCGGAGACAGAAGCGTTGAACTTCACCACGTTTCCAAACAGACCGGCTGTGGCCAAGGCGCGAAGCACCCGGTCTTCGGAGAATCCCTTTGACTTATAAAGATGATACAGCACTGCGGGGAGCACGCCGCATGATCCGCAGGTGGGGGCGGTGACGATCTCGCCGCCGCCGGCGTTCTCTTCGCTTACGGCGAGGGCGTAGGCGTAGACAAGGCCTCGGCTCTGCAGCGAGCCGTTGTATCCCTTCGCGTGCATGTGGTAGCTGTATGCCTTTCTGCGCACTCCGAGGCCGCCGGGCAGCAGGCCCTCGGCCTCGATGCCGCGCTCTACGGCAGCCTTCATCACTTCCCATACGCGCTTGAGATAGTCCCATATGCCCGAGCCTTCGCTCATGTCTACATATTCCCAGAAGCTGTTTCCGGTCTCGGTGCACCAGCGCAATATCTCGCGTATGGTGGTCATGCGATAGATTGTCTCTCCATGTGAGCGGCTTTGGCCTTCCTCCACGATGTCGCCGCCGCCCACGCTGTAGGCCACGTATGAGTCAGTTGTTTTCCCTTCGCTGTCGAGAGCCTCGAATTTCATGCCGTTGGTGTGGAAGGGGAGCACGATGTCGGGCTGCCACACTATCTCGGTGGGAGCCTTCTTCTCGAGCACATCGAGTATGGCCTTGTCAGTGAGGTGGCCCTTGCCTGTGGCGGCCAGCGATCCGTAGAGGGTCACGCGGAAGGCTTGCGGCGAGGGATTCTTCTCCAGAAACTTCTCGGCGGCTTTCCTCGGGCCCATAGTGTGGGAGCTGGAGGGGCCGAGGCCGATTTTGTATAGTTGCTTGATTGATTCCAAAACTTATGAAGATTGACGGTTAATGGACTGTTGTTCATTCAGTGGCCGACTGGCTGCCGTAGGTCTCTTTGATGTTCCAGACGGCGCATGCGCCGATCACCAGGAGAATGCCCGAGACGACGAGCATCCACACTGTGCTGGTCACTCCGTTGGAGCCGAGGGGGAATATCGAGAGGATAGCTCCGCCGCAAAGCGCGGCGATTATCTGCGGCAGGCAGATGGTGCAGTTGAATAGGCCGAGGTATGTGCCGATGTGGTTGCCCGAGAGGGCGTTGGTGAGGATGGTGAACGGCATGGCCAGCATTGCGGCCCAGGCGCAGCCTATCAGGGCGTAGCTTGCGAAAAGGGCGTATTGGTTGGTCACGAAATACACTGAGATGAAGCCGGCGGCGCCGAGCAGGAGGCTGAGGCTGTATCCCACCTTGCGGTTGCGGAATTGGGCCAGCACAAGGGCCCATATCACAGCGGCTATGGCCTGGATGGCGAAGATGATGCCATTCCAGTTTCCGGCGGCCTGATATTGAGGCGATGCCGTGTTGAGGGCTGTGGATGTGGCCAGGGTGATCTCTTCCGGAGCGTTGATGGCCGGGAGGGTGGTGGTCTGCTCAAGCACCCATTTGCCGTCCTGGCGGGCTGCTATGTGGGCGAGCGTGAGCTCGGTGCCTCCGGCCACAAGCGAATAGTTGGGCACCACCGACGCTTCCCTGTCGACCCGCACTTTGTCGCCGTTTATCAATATTGTCTGCCCGGCGGTGGCGATCACTCCGTTTTTGACGGCGGGCATGCCGTATCTGTATACGAGGGCGCCGTCGGCATAGATGGTGTCTCCGTCGGCCACTACGCTTTCGGAGCTGATCACGTCGCCGTCGACTGATATGTGATTAGACACGACCGTGCCGTCGGCGATCAGCGGTGTCTGGCCGTCAAAGAGGTATTTGTCTGTGAATGTTTGTCCATTGATCGACACGCCGTTGACTTTCTCTATTGTGGGTGCTCCGAAGACGCTGCCGGCGATGGCGTCGGTGCTGTAGGTCCAGAGGTAGAGGAAGGCCGCCCAGCAGAAGAATTGCACCAGTCCCACGGTCCAGAACACTTTCGGGGCCTTGCGCAGGATCGTGAGCACGCCCTCCTTCACTTCTTTTTCCACGCTTTCCTTGCGGGCTATGCCGTGGTATTCGGCATATTCGTGAGGAGGCATCTCCTTGACCTTGGCGAAGGTGTAGATCACGCAAAGCATCATCACGGCGGCTCCGAGATAGAATGACCATGTCACAGTGGGAGGCACCTGGCCTTCGGGCGCGGTGTTGCTGACGAACCATGCCAGCACAAACGGCGCGGCGTATCCGACGACAGATCCGGCGTTGCAGATGAAGCTCTGTATGGAGTAGGCAAGGCCCTTCTGCTTTTCGTTGACGAAGTCGCCCACAAGCATCTTGAAAGGCTGCATGGCCATGTTGATCGAGGTGTCGAGAAGCATGAGCATGACAAGGCCGAAGATGATTGCGGCCGAGATGCTGAGGCCGAGAGAGCCGGCGTTGGGCAAGAAGCACATCACGATCACAGCCACGAGAGCTCCGACCAGAAGGTAGGGGAGGCGGCGACCGAGGCGAGTCCATGTGTTGTCGCTGCAAGCGCCCACTATTGGCTGCACTATCATGCCCATGAGAGGCGGCAATATCCAGAAATAGCTGAGATCATGAGGGTCGGCTCCGATTGTGGAGAAGATGCGGCTCACTTGAGCGCTCTGCAGAGCGTAGGCGATCTGCACGCCGAAAAATCCGAAGCTGAGGTTCCACAATTTCCAGAACCCGAGATCACTCTTGTTTTTCATACGCCTTAAGGTCAAATTATGTCTTTTGTGTATAAAATGTTTTTGATATATCTATCGAAACGTCAGAGATTTGACTAAAGTTTGTTTTAAATCATACAAAGTTAGACAAAATAGTCGGTTTATCGATTGCTTTTGCCTTAAAAAATGGCTAAAAAAAACATAAAATCAATAAAGTCTACATATTCCACGCATTATTGTGGTGGAAAATTTGTGAGTGTTAAATTTAAATGCTAAATTTGCACATGTTTGTTAATGTTAAATTATTTGTTTCATATTTTTCAGCAGAAATTCACATATAGTCATAATTTTTTTAAACTTTAACACCGGATAATTGTTAACAAAGAAAGGGTTTTATCCGAGCCTGTCAATTAATAAGGAATGAAGAAATCAACTATTTGGATATTAACTGTTTTGATGGCCGTGGCGTTCATGGGGCTTTTGTCTATGCAGGTGTTTTATCTGCGTGGCATGAGCAAGATGCGCTATGAGCAGTTCACCGAGGCTGTCAAACAGAGTCTTTACTCTGTGTCGCAGAAGCTTACGCAGCGCGAGACACGTCATTTCATCGACGAAAATTCGGGGAATGTCGCATCGTCGTCCTACCTTGGAAGCACCAGCATAGGCGGCATAAAATATTCATTCACCACGCCGCTGGGCATCGAGGGCAACATCACCATCGACGGAGCCGCATCTTCGGGCAAAGCCCCCCATGGCCAGCAAAATGACCGATACAGCACTGCCCGAGAAGAAATACGCGACCGATATCAAAGGCAGAAGAGCGTGATCGATGAGGTGATCGTGAGCATCATCAGCTCTGCGAGCGGTCGGCCTCTTTCGGAGCGCGCCGATTCGGCGCTTGTGCGCAAGATGCTGCGCCAGGAACTCGACGCCATGGGGCTGAAGATTCCGTTTGAGTTCGCGGTGGTCAACCGGTCGGGCACTGTGCAGTATAAGTCAGCCGGATACCAGGCTGCGGCTGTCGACAAGGACAATATGTTCATACAGGTGCTCTTCCCGCAGGATCCCCGCGACAAGCAGGTGTTTCTCAAAGTGTACTTCCCCACAAAAAACGACTATATCTTCTCGTCGATATCATTCATGTATCCCACCATAGCGTTCACGCTCATCCTGCTTGTGGTATTTGTGGTGACGGTGGTGCTCGCTTTCAGGCAGAAAAAGCTGTCAGAAATGAAAAATGACTTCATCAACAACATGACCCACGAGTTCAAGACCCCGATATCGTCTATTTCTCTCGCGGCTCAGATGCTCAATGACCAAAGCGTGCGCAAATCGCCCACCATGCTGCAGCAGATCTCCACCGTGATCAACGACGAGACAAAGCGCCTGCGCTTCCAGGTGGAGAAGGTGCTGCAGATGTCGATGTTTGAGAAACAGAAAGCCTCGCTCAAGCTCGAGGAGGTAGACGCTAACGTGGCGATATTCAACATCGTGAACACTTTCAAACTCAAGGTGGAGAAATACGGTGGAAAGATCGAAGCCAACCTCGATGCTATGGACGCAATAATAGAGGTTGATGAGATGCACTTCACCAATGTCATCTTCAACCTTCTTGACAATGCGGTGAAATACCGCAAGGAAGACGAGCCTTTGCTGCTCAAAGTAGGCACGCGCGACATCGACGAAGACCGGCTTGAAATTACAGTGGCCGACAACGGCATAGGCATACGCCGGGAAGACCTTAAGCGAATCTTCGAGAAATTCTTCCGCGTCAACACCGGCAATCGCCACGATGTCAAGGGCTTCGGCCTGGGCCTGGCCTACGTGCAGAAGATGATACGCGATCTCGGAGGCACCATCAGCGTCGACAGCGAATACGGATCAGGAACAAAATTTACAATCATCATACCACTCTCTAAAAATTAAGAAATTATGGAAGACAGAATGCAAATCCTTCTTTGCGAGGACGACGAAAACCTCGGGATGCTCCTTCGCGAGTACCTGCAGGCCAAGGGGTTCCACGCTGACCTCTATGCCGATGGCGAGAGCGGATACAAAGCCTTCTTGAAAGGAAAATACGACATCTGCGTCCTCGACGTTATGATGCCTAAAAAGGACGGATTCACATTGGCTCAGGAAATCCGCACCGTCAACCCGGAGGTGCCCATCATTTTCCTGACAGCCAAATCACTCAAAGAAGATATACTCGAGGGCTTCAAGATTGGAGCCGACGACTACATCATCAAGCCCTTCTCCATGGAGGAGCTCGTATTCCGCATTGAGGCCATCCTGCGCCGCGTGAAGGGCAAGAAGGGCAAGGAGATCACGATGTACCGTATCGGCAAGTTCACTTTTGATACCCAGAAGCAAGTGCTGATGTCGGGCGACAAGATCACAAAGCTCACCACAAAGGAGTCAGAGCTGCTGAGCCTGCTTTGCGCGCACGTAAACGAAATTCTCGAGCGCAACTTCGCCCTGAAGACTATCTGGATTGACGATAATTACTTCAACGCCCGCTCGATGGACGTCTACATCACCAAGCTGCGCAAGCACCTGAAGGATGACCCCACCATCGAAATCATCAACATCCACGGCAAGGGCTACAAACTCATCGCCCCCGACCTCGAAATGGCCAAGTGATCGCCTGCGACAGACATATAAGACCGGAGCCGCCAAAAGCGGCTCCGATTTTTATGGCCTCGCCTCGGCAGGCTGTCGCCGGCAAGCGGGGGCGGATGCGGATGTGCGCGATGGCCGATTATTTAGCTAACTTTGGTGGCACATACTTTGTCGGTTGGAAATAATTCCGTAATTTTGCATATTAAAACCGACATATTCTATGGAGATGAATATACTTGTGACCGGAGCCAACGGGCAGTTGGGCATGGAGATGCGTGAGATTTCCCGCGATTGCGAGGGATGGAATTTCACATTCTCTGATGTCACCTGCGTGGAGGGGCTTGAAACTATGATGCTTGACATCACAGACCCCGAAGCGGTGGAAAAAGCTGTCGCAGAGCTGAATATCAATTGCATTGTCAACTGCGCCGCTTACACCAACGTTGACAAGGCCGAGACCGACCGAGACCTTTGCCGCCTGCTCAACGCCGGAGCACCCGCCATTCTTGCCGACGCGATGAAGCGCGTTTCAGGCCTGCTTGTGCAGATCAGCACCGACTATGTCTTTGGCGCCGAAGGCTGCAATGAGCCTTTGGCCGAGGAGCAGAAGGGGATACCCACAGGCGTCTACGGAAGCACAAAATTGGAGGGAGAAAAGGCGATTGAGGCATCAGGCTGCGATTACGCCATCATACGCACTGCATGGCTCTACAGCGAATACGGAAAGAATTTCGTGAAGACCATGCTCCAGCTCACCGCCACAAAGCCCATGCTCAAAGTGGTGTTTGACCAGGTGGGCACTCCCACCTACGCCCTTGACCTCGCGAAGGCCATAGCGAAGGTGATCCAGGCTTGGCAAGAAAGCGGATGCGGGCCGATGCGCGAGACGTATCATTACAGCAACGAGGGCGTGACATCATGGTATGACTTCACCAAGGCCATAGCCGAAATTTCAGGCCACCGTGATTGTGAGATCCTTCCGTGCCACAGCAGCGAATATCCGAGCCCGGTGAAGAGGCCTCCATATTCGGTGCTCGACAAGTCGAAAATAAAGGATCGGCTCAATGCCGAGGTGCCTTATTGGCGCGATTCGCTTATTGCATGCATATCTAACATTTTGAAGTAATGGACAGAAATATCATCATCACCGGCGGAGCCGGATTCATAGGCAGCCACGTAGTGAGGTTGTTTGTAAATAAATACCCTGAGTATCGCATCATCTGCGTCGATAAGCTCACCTACGCGGGCAATCTCGCCAATCTTGCCGATCTGGAGCAACGCCCCAATTTCGTGTTTGTGAAGGCTGATATTTGCGACCTCGACAAGATGCGCTCGCTGATGAAGGAATATAATGTTGACAGCATCATCCACCTCGCCGCCGAGAGCCATGTCGACCGCTCGATCAAAGATCCTTTCACATTTGCCCGCACCAATGTCATGGGCACCTTGAGCCTGCTGCAGGCCGCAAAGGAGCACTGGGACACTCTGCCGGAGAAATATGATGGAAAACTCTTCTACCACATAAGCACCGACGAGGTCTATGGCGCTCTTGAGCTCACTCACCCCGAAGGCATCGACGCGCCCTTCACCACAAAGGCCTCTTCAGGGAAGAACCATGAGGCATACGGCGATGAATTCTTCGTGGAGACCACCGCCTACAATCCGCATTCTCCCTACAGCGCCAGCAAGGCTTCGAGCGACCACTTTGTCCGAGCATACCACGACACCTACGGCATGCCCACAATCGTCACCAACTGCTCTAACAACTACGGCCCATACCAATTCCCCGAGAAGTTGATACCTCTCTTCATCAACAATATACGCCATCGCAAGCCTCTGCCCGTATACGGCAAGGGCGAGAACGTGCGCGACTGGCTCTATGTCGAGGATCATGCCCGAGCCATCGACGTGATTTTCCACAAAGGAAAAGTAGCCGAGACCTATAACATCGGCGGCTTCAACGAATGGAAGAACATCGACATCATACGCACTATAATCTCTACCGTAGATCGCCTCCTTGGCAGGGCGGAGGGCGAAGACCTTGACCTGATCACATATGTCACCGACCGAGCCGGCCATGACCTCAGGTATGCCATCGACAGCCGCAAGCTGCAGAAGGAGCTCGGCTGGGAGCCAAGCCTGCAGTTTGAGGAGGGTATCGAGCGCACGGTGCGCTGGTATCTCGACAACCAGGAGTGGATGGACAATGTCACTTCGGGCGACTACCTCAAATACTACGAGGAGATGTACAAAGACAGATGAACCATGATCATCAGGCCGCTTCAAGGAGCCTGGTGATTTTTACTCATTTGTGGGTATTAACCCCACGGCGGAAAGTTTGTATTTTTGCCGGCTGAATTAATCGCATACGATACACATACATGAGACTGTCAGAAATGCCCACCGGCAGCAGTGCGGTGGTAGTGAAAATATTGGGTCACGGAGCCTTCCGCAAGAGGGTGATGGAGATGGGATTCGTTAAGGGCCATGAAGTGAAGGTGCTTCTGCAGGCTCCGCTGCGCGATCCCGTCAAATACACTATCATGGGATATGAGGTGTCGCTGCGCCGCAGCGAGGCCAACCTGATTGAGGTGGAGCCCCTCGAGACTGCCGTTGAGCACCGGATCGAGGCCCGCACAAACTGCGCCGACCCGGGGCATGGGCAGCTGATCAACGTGGCGTTGATCGGCAATCCCAACTGCGGCAAGACGTCTCTGTTCAACATCGCGGCCGGAGCAAAAGAGCACGTAGGCAACTACAGCGGCGTCACAGTCGACGCCAAAAAGGGACATTTCGAATATTGCGGTTTCCGCTTCAACATCGTCGACCTTCCGGGCACCTATTCCCTGACCTCATATTCGCCCGAGGAGCTGTATGTGCGCAAGTATCTCGTTGACGAGACGCCTGATGTGATCATCAACGTAGTCGACTCATCTAATCTTGAGCGCAACCTGTATCTCGCCACCGAGCTCATTGACATGGACTCAAAGATGGTGATCGCATTGAATATGTACGACGAGTTGCGAAAGAGCCATGCTCAGCTCGAATATGAGGTGCTTGGTGGCATGATAGGCGTGCCTATGGTGCCTCTGGTGGCTCGCACGGGCGAGGGGGTCGACGCCCTCTTCGATGCTGTGATCTCTGTATATGAAGACAAGAACAAAGACGTGCGTCACATCCATGTCAACCTTGGCCCCGACATCGAAAAGATGGTGCGCGTGCTTATTGACGCCATCAAGGCCGACGGCGGAGTCGACCAGCATTTCTCTCCGCGATACCTTGCCATCAAGCTGCTTGAAGGCGATCCGCAGTCGCAGGAATTGGTGGGGAAGTCGCCCAACGGGCAAGACATCATCGCAAAGCGCGACATGTTGCTTGCCGACTATGGACTGGAGCATCCTGACCAGGACATACAGTCGCAGATCGCGGCGGAGAAATACGGCTTCATCAGCGGCGCCCTCGCCGAGACATTCAAGTCGGGCGACGAGAGCAATGTCTCGGCCTCACGCATAATCGACACGTTCGTCACCAGCAAGCTCTTTGGCTTCCCTCTGTTTTTCCTGGTGATGTTCGTGATATTCTGGGCCACATTCTCCATAGGTCAGTATCCGATGGATTGGATCGACAGCGGAGTGTCATGGCTCAGCTCATTGATCAACGATATTATGCCCGACGGCATGCTCAAGGATCTTATCGCCGACGGCATCGTGGGCGGTGTGGGCGGCGTGATAGTGTTCCTGCCCAATATCCTGATACTGTATTTCTGCATATCGTTTATGGAGGATTCAGGCTATATGGCCAGGGCGGCTTTCATCATGGACAAGGTGATGCACCGCATAGGCCTTCACGGCAAATCGTTCATCCCCCTGATCATGGGCTTTGGATGCAATGTGCCCGCTATCATGGCCTCCCGATCCATCGAGAGCCGCACGAGCCGCATCATCACCATCCTGATTAACCCGTTCATGTCGTGCTCGGCGCGCCTTCCTATCTATGTGCTGCTGATCGGCACGTTCTTCCCGGAGCATCCGACGCTCGTGTTCATGAGCCTTTACATAGGCGGAGTGCTTGTGGCTATGCTCACGGCCAGGCTTCTGCGCAAATTCTATTTCAAGGACGACGAGACTCCCTTCGTGATGGAGCTTCCGCCTTACCGCATCCCTACGCTCAAATCTTCGCTTCGCCATACATGGGCCAAGGGTGAGCAGTACCTTAAGAAGATGGGCGGCATCATCCTCGTGGCCAGCGCCATAGTGTGGGCTTTGAATTATTTTCCTCTTTCGAGCCATGACAAGCCCGAGCAGCACACCGAGGCCATCTCAGAGCATGATTCATATCTGGAGATGGCCGGAAAAGCCATAAATCCCGTGATGGAGCCTCTTGGCTTCCATTGGAGAGGCTCTGTGGCTGCTTTGGCGGGAGTGCCGGCCAAGGAGATCGTGGTGTCGACGCTTGGCGTGCTTTACACAGGCGATGAGGCCGAAGACAATGTGCGTCTCGGCAAGCGCCTTGAGGCAGAGAATCCTGTGACCGGGAAGCCTGATTTCGACTCGGCCAATGCCTTGAGCTTTCTTGTCTTCATATTGCTTTATTGCCCGTGCATAGCCACAGTCACCGCCATAGTGCGCGAGACCGGGTCGTGGCGATATGGCGCGTTCAGTGTCATATACAATACGGCGGTGGCGTGGGTGCTTGCCTTTGTAGTCTACCGCATAGCGCTCCTTTTCTGATATAGGGCGCGTTAAATGAAGTTAACTGCATGAGTGAGTATAAATTCAGATTTGTAGACCTATTCTGCGGCATTGGTGGATTTCATCAGGCCATGTCAGCATTTGGGGGCGAATGCGTGTTTGCCGCCGAGATCGACAAGGCCTGCATAGGCGTGTATCAGGATAATTACGGCATAAGCGCCGACCATGACATGACTGCGGTCAAGGCCGAGGATGTGCCGGCACATCAGGTGCTGTGCGCGGGCTTTCCATGCCAGGCTTTCTCGAAGGCCGGCAAGCAGGCCGGCGTCAACGACACCCGTGGCACTCTGTTTTTCGAGATAGAGAGGCTGCTCAGGCACCACGCCCCTCGCTTCATATTGCTTGAGAATGTAAGGAATCTCGTGAGCCATGACCGGGGGCGCACGTGGGCCACTATCACAGCCGTGCTCAAGGACATCGGATATCGCCTCACGGCCGAGCCGCTTGTGTTGAGCCCCCATCAGTTCGGGGTGCCTCAGCTCAGGGAGCGTGTCTACATAGCCGGGGTCTACGATCCTGACAATGTCGATGCTCCCATCGAGATAGAGTTTGACGGATTCAAAAGCAAGTCAGACCTCTCGATCTATGACATCCTCGATCACGAGGCTCCGACCGCGACGATAACAAAGGCTGAGATGGATGTGCTTGCTTGCTGGGATGAGTTTTACAAGGGCGTCGACGTCTCTACGATCGGCTTTCCTGTCAATATCGATTATTTCAGATACGAAGGCCCTACCGGAAGCCTCCCGGCATGGAAGCAATCGCACATAGAGCGCAACAAGGCTCTCTATGGCCGCAACAAGGCATTCATCGACCGGTGGCTGGCTAAATGGGACGGCCTGCGGGCCTTCACTCCCACGCAGCGCAAGCTTGAGTGGCAGTGCGGCGACAAGATAGACACCATCTACGAAGGCCTGATACAGATGCGCCCGTCAGGGGTGAGGGTGAAATTGCCCAATGCCTTCCCGGCTCTTGTGGCCATGGTGCAGATACCCATAATAGGCCGATACCTCAGGCGCCTGACCCCCAGGGAGTGCGCCCGGCTGCAGAGTTTTCCTGAAGATTTCCGTATTTGCGGCAATGACCACCAGGCCTACAAACAGTTTGGCAACAGCGTCAATGTCGAGGTGCTAAAAGCCATATTCGGCAGGCTTATCGACAGATACGGGCTGGCCTGAGCGTAGGGCGGTCAGATGCCGAGATTGCCCGGGGCTGTGACTATGTGGAAAATCAATTCGTGGAAGAGGCTGTATTGGTCCTGACGCGAGCCTTGTCCCTTGCTCCGGGTGTCAAACTGTCTCAACGCCCAGATTATTTCAATTATCTGGAAAGGATTGTATTGCCTGATAGCCGCCTTGTATTTGCGCAGCTGGAAGTTTGACTTAAGTTTCAGCGCCGCCATCAGGCCCGCGTCGCTCTTGTCTTTTGTGTAATGCGCCACGAGCAGGTCGGAGAAGAAATTGTAGAGGGCCGAGGTGGTCATCACCAGCGGATTGCCCTTGGGATTGGATGCGAAATACCGGGCTATGCGCATCGCTTTGCCGTAGTCGCGCACCGAGAGGGCGTCGACAAGCTCAAAGTTGTTGTATTCCTTGCTGATGCCCACATGCCTCTCGATGGCTTCGGGTGTGATTGCCGCCCCCGGGCCAAGGATGCCGGCTACCTTATCGATCTGGTTGAAGAGGGCGCTGAGGTTAGTGCCTATGAAGTCGCGCAGCATCTCGAGCGATTTTTGCTCGGCGGTGAGTCCCTTTTGCTTTATGTAGGCAGATATCAGGGGCAGCAGGTTGTAGTCGGCTACTTTTTTCGACTCGAAAACCGTGGCTTTGGCCTTGGCGGCCGCGAGCAGGTCTTTGCCCTTTGCCTTGTCGCCGCGAAAGCATATGACCAGCACGGTGGTGGGCGAAGGATTCTGCACGTATTTGTGCAGGCGGTTGATCTCGTTGGCTCCTACGGCCTGGGCTTCCTTAAGGATCACCATCTGCCTCTCGGCCATCATCGGATAGCGGTAGCAGAGGTCCATCACCTGGCCGGCCTGCACCTCGGGAGCATAGAGCACATACTGATTGAATTCACGGTCGGCCTCGGGCAGGAAATTCTCGAAAAGCTTCACGAGCTCGTCGATATAGTATCCTTCTTCGCCATGAAGTATGTAGACCGGAGCGAGTTTGCCGGATTTAATCTCATTGGTGATGCTTTGAAATGTAGGGACGGCCATTTTTGAAAAAAAAGGAAGCTTTGGTGTGCGAGTGAGAAATTTTTCGTAAATTTACGCATTATTTCTGAAATCCGAGTATTAATATGCGTCAAAAATCGCACGTTTACCAGATATTCTTGTATTTATATGATCCGCCTCAATCTGCCTCAATTTGACATAAGGATTTGTGTCGACTCAAAAGGCAGGCAGGTGGTCTATGACCCTTTGCGATCAAAATGGATTGTGCTCACTCCCGAAGAGTGGGTGAGACAGCATTTCGTGCGCTTTCTCATAGCCAACAGGTCATACCCCCAAGCCTTGACGGCCAACGAAGTGGGTTTGCGGCAAAACGGCTGCCTGCGTCGATGCGACACTGTGGTGTATGGCCGTCAGGCCGAGCCTGTGGCCATAATCGAGTATAAGGCTCCGGATGTGCAGATCACGCAGCGCACGTTTGACCAGGCTGTGCGCTACAACATGGAGATGCACGTCAACTGCCTGATGGTGAGCAATGGCTTGCGCCACTATTGCTGCCGGGTCGACCACCGCGCCAATTCCTATCATTTCTTGCGTGACATCCCCACCTATGCCCAGCTGCTCGAGTTGTCGAGCCTCTGAGCGTATAGCACGCATTCCGTCTGACAAGTGTTACTTTTTTCAATATTTATTATCTAATCCTTTGTTCTTTATGAAGAGACTTACTTCATTGATGTTCTCTGTCATCCTCGCGCTGTCGGCTGCGGCTACTCCGTGGAAGACTGCGTCCGGAGCAGCCTTGTCGGCGCTTCCGGGCTGTCCGCCCCAATCGGCGGCGGCGAGTTTCAGCTACGGTGGAAATTCACCCCTGCTCAGCCCGTTGACTCAAACCCAGGTGCGCGCTGCCCGCTTGCGGGCTTTCAGCGGCGTCAAGGCTTCGGGCATTGCCGAGAGCGTTCCCGACCTGCGCGGCTGGATCATCTGGCCTGCGGGCATGATGGGCCTCTACACCCTCCCTCGCACAAGCGACTCTAACTTCGCGCCGGT
This sequence comes from uncultured Muribaculaceae bacterium, assembly GCA_947525975.1. Classification (GTDB taxonomy): domain Bacteria; phylum Bacteroidota; class Bacteroidia; order Bacteroidales; family Muribaculaceae; genus CAG-873. The sequence continues at coordinate 2,216 of CANNVE010000023.1, read as the reverse complement.
CGGCACAAGCAGCTACGGCATTATCAACGGTGGCGGCTATGATGATGGCCATGGCACCTATCATGGCGTTTATTATGAGATTGGCTCTGAAAACGTCAGGGATCTTAAGTTGATAGATTTTGATTCAGAGACGTTTGACATCACCGACGTGCGCCAGCTTGATCCAAGCACAGATCTTGGCATGGTGGCCATGGATATTGACGTAGATCCCACCACGGGCGATGTCTATGGCTGTTACATGACCGACAACGCCAGTGGATATTGCTGGGGGCGAGGCGACTACTCAACCGCCCGGCGCACACTGATATCCAATATTGATTTCAGCAGCCGCATGGTGGCTGTGGCTTGCGACGCGCGCGGGCAATACTATGCGCTGACCGCCTCGTCTGCTCTTGTCAAAGTAGATAAGGCTTCGGGCGCCATCACCCCTGTAGGGCAGACCTCGGTGCCCAGCGAAGGCTTCCTGGCTGGATATACCGCAGGCGGCGCTATCGACAAGGCCTCCGATAAAATGTATGTGACATATATCACCCCCGATTCTGAAAGCGGCATTTATGAAATAGATCTCGCCACAGCCGAATCGCGTCCGGTGGTAGACTTCAAGACTCCGGCTATGGTGGTGGCTCCGTTCTTCGTGTCGGAGAATACGTCGGCTGTCCCCGCAGTGCCCGGTTTCAGCGTGACTGCGCCAGAAGGCACACTGACAGCATCTTATGTCATAGAGATGCCTTCAAAGCTAGAAAACGGCAAGCCCGCCAGCGGACAACTTGATTGGGAACTGTATCTCGACGGAGCTCTCATCAAGAGCGGCAAGGCTCTTGCCGGCACCAAGGTGACGGGTACATACACGCTCGCTGCTCCTGCCATGTGCAGATTCTCGGCGGTAGTGGCCAATGCCGCAGGCAAATCCCTGCAGGCGAGCGCATCGCTCTTCGTGGGCAACGGCCTGCCTGCCACCCCGGCCAATGTAGAAGCCAAGTGGGCCGACGGCAAGATGACCGTCAAGTGGGACGCTGTGTCCACCACCGTCGATGGCGGATACATGGATGCTGATGCAGTGACCTACAAGGTGATGCTCGGCGAGACGGTTGTGGCACAGAGCGTAAGCGCCACCAACTATCAGTATCCCCTGGCTTTGCCCTCTGCACCTAAGAGTTTCGTATACAGCGTGGTCGCTGTCAACAAAGGCATAGAGTCACAGCCCGGCACTTCAAATACCTTATGGCTCGGAGCCTACGAAACGCCTTTCACCACGGATTTCTCTCCGTTCGGCTATTATGACAAACTTGAAGACATCGGATACACCGTGGTCGACGTCAACAAAGACGGCTGCACCTGGGGCCCCATGGGCATGGGCAAGGGCATACGCTACAAGTACAGCTCAGCCAATGCGGCTGACGATTGGGTGATCACTCCGTCATTGCGTCTCGAAGCCGGCAAAGTGTATAATTTCTCCGCTTTCGTTTCTAATTACGGCGCGAGCGATGAAGAGCGCTTTGAGGTTAAGGCAGGTATGGGCGCTTCCGCCGATGCCATGACTCTGGAGGTGATACCCGCCACCACTGTCAACAATACAGCCGGACAATATGTAGCCGGCATCATCGCTCCTACGGTTTCAGGCTCCTGGAATGTCGGTATCCACTGCATTTCAGATCCTTACAAGTATTATCTGATAGTGCGTGACCTGTCGGTAGGCAAGGGCATGCTTCCTTCCACTCCTAACGCTGTGACCGACATTGTGCTCACTCCCGAGGCATCGGGCTTGCTCAATGTTTCCGGCAAATTCCGGCTCCCCACCACTGACGTAGTGGGCAAGAAACTCTTAGGCAATGTAACAGTCAAGGTGAGCAGGGGAGAGACTGCGGTGGCCACGCTTTCGGGCGCGCCGGGCGCGGAACTGACCTTCACTGACAACAATATTCCGGTCAAGGGCGACTACACATACACCGTCACCACTACGCTCAATGGCGCTGACGGCGTGGTGTCATCTGCATCAGTTTTCGTAGGCCCATATGCAGCCGCCGCTCCCAAGTCAGTCACTGTGACAGAGACCGACCGTCCCGGCCGGGCCACTGTCACATGGGATGCTGTCACCCAGGACATCAATGGCCGACCGATTTCGGCTGAAAACGTCAAATACATGGTCTACAGCGTGGTGCAAAAAGATGTATTCGACAAGGAAGTGAAACCTCTGCTCGATGCCCCGATTTCAGAGC
>CANNVE010000022.1 GCA_947525975.1 uncultured Muribaculaceae bacterium | reverse complement strand
TACGCACGCCCCTTATGTGGCGGTGGGGTATATGCCGGGGTGGAGCACGGGGCAGGGATGGCATCCGGAGGATGCCGATTTATAGTATCCGGGTATGACGGAGCGTAGCGAAGGCATGCCCGGCTGGGGCGCAAATGCGCTCGGCATCCGGCAGGAAGCCGATTTGGCTCTTTCGGCTTTCTTCGAATGCCTCTTCTCTTCCGGGATATACCCCGCATGACTTCGCTGCGCTGCGTCATACGGGGTTACTAAAATTCGGCATCCTCCGGATGCTACCTGCCGCAGCCATGCGCGCGGTAGTGGTGGAGCCTCCGGATGCCCCTGCCGCAGCCATGCGCGCAGTGGTGGTGGAGCCTCCGGATGCCACGCCGCTGTGACCGTCGCAGCCTACGGATGCCACCTGCCGCGGCCATCGCGCGGTGGTGGAGGGGCGCCTCTCCGAGGCGCATGGGCAGAGGGGGACACGGATGGCATGGGGTGGATGGGGGCGGACACGTGCGTCTCGGAGAGACGCACCTCCACCGGAAGGGGTGCACCTCCACCGGGAGAGGCGCCGCCTATATGCGGCGCGGGCCGGGGGGTGCCCGGCCCGCGCTTTGGGGTTAGTCTTCGTCTACGAGCCTCAGGAAGGCAGAGTCAGAGAAGTAGTATTTACCATCTTCCTCATTCTGTATTCCGGCATTTCGGGAGTCATTATTTTGGCCCGAATATGCGTTGGAGCTGAAGTGGTTGAAGTCGTATGTTGACACGTTGATATCCCATGCGTTGAAGTATGGCACATCGTTGTTGTTCCAAATATCCTTACGGGAAGTGGCATCCGGGTATCCCCAGTAGATGGCTCCGAGGTTGTCCTTGATGTTCCAGAACATCGGCATCTTCTCCACCGCGCCCGAAGGCATATACACCGATCGGTTGGCGTAGCGCAGCGTGCCCGGCGCCTCATTGGTGCCGCTCTTGCGGCGGCCATAGCCCGAGGCTCCGATGGGCAGGAAGAAATTTCGGGCGTCATGCTTGTTGAAGATGAACACTCCACGCATGCCGCTTCCCGACTTGTCATCGCTCGAATAGAGGTAGTTGAACGCCTTGTCGGCAGTCATCGATGTGGATGTGGAGTTGTCATCGTAGCACACGCCGAATGTATAGAGCAGGTGGGCGTTGTCGCGCACTCGCTGCCACTCATGGTATTTGGGCAGGCGCGTCTTCTTGCCCTGGTTCAGCACCTTGCCGGTGGAATCCCTGAGCGTGATATACTGATGGAAGTTGATGTTCTCGTCATCGAAATCCGACACAGTCTCGAATGCGAGGTTAGGCTTGCCCGAGCCGAGGCCGGGCAGATCCTTGTTGTTGACATACCACTCCACTTCGCCTGCCACCTTGCCGTCTTTGCCCAAGACCGTGAATTTACGCCCGTTAGGAGCCATTCCGAACTGTTCGGTGGTGTTGGCGCGGGCATCAATGGCGTATTCGAGATTGCCGAATCGGAACTGCGAACCCGGCTCCAGCGGAGACTCCGCCTCCCTTTCGCCGCCGCGCATGTTGAAGCAGTGCCATTTCACCGCATCGGCCGCATCGAGGATATAGTCGGGGTCATATCCCTGGCGCACCATGATGCGGTGCTTGCACGTATAGTCATGATACTTCACGAGGATCACCGCGTAGCGGTTTTTCGTGGACATCGTGGGGATGAAGTGCACCTGGAATTTCACGTATTCGCCCGTGCGGCCCTGCACGCGCTGCATGCCGTTGAGGGTGATGAATCCCGGGTCGCCTGATTCGATCTCGGCGCTCCACTTGCCCTCCGAAGCGAAGGGCATGAACGAAGTCGCCTTTTCGGCGGTGCGGAAGCAGAGGTTGACGGTGAATGACTTGTTGTTTCCGTGCTCGCGATATATGCCCGAGGGGTTGATGATGCGTCGCACCTGGATCACGTCGCAGAGCTTGGTGTATTTCACCGAGCGGGTCACATTGTTCTCGTCAGTCTTGTCTACCCAGCACGTGATCTTCACCACGGCTTTGCGCTGATACTGGAAGAACGGGTTTGCGCCCGAATATCCGAGAGTCTTCACCATGAAGAGCGATCGGGTGTAGAGGGGCAGATATATGTGGGTCTTTGTCTTGCCGCCGTTGGTGGCCTCCACTATCTCGTAGGTGTCATGATTGTCCTTGGTGAAGTCCTGTGTGCGACCGTTGCGGTTTGACGTCTCATACTCGCGGTATCCCTGCATGGGCACGTGCATGCCCTCGTTCTCGTCAATCTGGGCGCTCGTGAAGAAATTGGCCGTAGAGGGGTTGGTCATCGTAGACATATTCTCGAGCCCCCCATACCAATATGACATCAGATAGGCTTTGCTGTTTCCGGAGATCTGGCCTTTGTAAGCCTCCTTCTCGCGGCCCAGGGCGTCGGCGTTGGTGATGTTGTCGCCGCCGGAGACGTAGTTCTCGTTGCTGTTGGTGGGTCGCAGCGACAGGAATCCGTGCCATGGTCCATCGTAATTCACGTTCTGTCCGCTCTGCACCTTACCGGTCCAGTAAACTGATGGGGAAGCATCCTTTGGCTTCCAGTTGTTCTCCACTATCTCGGCTATCACCTTTGTGCCCTTTGTGAGGGAGCCGTCGACGGTGATGGGTATCTCCACGTTCTCGCCGTAGAGATATGAGATATAGAAGGGATGCGGCACATAGATGGGATTGTCGGTATTGGGCTTGTAGTCGATGTGCCAGTCAACGTCGTTGGCGTTTCCGCGGAAATTGAGCGTTAGCTTGAAGTGATGGTTGCGGTAGGCGTTGTAGTCCTTGAATGTATCCATGCCGAGCATGAACCGGTATATTATCTTTCCGCGGCCTTCGTTGCCTTTGGCCGTGGAGCGATAGTAAGCCTCCACCTCGATGTATGTGCCGTAGGGCATTTCGTCGCGCCATCCTTCGCCGCCGGGGTTAACGCCGTCGGGCCATGACACCTCGCCGTCGGGAGTGGGCTTGTCGCTGTCTACCTGGCTCTTGTCCTTGCCTTCGCCCTGGAGGTTTTCGTAGAAGAATAGAGCCTCGTCGGTCTCCAGGTGCTCGCTGCCGTAGACGCCGGTGCCGCGCGAGAGCACGGGCCAGTTTGAGAAGTCGGCGTCGGCGTTGTCGTAGTTTGAGCCTTCGGGCGCGTAGAGTATCTGCTCACCGCGCTCGATCACGCCGTAGTCCTGCGTGGCGGTGTTTCCGTCGCCGAGGTGGCACTGGCGGGGTATGTTGCGTATGCTGACGTTGTGGAGATAAATCCACACATTGTCGTTGAGCTGCTCGGTATTGTAGGCCACAGTCACCTTCGACGCGCAGCGCACAAGCCAGGCGTGGAGGTAGTAGGCGCGGGCGCTCGAGAAAGTCACAGCCGAGCCTTCGACCTTCTCGTCAGATTCGGCGAACATGCCCAGCATCTGCGCGTTGGCTCCGGTCTCCTTCTCGTTCCAGTTCACGGTGTAGGCCTTGAGCTTGTCCTCAGTCTCATACTCGCTCTCGGGCACGTCGACATTGGCCGTTACGTAGATTCTATAGGTCTCGCCTGCCACGAATGGCGATGCCTTGAGCTTGAAAGTGGCTCTCGGCGTGGTCTGCTCGCCGGCAGTGGTCTCGTATTCCTTGGAGTCTGCGTAGGGATAATCGGGGCGCTTGTCGTTGCCGTTCTTGTCATATTTGAAGTCTTCGAGGCCTTCTTTGCCGCAGTGGAGTATCAGCTTCGAGCCGTCTTCGTTGTATACGTAGACATGGAGGGTGTTGATCTCCTTGATGATGTCGCCCGCCGATCCGCGCGAATTGAGCTGGGTCGACGCCAGAGGCGGCATATTCACGGTGAACGACACATCGAGGCCGTTTCCGTCGCCTTCGGGACGGAAACTGTCGAAAGTGTCATCGTAGCATGAGGCCACCGCAAAGCAGCAGACCGCTGCCACCACCAATCGATATATGTACTTTATATAGTGTTTCACTGTTTTAGATATGTTTAATACGAGAATACGGCGAATCGGCGGGTCTCGGTCTGCCCATTGCTATATTTTATTGTCACGATCACTTCATTATAGCGCGTAGGTATATCGTCTGTCGCTATATTTTTGATTGTACATGATTTCTTGTCTTTGCTGACAGTAAGATTTATGCGTGGATCATACCATTCATATCTGCGGTATACCTGCCAATCCACATCGGCGATCTGCAGATCGGCCGAGCCAACGCCTATTTTGGCTACCCATGAAGCATCTCTGGGCATCTTGATTGAGCTCATGGCGCCGGCGGTTATCTGCTCGTGGGTATAGCTGCCGTCAGGGGTGGTGATTTCTGCCATTTCGGTTCCCGATGCGTCATAGACGAAAAGGCCTTTCCTACCTTCTTCGCCAAATGCAGCGCCGAGTACTTCCACTTCCGTGGTGGCTTTGTGGGTCGTTGATCCGTACTTGACGGAAGCGGTAAGGGTAGCCTTGCCGGGCGATTTTGCCACTGCATTGGCCGGGCTTTCGGCATTGTCGAATGCTATGACCTTGGTGTTGTTAGAGCTCCAATTCACAGTGTAGGTGCGCTTGTCCCAGGGTATGGAGTCAGGGAAGATGTATGCCCTCAACGGCACCTCGGCTTGGGGCGACACGGCATGCGGATGGGTGTCGATGTAGAGTATGCGCTGCTTGGCCACGACCACTATGCATCGGGCAGTGAGGGTGGTGGTAGTGCCGTCAGCGTTCTTGAAGTCGTATGTGGCAACAATGGTCGATGTGCCCTTGGTGGCTGATGTGCTACCGGTGACTACGCCATTCTTCACGGTGCAGAACACCTCGCCTTCGATGCTCCACTTCACGCTCTTGCTGATGTCGCGCCCGTTGCTCATGGCCCTGATAGAGGCTTTCTCACCATTGAGGAGCTCTATATAGTCAGCCACAGTGACACCGTCTTGGCGCATGAGCACCAGGTTGTTGGGCTTCACGCTGACAAAGACCGTGTCGGCTATGCGCATCGGGAAGTCGGTGTCATTGTATGCCTCCACCCTCACAGAGCCGGGGGTGATACCGGTGACGAGGCCGTTGTTGTCAACGGTGGCCACCGAGGGGTCCAAGGAGTGGTACTTGACCGTGGGGATAAAGTTGGAGAATTTGGGCAGCACCGAGGTGTTGAGCGTCATTGACTGGCCCACGATCACCGATGCGGCCTTTGGCTCGCACACGATGGCGATGTTCTGCACCAATATCTCGCAATAGGTGGTATATCTCTTGCGGGCCGATGGGTTGTCGGGGTCGGGGCCGTCATAGTACAGCCATAGGTGGGCTGTGCCTACCTCGAGGCCGGCGTTTACGCGCACTTCAGCGTCGTTAGAGCCGATGACCGAACCGTTGTCCACGGGGCGGCCGTTTACGGCTACGATCACCTCCACGTCGAGATTGCTGGGGGTGAGGTCATCCTCGTTGAGGAGCTCCCATGAGAGCGTGCCCCGGTCGTCGGTCTCGGCTATGATGTCGGCTATGAACGATCCGGTCGATGTGGTGAGGCCGTTGTCTCTCGGCGTGAGGCCGAGGAATGTCTTGTCGAGGCCGAGCAGACGCTCCGAGACCTCCACCACGCACTCTGCCGTCACCTCCATGCCGTTGTGGTCCCTGATGGTGGCTGTGAGCACGTCGCGGCCTCGCTTTCCGGCTATGGGCTTGATCACGCACTCGCCGGCGGCGTTCTCCTCCACGGTGCAGACGTGGTTGGCCACATCGCTGTCGAGTGTCCACTCGATCTCGCTCGCGGGGATCTGCTTTCCGTGCTCGTCATAGGCGATTACGGTCTCTGACGACGTCGTGGGGGCGCCGCTCAGGTCGGTGAAGAGGTGCACCACATATCGGTTGAGGGTGAGATCTTTGAGCGGCAGGCCGAAATCGGGCTTGAGCTCCACGGCGCGATAAGGAAGCACGTCGACGCGGATCTCGGGGTCGCCCTCGCTCATGCGCAGGCGGTAGCGGTAGTAGAAGTTGCGCTTGATGTCGAAGAAGTCGCCAATGGCTGCGTCGTTGTCGGCGGCAGCGTCGGCGGTGTAGTATTTGAAGTCAACGGGGTAGATCTTGGTGTTGCCCTTGAATTTCACGTATAGGCGTGCGTAGTCGCTGACCTTGTCGCCCTTGGGCTTCGATGGGTCGGCGAGTATCTGGTATTCGGGCACGTAGACGGTGAAGAGGCCGTCGGCATCGGGCTGCACGGCGTAGGATGCTTCGGCGGGGTCGTTCTTTCCGCCGGGAAGGGTGAGATAGTCGAAGGCCTTGTACTGGTCCTCGCCCATCACATAGTCGGCCTCGCGGTATACGCGCATGGGGGCGCAGGTGCCGAGCTTGTTGTAGCGCGAGAGCTCCACGCTCTCTATCTCGGCTCCGCCCTCGGCTGCGCGCACCTCGATCTTGGCCACTGCGCGCAGCAGCCAGAGGTCGCCGAGCCAGGCGAGGTCAAAGTTGGCCCATTTGATGCCTGCGCAGTCCTTCACGCCAAACATGGGTATGTGCTTTCCGTCGGAGCCGACGAGCTTTGACGCGCCCTCGAATGTGGTGGCTGCGCCGGAGGATATGGCTCCGGTGGCGGCGGCGTATCCGGCGAGGTCGTCGATGGTGGTCAGGCCGATAGTCAGGTCGGGATAGTCGCCCCAGTTGGCGAGCACCACGAGCTTGAGGTCGGCGTATGACTTTATATCCTTGTCGACCTCGGCGTAGAGGCGATATGAGCGGTAGGTGGGGTTGGATGAGCTGGGGCGGTTTTCGATCATCACGATTTTTTCGGGATCGAAATTGGCCAGCAGCGTGTTGGTGTCGTGAGTGAACAGGAGTATGCGGTAGTCCTTCTTGGCGAGGTCGACGGTGTTTTCATAGTCTCCGACTCCTTGCTCGTAACTGGCGCGGCTGCCCGGCATTGAGGGGATGACCACGTTGAGTCCAAGCTGGAGCTTGTCACTACCATCCCCGCCGGAGGCGCCGCCAGAGTTGATGTCGTGGTCGGAGCACGCCGTGAGCGCGGCGGCCATCAGGCAGATGGTCGCCCATACTACGGATATGCAGTGATTTATCTTCATTTTAATAATTCAGCTGTTAGGTTTCAATAATCAAATCAAAGGTCGACATCTTGCCACACCACTCTCCATGACTCGATGTATATTTCGGCCGATGTCCAGCGTGTGTGCTCGTCGAGGAAGAATGTGAGGTTGTAGGTGTCCTGGCGGTCGAAGAATTCCTGGTCGCTCAGGGGCGTGTGCTGCCCTGCAGGCACGTCGCCCTTGCTGATGGCGTCTTCGTAGTATTCGCTCTTGGCCAGCAGCAGGGCCTGGAGCACGGGGATGTTGACGATCTCCTCGCCTTCGTGGTTGCGGATGATGAGGCGTGCCTCTTTCTCCTTGTCGTTCTTGTTTTCGGCGTTTTCCTTCATCAGGCGGCTTGTGGTGAACTCGGCCATGGCGGTGCCATAGGTCACTGGTATGCCTTGGAGGGTGAGGTCGGTGGTGCCGCTCTTGAGCGCCCAGGGATGATAGGTGATGCGGGTGTCGTCGCAGAGATTGTTGTCGCTGTCCATGTGGCCGTTGCGGTCGGTGATGACGAAGTCAAACTTCTCCACGGGCATCGGCTTTCCGCCCATCTGCTGCAGGTGGATGCGGATGGTGTTGGTGTCTTTCATCATGGGGATGGTGAAGACGTCGCGGTATCCCTCGCTGAATACGCACCATCCGTCCTTGACGTTGGCGGCGTTCTTGGCCAGGGGAGTGTTCAGGGTAGAGGGGAGCGAGCCGTGGTAGAGGCGGTCCATGTGTCCGCGGTGGTGGTGCTCGCCATCGGTGTTGACGTCGCGGTTGAGGCGGCGCTGGTGGTCGGCCTTCTTTGTGCCTTCAGAGGCAGGGTATGAGCCGATCTCCTCGTCGCCGGCCCATGCGAGCAGGCGGTAGCGGCCAGGCACTATCCTGGGGTCGTCGATCACCATCATGTAGTCGCGGTCGGCGAGCACGCCGGTGTTCTCGCTCTGCGTGAGCACCACGTTGTCGTTCTCATCGATTATGTATAGAGTCACCGACTTCACCTCCGACGGAAAGGCGTTGGCCCACTTGAGGTTGTAGTCGTATTCAAAACGCACGTAGTAGACGCAATCCTCCTCGTAGTTGTATATCATGCTGTCGCAGGATGTGAAAGAAGCCGAAAGCCCGAGGCCCGCAGCGACTGCCAATGCGTATCGTTTAAGTTTAGAGAAGAATATCATCGCGTGAAGAGTGATGTGTATAGGTTGATATTTGGGTTGATGTATATGGTCGCCCCGCTGCGGGGGCCGGTTGTGGTCAGTTTAGGTGGAAGGCTCTGCCTTCAGGGGAGGTAGTCATCAAAACCTGACGCGCCTGGCCGATGGGTCGGGAGGCTTGGCCGGATTTGAAAAAGGAAAGCAAGCGGACTTCGAGCGCGGGCCCTTGCCCGCTTGCTGTGATGGTTTTGTAGGGGGAATCGCCGCGCTTTCCGCGCGGAAAGCGCGGCGATGATTGGTCAATAGTTTGTTAGGGTGCGGGTGCTGATCAGAGATCGATGTCCTGGTCAACGATGCGCCAAGAGAGCACGTTGATTTCAGCGCCTACGTAGTATTCTTCGTCCTTCGGAGGATTCTCGGGAATGATGTCCTCATCGGGATTCCAAACGCCTGTGCCAAGCTTGGCGAGGCTGTTGATGTTGATGCGGTAGTAGTGGTTGCGGACTACGCCGTAGTCGCCTTCGAGGAGGTTTCTCAGGTCGAAAGTGCGGTCAAGGATGCCGTCCTCGTTTGAGTCTTTGAGAGGACGGAGGTGACGGATGGGCACGTTGTAGTACATCATGCCGCCCTTGAAGCCTTCGCCTACAGTCTTCTTCAGCTCGGTGTTGAGGGCAGTGACTGCAGTTGTGAGCTCGGTATCAGTGTATGCAACATATACGGTCTTACCTTCAGCATCGACGGTCTTCTTATAGTAGGTGGTGCTTGCATCGGATGCGAACTGAGCATAAACCTTGTTGCCTGTGCCGTCGTTAACGAGAGAATAGCCGGTAGATACCTCAGCGTATTTTGTCTCATCAACCTTAACCCAGATGTTAGCCTCAGCCACTGACATTGCGTACTGCATGAAGCGGTCGCCCTTGAAGAGCAGGCCGTTGTACATCACGAAGTCAGAGTTCGCGCCTTCAGCAGCCTTGGGATCATAGACGCGGGCCTTGAGCAGGACAGAGGTTACCTTGTTGTAGTTGGCATATACGTTGAGGAAGTTAGCGGGGTGAGTGTTCTCAGTGGTGTAAGCGGCGTGCTGCTTGCCTACCTCGTCTGCCTCCCAGAACTTCTCGGTGAGATCATTGTAAGAGAAGTAGTTGTAGTCAGCCTGTGTGCCTACGCCGTAGGTGTATGACTTGCCCCAGTAGCTGCGGAAATAGTCCTTGCTGTTCCACATGAAGCCAAGGGCGTCGTTAGTCCAAGTCTCATCGATGTTCTTCATGTAGTAAGAATCCTTGGCGGTGGCGTTGAAATGCCATCCTGACAGCTCTACATAGAGCTCGTAGTCAGAGATGTAGTCGCCTTCGTCATCGTTGCCTGCGCCGGCTACAGAAATCTCGATAGGGTAAGTGTTCGCAAGGTCTTTGACGGGATTCATGCCAATCTTAACGGCAGCCTTTGCGGCAAGACGCTCCACGTACACCTTCACAGCCTTGCCTTCTTGTTTTGCAGCCTCGGCAGAGGTGTAGAAGTCGCTCTCGATTAGTTCGTTAACGAAATAGTAGGGAAGAGACTCGTTCTTGTCTTCACGCATGGTCTGGTCAGCCCAGCTGGTGGTGGTCATGGTGAAGTAATCCTTGCTGTCATTTATATACTTCACAGCGCCGTCGGTGGTCTCAGCTGCGCCTACGAGCTGGGTGTTCATCTGCTCGAGGGTGAGGGGTACCTGGAAGCCGGCGGGCTTGTTGAGGATGGCAACCATGTATTTGGGATAGCCTTTCTTCTTAACCTGGTCAAGCACAACCACTGACTTACCCTTGATCTCGACGTTGGGCATGCCCTGATTACCGTTTTCCCAAAGGGTGTTTGATGTCATGACGTACTTGCCATTTTCATCGTAGAAGTAGAAGTCGCAAGTCTTCACATTTGACTCACCAAGCTTGAAGCCATCCTCGAACCAGTTGCCTGCGTTCTCGCCGGTGCCTTCCTGGTTGATGTCGCCTGCGGCGCGTGACTTGCCGTCGGTCTGCTCAGAGATGCTTACGGCTATGAAGGCCTGGTCCTGGCCTACGACGGGCTCGCCGCCGTTGCCATTGTTTGCGGGCTCGTCGTTAGAGCAGGCTGCCATTGACAGGGCTGCCACAGCGCCGAGACCCATAAAGAATTTGTTGATCTTCATAAAATTCTGATTAGGTATTTGTTAATTGATCTATTTATTTGGTCTGTTGTTTTGTAGTTTCAGTGTCGGGGTGCGCGTCAGCGGGCGAGGAAGTCGAGGTAGCGGTTGAGGCTGTCGAGCAGCTCGGCTGCGCCCTCGATGCCATTGGCCGCGGCGGCCTCGATGGCGGGCTTCGCTCCGGCGTAGTCCTCCTGCATCAGCTTGAGCAGGCCGCGGCTGTATTCAGCCTCGGGCGATGATCCGGCCTTGGCCAGGTATTTCTCGGCTGCGGGGAGGTTGCCGCTCTGCAGGGCCGCGTTGGCGGCGTTGAGGTTGGCAATCTCGCTGTCGGGGTGTATGCGCACCATTATGTCGTAGACCTCATTGAATTCGGGGCTGCCGGGCTCATAGCCCTCGGCAGCGAGGTTGAAGTCGTTGAGGGTGAGCTTTGCAGGCTCGGTCTTCATGACGCGGCGTATCTCCTCGGGGTCGAGGAATCGGCGCACCTTGTATTTGATCTTGTATTCGGTGTGGCGCAGGGGCGGATACACGGTGTTGAGCAGGAATTTGCGCTGCTTGGGGTATTTCTGCCCGATCTTGCGATCCTTGGCGTCCCAATCCTTGTCGGGGTTGGTGACCGGCTCGTCGATGATGGCGAGGATGCCGTCGCGGTTTTCGATGTTGCTCTCGGCCACCCACTTGCGCAGGCCGGCCCAGTCCTCGGGCTGGAACTCGGTGACGATGACCGAGGGGTCGAAGTCATAGCGCGCCTCCACGAACTCGCGCACGGCCTTCACGCGGTTCTTGGCCAGCATGGTATTGTGCTGCCAGGTGGCCTCGGGCGAAGCGAAGCCCTTGAGCCAGACCTCGGTGACGGTGAGGTCGGGGTCGTTCTTCACGGTGTCGATAGAGTGAGTGATCTTGGCGAGCTCGGGGCCGTTGCCGAATTTATCCTGGTGGAGCTCCCAGCGGTCGACCACGAACTGCACGCGGGCCTCGCCGCTGAGCTCGCCCGTGACCTCGGCGTTGCCGGGCTCAAACACGTATTTGGGCCTGATGGGGAAGTTTGGCTCCATGAATACGCCCAGGGGCTTTTCGTTCTGGCCCAGGAGCTGGAAGCAGCATCCGTAGCACTGCCCCTTGACCTTGAGCTTCACGCCGTCGAACCACGGGCGGTAGGGAATCACCTGCGAGTAGTCGATGTGGCCGGGCTTCTCCTTGTTTTTCCACACCGTCTCGTCGTCGCCCGAGATCATGCCCGTGCCGCGGCGCTCATAGTGATAATAACGGTTGCGCCCGTAGATGCCCACAGCCGGGAGCTCGAGCGAGTCGAGGCCGTTTTGGAGCACGGGGGTGAGCAGGATGGCCTCCTCGCTCGGGACGTCGAGGCCTGCGAGGTCGAGGTCAAAGCCTACGCTGAAGAGGTTGTCTCCCTCTCGCTGCATGCGGGCTCCGTCGGCATCCCACTGCTGCAGGCTCTTCACCTCGTTGAGAGCCGAGGCCTGCAAAGCCCCAGCCAGAGCCAAGGCCGAAAGTATGATGGGTGATTTCATATACGGTGATTGGATTTGATGTTTCGGCTCGCCACGAGGCTCGCCTTCATGCCAGAAATGCGTTGATTCCGATTGTAGGTTAGCTGATTTGTGCGGTGTATTTGCGTCTCCTCAGTATCAGAAGATGTAGACCACGTTGATCGCGGCCTTTGTGGGGCCGAAATAGTGGTGGGGTTTGTCGGTGGCGATCTTCTTGCCGCATCCGACGCAGCGGAACTGGTCCCAGCGGGTGTAGGCCCAGCCGATGCCGATCTCGGCCTCGATGTTCCAGTGGCGGTTGAGGATCCAGTCATAGCCGTAGGCTATGCCGGCGCCCACGTACCAGCCCTGATAGCGGTAGTCGGCGAGCTTGCTGAAGTCGGTGCCGAGGAAGTTGGAGAGGCCCTTGATGCCGCCGATGTTGTATTGGCCCCCAAAGACATGGGCGCCGAAGAAGTGGCCGTCCCACACGTCGCAGAGCCAATAGCGGCCCTCTGGCATCACGAGCCAGTGCTTCCACATCTTGTTGCCGTGGTCAAGCTCCCAGGCATTGAGCTGGCCGAGCAATTCAAATGACCATTTCGGAGCGAGCTTCACCTCGCCGGCGATGTTGGGATTCAACAGCGCGTCGTCAAGGACGTCATTCTTGATGGCGAATTTCTGAGCCGAAGAAAACTGCGTGGCGCACAAGGAAATCAAGGCTACGAGGAAGAGTCTTAAAAAGGATTTCGACATAAGAAAAGTATGCGAAAGAGTTAGTGTCAGGTGTGTTAGTATATAGGTCAGTGGATATCTCTATGCCGCCACGAGGGGATGGAAACCGATAGCCAGCGATGACGACAAAGCGCCCTAAGGCGCAGTTTGTTGGAGAATATCTTGAATGTAAAGTTACGAATTATAACAGACCTGACCAAATTTCCACCTGAAAAATGTTCAGGGAAAACCCCGAAATTAACATCTTTTAGCAAAATGGGGGGGGGGTAATTTGTTGGTTTTCTGCGCGTTGCAAGATTTTATTTTAGCGTATTTTCGCCATCCGCCCCATGGAAGGGCGATTTTAAAATCGCCCGAAAGCCCAAGAACACGGATTACACAGATCCACACGGATTGACACGGATTTTTTTCACATGACGGCCCATGAAGGCGGCGCTTCGCCAGGCGGGCATCCGAAGGAGGCCGATTTTTAGTAACCCCGTATGACGTAGCGAAGCGTAGTCATGCGGGGTAGTCGTCCATAGTAGGGGGCATTCGGTCAGAAAGCCGAAAGTGTTCCGTTCGGCTTTCTGACGAATGCCGAGCGTAATACTTGCACAGCCGGGCATGCCTGCGCTGCGCTTCGGCATACCCGGATACTATAAATCGCCATCCTACGGATGCCCCTACCCCGCCCCACGCCCAAGAACACGGATTACACGGATTGACACGGATTTTTTTTTCATTTCGCCCCGGAGGTGGAGGTGCGTCTCTCCGAGACGCACGGGCAAACATACACTAAAAAATAATCCGTGAAATCCGTGTCTGTCCGTGATAATCCGTGTTATTTGGCCTCGGGTTGGCCCGTGCGTTTCGGAGAAACGCACCTCCACATCTTAAATCTGTGTTGTTGGGCGCACCTCCACTGATTACGCAAAGTTTGCTAAATGCGGGGCGGACGGAGAACTTTTGGAGGGCCGGAGCCGTTGTTAGGATAAAGCGACGCGGCCCTCACGGCTGCGGAGCATAACTTTTAAACCTTTAAAGTATTATGAGACACGAACACGAACATGAGCATGATTGCCATAGCCGCCAGCGCATGGCTTTCAAGATTGCCAAGCTCGCTCTTAAGGTAGCGACTGTGGCTGCGGCATTCTGCCTGGTGAAGGAAGTGCACAATGTGCATAAAGCCATCGAGCGACATCGCTGATGAGCGCACACCGGCAAAAAAGGCGCCGACTCGATCGAGTCGGCGCCTTTTTTGCGTGGATAGGAGCGGCAAACGGGGTTCGAACCCGCGACCCTCAGCTTGGGAAGCTGATGCTCTACCAACTGAGCTACTGCCGCGAAGATGCGTTGGTGACGCAAAGGTAGGGATATTTTTTCAATCCCACAAGAGGGCCGCCCGAAAAAATCGGGCGGCTCGGGATCAGTGGGGGTTGACGGCGTAGGAATAGGGCGCGAGCAGGCGGTTGGTATTCTGCAGCGGATCGATGTCCAGGGCCTTGTGGGCCTGCTTTATGAGGCGGGCGTAGTCGGCCACGCGGGCATACTGCGGATACATCTCGGCCACCTGGTCGAGCTCCTGGTCGCTGAAATCCTGCTGGTAGACGAACGACATGGCCCTGTTGGCGTAGCTGTCGGTGATGTCGTAGGCGCGGGTGAGTTCAGCGAAATCAATGCCGGCGGCAGCGGCCGGATTGGCCTCGGCAGCGCGCATGAGGTCAACGAGGTTGCACATGGCCACGACGTTGGGGAAGAATTGCTCTACATACTGCTCTGTCATGCCCACCTGGGTGTATCCGCCCAGAGAATCGACGTATCGCTCAAGGGCGGCGTAGCGCGGCAGTGCTCCGGCGAGCACCCTCTCGGCCTTGTCGAGGTCGGTCTTATTGCCTCCTGCTATGTAGAGCTTCAGGTAGAGGTCGGCGAGCTGCGCGTCCTGATTGCTTTCGTAGGGCATCACTTCGGCGGGAAGCTTCTGCTCCATGAATTCAACGAGGGTGCGGGCCATGTCGAGGCGATCGGCGGGAGCGGGAAGGCCGTTGTCCTTCGCCCAGTTGACGGCGAACTCCGTAGGGGCGGCGTTGCCCATGGCCGCGAGCTCGGTGGCCACCGACAGCAGCGAATTGCGGTGGGTGGTGACCATGCGCCGCACCGTCTCGTCGAGGTATAGGCCCTTGTTGTGGTCGGGATCGTCGAGACCTCCCCACTTGAATTTGGTGAGGATATTCTCATAGGCGGTTGTGGCCATAGGCGACGCCTCGGCATGGCGGAAGGGGGTGACCATGCTGGCCAGGCCGGTGTCATAGAGATAGGGGTCGAGGCCGAGATAGAAGGTGCCGGGCACCGTGGTGGCGAAGTACACGGGACGCTTGAAGCCGTCGGCTATGCTGTTGGCCACGATGTCGAAGCTCAGCAGGGTGTTGAGCATGAACGATTTCGACAGGCCGGGCATCATCACGTCGGAGATGTAGGGAATGGCGTAGACCGAATCGGGCGAGGCCGGGTCAAGGCCGAATCGCTCGATGGCCATGTCGGGGTCTACGGCCGAATACATATTCGGGGTGGCCAGGCGGAAGGTCTTCTTGCCGTCAGAGTCGAGCGTGGCCGACGAGTAGAAGCCCTCAAGGCCCTTGATGGCGTCAGTGGGGGTGCGGTCAGCGTCGGGAGCGAGCGTAGAGTAGCTCAGCTGCTCGTAGGCGTAATCTTCGGGCTTGGCGAGGAAGTCGACGGCTCCGGCCTCGTAGTAGGGACGCTTCTGCTGGTTGGCGTACCAGTCGGTGCCGAGGTATGAGAGGTTGATCACGCGCACGTCGGTGCGTATGCCCTCCACCTCCTGGGCATACCAGAGGGGGAATGTGTCGTTGTCGCCGTTGGTGAATATTATCGCGTCGGGAGCGAGCGAATTGAGATAGTTGGCGCCGAAATCGCGCGTGGTGTAGCGGTGCGAGCGGTCATGGTCGTCCCATGTCTGCGACACCATCTGCAGGGGCACGCCCACGGCGAATACGCAGGCCACGGCGGCTCCGGCGTATTTCACGCCCTTGGAGGGAGCCTCGCCCTCCTTCTTCGACATGGACCCGAGCCATATCACCAGGCGCGAGATGGCAGGCACGCCCATGCCTATCCAGATGGCGAAGGCGTAGAAGGCACCGGCGAATGCGTAGTCGCGCTCGCGGGGCTGTCCGGGCGTCTGGTTGAGGTAGAGCACGATGGCGATGCCGGTCATGAAGAAGAGGAAGAAGATCACCCAGAACTGCTCTATGCCGCGCTTGGGATTGGTGCGGTGGTTGACCACCGACTGCCATATGATGCCGAGGATGCCAAGGAGCAGGGGCAGCATGTAGAATACGTTGTGACCCTTATTGTCGGTGGTGAACTCCGTGGGCACGAGGCTCTGGTCGCCGAGGCGGTAATTGTCGATGGCGGGGATGCCCGAGATCCAGTTGCCGAGATAAGGCTCGCCGTTGCCCTGGATGTCATTCTGGCGTCCGGCGAAGTTCCACATGAAATAGCGCCAGAACATGTGGTTGATCTGGTAGTTGAGGAAATATCGCAGATTGTCGGCGAATGACGGCTTCCACACCTGCAGGCCGTCATATCCGGGCATCGGGTATACGGTCTTCATGTGGTTGAGGTAGGGATTGATCTCCACAAGTGGCGCTCCGCCTCTCTGCGCCCATTCGCGGCGCTTGGCCTGGGGCACGAGATTGCGTATGTTCTCGATGTCGGGGTTGGAGTATAGGCTCCAGCTCTTGTATCCCTCCACGTGCTCGGGCTGCATGCTGTAGATGCGCGTGAAGGGCATGCTCAGGCCCGATGCGTAGGCATAGTCGGGCGTCCATAGATTCTCCACATATCGGTCGGCCTCGGTGGAGTCAGTCTTCACCACCTTGGTGTATCCGGGCTTGCCGTTGTCGATGGGCATGCCCTGCTCGTCGCGGGCTATGGCGTCGCTCATGCTCAGGGTCTGCATCACGGGCAGCCCCTGCTCGTCGACAGCCACATAGTAATTGCCCTCCTCGTCCTGCACCAGCTTGTAGGTCTCGGTGAAGACGGGGCCCATGAAGAGGGGGCGCTGGCCGTACTGCTCGCGGTTGAGGTACGATGCCAGGGCGAAAACGTTGTCGGGGGCGTTCTGATTCATCGGCGTGTGGGCCGAAGCGCGTATCAGCAGCAGGGCGTAGGACGAATATCCCACAAATATCACGAAGAGGCTGAGGGTAGAGACGGTGAGGATGCGGCGCATATCGCGCTTGAAGTAGTAGACGGCGAAGATGAGAGCGGCTATGAGCAGCAGCCACACGCCTACGCTGCCGGTGGCGAATGTGAGGCCGGAGAGCATCACCGACACTATTATCAATGGCTTGGCGAGCCTGGAATCCTTGTAGAGAGCCGCTACGGCAGCCAGGGTGACGGCGGCGAAGAGGAAGGCGTAGAAAAGCACGCCCGTGTTGTAGCCGGCGCCGAATGAGTTGACAAACATCAGCTCAAACCACTGCGACACCTTGATGAAGCCCGGCACAAGGCCGTAGAGGATGGCGGCAACCATGACAAACGACACGCCCAGAGCTATGAGCGAGCCTTTGGCTGTGGTGTCCTTCCACTTGCGGTAGTAGAATACCAAGGCCACGGCGGGGATGCAGAGCAGATTGAGCAGGTGCACGGCGATGGAGACGCCGATGATGTAGGCTATCAGCACGAGGTAGCGGTCGCTGTGAGGCTCGTCGGCATGGTTTTCCCATTTGAGTATAAGCCAGAACACAAGGGCGGTGCAGAACGACGAGAAGGCGTAGACCTCTCCCTCTACAGCCGAGAACCAGAATGTATCGCTCCATGTGTACGCCAGCGCGCCGCAAAGGCCCGAGGCCATGATCACCACAAGGCGGCGCCATGAGATCTCCTTGGCGCCGTCGGGCACCATGATGCGCCTGACGAGGTGGGTGATGGTCCAGAACAACAGCAATATCGTGGCCGCGCTCAGCAGGGCCGACATAGAGTTGACCACGCGGGCGGCATCGGTGATGTCAACTCCCGAGACGGTGATGCAGAATCGGGCCGCGAGCATGAAGATGGGGTTGCCCGGCGGGTGTCCCGGCTCGAGCTTGGCTCCTTGCAAAATAAACTCGGGGCAGTCCCAGAAGCTTGCCGTGGGCTCGACCGTGAGCAGATAGGTCACAGCGGCTATGACGAAGCACAGCCAGCCCATGCAATTGTTGATGAGGTTGTATTTCTTTACCATCAGAATTGAGGTGATAATTGATTATTATTGACAATAATCGAGCCATTAAGGGCTCTATCGTGCAAAATTACGGAAAAAACGTGAAAACCAATGCTATTTTAGCTATTTTTCAAATTAAAAGTTGGGCAGATGGCCAAACAGCCATGATAAGCCATTGAAAAGCAGGGGTGCGCCCCGGTGCATCCGCCGGCATAAGCCCCTGAAAAGGCAAGATACTGGCATTGAAAAAAACAAAGGCCAAAAAACTAAAAACTTGTGACATTCACAGCTATTTAGTATATTTGCGGTATGGAAAACGTGTGCCAAGAAAAAAAATACCCCGTGGGAGTGCAGTCCTTCTCTGAAATCAGGGAAGGAGGCTACGTCTATGTCGACAAGACAGCCTATGTACACCGACTGATAAGCGAGAACAAATACTACTTCCTGTCTCGCCCGCGGAGATTTGGCAAAAGCCTTTTGCTCTCAACCATCGAGGCATATTACCAAGGCAGGCGCGACCTGTTCAAGGGGCTGGCAATCGATTCCCTCACAGAGGACTGGGAGCCACACCCCATACTGCACCTCGACTTGAACATCGGCGACTACAACACCCATCAGGATTTGCTCGACGCGCTTGGGTACAATATGGCCAAATGGGAAAAGCAATATTCTCTTGAAAAAAACATCACCACTCCCGGCTTGCGGTTAGGCGACATCATCTCAGGCCTGCACGAAAAGACCGGGAAAAAGGTAGTCATACTCGTCGACGAATACGACAAACCCATGCTCGGGGCTATCGATGACGAGGAGCTCGCCGACAAATTCCGGGACACACTAAAGGCATTTTACGGTGTCCTTAAGTCAATGGACCAACACATTGAATTCGCCATGCTTACCGGAGTGGCCCGCTTCAGCAAGTTGTCAATCTTCTCCGACCTCAACAACCTGCGCGACATATCCTTCGTGCCCAAATTCTCCGGCATCTGCGGCATAACAGCAGATGAGCTGTCATCATGCTTTACAGATGGCATACAATGCCTTGCCAAGCGATACGGCAAATCTACAGAGGAAATCCGCCTTGAGCTGAAGCGGCGCTATGACGGATACCATTTCGCGGAAAATCTTCTTGACATCTACAATCCATTCAGCTTGGTGAACGTGTTTGCCAACGAAAAACTTGACAACTACTGGTTCGCCAGCGGCACTCCCACTTATGTCGTCAAGCTCCTGAAAAATAGGCAATGGAGCCTCAAAGACATCGAGAGCTACAGCATCGACGCCACCAAACTGGGCAGCGAGGGCATCCTGAGCCGAGAAGCAATACCAACACTATACCAAGCTGGCTATCTGACTATTAAGAAATACGACCAAACCTTCAACGAATACACCCTTGGATACCCCAACGGAGAGGTGGAGGAAAGTTTCACCAACTTCCTAAAGCCCATCTTCCTTGGCCAGGAGAGCACAGAATCGGAGTTTGACACAAAAAAGTTTGTAAAGGATGTGATGCGCGGAGATCCGAAAGCTTTTATGACCAGGCTCGACAGCTTGCTGCGAGGCGTGCCTCACATAGGCTCCACCGAGCCACGCGAGGTGTATTTCCGGAATGCGCTCTATTTGGTGTTCAAGATGGTCGGATTCTACACACGCACAGAAGAAAACACATCCAACGGCCGCATAGACATGACCGTGGAGACCGACGCCTATGCCTACGTCTTTGAATTCAAGGTGAACAAGACTGCGGCTGAGGCCATGAGGCAGATTCGAGAAAAGGAATATTGGAAGAAGTTCGCGGCCTCCGGCAAGACAATCTTCCTGATTGGCGCCAACTTCAGCCCCTCAAAGCGAGCCCTCGACGACATCGCCATCGAAAATCCATAAGATACGGCGCCGTTTTTTCCACAGGCCTGTATTACCCTCCCACAATCTATGGGCGGTATTCGAGGCGCAGATAGCGGCGGGTCTCGGGAGTGACGGCGAAATGGGCCGACTGGCGCAGGCCCACGGCCCACAGTATCACGCCGTCGCGCGTGAGGAGCCAGGCTCCGCGCTTGTCGGCGGCGCTGTATTTGGCGTTGGCGTATAGGTCGCTCACCAGGCGGGAGCCTTCAGAGCCGAAAGGCGTCATGCGGTCGCCGCGCTGCCAATGGCGCAGGGCCATCTTAGGGTCGCCGTCCATCACACAGATGTCGAAATAGGCCACATTCGGGTCTCTGCCGGGCTTGAACTCGGCCACCAGGTGCTCGCCGATGAGTATGTGGGCCGGAGCGAGGATGTCGCGCCGCAGGCTGACTTCGGCTCCCTCGGCAGCAAGGCTGCCCGACGCATTGATGCGCAAGACGCCGCGGTCAAGCTCAAGGGCCGTATCTCCGGCCATGAACACCAGCCCCGAGCGCGAGACCGAGGCGAGGATGTCAGAGGCATGAGTCATGTTGAATCCCAGAGGTTTTATCAGCTCGTAGAGCAGGATGCGAGGCTCGGGCTCGGCGGCCACGAGCGCCGCAAGGTCGATGGCCGAGGGGGTCACGTAGGCCTTGCGCTTCTGCTCGATGAGGGCATCGTAGAGGCGGCGGTTGTCGGTCAGATGAGCGATCGACTGGCGCACACCGCCCATGCCCCCGGGGAAATGCTCTTCTATGGTGGGAATCACCACATTGCGCAGGCGGTTGCGCTTGTATTCGTTGCTGGCGTTGGAGCTGTCGACCACAAAAGGCAAGCCCCGCGAGGCGAGGTAGTCCTCTATCTGGCGGCGTGTGAGGCCGAGCATCGGACGCGCCACATAGCCGTTGCGTGCGCGCATGCCCGTGAGGCCGGCGAGGCCGGAGCCGCGAAGCAGGTTGAGGAAGAATGACTCGGCGTTGTCCTCAATGTGGTGGGCCACGGCTATGCACTGCGCCCGCAGCTTATCGAGCAGATCGCCAAACCATGCGTAGCGCAGCTCGCGGCAGGCCATCTCCACCGACTCGCCGGTGGCGCGGCGGCGGGCGTCGACGTCAAACTCCTTGATATAGCAGTCAACGCCCAGATGCGCACAGAGGTCACGGGCGCTGCGCATGTCGCGGTCGCTCTCGGCGCCGCGCAGCCTGAAATTGCAGTGAGCGGCCACGCATGAGCATCCCAGCGCGCACAGGGCGGCAAGCAGTGCCACCGAGTCGGCTCCGCCGCTGAGAGCCACTATCACCGGCTTGCCGCCGGGCTCAATGCCGCATGAAGGCAGAGCCTCGGCTATCTTCGACTCAAGAGGCAGCATATCTTGATTTATTTTCCGGTCGGCCCGGCCTTGGGGCGAATATTCTGTTCACGATCTGGGCTATGGCTCCGTCGCCGGTCACATTGCAGGCCGTGCCAAACGAATCCATCGCTATGTAGAGGGCTATCATCAGCGCGTTGTCCTCGGCGGTGAAGCCGAGCATGGAGCTGAGCACGCCGAGCGAGGCCATGATCGAGCCTCCCGGCACTCCCGGTGCGGCGATGATGCTCACGCCGAGCATGGCAATGAAGGCGGCGAACATGCCGGCGTCGTAGTGCTGGCCATGGACTATCATCAGCGCCAAGGCGCAGGCCACGATCTTCAGGGTCGACCCCGACATGTGGATGGTGGCGCACAGCGGCACAGTGAAGCCGGCCACATCCTTGTCTACGCCAAGAGCCATGGTGCGCTTGAGCGTAACGGGGATGGTGGCCGCCGACGACGCGGTGCCGAGGGCTGTGAAATACGCCGGCATCATGGTCCAGAGGGCTTTGAAAGGATTGGTGCGCGCCACAAGGCCCGCTATGCAGTACTGCACCACGAGCACCAGCACGTGGAGAGCGAATATGACGGCTATTATCTTGATGAATGTCAGCAATATCGTGCCCACCTGCCCCGAAATGGTCATATCCATGAAAATGCCGAATATATAGAACGGCAGCACGGGGATTATCGACGAATTGATGGCCCAGGTGATCACATCCTTGAAGCCGTTGAGGCCGCGGCGCAGAGGCCCGGAATCGACTTTGGCTGTGCCCAGGCCCACGACAAACGCAAGCACCAGGGCCGAAAGCACACCCATCACCGGCTCAATGTCCATGGTGAAATATGGCTGCGGGCCTGAAGCCCCCACCTGCGCCGACAGGCTTGCGTCGGCCTGTATCAGGCCCGGGAAAAGGGCCGCGCCGGTGAAGTATGACATCATGCCCGAGAGGAAGGTGAAAGCATAGGCCAACGCCGCCGTGACCAGCAGCATCTTGCCCGCCTTCTGCCCGAGATCGGCTATGGCCGCGGCCACGAAGCCTATGATCAGAAGGGGCACGATAAAGCCGAGATAGGCGGAGAAAACAGAGTTGAATGTGGCCATCGCCCTGGCCGCCCAAACGGGCGCAACGTATCCGGCTCCTATGCCGAGAGCCATGCCGAGGATGATGCGGGGCAAAAGCCCGAATTTCATTTTTCCCATAAAGACTTGACAGGAATGCGTATTTTGTTGATGTTTAAAATCGAAAGTTTCTCTATTCCCCGCCTTTGGGCACAAGCAGAGCGCTCGCCTCCCAAAGAGCGTAGATCGGGATGAAGACCACAAACAGCGTGAAGAGATCGCTCGTGGGGGTGATAACGCCCGAAAGCACAAGGATGCCCACAGCGGCGTACTTGCGGTAGCGGCCGAAAAACTCCCGCTTGAGCAATCCCATCTTGCCCAGAAGCCAAGCCAGGAGCGGAAGCTCGAACACAAGGCCCATCATCAGCACAAGCATGAAAAACGTATCCATATACGAGGTCAGGCTCACGGTGTTGGCTATGCGGTCGCTGAGCCGGTAGTCGGCAAGGAACCGGAGAGCGAGCGGAAAGACCACAAGATAGCCCACGGCCATGCCCAGATAGAACATCAGATTGCCGAAAAGGAACGCCCCTCGGGCATGCCGCTTTTCATTGGGGTAGAGGGCCGGAGACACAAAGCCCCACAGCTGATAGAGCACAAACGGGAATGACACCACGAAGGCCAGCCACACAGAGGCCGACATGTGGATGAAAAACTGCGAGGCGAGCTCAATGTTGATTATCTCCACCTCAAACGGCTTGTCGGCGCTAAGGTCAGGAATCCACGCGCCGTCGCCGTGAAGGCCCGAAAGAGCGCGGTAGAGCACGAAGCCGTCGTCGCAGGGGGCGAGGATCACGTGGTCGAATATCCACGGCATAAGGCAGAATGCGGCGATGGCCATGCCGAGCACCACCGCCGATATGCGCAGGAGCACATCGCGCAGCGCGCCAAGATGCTCCCAGAAACTCATCTCCGCCGACATATCCCGATCAAAGGAAGATCATTTCTGTTGCTGCTGATTGTCGGCCTCGGCGCCAGCCTCCGAAGCGTCGTTCTTCGGGGCATCGCGGCGCACCACCTCCTTGTTGATCTCCTCCTTGGCATCCTCAATGCCCTGGCGGAAGCTGTGGATGCCCTTGCCCAGGCTGCGCATGATGTTGGGGATGCGGCCTGCGCCAAAGACGAGAAGAATGATCAGAGCTATGAATATGAGCTGAGGCCCCTTGAGGCCAAGGATGAAAAGTGGCATCATTTAAGTTATGAGTGATAGACATCAGTTTATGAGCCAAAAGCCAGGCTTCACGCTCAAAAGCCATGGCCCACGGCCCGCAATCAATTATTTTGCCGTAAAGTTACGAATAATTTCTCAAAAATTTGTACCTTTGCAGTCTGATTTTGCATTCAATTAAAATCATTTAAGAAAAAAGAACAATCTCACAGAAAAAAGATGAAAGCATACGTATTTCCCGGGCAAGGCGCCCAATTCGTAGGCATGGGCAAAGACCTCTACGAAAACAACGCCGAGGCGCATGACCTCTTTGAGAAGGCCAACGAAATCCTCGGTTTCCGCATCACCGACATCATGTTTGCAGGCACCGACGAGGAGCTCAAGCAGACCCGCGTCACACAGCCGGCCATCTTCCTCCACTCGGTGATCCTGGCCAAGAGCCTCGGAGAGGAGTTCAAGCCTGACATGACTGCCGGCCACTCGCTGGGCGAATTCTGCGCCCTGGTCACAGCCGGAGCGCTCAGCTTTGAAGACGGCCTCCGCCTCGTATCGGCCCGCGCACAGGCTATGCAGAAAGCCTGCGACCTGCACCCCAGCACCATGGCCGCCATCATCGCCCTCCCCGACGAGAAAGTGGAGGAGATCTGCGCCGCAATCGACGGCACTGTGGTCTGCGCCAACTACAACTGCCCAGGCCAACTCGTGATCTCGGGCGACGTTGAGGCCATCGACCTCGCCTGCGAGGCCGCCAAGGCAGCAGGCGCAAAGCGCGCTCTCAAGCTCAATGTCAGCGGAGCTTTCCACTCTCCCTGCATGGAGCCTGCCCGCGCCGAGCTCGCTCACGCCATCGACGCCACCGAGTTCAAGGCTCCCATCTGCCCCGTATACCAGAATGTTGACGCCCTCCCCCACACCGACCCCGTGGAGATCAAGGCCAACCTCATCGCCCAGCTCACCGCCCCCGTGCGCTGGACCCAGACCGTGCGCAACATGGTGGCCGACGGCGCCACAGAGTTCGTGGAGATCGGCCCCGGCAAGGTGCTGCAAGGCCTTGTCAGCAAGATCGAGAAGAGCGTGAGCGTAAGCGGCATGCAATAAATCCGTAACCTTATAGAGCGTCAGACCTGCCGGACTCGCCCGGCAGGTCTGACCTGTTTTTTCTGACACATGGATATCGACGATTACATCTGCGCCCATATCAGCCCCGAGCCGGAGCAACTGAGGCGCCTATACCGCGACACTCACCTGCGCCACCTATACCCGCGCATGTGCTCGGGCCACGCGCAAGGCCGCCTGCTGAAGATGCTCACACAGATGGCGCGCCCCATGCGCGTGATCGAGCTCGGCGCATTCACCGGATACTCGGCGCTGTGCATAGCCGAAGGCATGCCTCCCGGAGCCGAGCTGCACACCATAGAGATTGACGACGAAATGGCCGACGAGCTGAGGGCGACATTCGACGCCTCGCCCCGTGGAGCCGACATCCACCTCCACATCGGAGACGCCTTGGAGGTGATCCCTACACTGCCCGGCCCTTGGGACATGGCCTTCATCGACGCCAACAAGAGACACTATTGCGAATATCTCGACCTGCTGGTGCCGCGCATGGCCAAAGGGAGCTTCATCCTCGCCGACAACACCCTGTGGGACGACAAGGTGCTCGACCCCGAAGCCTGCCGCGATCCGCAGACCCGGGGCATAGCCGCGTTCAACGACAAGGTTGCCGCCGATCCGCGCCTCGAAAAGGTGATCATACCCATACGCGACGGCATGACGCTGATACGCGTTGCCGACGACGACGCGCAAGCATGAAAAAGCCGCAGCCCGTAAACGACGGGGCTGCGGCTTTTTTGAGTCTTGATTTCGCCTTGCGGATCACTTCACCTTCTCGGCAAGCTCAGCGCCGGCCTTGAATTTGATTGTCTTACGGGCAGGGATCTCTATGGCCTCTTTAGTGCGGGGATTGAATCCGGTGCGCGCTGCCTTTTCGGCTACAGAGAATGTTCCAAAGCCAATAAGTGAAATCTTGTCTCCTTCAGCCAAAGCATCAACAACAGCTTCTATGGCTGCGTCAACGGCCGCTTTGGCATTCACCTTGCTGATGCCGGCTTTCTCGGCGACTGCATTGACGAGTTCGGTCTTGTTCATAAATTAGAGGATTAAAAAAGTAGAAATGTTTGTGTTGCAAATATACCGCATTTTTTTAAAAAACAAATAAATTTTGCATAATATTTGACGAATGCTTCACTTTTTTGTTCCAACACCCTAATAAATCCACATAAACAGACCGTTTTTCCCTCTCCACAGGCCGGAAAACGGCTACCTCACGCCATGCTCGCCTACCAAGCTCCCCGAAGCATGCCGCAGGAGCCTGTCTGAAAAAAAATTCTCCTCTCCGTTCGATTTTTTTTGTTGTTTCGGAAAAATGTCGTAAATTTGCAGTCGGGTAAGTCCTACACGGCCAGCTCCCCCCAAATTCCCCCAGGTCCCGTAAGAAGCAAGGGTAGGGGGTTGAGCGGCGCGATGTAGTCAGCTTACCCTTTTTTTGTTTTTGCACACCACCGGAGACATGAGACACTTTTTTCACATATTGACCCTTTCTTTTTCTTTATTGTGCGCATGCGCGTGCGGAAAGCCTGCCGCCTCACAGGCCGAGAACACAAAGACCGACTCCGCCCCGGCCCCTGCGGCGAGATTCGACGCCGACAGCGCCTACGCTCACATCACCGCCCAGGTGGCTTTCGGCCCACGGGTGCCAGGATCGGAAGCGGCTGAGCGATGCGGCGACTGGATTTCGGGGAAACTGCGGCAATACGGCGCGCATAACGTGACCGAGCAGCGCGCACAGGTTACCGCATACAACGGCGACAAACTCAACATACGCAACATCTCGGCGCAATACGCGCCCGAAGCCCCGCAGCGCATCCTCCTGCTCGCGCATTGGGATTCACGCCCATGGGCCGACCAAGAGCCCGACGCAGCTGACCGCGACAAGCCCATAGACGGCGCCAACGACGGCGCATCGGGCGTGGGCGTTATCCTTGAGATGGCGCGCCAGATGGCAAAGCTGACGCCCAAGGTAGGCGTTGACATCCTCCTCGTCGACGCCGAGGACTATGGCCGCCGATCTGACGACACAGACGCATCGGCCGACGACGACACATGGTGCCTGGGCACGCAATATTGGGCGGAGCACCCCACCCTCCCGCTCGAAAGCATTTCATACGCCGTGCTTCTTGACATGGTGGGCGGCAAAGACGCCGTTTTTCCGCGCGAGCAGATAAGCGACATGGCCGCTCCGCAGGTGGTAGACTTTGTGTGGAAAACCGCCAAACGCGCCGGCCAGGCCGCCAGATTCCCCAACCGCAGGGGCGGTGCCGTGATGGACGACCATGTCTATCTGCTGCGCGCCGGCATCCCCGCCATCGACATCATTGAGTCGGCGCACCCCGCCACAGGCTCATTTCCGCCCTACTGGCACACCCACGCCGACAACATCGACAACATCGACCGCGCCACTCTCGCAGCCGTAGGCAGCGTGCTGTCGGCCCTCGCCTTCTGACCCTCACACTCATACATAAAATTAAATAAAAAATGACCATAGACGAAAAGCAACAGGAAATCATCGACGAATTCGCCGACATCGACGATTGGATGGACCGCTACGGATACATCATCGACCTTGGCAACCAACTCCCCGCGATCGACGAGAAATACAAGACTCCCGACCGCCTGATCGAGGGCTGCCAGAGCCGCGTATGGCTCAACGCCGAATACCGCGACGGAAAGGTGTATTTCACCGCTGATTCCGACGCCATTATCGTAAAGGGCATCATCTCGCTGCTGATCAGCGTGCTCAATGGCCACACCCCAAAAGAAATCCTCGACTCTGACCTCCACTTTATCGACGAGATAGGCCTGAGCCAGCACCTCTCGCCCACACGCAGCAACGGCCTGCTCGCGATGGTGAAGCAAATGAAGATGGACGCCCTCGCCTTCAGCGCCATCTGACCCAATGATTCTTGACGGGGCGTTTGGCACTATGGCTCAGCGCATGCCGCTGACTGTGGCGGATTTCACGGTCGACGGCATCGAGGCCCACGGTTGCTATGAGGCGCTTTGCCTCACGAGGCCCGACATAGTTAAAGACATACACCTTCGCTACCTGCGGGCCGGGGCCGACATTATCACCACAAACTCATTCTGCGCCAACGCCATCGACCTCGCCGCCTCGGGACTTGCCCACCGTGCGGCCGACATAGCCCTTGCCGCCGCCCGGATAGCCCGCTCAGCGGCTGACGAATACGCCTTGGAAGCCCGGCGCAAATGCATCGTAGCAGGCAGCATAGGGCCCACCGGGCACCCTTTGTCGTCCCCTGCTCCAGGCGCGCCGGGCATCGCTGCCATGAGGCAAGCCTTCACCACCCAGACCGAAGCCCTTATGCGAGGAGGCGCCGATTTGATACTGATCGAAACCGTCTACGACCTGCTCAATGCCGAGACTGCACTCGAGGCTGTCAGCAAGGTCGACAGCGGCATCCCGGTCATAATCTCCGCCACTGTCTCGACCCCCACGGGATGCCTCCATTCAGGGCACGATATCGAAGCAGTCTGCTCCATGGCAAAAAAAGCCCGGGCTGTGGCCGTATGCCTCAACTGCGGCACAAATCCGGCCATGATGCTACCCCTGATGCGCACCCTGGCCCGCAACGCACCGTGCACCGTAGGATACTATCCGTCAGCGGGATTGCCCGACGCAAACGGCCTCTACGCCGACACTCCCCGCCAATGGGCCGAAAAGATGAGACCGATATTGGAAGAAGGCCTGGCCGATATCGTGGGCGGATGCTGCGGCACAACGCCGGCCCACATCAGAGCCCTCGCGTCAATGGTCCGCAATGCCCGGCCTCGCAAGAGCGACAAAAACGAGTAAGTGTTACGTTTTGCGTTTTTTAACGGTTATTTCTATCAGAAAATCACTATATTTGCAAAATAAAAATTAATCCTATTTAGAAACAAACCTAAAGTCACTATATCCCGGGTTTACCAAAATCAAGAATTTTAAACCAATGAATTACAGGATACTTGTTATCGACGACGAGGAGCCTTTGTGCGACATTCTACAATTCAACCTTGAAAAGGAAGGATACATCGTGGAGTGCGCCTACAGCGCCGTAGAGGCCCTCGAGCGTGACCTATCAAAATACGACCTCTTCATCGTAGACATCATGATGGAGAAACTGAGCGGATATGATTTCGTGCAGAGGCTGAGAAGCACGCTGGGCGTGGAGCAGCTTCCGGTAATCTTCTGCTCGGCCCTGAACGACGAGGACGACAAGGTCACAGGCCTTAACATAGGCGGCGACGACTACATCACAAAGCCCTTCGTGATAAGCGAGGTGCTCGCGCGCGTCCGCGCCGTGCTGCGCCGCTCGGCAGCCGTGCTGAAGCCAAGGCTCAAGAAGAGGAAGAGCCACAACGGCGACCTCCTGCCCGACGTGGTCTACAACACCATACGCATCGACCAAAACGAAAAGACTGCCTACATCGACAATCGCGAGGTGCCCCTGACACGCACCGAATACGATCTGCTGCTATTCTTCCTGACCCACCGCAACCGCATCTACTCTCGCGACGAAATAATACGCAACGTATGGCCTAACGACGTGCTCGTGTCACAAAGAGCCATAGACACCAACCTCACACGCCTGCGCAAGAAACTGGGCCATTATGGCAACAATATAACCACTCGCCAAGGCTTCGGATATGGTTTCAAAGAGGGGAATTAGCTATAAGTGGCGCTTCTTCCTGCCTGTCGCCATATCCCTTTGGAGCATCGTACTCGGCATGGCCGTGTGGCAGATCTACAAAGTGAAGGAAGTGAAGCAGGAGATGGTCTACGACCAGCTCAGGATGGTAGGCGAGCGCATCGCCAACCTTTATAATCTCGGCGATGCGCGATACGCACAGCGCTACATGCACTTCGTAAACGCTTTCTACACCAACATAAGCAATTACGACCCCATCAGCATACAGGTGCGCGGAGCCGACGGATCTACGATCCTCAACATCGGCAACATCATACCCGAAGACTTCATCCTGCCCCACAGCAGCGAGAAGGACGTGGGCATATTCCTCTTCAAAAGCGACCAGCTGAACGGGCGCGACGTCGACACGCGATTTCTCTACTATGTGACTTCGTCAAACGACGGCAAGCTGATATACGTGATGCTGCCATACTCAAACGAAGTGGCACGCACCTTGAGCGCCAGCACCACACGCTTCTGGCTCGTGCTTTTCTGCATAGCGCTCTTCGCTACAGGATTCGCATATATCTCAACCCATTTCATCAGCCGCAACATCATGATTCTGCGCGACTTCGCCCGCAACGCAGCCGCTAATCCCGAATTCATGAGCAAGGGTGAGGACACATTCCCGCACGATGAGCTCGGCGAGATATCAAGGCAGATTGTGCACATATACAACCAGCGCATCGAAGAGATGCGAAAGCGCGAGAAGGAGCATAAGGTGGCCCTCCATGCCATTGAGGAGAAAGACCGCATCAAGCGAGAGCTTACGGCCAACATAAACCACGAGCTCAAAACTCCGGTGGGCGTGATACAGGGATACATCGACACCATGGTCGACAACCCGGACATGAACATCGAGACACGCGACAAATTCCTCTTCAAGACGCAAGACAGCGTGCATCGACTATCGGCGCTGATCAACGACATCACCCAACTCACACGCCTCGACAACAAGGGCAACCTCGGCAATCTCTCAATAGTGAATTTCCACGACCTGGCATTCTCATTCGACAATTTCCTGCAGGAATCGAAAGTGCTGCCAAAAAGCATGAAATTCTCTTTCGACCTGCCCATCGGATGCCTCGTGAAGGCCAACGAGCAGCTGCTGCAGGCCGTGCTGCTAAACCTCACAAAAAATGCGGCGGCATACTCCCACGGCACCATCTGCCACCTGGAGATGGTAGGAGAGGACGACAACTTCTACACATTTGTCTACTACGACGATGGCGTGGGAGTGGCGCCAGAGCATCTGCCGCACATGTTTGACCGCTTCTTCCGAGTCAATGCCGGCCGCAGCCGCGACACAGGCGGCACCGGCCTCGGGCTCTCAATCGTAGACGTCACCATAAAGTCATTCGGTGGCGACATCAGCATCTCAAACCGCCACCCGAGCGGCCTCCAATTCACCTTCACCCTCCAAAAGGCAAAAAGGCCCACCCGCAAAGACTGACACCTGATAGCCGGGCTCTTCTTTTGAGGAGCCCGGTATATATCGATACTTCAGCATCAGCGCAGCCCCACATTCGCGGTTTTTTGCGCGGTTATTCCACAATAAACGCGGCAAAAGCGCGTTTATCAGTGTGATGAAAGCTTTTAGATGGATATTGCTGCTGTTGGTCAGCGCTGTGGCCCTGGACGCCGCGGCGCAAGGCTCGCGCCATTTCAATGACAAGCTCCTCAACCGCCCTTACGCCGACCAGCGCCGCTGGCACCTTGGATTCTCGGTGGGCACCCACACACAGAATCTTATCTTTACCCACAACGGATACGTCAGCCCCGACGGGCAGGAATGGCAATTCGAGCAGCCTTCGTATTCGCCGGGGTTCTGCGTCACCGGCCTCGTTGATTTCCGGCTCAGCAACTATTTCAACCTGCGATTGAGCCCCGGCCTCTATTTCGGCAACCGCAACATAGAGATGCTCGACGCCACCACCGGAGCCTCCGAGAGGCAGAACATCAAGTCGACTTTCGTGGTGATGCCGATCGACATAAAATACTCGGCCATGCGCCTGCGCAACCTCCGGCCATACATGACGGCCGGCCTCATGCCCGCCTTCGATGTGTCGAAAAAGTCGCATGACTTCCTGCAGCTCAAGAGCACCGACCTGTATCTGACCGTGGGATTCGGCTGTGATTTCTATCTGCCCTTCTTCAAGCTGATACCGGAGATCAAATTCTGCTTCGGGCTGAAGGACATATTGCAGCATGACCGCCCTGACCTCGACGAAGACCCATACCGCCAGCAATTCACGCAATCATTGTCAAAAGCCACATCGCGCATGATCGTGCTTTCGTTCTATTTCGAATAACATAGCCCCTGCCACACCGACGTGAAACGCACAATCCTCATCACCCTTCGCCGCACTGCCATCGCTGCCGCCATGCTAATAGCCGCCGCAGTGGCCGCCATGGCACAGACCGACGCCCAGTTCACGCAGTACTACCAGGTGCCCACCTACTACAACCCCGCCGCCACCGGCACCTCCGACCTGCTGCGCCTGCGCGCTGGCGGACGCATGCAGTGGGTGGGCATCGACAACGCCCCGAAAAGCTATCTGCTCACAGCCGACATGCCTGTGAAGCTGGCCGGGAAGCGCATAGGCGTGGGCCTGGTGGCCGAAAGCGAATCGCAAGGCCTATTCAGGTCGATGCTCATCGGAGCGCAGGGATCATACAAGATAAAACTCTGGGGCGGGATGCTCGGAGTGGGCCTGCAGCTGGGCATGTACGACCAGAAATTCAGAGGAAGCGAGGTATTCATCCCCGATGACAATGACTTCCATGAGCCCGGCGACGACGCCATCCCCACCACCGACATCCACGGCACAGCCTTCGACATAGCCATAGGCGCCTGGTACACGCGAAAAAACATATGGGCCGGACTTTCTCTCACCCACTCCACCTCACCGGCCATCACCCTCAAGTCGGAAGGCTCGGAAAGCGGCACCGGCACCCATGAATACGAGTTTAAGGCCAACCGCACCGCATATTTCATGGCCGGATGCAATATTCCGATTAATAATACGTTAATAGAGGTGATGCCGTCGGTGTTGGTGAAGACTGACTTCACGTTCACCACGGGCGAGGCCAACGTGCGCGCACGGTTCAGGAAGATGTTCTCCCTGGGCGTCGGATACAGATACAACGACGCGGTGACCCTAAGCCTCGGAGCCGAACTGAAGAACTTCTACATAGGATACTCCTACGACTACTCCACCTCCGCCATTGCCAAGGCTTCGTCAGGCAGCCATGAGGTATTCCTCGGGTACTCCCTGAAGCTCGACCTGTCAGAAAAAAACAAGAACAAACATAAAAGCATCCGCATAATGTGACAAGCCATCAGCCCGCGATTGTCAAGCATGCGCGATAAAACAAAGACTGATGACCATAAACCAAAGACTAAAATCGATGAAGACTATTGGATACATACTCCTGATTTTTGCCGCAGCGGCCTCTCTGGCATCCTGCGCATCAGGCTCCCGCAGCGCCTCCGGAGGCGAAGTGACCGGGGTCGGGGGCACGTATTTCTCCGAGCCAACGCCCTACGGCATGGTGCTTGTGGACAGAGGCTCGGTCAAGGCCGGCGTGTCAAAGCCAGACAGCGCATGGAATCTCGAAGCCGACGCCCGCGGCGTGTCGGTCGACGCCTTCTGGATGGATGAGACCGAAATCACCAACTCCAAATACAAGCAATTCGTATTCTGGGTGCGCGACTCAATCATCAGGGAGCGCCTCGCCGACCCGCAATTCGGCGGCAACGAAGAATACAAGATAGAGGAAGACCGCGACGGAAACCCCGTGAGACCTCATCTCAACTGGAACAAGCCCATACCCTGGCGCAACGCCAACGAAGACGAGCAGCGGGCCATCGAGAGCGTTTACCGCACAAATCCCATCACCGGCGTACGAGAGCTAGACGACGCACAGATGAACTTCCGCTACGAGGTATTCAACCACACCGCCGCCGCCAAGCGCCAGAACCGCCTCGACCCCTCGCGCCGCGAATACAACACCGACAAGCGCCCATCAGACGCGCTGCCCGTGATCTCGAAAGACACGGCCTATATCGACGACGACGGAGCCATAGTGCGCCGCACCATCACACGTGCGCGCGAGAGCGACTTCGACTTCCTCAACACATACATAGTCAACATATACCCCGACACCACCGCCTGGGTCAACGACTTTGAGAACGCATACAATGAGCCTTACGTGCGCATGTACTTCTCAAATGCCGGATACAACGAATATCCGGTGGTGGGCGTGAGTTGGGAGCAGGCCACGGCATTCGCCGCATGGCGCACCCTCTTCCTGCGCCGCGCCCTGGGGCGCGAGGGCGTATACGTGGAGCCTTACCGCCTGCCGACAGAGGCTGAATGGGAATACGCCGCCCGCGCCGGAGTCAGCGAGAACCAGTACCCATGGGAGGGCGACCTCACCATGAGCGAGGATCGCGGATGTTTCTACGCCAACTTCAAGCCGCAGGAAGGCAACTACACCAAGGACGGCCATCTGATCACATCGCGCGTGGGCACCTTCGCCCCCAACGATTTCGGCCTTTATGACATGGCCGGCAACGTCAGCGAGTGGACATCCACCGCCTACACCGAGAGCGTGGGCAAGCTCACATCCGACCTCAACCCCGAATACGCTTACAACGCCGCCCAGGAAGATCCCTACAAGATGAAGCGCAAGATAGTGCGCGGAGGCTCGTGGAAGGACGTGGCCCACAACATCCGCTCCGACCTGCGCATGTGGGAGTATCAGAATGAGCAGCGCTCATACATCGGATTCAGGTGCGTGCGCACACAGATCGGATTTGCCAAAGGCCAGAAAAAGAAATAACATCAGGCCACAGCCCAAATAACCACCAAGATGAAAAAAGCCAATTATTATAAAAACGCCATCTCCGCCTTCATCACCAGCGAGAAGGGCCAGCGTTTCTTCAACTTCGCCTATTCTATCGGCGCAGCCATCGTGATCTGGGGCGCGCTGTTCAAGATCCTGCACCTTCGGGGAGGCAACACCCTGCTCTGCATCGGCATGGGCACCGAAGTGCTTATGTTCATCCTCACAGCCTTTGACCGCCCGCCGAAGGACTACAAGTGGGAAGAGGTATTCCCTGCCCTTGGAGACAAGGACGAAGACTCTGACGACACCCCTGCCGAGGCGAAAGCCAGCGTCTCGCACCCGGCGCAAGGCCCTGTCGGCACGAATATCCCGGCCACAGGCCACAGCCCGCAATCGATACGGCCCCAAGCCGTGAGCCAGGCGCCGGCGCCCACCGACGCCGCAGGCGCCACCGAGCAATACGTGGGCCGCATGAACTCGATCGCGTCTGAGCTCGAGAAGCTGCAGGCATCGACAATGGCCCTCAACAAGGTGTCGGAGACCTTGCTGAAATCGTTCGAGGCCATCACCCTACACTCGGAAGAAATTGACCAGAGCGCCAACGGGTACGTGGAGCAGATGCAGAGCCTCAACCACAACATTCGCGGCCTCAACACCATCTACGAAATACAACTCAAGAGCGTGTCGAGCCAGCTCGACGCCATCGACAGAGTGAACCGTGGCATAAAGGACATACGCGACATGTACGAGAAATCAGCCTCACAGAGCGTGCGCTATTGTGAGGAAACCGAGAAGATGGCACGCTATATGCAGCAGCTCAACCAGGTATACGAGAAGATGATCACAGCGATGACCATCAACATGTACCGCCCGATGCCCGCGGCTCCTGCTCCGGAGCAACAGCCCGAGAGCCACGCTTGAGCCCGCTCGCGGAAATCACGCTGACACAAACGAATAAGACAACCGGTTTTACACTTATATTATTCCTGAATGGGAGCAAACAACACTCGACTGTCACCCCGCCAGAAGATGATCAACCTGATGTACATCGTGCTGACGGCAATGCTCGCGCTCAACGTATCGAGCGACGTGCTTGACGGCTTCACGCAGGTGCATGACGGCCTGAAGCGCTCCAACACCAACGTTGGCCGGCGCAACGACGCCATCTACGCCCAGCTTGAGGCCTTCGCCAGGCTCAATCCCGGAAAAGGCAGCCAATGGCACGACAAGGCTTCGGAGGTGAGAGTGGTGACATCGGCCCTGTATGACTACATCGACTCGCTTAAGCTCGACATCGTGCGCAAAGCCGACGGAAAAGACGGCGATCCCGACAACATCACCAACCGCGACGACCTGGAGGCGGCATCTGTGGTCATGCTCAACCCGGCCAACAAGCGCGGCGAAGACCTGCGCCACCGCATCGACACATACCGCGGATACATCTCGGCCCTGATGCCCGACTCGGCCAAGACAGCCACCATCAGCGAAGCCCTGTCGACCGAGCCGGCAGCCGCAAAGGGAGTGATAGCCCCCGTGCCGTGGGAAGAAGCGCAATTCGACCAAAAGCCCGTGGTGGCCGCCATCACTCTGCTCACAAAGCTGCAGAATGACATACAATACGCCGAAGGCGAGGCCCTGTCGGCCCTTTACTCGCAGGTCGACGCCGGCGACGTGAGGGTCAACGAGCTCAACGCATTCGTGATCCCGCAGTCGCGCATCGTGATGCGCGGAGGCACGTATGAGGCCAACATCGTGCTCGCCGCCGTCGACACCACCCAGCGCCCCGAAATCTTCATCAACGGAAAGGAACTGCCCGAAAGCAGCCGTGGCCTCTACACCCTCGGCGCAGGCTCGCCGGGCACATACGACTACAAGGGATACCTGCAGCTCACCCACGATGACGGGTCGGTCACCCGACATGACTTCCAGTCATCTTATACAGTGATCGAGCCCATGGCCACAGTCTCGGCCACCATGATGAACGTGCTCTATGCCGGCATAGACAACCCCGTCAGCATATCGGTGCCGGGCGTGCCCATGTCAGGCATCTCGGCCACCATGAGCAACGGCGCCCTCACCCGCAGCGGCGACCACTGGATAGCCCGACCCTCTACCGTAGGCCAGGACGCAGTGCTCACCGTCACCGCCGACATCGACGGCAGGCGCACAAACGTGGCCAACTCCACATTCAGGGTGCGCAAGCTCCCCGACCCCACGGCCTACATCGAGATTCCGGCCCAGAGCGGCGGCACCGACCACTACAAAGGAGGCAAGCCGCTGGCCAAATCATTGCTTTTGGGCTCAGGCGGCCTGCAGGCGGCCATCGACGACGGGCTCCTCGACACAAAATTCAGCGTGGTGGGATTCGAAACCGTATTTTTCGACTCCATGGGCAACGCCATCACCGAGCTGAGCGACGGCCCCAACTTCTCACAGCGACAGAAGCAGCAATTCCAGAGGCTGCAGCGCGGCAAGAGATTCTACATCTCGCGCATAAGGGCCAAAGGCCCCGACGGCACCACCCGCGACCTCTCGCCGCTTGAAGTGATCATCAACTAAATCCGCCACGCCGCGCGACCAAGAAACAAACATTACCACCTCACACATGAAAAAGATATTCATTCTCGCCATAGCCATCGCCTGCGCCGCCGCGTCGATGGCGCAGGAAAGCACCAACTCGGGCGTGAGCCGACGCGCTCCGGGCAAGAGGCCCGGACAGGAAGCCGCCGCCGAGACGGGAGTCACCGACCGCATGCGCACACTCTACGCCGAGCCGGGCGGCAGCCTGAGCGAAGGCGACGTGCAATGGCTGAAGGTGATATACCGCCAGCTCGATCTCAACAAAGACGAAAACGCAGCCCTATACTACCCCGAAGACCTGATCGACGGGCAGGAAAACTTCATGCGCATACTCATGCGCCTGCTCGCCAACGGGCAGATCAGCGCCTACGAATACCTCGACGGCAGGGAAATCTTCACCGACAAATACAAGATCAGCGTCAAAGACATGCTCGACCGATTCTACATCCCTTACACAGCGGCAAAGGGATCGACCGAGAAAAACCCGAAATTCGCCATCGACGAGAGCGACGTGCCCACCACCGAGGTGCTGTCATACTACGTGATCGAAAACTGGAAATACGACAACCGCGAAAACCGCCTCAAGACATACGTAGAAGCCATCTGCCCCGTGCTGCACCGCGCAGGCGACTTTGGCGGCGAGCCTTTGAAATATCCCATGTTCTGGGTGAAATACTCCGACATCCGCCCCTATCTGGCACAGCAGCAGATATTCGTCAGCGACGACAACAATCTGCCCAGCTGCACATACGACGACTTCTTCAACCTCACCATGTACAAGGGCGACATCTACAAGACACGCAACCTGCGCAACCGCTCGCTGATGCAGCAATATCCCGACCCCGAGGACATGGCACGCGCGCAGGACAGCATACAGCGCCGCCTCGACACATTTGAAGACCGCCTCTGGGTGCCCGACCGCGAAGAGATAATGGCCGCGCGGCAAGCCCGCGACGAAGCAGCCGACACAGAGACCGTTGGCCAGGAAGAGGCGCCGGCCAAAAAGCCCGCGCGCACCACCCGAGGCAGCGACCGCAAGCCCGCAAAGACCAAGGTGAAAAAACCGAAACAGCCCAAAACCACCTCTTCTAACGCCACCCGCTCTGTGCGCCGCCGCAAATGACTCCATCTCTCAAAAAAAATATTGATTGAGTTATATGTAATTACAAAAAAAATTTGTAATTTTGCGGTGGAAAAAGAAACGGGCTAAGCCCCTTCCCCATAAAACAACTACATATAACCTTATATTAAGAAGTTATGACAAAAATCGGTATCAATGGCTTCGGCCGCATCGGACGCTTCGTGTTCCGTGCCTCTACCAAGCGCAACGACATTGAGGTCGTAGCAATCAACGACCTTCTCCCCGTTGACTACATGGCTTACATGCTCAAGTATGACACAATGCATGGCCGCTTCGACGGCGAGGTAAGCTACGACGCAGAGAAGAGCCTCCTCATCGTCAATGGCAAGGAAATCCGCGTGACAGCTTGCAAGAACCCCGCAGAAATCGCTTGGGGCGCAGTAGGCGCAGAATACGTAGTTGAGTCAACCGGCCTCTTCCTCACAAAGGAGAAGGCTGCCGCTCACATCGAAGCCGGCGCTAAGTACGTGGTTATGTCAGCTCCCTCAAAGGACGACACCCCCATGTTCGTTTGCGGCGTAAACGAGAAGACCTACGTCAAGGGCACACAGTTCGTTTCTAACGCATCTTGCACCACCAACTGCTTGGCTCCCATCGCCAAGGTGCTCAACGACAAATTCGGCATCGTTGAAGGCCTCATGACCACCGTTCACTCTACAACCGCTACCCAGAAGACTGTTGACGGTCCCTCAATGAAGGACTGGCGCGGCGGTCGCGCTGCCAGCGGCAACATCATCCCCTCAAGCACCGGCGCTGCCAAGGCTGTAGGCAAGGTGATCCCCGAGCTCAACGGCAAGCTCACCGGCATCTCGATGCGTGTCCCCACCCTCGACGTGTCAGTTGTTGACCTCACCGCCAACCTCGCCAAGCCCGCTACCAAGGAAGCCATCTGCGCTGCCATGAAGGAGGCTGCTGAAGGCGAACTCAAGGGTGTGCTCGGCTACACTGAGGACGCTGTCGTTTCAAGCGACTTCCTCGGCTGCCCCCTCACCTCAATCTTCGATGCAAATGCCGGCGTATACTTGACCGACAAGTTCGTCAAGGTTATCTCTTGGTACGACAACGAGATCGGCTACTCAAACAAGGTGCTCGACCTCATCGCTCACATGAAGCAGGTTAACGGCTGATAAAATACCGTCAATCAAGAAAAAAAATAGAGCCGTGTCGGCCTGACACGGCTCTATTTTTATGATTTTTCGTAACTTTGCAGTAAGGATAGTTGTTATATGATTGGATGCCAAGATTTAGGCATCGGTAATTATTCAAATTTTTTCAGATATATGGAATCTACCCGTCAAGCCAAGATAGCCCGCCTGCTCCAGAAGGAGCTCAGCGAGATTTTCCGCCAGCAGACCGCCCAGACCCATGGCACGCTGGTGTCAGTGAGCGCCGTGCGCGTCTCGCCTGACCTCTCCGTAGCAAAAGCCTACCTTTCGGTGTTCCCGTCAGAGAAAGCCGCCGACATACTCAAGAATATCAACGACAACGCCCAGACCATCAGGTATGAACTGGCTCAGCGAGTGCGCTTCCAACTGCGCAAGACCCCGGCTCTGGCCTTCTATATCGACGATAGCCTCGACTACATCGAAAACATCGATCACCTGCTGCATAAAGACGAATAAGCGCCTCACCGAATCCTGTGAAATTACTGAGCTGGAGGATTGCGTGCCGGTATCTGCTGTCAAAGAAGAGCCATAACGCAGTCAACATCATTTCGATCGTATCCGTCGCCGGCGTGGCCGTGGCCACAGCGGCGATAGTGATCGTCATGTCTGTGTTCAACGGCTTCACCCTTCTTGCCGCCCGCCACCTCTCTGAAATCGACCCTGACGTGAAAGTGATGGCCGCGGAGGGCAAGACCATATCGGGCGCCGACAGCCTGATCAGCATCCTGACGGCCATGGACGTTGTGGCGGCAGCCCAGCCTGTGATAGAGGAGCGCGCGCTGGCAGTGTCGGGCGGAAAGCAGATGCCGGTGATATTCAAGGGCGTTGGCGTAAACTTCGGCGAAGTGTCAAACATAGATTCGCTCATGATCGACGGCCAGCGCTTCGCCTACCCCTACGGATCGCCCGGCATGCAGGAGAGCGTGGGCGTGGCCCTTGGGCTTGACGCCCGTCCCGGCCTTGCGACCACGGTCGACCTATATGCCCCGCGCAGGGTCGGACGCATCAACCCGGCCAACCCGCAGGCGTCATTCCGCAAGAAGCAATTCATGGTGACAGGCGTCTTTCAGGTCAACCAGCCCGAATACGACAACGAATACGTCATAATCCCCATCGGCGAAGCCCGCGACTTGCTCGAATACGCCGACCAATGCACCGCAATCGAGATTGCCGCCAACGGCGATGCCGAGCAGGCAGCCGCCGTCATATCGGGGCGCCTCGGCCCGGGATACAAGGCCTTGTCGCGCAGCCGCCAGGAGGAAGTTTCATTCCGCATGATCTCGATCGAGAAGTGGGTGACTTTCT
This sequence comes from uncultured Muribaculaceae bacterium, assembly GCA_947525975.1. Classification (GTDB taxonomy): domain Bacteria; phylum Bacteroidota; class Bacteroidia; order Bacteroidales; family Muribaculaceae; genus CAG-873. Next base: position 3,403 of record CANNVE010000022.1, on the reverse strand, counting down.
TGATGCTGGCGTTCATCCTGGTCATAGCCTCGTTCAACATCGTAAGCACCCTCTCTCTGCTCGTGATCGAGAAGCGGGAAAACATGGCCACGCTGCGGGCCATTGGCGCCACCGCCGGCATGATCAGAGGCATATTCATGCGCCAAGGATGGCTGATCACCATGGCCGGAGGCCTGGCAGGCATAATCATAGGCACCGCGCTCGCCCTGGCGCAGCAATACGGGCATTTCATACGCCTCAACGGCGACCCCTCGCAGCTCACCATCGACTCCTACCCCGTAAAGGTAGAGCCATGCGACCTGGCCATGGTGATGGCGGCGGTGGCGATCGTGGCCCTTGCCGCGTCCCTGACCACAAAAGCGTTCATTAGCAAAAAGTAAACTCATTTCTATGCAAGGAATCACAGTATATTGCTCTTCAAGCGACACCATAGCACCCGTATATTTCGACGCGGCCCGCGACCTCGGGGCCGAAATAGCCCGGCGCGGCCTGCCGGCCATCACCGGCGCAGGAAAAATGGGCCTTATGGCAGCCGTCACCGACGGCGCGCTCGAAGCCGGAGGCAAGGCCATAGGCGTAATCCCCCGATTCATGGTCGACGCCGGCCGCAATCATCCGCGCCTGACTGAAACCATCATCACCGACACCATGCAGGCCCGAAAAGCCACCCTGGCAAATCTGGCCATAGGCGTGATAGCCCTCCCTGGCGGAGTAGGCACCCTCGACGAGGTGGCCGAGATGATCACGCGCCGCAAGCTCGGGCTATACCAGGGCGCTGTGGTCATACTCAACATCAACGGATACTACGACGGGCTGATATCGTGGCTTGACCAGTCGGTGGCCGAAGGCTTCACCGACAAGGAAGGCGCCCCCTGGATGGTGGCCGCTTCGCCCCGCGAAGCGGTCGACATAGTGCTTGGCCACACCCTGAAACAGTGACAAGCCATGCCCGTCCCCACCTACATCACCTCCGCGGCGACCGACACACTGCCCGCCGACACAGCGGCCTTGCGCGCTTCAGAGGCCTACATCCCATCTTCAAGAGCCGAGGCTTGGCTCTATGGCGACGGCGAGCACCTCGACACCCTCGCCCCCGCCATAACGCTCATCTCCATTGCCGAGCCTGCGGAGATGCCTGATTGGCACCAAGGCATCGAAGGCAGCCCTCGCCCTGTCAATGCCGGCGACAACTCTGGCGTCCTCGCCCTGCTCACAGCAATGTTCCTGGCCATGATGCTCAGCTACCGCAAATGCCGGCGCCTATTCTACGTGCTTTGGCAGGAAATGCTTGGCATGCGCAGCCGCGAGAACGCATTCGACGAAAGCACCGGCAATGAGCGCTGGGCCATAGCGCTGATGTCAGTGCAATGGTGCGTGTGCATCGGCCTCCTCCTATATAGCGCAATATCGTCGATAGGGCCCGAGACCGGGCTCTGCGTCCCGCCCCGGCCCGAAAACGCATTCGCCGACACCGGCCGACTGATTTGCCTCGCCGCCACTTACTTCCTGACCCAGATGGCCGCCTACTGGCTGCTGGGATACACCTTCGCCACCCAAGCCGGAAGCAGGCTGCTGATGCAGGGCTTCACGTCGTCTCAATGCCTGCTGGGCTTCGCGCTCATCGTCCCCGCCCTCGTGGGCATTTTCTATCCGCCAACCGCCAAAGCCATGGTCATCACAGGCGCGGCGCTATATATTTTGGCCCGAATTGTATTTATTTCAAAGGGTTTTAGAATTTTTTACCAAAATTTTGGCTCTTTGCTTTATTTTATTTTGTACCTTTGCACTCTGGAAATCGTACCGGCTCTTATCGTGCTGGAAACGGCCTTTTCCCTGTGCATAACCCACACTATGGAACCCGGGGCATAACCCGGAAAAATTCATGTTAACGGACCAACCATTGCGAATAATGGACATAAAGAAGATTCTGGTTTCCCAACCTAAGCCAAAGTCAGACAAGTCACCCTACTACGACATCGCGGAGAAATATGGCGTAGAAATCGTATTTCGCCCGTTTATTAAAGTAGAGGGCCTCACGGTCAAGGAATTCCGCCAGCAGAAAGTGTCTATACCGGATTATACCGCAGTCATTTTCACGGCAAAGACCGCCATCGACCATTTCTTCAAACTTTGCGAAGAGATGCGCGTCACCATTCCCGACACGATGAAATATTTCTGCACCACCGAGGCGATAGCCCTGTATCTGCAGAAATACATTATCTATCGCAAACGCAAGATTTTCCATACAGCCACCGGCAAGCTCGACGACCTGGTGCCTTCGCTGCTCAAGCACAAAGACGAGAAATACCTCTACGCCGTGAGCGACGTGCACAATGCCGAGGCTCTCAACGTGCTCGACAAGAACGGCATCAAATACACACGCGCAGTGATGTACCGCACCGTCAGCAACGACTTCACCCCCGACGAGGCTTTCGACTACGACATGCTCGTATTCTTCAGCCCCCAGGGCATTGAATCCCTGCTGAAGAACTTCCCCGACTTCAACCAGGGAGACATAGCCATCGCCACCCTCGGCGCCACCACCGCCAAATCTGTGAAGGACGCCGGCCTGCGCCTCAACCTCGAGGCTCCAAACCCCAAGGCTCCGTCAATGACCGCCGCTCTCGACCTGTTCCTGGCCGAGCACACTGCTCATTGAATCACTCTTAAAGACCGACAAGGGTGCCCCGGCTTTACAAAAAAGAAAAACTGTGCAGCGCTATGGCCATCGACTCGCTCTTTGGCCGCAGCGCTGATTCGCACAGCGCCCTTGCGTTCCCGCTGAGGGCCGTATGGCGCTCAAACCCCGGCAGGCGCAGCGACGCCCCCGTGCAATTCATGATATCTGTGCCCAAGAAGCGCCTGCGTCACGCCGTAGACCGCGTGACAATGCGCCGCCGCATCAGAGAGGCATACCGCCTGGCGCGCGACCTGCATCCCCTGCCCGAAGGCTCGCGCATAGACCTGGCCTTCGTCTACGTAGATTCGCGCCTGCAGCCCTACGCCAAAGTGGCGGCAGCCATGGAAAGGCTCCTTTCCGCAATGCAACTATCCTGATGATGGGCAATGCCATAAAAAAGATATTCTGCCTGCCGATATACTTCTACAAAGGCTGCATATCGCCCATGCTGCCCCCGTCATGCAGATACACCCCCACATGCAGCCAATACGCCATCGACGCCATCATGAAATACGGCCCCCTCAAAGGCACATGGCTCGCAGCCAAGCGCATCTGCCGCTGCCACCCCTGGGGCGGAAGCGGCTTCGACCCCGTGCCTTAAGCCTTTTTTGCCCTCGCGCCAAGCCTTTTTTTGTCCCCGCGCTGAGCCTTTTTTGTCCTCGCGCTGAGCTTCAGCGAAGCATCCCCCTCCCCCCCGCACTGAGCTTCAGCGAAGCATATCCC
>CANNVE010000021.1 GCA_947525975.1 uncultured Muribaculaceae bacterium | reverse complement strand
AGGGCATCGAGATGCACTGCAACCCGTGGCCCGAATCTGACTCCAACTTCTGGCTATGCACTGCCACGCTCGACCCCGACCTCAAAATCAAGGGTCAGGAGAACGCCTACAAGCAGATCGTGACCGGCGCCGTGGGCGGTGCGGCAGGCGTGATCCATGCGGCCTCGACAGCCACTACTGACTGCCAGCCCAACGACAACGTGGAGGCTCTGCGCGTCTGCCTCGACAAGGCCAACATCGAGGCTCGCCCCCTGTGGAAGCCGATGCACAAGCAACCGGTCTACCGCAACGCCCCTGCCTACATCAACGGCGTCAGCGAAGCCCTCTTCGCCGTGGGCATCTGCCTCCCGCAGGCCCCTACGTCACCGATGACGACGTCCTCTACATAGCCGGCGCCATCAAAGCCGCCATCGAATAGTTTCTTCGTTAGGGTTTGATAATGCTTGCCATTAGTTAGCACATCAGTCCTTCAGGGACTCTTTTATGAATAGAGCTTTGGCTTCCTCGCGGGTTATTTCCCGGGCGGGAGCCTTTTTTATTTTCCGCCATGGGGATGTGTCGCATGTCAGCGGCGCCTGCCCCTTTGAAGTGGTATTATAAAAAAGCGCTCTGAAATTTGTATATATGAGTTGTTTGGCTTATCTTTGTCCAAGAGGTTAGTACGCCTATTTAATCACTATCAATACATAGCGCTATGCGATTACCATTGACACTGCCGATTGCCGACCTGAGGCGCCACTATAAGCGAGGATGGCCGAGTTACATGAGAGGGTATTTGAGGGCGGAGCAGGTCGGCTCCGGTGCTATCAGTGTGCGTAACAGCGACGATGAAATCGTAGGTTACATAAAGCCCGATCAGACCGCCGAGGTAAGGGCTTTGGCTCAAGCCGGCGGCTCAGACATCGGCAGCCTTCGGTGCGAGATAATGCTGCATGACGTGAGCGAAGAGCACGACATTTATGGTGGCATGGTGATGATCATGCCCCGAAGTCTTGAGCGGAATGGCCCTGCCGAGCCTGCCGACGCCGAGCCGCAGAAGGTCGCGGAACCGCCAAAGGCCGCCGAACCTCGGAGGCCTGCCGCGCCTAATGGCGGAAACGATGTAGATGATGATGATGATGATGATGATGATGATGATGATGATGATGACGATGATGATGACGATGTCACCAAGATAAATATCACAATTAATGCCGATTTCATCGGCGTCCAGACCACTCCTGATGATGACAATGAAAAAGGATGCGGCTGCACCACGGCTATAATCATATTAGTCATCTCTACCTTGCTCGCGATTTTCTTTTAGTTGGCAGGGGGAGCCGCATCCGCATCTCGTCGCCGGGTGGAGGGATGCGTTGACGTTTATGCGATGTTTGGTCATTTATTCGTATATTTGCGGGCATAATTAATTAAATAGACACATATGGCAAAGCAGGAATATGTAGAGAAGAATTTGGCATGGCTCGCCGATAAGGCCAAGGAGCCGGGCGTTAGGGATATCGGAGGTGGTATCCTTTGCAAGGTGATCAAGCAAGGGGGCAAGGGCGGAGCGTCGCCACACCGAGGCAGCGTAGTGAGCGTGCACTATACCGGGAAGACCATCAATGGCAAGACGTTCGACAGCAGTCGGGGCGGCGTGGCTCCGGCATTCCGTCTGCGCGACCTGATTCCCGGCTGGGTGATCACCCTGCAGCAGATGCGCGTGGGCGACCGGTGGGAGGTATGCGTGCCTGCCTCGCAGGGATACGGAAAGGTCAATCAGCCCGGCATCCCCGGCGGATCAACCCTTGTGTTTGACATCGAGCTTTTGGGCGTGATGTAAGCCTTGCGGCTTAAGACACCCCATAAAGATAGCAAAAAAGAAGCGGAATGCCGATAATTTTATCATTTTGTTTGGAAAATCAAAACATTTGTATATTATCAACTTAGGCGGATGTTGGCCCGTGCGTTTCGGAGAAACGCACCTCCACCTATGTCAAGTCTCCTGTCTTTCTTGTGCTCCTGTCTTTAGGTCGCCATAGGTTTTAGGAGATGGTGATTGATTAAATTGGGGTCGGGCGCGATATTTAGAAAATGTTTTCGTATCTTTGTGCCAAATGACAATTTTTTGATAAGACATGAAGAAAACTCTTTTTATGATTTCGGCGCTAGCCATGCTCGCATCATGCGGCGGCAATAAGGCCCAGGAAGAAGCGGCGCAGACAGAAGCGGCCGCTGAAGTGCAGGCAGACTCTATCGGCCTTGACGGCAAGTGGAGGCTCGACAACTACATCGTGGATTGCGCTTCCACATGCTTCGACTCCGAAAGCCCCTACGGCCTGACTTTCATTGAGGCTGAAAACGCATTCGGCATATCTACCGATTGCAACACCATCGGCGGCGCTTTCGGCGTGACCAATGACACCATCCGCTTCAGCAACGCGCTCATGACCGAGATGGCCTGTGAGGAGGAGACTGTACAAAACGATATGCTCAGGCTGGTCAACGACCCCGATGCCTACGGCCTTTGGGAGGGCGATACGCTTGTCTACACAGCTCCAAGCGTGGGCAAAGCCGTCTTTGTGCGCGCTAAGTGATGTGGAGACAGATTGAGTTCGCTCTCAAGCCCCGCCGGCGGGGCTTCCATCTCGTCACCGGAGACATCATCTCTCATCTTCCCGGTCTGCCACAGACCGGGTTGCTTCACTTGTTTGTCAAGCATACAAGCGCAGCACTCACGATCAATGAGAATGCCGACCCTGATGTGAGGATCGACATGGGGTCGATCTTTGACCGGCTGGTGAAGGAGGGGGAACCATACTACGAGCATACGATGGAGGGACTCGACGATATGCCGGCTCATGCCAAGGTGTCGATCATAGGCCCCTCTGTCACCATACCCATTACGGGCGGACGCCTCAATCTCGGCATCTGGCAGGGCATATACCTGTGTGAATTCCGCGATTGCGGAGGCCCGCGCAAGATTGTGGCCACGATCTGCGGCGAATGAGCCGTCAGGCTATCTCATGCCGCGTTCAGCGCTCTCCTCGAATTACGTTTCTAAATTAAATAAAGATTATGAATTATATAGTGAAGACGGCGATGGCCATGTGCGTCGCTGCCTGTTTTGCATCATGCGGCGAATCGGCTGATAGGCCTGATGCCGCTGCAAAAGAACAGAGTCAAGACCGGAGCGAGGCGGTGGTTGACAACATCATGTCGCGCCGCAGCATACGCCGGTACGCCGACAGGCAGGTACCGCGCGATGTGCTCGATAAAATAATAGAATGCGGCATAAATGCTCCTAATGGCCGCAATCAGCAGGCCTACGAGGTGAAGGTGGTGGCCGACAGCGCTTCGGCGGCCTATCTTGCCGACAGTGTAAAGGGGCTTTACCGCGCGCCGGTCTACATGTTCATCGCCAATGACACCGGCTATGACATGTCGCTCATCGATACAGGCCTGCTGTCAGGCAACATTGGCCTCGCCGCCTGGGCCTACGGCATCGGCTCTGTCAACCTTGGCATGCCCGTGCGCTCTATCAAGGAAAATCCGGAGTTGCTGAAGAGGCTTGGATTCAGCGAGGGGTATGACCTGTGCCTGATCCTTGCCCTCGGCTATCCGGCAGAGACGCCCGACGCCAAGCCCCGCAAGTCCGATAAGGTGCAGTTTGTGAGCATATGTGAGTGAAGCGGTCTTAACTTCACTCTATAAGTACCAAACAAGCAAATGAAATGAAGATTGACAGATTCTGCGTCTCGGCGGCCGCGGCTTTGATGCTGGGCGGGAGCGCGATGCTTGCCAAAGACAACGACATGGTGACGCAGGGCGACGGTTTCGCCATGATATCCTCATCAGGGGTGCCTGCGATAGTCACTGACAGCGCCGATGAGAAAGGCGTGGGCATAGCCGTTGGCAATTTCATGCGCGATCTCGAGGCCGTGTCGGGCATCAAGCCGGCTGTCTCGTCAGAAATCAAGGGGCCGCGGGCCATCATCGTGGGCACCGTGGGCAGCAAGCACATCAGGCAGCTGGCCAAAGACAAGAAGATTGACCTCGCGCCGCTGAAGGGCGCGACAGAGAAGTATCTTATCGCGTTTGTAGAGAATCCGGCTCCCGGAGTGGAGGAGGCCCTTGTGGTGGCCGGCAGCGACCGCCGAGGCGCGATCTACGGCACTTACGAGCTTTCAGAGCAGATAGGCGTCTCGCCGTGGTATTGGTGGGCCGACGTGCCGGTAGAGCCAAAGGAGAGCGTGAGCCTCAAGAGAGGCGTTTACACCAATGGCGAGCCTGCGGTCAGATACCGAGGCATCTTCCTCAACGATGAGGCTCCTTGCCTGACATCGTGGGTGAAGAATCAGTTTGGCACTGATTATGGCGGACGTGAATTCTACGCCAAGGTGTTTGAGCTGTTGCTGCGTCTGCGAGGCAACTATATGTGGCCTGCCATGTGGGGTTGGGCATTCTATGCCGATGACCCCGCCAACAGCGACCTCGCCGATGAGATGGGCGTGATCATGGGCACCTCTCACCATGAGCCTATGGCCCGCAACCACCAGGAGTGGGCGAGGCGTCGAGGCGAATACGGAGTGTGGGACTATGCCCGCAACCAGGAGACAATCGACGGCTTTTTCCGTGAAGGCATACGCCGGGTGGCCGACAAAGAAGACATCATCACCATTGGCATGCGTGGCGATGGCGACGCTCCGATGGGCGGCGAGGAAGGGCATGACCATGAATATGTGTCGCGCGATCAGGAAAACCTGCGGCTGCTTGAGAAAATCATAAAGAACCAGCGCAAAATCATAAAGCAGGAGACCGGGCAGGCGCCCGAGAAGCACCCGCAGCTCTGGGCTCTATACAAGGAAGTGCAGAAATACTATGACATGGGGCTGAAGGTGCCCGACGATGTTATAATCCTGCTTTCTGACGATAACTGGGGCAACGTGCGCCGCGTGCCTTCGGATCAGGAACGGAAGCACCCCGGCGGTTTCGGCCTCTACTACCATGTGGACTACGTAGGTGCGCCGCGCAACTCTAAATGGCTCAACGTCACTCCGATCCAAGGCATGTGGGAGCAGCTTAACCTCGCTTCGGAATACGGGGTGGACCGTCTTTGGATACTCAATGTGGGCGACCTTAAGCCCATGGAATATCCCATCACTCTCTTTATGGACATGGCATGGAATCCGCAGAAGTATTCCGCATCAAATATTCTGGACCACACCCGCAAATTCTGCGCCGAGCAGTTTGGCGCCGATCAGGCGGACGAGGCCGCGCGGATACTCAATCTATACAGCAAATATGCCGGAAGAGTGACCCCGGAGATGCTCGACCGCAACACCTACAATCTCGAGAGCGGCGAATGGCGCGACGTCCGCGCCGATTTCCTTGTGCTCGAGGTTGAGGCTATGCGCCAGTACCAGACGCTTGACCCCGCTCGCCGCGACGCCTACAAGCAGATCATACTTTATCCTGTGCAGGCCATGGCCAACCTCTACGACATGTACTACTCCCAGGCCATGAACCATCGCCTCCACAAGCTCGGCGATGCCGATTGCAATATGTGGGCCGACAGGGTGGAGAAGGCTTTCGCCCGCGATAAGGCACTGTCGGATGACTATAATCATAAGATGTCGGGAGGCAAATGGAACGGCATGATGACGCAGAAGCACATCGGATACACATCGTGGAATGACAATTTCCCCGCCGACGCAATGCCCGAGGTGCATCGCATCGATGCCGTGCAGTCTAACGGCGGATATGCGCACACCGGCAAAAACGGAGTTGTCAGCATTGAGGCGCCTCACTTCTGGAGCGCCACCAATGCCGCCGATGCGCAGTGGACCGTGATTCCAGACCTTGGACGCACTCTGGGCGGCGTGACATTGCTGCCCCGCACGTTGCCTATAGGCGATGCCCGTCTCGACTACAAGGTGAGTCTCGGCGAGGCTCGCGATTCGGTGGATGTCATCGTGGTGGTCAAATCCACCCTTGCTTTCAGCAACAAGGACGGCCACCGCTATGAGGTGGGCATCGAGGGAGGCGAGTCGGAAGTGGTCAACTTCAACGCCAACCTCAATGAAGAGCCTGAAAACGCCTACACGGTGTTCTACCCCACCGTGTCGCGCCGCGTAATCGAGAAGCGGGTGGCGCTGCCGCTCCCTGATGGCCGCAAGAGTGAATTTAACCTTTGGCTCAAGCCTCTTGATCCGGGCGTTGTGTTTGAGAAAATAGTGGTGGACTATGGCGGCTATGAGCCATCATATCTCTATATGGACGAATCGCCAGTGAGCCGCAAATAGGGAACACGGACCGAAGCAGTCGCATGAGGGCGCGCCCGGAGTCGATCGCCGAGATTTGACGTTGGCGCCCCTCATTCGTTTAGCGTTTTTAGTATTTTTTGTATGTCTTGCTCTAACTTTATAGTCTCGCCATTGTTGTTATTGTTAGATTTTGTGAATTAAAATCAGAAATTATAGACACATATAAAATCTTAACTAAACACAATGACTATGAACACAGCACCGTTGCAGGGCATAAAGGTCATCGACTTCACCGAAGTCCAGTCCGGCCCCTCATGTACTCAAATGCTCGCTTGGCTTGGAGCGGAAGTAATCAAAATCGAACGCCCGGGCGTGGGCGACGCCACACGCAAGGAACTGCAGTTTGACCCCAACGAGCCGAGTTACTACTACCTTCAGCTCAACAGCGACAAGAAGTCGCTCACGCTCGACGCAAAGACTCCCGACGGCAAGGCCATCCTGACAAAATTGATTCAGGATTGCGACATCTTTGTCGAGAACCTTCATCCGGGCGCCATGGACAAGCTCGGATTCAGCTGGGAGGTGGTGCATAAGCTAAACCCGAAGTGCATCTACGGCACCATCAAGGGATTCCCTCTATCTTCAAGATACAAGGATCTAAAGGCCTACGAGCCTATAGCCCAGGTGACTGCCGCTGCCGCATCCACCACCGGATGGTATGATGGCGAATACAATGTGCCCACGCAGTCAGGCGCGGCCCTCGGTGACTCCAATACGGGCATGCACCTGCTCATCGGCCTCCTTGCCGCCCTGCAGCAAAGGAACCACACGGGCGAAGGGTGCTATGTGTATCAGTCTATGCACAACGCTTGCCTCAACCTTTGCCGCATAAAGACCCGCGACCAACTCACCCTCGAAAAGATAGGGTATCTGACTCAATTCCCGCAGTATCCCAACGGTAAATTCGGTGATTGCGTGCCTCGCTCGGGCAATATCGAAGGCGGCGGCGTGCTGGGCTGGACCTACAAGTGCAAGCCTGCGGGAGATCTCGATTCGGCCATCGATGCCAACAATTATGTCTACATCATCCTGCAGCGCGGCGCCAAGGACTTCGAGCTCGCCTGCAAGGCATTCGGCTTTGAGGATTGGCTCACCAATCCTGATTTCAACACCGCCGACGCGCGCGACCGCCACAAAGACGAGATCTATCAGCGCATCGGCGCATGGACAGCCGACAAGACCAAATTCGAGGTCACCGAGATATTGAGCGCCGCCGGCGTGCCTGTCGGTCCGGTTCTCTCCACTAAAGAAGTTATGTCTGACGCGTCGCTCTACGACGGCAATACGCTTGTCAAAATCAACCAAGGCGGCAACATTGGCGAGTTTGTGACTGTGGGATGCCCCTTCACCATGAGCAACTACCAGCCGCAGTACGGCCCGTGCCCCTCGCTCGGAGGCGACACCGAGGATGTGCTCAAGGCATACGGCTATACACAGGAGCAGATAGACCAATTCGCCAAGAACGGCACCACAGCCCCTGTGGCAGCTCAGGCTAAATGATGTGTTTAATCAAATAAATGTAAAGATCATGATTGACACAAAACAGACAGGAACCGCGGCCTCCGCGCCGAGTTTCCCAAATCAGGTCACGGGCATGTACATTCTGGCCCGCGCCCTGAAAAGAATAGGAATAGAAAACGTCTACGGCCTTGTGGGCATTCCCATCACAGAGGCCGGATACCTGATACAAGGGCAGGGCATACGATTCGTGGGATTCCGCCATGAGCAGCAGGCCGGCATGGCCGCCGCCACCGAAGGCTATCTCACGAAGAAGCCCGGCGTGCTGATGACAGTGTCGTCGCTTGGCTTCATGAATGGCCTCACGGCCACGGCCAACGCCACGGTCAACTGCTACCCGATGATACAGATTTCCGGAGCCTCCGACCCGAGGATGGTGGACATGAACATGGGCACATATGAGCAACTTGACCAGTTTAACACGGCCAAGTCCCTTGTGAAGGCCGCCTTCAGATGCTACACCGCAAAGGACATCCCCTCAGCCGTCTACCGCGCATATCGCGCCGCAGTCACCGGGCGTCCGGGCGGCGTATACATCGACATGACCACTCCCGCCCTCGGAGAGGTGATGGATGCCGCCGAGGCTGAAAAGCTCTTCTACGAGCCTGTAGACATGTATTCGCCTGTGGCGCCGAATCAGGCTTCGGTCGACAGAGCCGTCGACCTACTTGCCTCGGCCAAGCGTCCCGCCATCCTGCTGGGCAAAGGCGCAGCCTACGCCCAGGTCGATGACAAGATCAAGACATTGATAGAGAAATATTCGATTCCATATCTGCCGATGTCGATGGCCAAGGGGCTTATGCCTGACGACGGCCCGCTGAGCGCCATCTCATGCCGCTCCACCATCATGGAGCAGGCCGATGTGGTGATGGTGATCGGCGCAAGGCTCAACTGGATGCTGTCATTCGGCAAAGGCAAGTGGAATCCCGCCCTGAAATTCATACAGCTCGACGTCGAGCCGCAGGAGATAGACGTGAACCGTCCGATAGCCGCTCCGGTGGTGGGCGACATGGGCCTTTCGCTTGATGCCATCCTCGCAGGGCTCGCCTCTAAAAAGATGGCTGCTGACCCGGCATGGGTGACCTCGCTTCAAGCCGAAGCCAAGGAAAAGAACGCAAAATTCGCCGCCCGTCTGGCATCCAACGCATCGGCCAGCCCCATGAACCACTGGACTGCCTTGAGCGCCCTCAAGCCTCTGATCGAGAGCAATCCTGACCTGATCCTGATCAACGAGGGCGCCAACACGCTCGATGACACCCGCGACACCGTCAACATGTCGCTTCCGCGCCATCGCGTAGACTGCGCCACATGGGCCATCATGGGCATGGGCATGGGTTCGGCCATCGGCGCCGCCGTGGCCACAGGCAAGAGCGTGGTGGCCATTGAGGGAGACTCCGCATTCGGATTCTCGGGCATGGATTTCTCCACGGCTTGCCGCTTCAAGTTGCCATTGACCGTGGTGATCTTCAACAACGGCGGCATCTATAACGGCATAGGAAAGCCTATGGATGCCACCACCGACCCGGCTCCCACCACTCTCGACATCAATGCACGCTACGACAAGCTCGGCGAGGCATTCGGCGCGCAGACCTACTACGTCACAACTCCATCAGACCTAAAGGCGGCTTTCAGTGAAGCTGTCGCTTCTAAAAAGACCTGCCTGATCGATGTGCAGCTTGCGGCTGACTCCGGAAAGGAGAGCGGACACATAGGCTACCTCAATCCGGCCACTTTGCAGAATATCACCGTCTGAGGCCGGCATCCCGTCTGATCATGAATCGGAGGCGCGCGCCTCCGATTCATGATTATTAGATTGACAAACACATTAATTCAACTATTGTATGGAACATATCATTCTCTATGCCATCGTCCCGATAGTGGTGGTGATGCTTGCGGGATACATTTCCGGCAAGAAAGGCGTATTCTCGGGCGACGACGCCAAGAAATTCAACAAAGTCGTCCTTAACTTCGCGTTGCCGGCCGCCCTGTTCGTCAGCATCGTGAGCGCAAGCCGCGAGATGCTCTATGACGACCTCAAGCTCACGCTCGTCTCCACCGGAGTGATCATGGGATGCTTCATGCTGGTGTATTTCATTTTCGCATTCTGCTTCAAGGGAAATAACGGCGCCGACGGTGCAGTGGCAGCTCTCATCAACGGTTCGCCTACGATTGGTTTTCTCGGCTTCGCCGTGCTCGAGCCAATCTTCGGCACAACCCCTGCCGTGGCTCTCGTAGTGGCCATTGTGGGCATTGTAGTCAACGCTATCGGCATCCCCGTGGGCCTGTCGCTCATGAACGCCTCTCTTGCCGATAAGCCGGGCCAGAAGAAGCAAAGCGCCTGGAAGCCTGTGATCAAGGCTCTCAAGCAGCCTGTGGCGTGGGCCCCGATTCTGGCAGTGGTGATGGTGCTCGTAGGCATCAAGTGGCCCGCATGGCTTAGCCCGTCGTTTGACCTCATCGCCAAGGCTAACGCCTCCATGGCAGTCTTTTCGGCAGGCATCACCCTATCGGCCATCAAGGTTGACATCAATTGGCAGGCCATCCTCGGATCCCTGCTCAAGCTATTCCTCATGCCCGCCGCCGCGCTATTCATCGGCCTGCTATGCAAGATGGACATCGAGAATCTCTACATGCTCGTGGTTTCATGCGCCCTGCCTCCGGCATTCTCCGGCATAATCATCGCCGACGAAAACAACGTATACGTGGCCACCGGCACATCATCGCTCACCTTGAGCGTGATCCTCTTCATCGTCACCTGTCCGCTATGGCTTTGGATCACCCAGATGGTGGCCGGCCCATGCCCGGGTCTCCACATTTGATTTCCAGGCCGGACAGGGTAGGGGCGCGATAAATCGCGCCCGCCAAAACAAAAGACCACGGATTGAACGGAAGCCTTTTTCCGTAAAATCAGTGGCCTTTTTATATTCGGGCGTTTATCTCAGTCGATGATAGGGCTGATGGGGGCGCCGAGGTATGAATGCTTCTGTCCGCCGAAGTCAATGACTATCTTCTGAAGCACTATCCCGGGGTCGCTGCAATAGATGGTGAGTTTGTGCTTGCCGGGGTCGCCTACATTCAGGCGCACATTTGACAGCGCGCTGTTTTTTATCACATTTATTTTCCATGGAGTGGAGTATTCGCCCGACGGCGCGCCTGTCCAGATCACGATGCCATCGTCCACGCGCACGCCGTAGCGCGTGCCCGAATCCTTATTTATGCCGAATACGGGCAGTGCGTAGATGTTGATCTCGGCGTTTCCGCCGGTGAATGAGTAGAAGTCATACTCGGCTTTGGCGTGTGCATCGAGTCCGCGTCCCTGCATGGATGTGAGCGGCATGCCCATAAGCAAGCAGTCGGGTTCATATCCGAGGCCCTTGACGGTCTCGGGTACGATAGCGCCGCTACGGCTGATGCGGGAGGGGCGGCCTGCCGGCATCGACACCACGCCACCATGCTCCATGCGGCATCCTTTTGCGCTCTGCATTTGCCCGGCCGATGGCTTGTGCATCGGAATCACCACCTTAAGGCTTTTGCCGCAGCCCCTGACCTCGCAGATTGCCGATGACGCGCCTTCAGGCACCTTGGCCCAATCGATGTCAGCGTATACGCGGCATTGGTCGCTTACAGTGCCCTCGGCGGATGAGAGGTTCACAGCCGGATGGTCGCATACAGCTTCCCAGTCGAATGGCTCGTCGCCTGAGTTGTATATTTCGAAGTATGGAGTCTCACTCTGATATGGAGCCTGGCACGGCATCATGCCGCCGTCGCCGTGCAGATACCCGGCGCAGATACCCGGCACGTAAATGTTGATCTTCGGGCCCCTTGAGAGCGTGGTTTCACCCGTTGGTGGCATTTCTTGATATTTGGCCGTCCAGCCGGGAGCCAATTGCATGAAATGGCGCCACTTTCCATCGCATTGGTTGTTGTATCGGTCATTGAGTGCGGCAAGGCTGTCAAAAGCTTCTACTGCCTTGGCTGCTGTGGCAGCTGTGGCAGCTCGGCCTTGGCGGGCGTAGATGCGGCTCTTCTGCGCAAGGAGCATCTTGCGGTTCATCAGCGCTGAGCCCTTAACGGGGTAATAGACCAGCTGAAAGAACGCATCCTTTTTCTCTCGCGGCAGTCTCTCCATCATTTCGGCGGCCAAGTTTGAAATGCGGTCATATTCGGCCAAACGGTTTTCCGCTTCATCATAGTTGGTGAAAGAGAAATCGGTGTCGGTCATTCTTTCCTGCGCGAAAGCATTGTTCCACTCCACGCCCCAGCCCATGGCCTCGGGCTTGCGGCGGAAGCCTTGCAGGTAGTATGTCTCCATAATGTCGGCCAGCGCCGCGCGGTGCTCCTCTCCGAAAACAGATGCAAGATAGCCGGGGACGAAGTCATGGGCCTTTTTGAAGTCGAAGGCATCTATGTCCCAGGCGAGTTCCATGAAAAATTTAATTCCGAGTTCGCCGGGCTTGATGTCGCCGACATTGAGCAGCCAATAGCGGTCGGCGCCGGCCAGGTATGCTTTGTGCATCTCCTCATATATGAGGGTGGTGGGGGTGGTGTTGAGCCATAGGTAATCATGCGGCTCCCCGAGGTATGAAATGTGGTAGTACACTCCCGAACCGCCTTTGCGCTTGCGCTCGTCGGCGTCAGGCAGACGCTTGATGTAGCCGAAATTGTCGTCGGGCCAGACTATAGTCACATCGTCGGGAAGGCGTAGGCCGCGCTCGTAGATATCGAGCACTTCCTTGTAGGGCACGAATACCTGTGGGATCTCCTCGGCTGGCTTGCCTATGTGGCGCGAGAGCATTTCGCGCTGGTCGGCGAGAGCCGCTTCGGTCACTGCCACTTTCTGATCTTCCGGCACGCCCACGAGGCCTGCGTCGTGGATGCCTCGCATGGCCAGCACGTATGCGTTTTCGTAAGGCGCCACCTCGGCCACTCGCTTGTCAAGCGCTTCGTTGATGCGCTGCTTGTTGGTCAGGTAGTTCCATTCGCCTTGCGTTTTCTTGTCCCATTCGGTGGTGTTGTTGTAGTGCAGAGGCTCACAGTGCGATGTGGTGACTATGATGCCCCATCGGTCGGCGGTCTCCCTGTTGCCGGGCACTCGGTTGAATGCCACGGTGGCGGGGTGCATGGCCGGGGCCAGCATGTTGGCCTTTAGGCGTATCAGAAGTTCGCACACGCGGGCGTAGGTTTTCGGGCCCGGGGCGCCGATCTCCGGCTCGATAGTCTTCGAAGCCCAGGGCTGGAATCCCCAACCTTCGTCGTTGATGAATATGCCTCGGTATTTAACACTCGGCGATTTCGAGGCGTATTCGCATCGGGGAAGGAATATGCCTTTGCGTTTCGCCGTCGGCACGTCGGCCCACCAGCAGAAGGGCGAAACGCCGATAGCCTCCGACAGGGTGGCGATGCCGAAAGCCGCTCCCCGACGGTCGCTGCCGAGCACCACAAGCGCGCGGCCGATGCCCTTGGCCGGATTGTCGACAGTGACGATCAGGAATCTTTCCCAAGCGCCACGGAGCGAGTCGCAGTTGATGCGGCCTTCGCTGACCAGCCGCTCCACCAGGGGATTTGTGCCCAGAGTGGCCACGATCACCGCGTTTTCGCCCTTGGCCTTGTCGCTCTTGCGGCACGCCGGTTTGTGTCCGGTTGCGCGCTCCACATCATCGCTAAGCATCCCGGCGGCGAGCCCCACGAGTTCCGCCTCCGAGGGGGAGAAATATATGGTGGAAGCACCAAGGTCGAAATCAGATGGCGATGTGCGCGTGTCAGACACTTTGATTCCGCCGGCAGACGCCACTGTTGAGCACCATGCTACCAGCAATAGAAATAAAAGTCTTCTCATGTAAAAATCAAATTTTTAGGGAGGCGACTATCGTAAAGCCGGTTGATGCCCGGATTTCGCGATAGCCGCCGACCGTTACCAAAAACTATAACTACCAAAATACCATAATTGATTCAAGGCCTGGCACCGGTCAATAGCCTGGATTTTGCTCGATGACGGCATCGGTGTTTGCCTCGATCGCGCTCAGCGGTATTGCCCAAAGATCATATTTCTTTTGCCATCCGATGCCATCGCCGTTTGATGTGGGCTGGGCATAGAAACTGTTGTGCTTGACCACGCGGTCATAGAGGGTGCCTGTGCGGCGGAGGGTGAGGCCTCGGCGCTCTTCGACACCGAGTTCGCGGGCGCGTTCATCGAGTATGTAGTCCAGATTCATCTGCGATGCGGTGGCAGGTTTGGCTTGTGCTCTGCTGCGCACCGCGTTGACGTCGTCGGCGGCCAATGCAGGCTGATTGAGCTTTATCCGGGCTTCGGCACGAAGCAGGTAGGTCTCCGCGAGCCTCGCCATGTATTGATCGGTGTATGTTGCTCCCGCCGAAGCATTGAGCGCACCGGTGGCCTTATTTGTATAAAGCGGATCGGGGTGCTCTCCGGGCGTAGTCACTTTTGTCGGATAGGCGTAAAGCCAGCGCGCAGGGATTGAGGTGGAGTTGCCCGGGCCTACTATCAGGCCGGCTGGCGGGTTGTCGACGTCAATCTCAGATATGCCGTATTTGTCGGTGAAAGCCTTGTTCTGCACCGGGAATCTGCGTACGAAATTGTGGTTTGCGTTGCGTATGTCTCCGTAAAAATCCTCTTCCCAGATTTCATTGGTGTAATACCTTGTGGTGATTCCCCATCCGATGCCTCGGCCTCCTGTGAAGTCGCTGCATGGCCATAGATTGAAGGGGCGCACGCCCGAGATGTTCACGTCTCTCACCATGGGGGCTATCTGGCGCTCGAGGCAGTAGTTGCCGTATGTCTTGGCAGTCACTGACGAGCTTCCGCCGCCGGGCAGGTCAGTTTCGTATTGTATCACCCAAAGGCCCTCGGTGTTTCCTGATTTCCGGTTTTGATTATTCGGCCTGTAGAGATCGTAGAATACATCGCCGGGTTCATGCGAGGCGCTTGAGCCGAATCTCTGCGTCATGAGAGCCACAGCCGGATACTCGATGGTGGCTGTCGCCGCGTCGGCTGCTTTTTGGTTTTCTCCCAAGGCCAGATACACCTCGGCGAGGTAGTGGTTGGCCACCTGCCTGTTTATCTCGCCGTCACGCACTTTGTCGATGTCTTTGAGGTGTGATGCCGCGAATGCAAGGTCATCGGCGGCCTGCCTCAGGGTTTCCTCGCGTGTGGATCTGACGTAGTCGGTTTTCGGGGATGTGACCTCATTGAGTTCGATGGGCACGCCTCCGTAGAGGTAGGCCAGGGTGCGGTAGGATAGGCCTCTGAAGAAAAGAGCCTTGGCTGTGTATTCGTCGATGACTTCCTGCGTGAAGGGCCTGTCGGCTATGCGATCTTTTATCACATTGGCGGTTGATATCATTTTGTACAGCGCATCCCAGTGGTGTCTCACAATGGAGCCGTCGGAGGCGTAGGCTGATGTGGTGACGCCATGACGCTCGATGCCTCCGGGCTCGCCGTCAAATACGAGGTCGGTGCCGTAGATGAAGTCAAACGGGCGGTTCTCGTCATAGCCGTAAAATTCTATGCGGGTCTGGAAATACAGGTCGTTGACACTCATGTCGAAATCACTTTGTGTCAGGAATGAGTTGTCGGTGCTCATGAAGTCGATGGGCTTTTCTTTCAGGAATGAGTCTTCATTGCAGGCCGTCATACCTATTGAGCACAGTGCCAGAGTCAGAAATATCTTGTTGTTCATGATTCGATTTGTTAGATTGATAGGTTGAGTCCGAAAGAGAATGTGCGCATCACGGGGCGTCCCCAGAAGTTGCTGTTTGCTTCCGGATCCCATCCGCGCCAACCGGTGAAGGTCAGCAGATTCTTGGCGCTGAAGTATACGTTAAGGTATTCGAGTCCGATCTTGTTGACCATCGCCTGCGGGAAAGTATACGTCAGGTTGACGTCCTGAAGCCTAACGAAGCTGCGGCTTTGGTATGCGCCCGGGCTGATGGCTCCCTTTGCTGTGGCTCTTGAATAGTGGGCGCCGGGATTTGATGGCGACCAATAGTCAAGTCCGAGGGCGGAAAGCGAATTCCATCGTTTGTTGTTGGCGTCTCCTTGGTTGATCTGGCTTGAATTGCTGCCGAGGTATCCGTTTTTGCCGCCCTGCACAGAGTTGATGAAGAAGCTGAGGTTGAAATTCTTATAGCGCAGGCTATTCATGATGCCGAATCTCACTTTGGGGTCTGAAGAGCCGATGATAGTGCGGTCATCGGTGGTGATTTTCCCATCTTCGTTGACATCGCGTATCTTGTAGTTGCCGGGGTGGTATCCTGCCGGAATGTCATCGTCGAGCTGATAGATGCCATCGATGACGTATCCGTAGATGGCTCCTACTGACTCGCCTATGAAGAGGCCGCTGGCCACGAGGTCGTCTTCCTTTCCGTCGCCGTCGGCATCCTTGCCGAATAGGGATTCGATCTTGTTGGAATTGTGAGAGATATTGAATGTAGTGGTCCACTCAAAGTCTTTGTTGGCTATGTTGTGCGAGATTACAGTGAGCTCGATGCCTTTGTTGGAGAGACGGCCTATGTTGGTCGCTACGGTCTTGTATCCGCTCATCGCCGGGATCGACATGCTCCAGAGCAGGTCATGCGTTTTGGTAGTGTATGCTTCGATCGAGCCATGGATGCGTCCGTGTATCAGAGAAAAGTCGAGGCCGAAGTTGAAGCCCTTTGTCTTTTCCCATTTCAGTTTGTCATTGCCCATCGACGAGATCTGCTGGTGAATCTCGGTAGAGGCTCCGTCGCCGAATACGTATCCTGCTTCCGACTTCACCTTGGCGAGTGAGCTGTAGCGGCTGGTGAGATTGCCGCTGATGCCCCAGCCGGCGCGTAGCTTGAGGAAGTTGACCCATGGAGCGTGGAAGAATTTCTCGTTTGAGATCACCCAGCCAAGAGCCACGGAGGGGAAGACCGCAGTCTTGTTGTTGTCGGCGAAGCCTGAGAATCCGTCGCGGCGCACAGTGGCTGTCACCAGGTAGCGGTCATCGTACTTATAGTTTACGCGGGCCATCTGGTAGTTGAGCGATTCCTTCCATGCGTCGGATGTGACGTATTGGTCTGTACCGAGCTCAAGGGAGTTGAAGCCGAGGGTCATTCGCGAGAATTTCTTCGCGTCGGCGCCTGTGAAGTCGTATTTTCGCTCGCTGGCTCCGTAGAGCAGGGTGGCGGATACGCCGTGGAGGCCGAATGTGTTGTTGTAATTAAGGATATTGTCTACGGTCCAGTCGTAGTATGTGCTGTTGTTCTTGTAGGCTTCGCCGGTCTGGCTTGCGTCATATTGGTTGGCGTAGAATCGTTGGTCGATGCGGTAGTTGTTGCCCCAGTTCACGCGGTACGTCAGGCCTTTGAGCGGGAGGAGTATCTCGGCGGTGGCGTTTCCGAAGAAATAATTGTGTCGGTCTTTGTCGCTTGCGCCTGTGGCGAGGAACGGGTTGACGTCGAGCGTCTGCAGCGGATTGACCACATAGTTTCCCTCATCGTCATAGGGAGTCACCAGAGGACATGAGCGTATCAGTGCGCCCATATCTATGCCAACGCCGTCCTGATTCACGAATGAACCGAAGGTCTGCAATCCGAGCCTGAGCCATTTGTAGGGGGCAAGGTCAAGATTCACGCGTATGCTGTTGCGCTTGAAGTCGTCGTTGAGCATAGTGCCTTGCTGATTGACGTTTTCGTATGATATCAGGTACTTCATGCCTTGGCTTCCGCCTGATATGCTCAGCCGGTTCTCGAAGATGTGGCCGTTCTGCGTGCCCTCTCCCCACCAGTCGTAGTCGTATGCCGAGATGCCGTCGGGCTGGTTTATGTCGCGCATGGTGGCGTCAGGCAGGTAGGAGGCGAGATCGAAGTCGGGGTTCGGAGTGGTGTATTCGGGAGCGAGATATGCCTTGTCATAGAAAAAGTCAGTCATGAATTGCAGGTATTCGCTGCGGTTCATGGGCCGGTAGTCCTTGGTGGGATTGGAGATGGAGTAGGATGATGAGAAGTTGATGCGAGTCTTACCTTCTGATCCTTTCTTGGTAGTGATCATGATCACGCCGTTGGCTGCCTGCGCGCCGTAGACAGCGGTTGCCGAGGCATCCTTCAGCACATCGATAGATTCGATGTCGGCGGGATTGATTGAGGAGAGCGAACTGTTGTAGATGACACCGTCGAGTATTATCAGCACGCTTGAGTTGCCGGATATGGTGTTGGTGCCGCGTATTGACATTGATGGCGTGGTGCCGGCCTCTGTCGACATGCCAATGTTAAGGCCGGGCACTGTGCCCTGGAGCGATTGAAGTATATTGGTGTTGGGAGATTTCTCCAGGTCTTTGAGGTTTGCCCTTGTCACAGCCCCGGTGAGATCTGACTTTTTCATGGTGCCGTAGCCTACCACAACCACTTCGTCAAGATTTTCGGTGTTTTCACGCAAGACTACGTTTATAGTCTCCCGGTTTCCTACGGTCTCTTCCTTGGCTACGAATCCGACGTATGTGAATACGAGCACGTCGCTTCTGTCGGCGATGATCGAATAGAGGCCGTCGATGTCAGTCACCGCCGAGATGTCCTTGTCTTTTACGGTGACGGCGACGCCTATCAGAGGGTCGCCTCCGGTGTCTGATACCATGCCGCTGACTTTTTTCTGTTGTGCCATGCCAAACAGTGCGGCGCATAGGGCTGCAAACAGCATTAGAGTTTTTTTCATGGGTTGATAGATTGATGAAATAAAAGTGTTGATTGATGTTTGTGGTGCAAATATATGATGCTTGTTGTCGGGCGGCGGTGCGTTATCCCTCATAAAACCGACCAAAATCCATTTTTGAATGATTTTTGGTCGGTTTTTGGTTGATTAGAGGTCTTTTTTACCGTTGAAATCGTTAATTTTGCGGTAGATTTGTCAATATATCAGTCCATATGATAAGCACCATGAAGTTGATCGTTATCACTGTTTTATTAGGGACGCTGGCGTGGCTGTCGCCTGACGCCTATGGTCGCTTGCGCCAGTTGGAGACCCGCAATCTCCTTAGCCGAGAAGGCCTGCTTACAACTACTGTCAATGATCTGGCGCAAGATTCGAGGGGATATATATGGATGGCTACGCCCTATGGTCTCTATCGTCATGACGGAGTATTGGTATGGAGCTATTTCGAGGATGGCGATTCCTCCGGCATAAGCACAAATCTTATAAAGAGGATTGATGCCGACAAGGTCAGTGGCCAGGTATGGATAGGCACGTATTATTCCGGGCTGTGTGTGTTTGACTGCGCCACGGAGACATTCCGGAAATTCAGGCATTCTGATCAGGATGCCTCTTCGTTGTCTGGAGATAAGATCAATGATGTGCATGTCGATGATGCCGGCAGAGTGTGGATAGCCACAGATAGGGGTGTAGACTTGTATGACCCTTCCCGCGGATGCTTTCTGCACTATAATGGCAATTCATGCAAAGGATTGCCTTCGTCGGGTATCAGCCGGGTAAGATCTATTGGCGACGATCTGTGGATTGGCCACTTTCATTCGGGTCTCTACAGGCTGAATCTTAGGACCGGAGCAGTCACTAACTACAGGCATAGAGACGGAGATGCGCGGTCATTGAGCTCGGATGCGGTGCATTCGCTTTGCGATGGCGGAGGTGGTCGTCTGCTCGTGGGCACGGCGGCGGGGCTGTCGGTGATGGATGTCGATGCCGAGCGGTTCATCAATTTCGCAGCCTCGGAAACGGCCCGCCGGCTCTTTGGTTCGCTTATCTTAGATGTCCTTCGTGCTTCCGACGGCCAGATATGGTGTGCCACGCAGTCAAACGTCTGCTTTTTTCATGAGTCAGACATAGAGTCAATAGCCGACGGTAGGGCAGAGGTCGATGTCACATACATCCGCGACCATGAGTGGGGCATCGCCAACCCTTCGGTCTACTCCCTGCTTGAAGATAGGGACGGAAATGTGTGGGCCGGGTCGAATGGCGGCGGCGCCAGCCTCTTTTGCCGCGAAGGGGGGATCTTCGGGGCCTGGAGGATCGACAAGGTGGCGGGAGTGACCAACGGTCTCAACGACAAGGAGGTGCTGGCGCTGTGCCTGTCGGAGGATGAGCGATCGGTGGTGATGGGCACCGATGGCGGAGGCGTCAACGTGAATGTAGATGGACTAAATTGCCTTTTTTTCACGCCCTCAAATTCAGGTCTGAAGTCAAGTTCCTATCAGTGCGCCTTGAGGATGCCCGACGGTCGGTTTCTGCTGTCGTCGGCAATGGGGCTCGAGATGCTTGACATAGCGTCGGGCAAGACCGAGAGAATGGCGTCTCTGCGCTTCGATTATCCGTCGAGCATGGCCGTGGATGCTGACGGCATGGTGTGGGTGGGATACAACGGCGGCTGTATAGATGTTGTCGACAGCGACTGGCGCAGGGTGCGCGAGCTGTCGGGGAGCAATTCAGGGCTTCCGAAGGTGGGTATCAATGCCCTCTTCTCTGACAGTGGCGGCAATATGTGGATAGGGACGTTCGGATTCGGGCTTTATGTGATGGATGCTGTGACGGGAGAGATCAACAAGCCTGATTTTTTCGACAGGCGTTGCATCGTGAACCACATCATTGAGGACAGGGATTCAAACTTGTGGATAGCCACTGACGTGGGGCTTGCCTGCGTGTCGGGGGCTGACCGTGCGCTTAAATTTTATGATGAGCGTGACGGCATGCAGTGCTCGTCGGTCTTCTCGGTCATCGAGGACGGGGCGGGCAATATCTGGATGAGCACCAATGTGGGCATAACCTGCTTTGAGCGCGAGGAGGGGAAATTCCGCAATTTCGGACCTGCCGACGGCGTGCTGCCGGGGCCGTATCTGCGGCATTCGTGCGCTCGCAAGAGCGATGGCACGATATTGATGGGCGGCATGAACGGTGTCTGCCTGATCAACGAGCGCGGCCTCAAATTGGCGGAGCGGGTGCCGCAGCCTACGTTCACGTCATTCACCGTCCTTGGCCATGATCGCAGGGCGGCCGACATGCGCCTGCCGGTGGGCGATGGAAATGTTGAGCTGGAGAGCGGGCAGAATACGTTCAGCGTCACGTTCAGCCCGATGGACAAGTCGATTGTCGACCGGTGTCTTTATGCCTATCGCATGAAAGGGCTGTCAGATGATTGGATCAGCATCGGGCATGAAAGCAAAGTGACGTTCCATAACCTCCCTGCCGGACGATATAGTCTGCAGGTGAGGTCAAAGCTCGCCAACCAGGAGTGGCCTGACGGATTCAGCTCGCTGGAAGTTAAAATCAGGCCGCCGGCATGGCTGTCGGGGTGGGCCATATGCGTCTATGTCATGATCGCTGTGGCTGCCGCCTGCGCGGTCACTATGTTCAGGCGGCATCTCATGTTTCTGCACAAAAGGCATCATGAGATGGAGGCTGAGGTCACGAAGTCTAAAACTCTGCGCCAGGCGCTGATCGATGATTCGCTCGGGGAGAAAGACCGCGAATTTGTAGAGACGCTCATCAAGGTGGTTGAGGAGCGCATCGAGGATGAAAAGCTTGACGTAGGCGAGATATCCAAGCATATGGGCATGAGCTACTCGTCGCTCTACCGCAGGGTGAAGAGTGTGACGGGAAGCACGGTGTCGGATTTCATCAAGAGAGTGAGAGTGCATAAGGCCGAGAGACTGATGCTGACGGGGCGATATGCGGTCTCGGAGATTGCCGGCATGGTGGGATTGAGTTCGGTGTCTTATTTCAGGGAATGCTTCAAGCGCGAATATGGCATGTCGCCCACGCAGTGGGTGAAGCAGATAAAAGGCGTAGGCCCTGCGCAGGATTCTCCCACCGGCCCCGATGGCGAGGAGGGGTCGCGATAAATCGCGACCGCCAAGACAAAAAACACAGGTCGCAAGTATTTCACGAAAGGCTTTTCCTTGAAATACCCGCGACCTGTGGCATGTTGTCCCTGCTGTCAGCCGGCCTTTTGTTGGTGGCGCAGCAGCCCGACTACGGTGGCCCAGCGGGGCAGGAGGCGTCGCGGCGCCGGACTGAGGTTGGAGGCGAGTATGAGCAGGAGCAGGGCCGTGAGCACCCATGCGCTCAAGCCGAACGTCTCGCGCACGGCATCTGCGGCCCCGTACTGTCTTGACAGGGATGCGAAGGTCCGCTCTACGATGGCTGCTCCGGCGGCTGTGCCCAGGCCGCAGCGTGCGAATCCGATGATGGTGATGTTGGGGAAGAAAGCAGGCCATGGCAGTTTCTGCGACAGGGTGTAAGTGGCTCCGGTCTCGATCATGACATCGGCGAAGCCAAGCATGAAAATGGGCACGGCCAGGAAGTGCTTTGGCGTCTGCGGTACCGCTATGAAATACATGGTCAGGGCATAGGCCAGGAATATTAGCACGCAGCAGAAGAAATAGCGGCGCAGGCTCCACTGCAGTTTCACTATGGCCCAGAATGAGAAGATTGCTCCCATGATGATGCCGGCTAATTGGGGCCAGTTGAGGTCGATGGCGTTGATGGAGTCATATCCGAGGATGGCGTTGACATAGATGGGCTGGGCGTAGTGGGCTGCGCCAAGCACTATGTTGACTCCCATGAGCAGGGCTATGAGGTAGTATGTGACCGGATGCGAGAAAGCCGAGGGAGCGATGAAGGCCCTGTCGCCGAGCCGCAGCATGCGGGCTATGGCCAGAATGAGCAGCGCCACGGCGATGGCCGATGCGGCCTGTATGCGTGGGCTGTCCCACCACTCATAGTGCTCGCCGTAGTTGAAGACGTAGGCGCCTGCCACGCACATGCCTGCCCAAAGGAGTTGGCTCGTCCAGTCCACGCCTTTCAGAGGCACGAAAGGGCCGCAGCGATGATCGGGCTTCATCATGAAGTAGGTGGCGGCGTCGATGGCGAGCATCATGACCACCACCACGCAGTAGATAAGCTTCCAATTGGCGTAGTAGGCAAGCCAAGTGGCTGTGATGTTGGCAAGCTGCAGGGTGCCGAGCACGCACATGAATATTATAGGAAGGAACACACCGAAGCTGCGCGTCGGTGTCCAGCACAGCTGCACATTCGACACCGTGGCGAACATGCCCATCAGCTTGAAATATCCGGCCAGCAGGCAAATACCGCCCAAAAGCCATGCCGCCTGGCAGTAGAAGGCAGCCACGGCGCAGACGAGGCTGCCGATGCTGGCCACGAACCACATCTGGCGCGTAAAGAAGTAGAATTTCCAGCGGAAGAGCATCGGGAATATCATGTTGAGGCCAATCAGGGAGCAATAGCTGGCCATGGTGACATCTTCGGAGATGAAGGCCAGCTCGCCTTGTATCTGCGAGATTGAAGACACATAGATGCCTCCCGTGAACTGGAATAGCACGATGAAGACCATCAGAGTCCAGAATCTCACGGGGCGGGGCACCCATGTCTTGAACATGAGCAATTGGGTGAGAAGCCTCACCGGGGGCATGTCGTGGGCCATCAGTCGATCACTTTGCATTCTACGTTCATGCCGGCGCGCAGCAGGCTCAGGTCAGCCGGGGAGTTGGCTCCGGTGAACCTTATCTTGACGGGAATGCGCTGCTCCACCTTCACGAAATTGCCCATGGCCTGCTGGCGTGTGACCCCGGCGTATGCGGCTCCTGTGGCCGGAGAAATCTCCGAGATGACGGCTGCGTAGGTTTTGCCGGGGATTGCGTCGACGCGGACCTCGACCGAGTCTCCCGGCTGCATGCCGGCTGTTTGCTTCTCGCGGTAGTTGGCTATGACCCATACGTCATCGGCATCGACAATGTCTACGAGCGTCTGGCCTGGCTGCACGAGCTGGCCGGGTTTGATGGCCTTGTCGGCGCAGTAGCCGTCGCACGGTGCCGTTATCACTGTGTATGACAGGTTGAGCTCGGCAAGGCGCAGGGCTGCCTTGGCCATCTCTATGGCTGCGTCATTCTGTCCGAGCCTCACTGTCTTTTCGGCCACCACCATCGACGATGACTGCTTCCTGCGGGTCAGAGACAGATATTTGGCGCTCAAGGCGGCGTGATTGGCCTTTACGGCGTCGTATTGCTGACGTGTGACCGCGCCCTTTAGCAAGAGGCCTTCGTAGCGCTTGAGGTCGAGAGCGGCGTTGTCAAGAAGAGCCTTGGCCTCGTCGATGGCCGCTTCGCTCACGGCTACGTCATTGCGGGAGGTTGAGGTCGACGTGGTCAGGGCGTCTTTGCCTGATGATGCGCTCTGCAGGTCGGCCTTCGCCTGCGCAAGCCTCAGTGCGTATTCGGCGTCGTCGATGATCACGAGCGTGTCGCCTTTCTTTACGCGGCTGAAATCGTCAAATCTCACCTCTGTTACAAATCCCTGCACCCGGCTGTTGACCGGAACTATGAGGCGCTCTGTGTGGGCATTGTCGGTGTAGGCTGATGATGTGAAGCCCCAGAATCGGGTGGCCACCCATGCCAGGCACAGGCATATCAGGGTGATGACGCCTGCGTTCTGCAGGCGGCGGCGTGTTTTCTGTTTCATGTTTTTGATGTGTCAGTTTGGATAGGGAGGTTATCTGTAGAGAGTCCCGGATATGAATTTTAATTTGTAGAAAGAGAGCATAAGGTCGATTCGGGCGTTGACAAGGCGTGTCTCGGCGTCGAGCTTGGCTGTGGAGGCGTCGAGCATGTCGGTAAGCAGGGCCATGTCGTTGTCAAATCGCGTCTGCACCACGTCGTAGTTTTCGTTGGCGAGCCTGACGTTGGCTGTCTCGGTCTCAAGCATCTGCCTGGCCTGAGTCAGCGCCGTGTAGGCCTGGTGCACTCCGCGGCTGATGGCCTGGGCCGACGCATCGCGCTGATCCTGTATGTGGGCCATCTCGAGGCGCCTCTGCTTTTCTTTCTTGCCCGACGTCCAGAGCGAAGATATTTGGTATTTCACAGACACGCCCGCATACCAAGCGTTGTAGTTCTTGTTGATCGCCGGAATCTCGAAGGTGATGGGCCCCGTCAGCTGGTCGCCGATCACTATGCCCACCGACGGCCTTCGGGCGGCTTTCTCAAGCTTTAGCGCCGCGCCGGCCAATGTGTGGGCCTTGTCTATGGCCATGAGATCAGGCGAGGAGCCGGCCGCTGCGGCTTGCCACCATGATTCGGGCATATTCTCGGGCAAGATGAAGTCCTCGTCGGCTGTCACGATTTCCGTGCCCTCTTCGTATCCCAAGAGCGAGGCAAGGTCGTGGTTGAGCACCGAGATGGAATTGTCGATCGACAGGGAGTCATACGTCAGCGACGACAGGCGCAGTTCGTAGCGAGTGACATCGTTTTTGAGCGCCGTGCCCTGCCTGTGCCTTTCGGCCATGTTTTCGATGAGGCGGCGGGTGAGTGAGATGTTCTCGGCGTACACCTTCTTTAGGTTGTGCATCTTCATCAGGCTGAAATATCTGGCCAGGGCGTCGATGCCAGATGCCTCAGCCTGCCTGTCGATGCCTATTTTGGCCATGTCGGCCTTGATTTGGGCCATTTCTATCCCGGCAGTGATGGCGCCTCCGTGGTAGATGGGCTGGTAGAGGTTGACCTCGAGCGTGTTTCCGAAGTGAGGCAGCTTGTCGCGCATGGCTCCTGAAAAGTCTCGGTCGAGCACAGTGCCATCGCCTAAATAGTTGAGGTTGAGTGAGGCTGAGAGTGTGGGTAATTTGGCGCTCTTCGCCACCGCAATCCCCTGCACTGCAGCTTCGTAGTCGCTGCGTGCGGCTTTTACGTCAGCGTTGACAGACGCCACCCTCCGCAGCACGGAGTCAGCGTCAAGCGCAGCCTCGCGGGCGTTGAGTCCGCATGCGCAAGCACACAGCATCAACGTCGCAAGAAAATGATTCTTGGACATAAGATTGGATGTAAGTTGATGATTAAGGTGTGGATTTCAGGCACCGCCCAACCTCCCGGAGGTACGGTCCGATGTGACCTAAAGGCCTAAATGAGCAGAATGATGACGTCAGCGTACCTGAGGCGGCTGATTAGGTAATGGACAGGACGGCCCGAATATCTGCTGCTTGAATTTTTCATTTGTTGTAGCATGCGCTTTATGCGCTTTTCCGGGTGCAAAGTTAGTCAAAATAGTCAAAATCTCAAAAAAAAAATTGGGGGATCGATATGATAATCGGAGCCGTGGAAAAAAAAGAAAAAACCACAATGCTTGCTGATAGCATGCGGTTTAGGTGTCTGTGTGCCCTGCAATGCCGGGCTATTTGCGGAAAGAGCGGGATTCTTGCCGCGCAAGCGCTTCGCGGTGACGAACCCTTTGGTTCTCATCCCGTCTTTAAACAAAAAAGCCACTGAAATTCAGCGGCTTTCTTTGCGGAAAGAGCGGGATTCGAACCCGCGAACGGCTTTCGACCGTTACAGACTTTCCAGGTCTGCCTCTTCAGCCACTCGAGCATCTTTCCTTGATTTGTTTTGACGGTGCAAAGATAGGCCTTTTTTGTGAGACAGACAATTTTTTTGAGCGATTTTTTGTAACTTTGCAACCTGTAATTTCACGTTAGTTTGTTTTTCTGCGTTAAAAACACTGTTTATGCTTATGAAAAGGGATTTCTCTTTGGCCAGGCTTCTTGGCGGAGCTGTGCTTGCCGGCATTTCGATTTCGATAGGATGCGTGGTTTACCTCAGGGTAGGCGGCGTGGCGGGGGCTGTGCTGTTCGCCTTCGGTCTGCTCGCCTGCGTGCACTTCAGGCTGCCCCTCTATACAGGCACAGCGGGTTTCGTCATGAACATGGCCGACCTCAAACGCCTGGGATTGATATTGCTCGGAAACATAGCCGGATGCCTGGGCATGGCCGCAGCCATGAATGGCTGTCATGAAGGCATAATGGAGGCAGCCGGCGCCATCACCGCGAAGCGCGGCATGCTCGATTGGTGGCAAGTGGTGGTGCTTGCTGCTCTGTGCGGATATATGATGACAACGGCGGTGAAATTCGGCCGCGAAAAATTGTTCCTGCCTCTGCTGTTCGCCGTGCCGGTGTTCATCCTCTGCGGATTCATCCACAGCATCGCCGATGCCTTCTACATCTGCGCTTCGCCGCTGTCGGAGATCACGCCGTCGGTGATGGTCAACTACGTGATGGCCGTGATCGGAAATCTCATAGGCTGCAACTTCTACCGCATATTCAACTTCAGTCTCAAATACGACTGACGCGCGCCGTCATTTGCGCCCGAAGTCGGCGGGAATCTCTCCCCACTGCTCGGTGTCCCATTTCAGCACCGGGTTGAGGGGTGTGTGGGTCTGTATCCACATGTCTGCCCGAGCCAGCATCTGAGCCAGTTTGCAGTCAGCGGGCATCTGCACCGTTGACTTATGGCCTCGGCGGCGCAGCCATGCGAGGGCTGTGCGCGAGTCGGTGTAGATTGGGGTGGTGTGGTCACCTTGCTTGTCGAGAAGTGCAAGGGCGTGGATGAGGCCGAGGTATTCGCCTATGTTGTTTGATCCGTGGGGCGCCGGGCCGAAATGGAAGATGCGCTCGCCGGTGCCCACTCTCACTCCTTGGTACTCGACGTTGCCGCCAGGATTCATGTCGCAGGCGCCGTCCACGGCTATCGCATCCTGCCGTATCTGCGGGAATGCATCATAATTGGTGGTGGCTATCTGCGCTTTGGCCAAAAAAGTGTAGAATTGCGTCTCCTCCACGTCCATGGCTTTGCGGAATGCCTCGGTGGCGTCCTCGCAGGTAGGATATCCTTTATATGAGGCGCCGTGAAATCCGTCGACTTGCGCCTTGCATTCCTCCCAAGTATCGTAGATTCCGGGCTGATAGCCTTTGAATACAACGTAGAATTTACGTGATGGCATGACTGATGGTTAAGAAAATTGAAGCAGAAGGTTGATGTCGACATGGCGCATGCCCACGATGGCGGCTATGCGCTGGTTGACGGGGCGCCCGAGGAATGTGAGCACGGCGCATTGCAGCCCCTTGTTGAGCATGAGGGCATTGGTGAGGCCTTCGCAGGTGAACATCTCCGACAGCATCGTAAGCAGCGTGTTGCTCAGCGCCATGGCCGCCGTGCGCGGCACGGCGTTGCCGGGCGACACATAGCATATCCGCGCGCTTTCAACCTCCGGGGCGAATGCGCGGTTGGCCGGATTGTCGATCTTGCCGAGGTCAACAAGCCTGAGCGAGGGAAAAACTTTTCCGCCATCGGCGTTGAGGTCAAAGATCACCACGCCCGACTTCATTTCGGCCACGGCGTCGGCTGTGAGCACATGCAGCGGCATGACAGGAGTGGCCACAACCACATCGGCTGATCGCAGGGCGTTGAGAAGCACTCTCGGGTGCAGGGCCGAGCCCATCACTCCCGGGCCGAGTTCGCGCATGGCCGAGCGCAGGCGGTATACGTCGTTGTCAAACATGCGCACCATCGCTCCAAGCCCAAGCGATGAGCGGGCAGCGGCGCAGGCGTCGATGCCAGAGCCTATGATGCACACTTCACAGGGCACGATGCCGGCCACGCCGCCAAGGAGTATGCCCTTGCCGTGCTCGGCGTCGGCCAGGAGCGAAGAGGCTATGGCTATGGCGGCCCGGCCTGAGATCTCGGCGAGGATGTCGGCGAAGGGCTTGTGTCCCATAGAGTCGACTACGCGGTCAAGGGCAATTGCTATGACCCTGTCGCGCAGCAGCACTTTCACCACTTCGGGAGCCTCCTCCACCGATCGCATCAGCGTCATCAGCATCCCTCCCCGCTTGAGCATCCTTGCCTCTGCCGTGGAAAGCGGCGACAGGCATATCACGATGTCGGCTCTGAGGGCTTCGTCGCGACGGCAAATCTCCGCTCCTTGCTGGCGATACCGCAGGTCGTTGTAATGTATGCTTTCAGAGGCTCCTTTTTCGATCTTGACGGCGAAGCCGCGCTCCACAAGCATGCCGGCGGCCTCCGGTGTCAGCGGAAAGCGGCGTTCGTCGGCCGACGGAGCCGGCAGACCTATTGTCACCATAGGCCTCGGTATCGAGATGCCGAGCATGCGCTCGAGCGGCGAGGGGGTGTATTGTGCTGAATTATTTCCCATTCTGCCTTAATAGGTTGATGAATTTATCGATTGAAGCCTCTATCTCCTCTTCGTTTTCAAGGTAAGAAGAGTCGAAGACGGCGTCGGCTTTTGCATAGTGCGCTTCTCTGTCGCGGAGCATGCGCCGGGCCAGTCGGCGCATCTCGTCGGCTGACTCAATGCCGGCTATGAGAGGGCGGGAAGCCCTGCCTTCGAGCAGGCGGCTGATGAGGCGGGTGTCATCTTCGGGCTTGAGCCAAACCGTGTATCCGCCCGCAGCCTCGATAGCCTGCCAGGCTTCGGGGCGGCACGGCGTGCCTCCGCCGCAGGCCACCACTGCGTCCTCTCCGCAGGTGGCGAGCGAGGCTATGGCCTCGGCCTCAAGGGCGCGGAATGCGTCCTCGCCCAAAGTCGAGAAGATCTGGCTGACACTCATTCCCGCCTTGGCCTCGACAAGAGCGTCAAGGTCATAAAAGGGCACAGACAGCCGCTTGGCCAATGCATGGCCAAGCGTAGACTTGCCCGAGCACATAAATCCGATGAGAAATATGCGCATTATTTGTTTACTTCCTTTTTAAGCAGGTCGCGTATCTGCGTGAGGAGCTCTTCCTGGGTTGGACCTGCCGGAGCGGGTGCGGCTTCCTCCTTCTCTTCCTTTTTCTTGAATTTCATGATCACGCGCAGTGCCACGAAGATGCTGAATGCGACAATGACGAAGTCAACGATGTTCTGGATGAATATGCCGTAGTTGATGGCTACTTCCTCTACGGCTGCAACGCCGTCGGCAGTGGCTTCGCGCGCAGGGGTGAGAACATATTTGAGATTCTTGTATCCGTCTCCGCCCGTGACAAGCGAGGTGCATGGCATGATGATGTCATTGACCAGCGAAGACACGATTTTGCCGAACGCGCCGCCGATGATTACGCCGACCGCCATGTCGATTATGTTGCCTTTCATGGCAAACTCTTTGAAGTCAGAAAGGAATTTTCCCATAAGCGATGAGTTAAAACGTTAAAAAGATTTTACAAAGATAATAACAATTCTTCTTTTAAACAAATCCGCCTAAGAATGGTTCGGTAAAGTGTTGCTGATGGTGGTTGCCGGAGATTTGTTTGAGGCAGGGGGTGGCTATCGCTTGCGGAGCTGCCAGAAGGCCACGGCGCTTGCGGCTGCCACGTTGAGGGAGTCCACGCCGTGCATCATTGGGATGCGGGCCACATAGTCGGCGTTGGCTATGGCTTCATGGCATAGACCGTCGCCCTCGGTGCCGAGGATGATGGCCAGGCGCGGCTCGGAGCAGAGGGCGGGGGAGTCGATTGGCACGCTGTCGTCGGTGAGTGCCATGGCCACGGTCTTGAATCCATGTGCCTTGAGGTCGGCGGGGGAGTCGATCCATGCCCACGGAATCTGGAATATCGTGCCCATCGACACTCTCACGGCGCGGCGGTTGAGCGGGTCGCAACTCGTAGGGGTGAGTGTCACGGCATCAATGCCGAGAGCCGCAGCCGAGCGGAATATGGCGCCTATGTTTGTGGTGTCGCATACGCCGTCGATCACAGCCACGCGGGCTGCGCCGGCGCACACCGCAGACGCATCGGGCTGCGCCGGACGCCTGAAAGCGCAGAGCACGCCTCGGGTGAGTTTGTATCCTGTGAGCGAGGCAAGCATCTCGCGACCTCCAGTGAATACCGGCATATCCGGGCATCTCGCTATCAGGTCTGCTGCGTCTCCGCCGATGTGTTTTTCCTCGCATAGCATCGATAGGGGCTTGTGGCCGGCGTCGAGCGCGAGTTTTATCACTTTTGGGCTTTCGGCAATGAAAATGCCCTGGTCAGGGTGAAGCCTGTTGGCCATTTGGGCGTCGGTGAGGCTGAAGTATGGCTTGAGCTCGGGAGCGTCTGCTGATGTTATCTTTATGATTCGGTTCATGACGTATGGTATGCTAAAGAGGCTATGGCAAGGGTGGCGCGTCGCCCTAAAAGCGATGCGAGCGCTCCGATGCGGTTTTTCAGCCTCGATCGGTGGTTGAACAAGATTTTGAGCCGGCTTTCTTCCACGGCTTTCCAGCAGCGGATGGCATCGTGCGGCATTCCATGACGCGTGCACAGCACAAACATATTGAAATGCGCGGCGAAGCGCCGGTCGGAAGCGGCCATGGCGAGATCCGGGACCGAACGGTATCGGAGGGATATTCTGTCAGTGATGTCGAGCACATCAAGCCTGCGGGCGTCGAACGTGTGCAGCAGGCTTGCGGGAGTGATGCGGTAGAAATACATTCGCGCCTCTGAATGCGCTATCAGCGTTGCGCGCTCAAACGCCCGATAAAAAAAGTCGAGGTCTTCGTAAAGCAATCCGGGGGTGAAGCGCTCGGGACCAATGGCGGATGCCTTGTAGATGTGAGTGCATACAGAGCAGAGCATGCCGGAGCGCTGATAGAGCACAGTCTCGATGGCTTTCATCGGAGTGATGGCCTTTGCGGGCGGAATGGCGTTTGCCCAACGCGAAGAATCATCCCTTTGGATACCGCAAGAAAAGATGTCAGCCCCGGTGCGGCCCATCTCTCTCAATGCTGTCTCGATAAACCGGGGATGGATGGCGTCGTCGGCGTCGACAAAGCCGATGTATTCGCCTACGGCGTTTTCGATGCCTGTGTTTCGCGCTGCCGACAGGCCTCCGTTTTGTCTGCGGATGACCTTTACGCGCTTGTCGAGCGCGGCAAGGCTTTCGGATATGTCGGAAGTGGAGTCGGTGCTGCCATCGTCTACGATTATCGCCTCAAGGTTGCGATGGGTCTGCGCGAGCACGCTCATCACGCATTCGCGCAGGTATTGCCCGGCGTTGAATGCCGGAATGATGATGGAAACCAAAGGCGACGTATCGGCCATCACTTCACTTTTATCTCTTTCGATGGTTTCGATTCGTTGTTGACACGGTCGAGAGCCGTGACGCTGTATATTCCGGGCTGCTTTGCCACGAACTGAGGCTCTGACGTTATGGCCACTATGTTTTCCGGATTTTCATAGTCTTTTTCGTCGCCGCTTTCGAATCTGTAGACCACGAATCTCACCTGGTCAGAGACTTTCCCCGCAGGTGCGTCGGCAATCCACGAGAGTATGCCTCCCTGGTGCTTTATTCTCTCCACCGGCTTCGGAGGGGCGCTGCTGATGGAGGAGTATGACGGCACGATGGCGATGGTCGACTGCAGGTCGTCGCTCAATTCGGCTGCAGCCCCGAGATAGTCAGCCGTGAGCGAATAGGCCGGCCACCAGCAGTTGCCCTGTATTTCAGAGGCCATGCGCGTGAGGTCGACTTTGTGGTAGAGTTGGTTTGGACCGTCAGAGGGGGCTATGTCGGGGAGTTTCATGGTGCGCTCCACGTCCTGCCCGATGTAGAGCTGGCATTTGGGGTCAACAGCTTTCGCCCACCAGTCAACGAGCACCAGATATGATGCTTTGGAGTGCTCGAGTTCCCAATAAAGCTGAGGTATGAGATAGTCTACCCAGCCTTTCTCGGCCCAAAGCAGCACATCGGCGTATAGGTCATCGTAGTTTCCAAGGCCATTGGTGTCGCTTCCGCGCTCATCATTTTTCTTATTGCGCCAGATGCCGAAAGGGCTGATGCCGAATCGGACCCATGGCTGCGAGCTGGCTTTGATGGCGGCATGCACCTTTTCGATTAGCAGATCCACGTTTTGGCGTCTCCAATCGCCACGATTCATTTTCTTTCCGTATTTTGCGTATGACTTTGAGTCAGGGAAATCCTTTCCGCCGGCAGGGTAGGGATAGAAATAGTCGTCGAAGTGGATTCCGTCGACATCGTACCGGTCTACGATGTCAAGCACCACTTTCACGATGAAGTCGCGGTTTTCGGGCAAGCCGGGGTCGAAATATATCTTCCCGTCGCCGGCGTATCTGACAAATCTCCAAGGCTCCTTATGGTAGAGATGGGTTTTTGGCAGCGTTTCGTTTTTGGCTGTCGTGACTCGGTAAGGATTGAGCCATGCGTG
Source organism: uncultured Muribaculaceae bacterium (assembly GCA_947525975.1). Lineage (GTDB taxonomy): Bacteria > Bacteroidota > Bacteroidia > Bacteroidales > Muribaculaceae > CAG-873. The sequence goes on along the minus strand of CANNVE010000021.1, from coordinate 12,133 downwards.
CAGCTCCATGCCGCGGGCGTGCGTCTCCTCAATCATGAATTGCAACGGGTCCCAATAAGGCTTGGGCGCAGCTCCGCCTTTGGTCAGGAACCGGCTCCATGGCTCATAGTTGCTGTCATAGAAAGCGTCGGCGCTTGGCCTCACCTGGAAAAGAACGGCGTTGACGCCAGCTGCCTTGAGCTTATCGAGCTGATCGCGCAGGTAATCCATGTTCTCTTGGGTGGAATGCTTGGCGTATTGGGCTTGGTAGACAGTGTGCATCCACGCTCCGCGGAATTCGCGTTTGGGATTGCCCTGCGCCCGGGATATGGCGGCGCAAGAGATGGCTATGAGCAATAAAGCAAGAATTCTTTTCATCGTCTATTGAATGTTGGTTAAAGGGATTTAATAGATTTGACCATGTCTGCGGGCAGAGCGAGCCTGGGATCAGCCGATGCCATGTCTGAGGTTATGGCCAGAAGGAAGTGGGGGAGTTCGGCCCGATACACCTCTCTCATCGATGAATTCGGGCATCCGCTGTGCGATGCCGAATAGGCCATGTTGGCCAGGCGGTCGGCCAGCTTCACCATGGGGGCGTAGGGGGTGGAGCGTATGCCGGAGTAATAACGCTCGTCGGCGCGCTCGGCCCGGGTGCGTCCTTTTTCATTTGTGAGGGCATAAACGATCTCGGCGGCAATTACCGCTTTGTCGTCAGAGAGGTATTCGCGGGCTATCGCCAGCACGTCGTTGTATGTCAGGCGGGCGTCTTCGATAGAGTCATGGAAATAGGCAGCAAACATCATTGCCGCAGCGTCTGCCTCGGTTGCGCATACGCTTGCCCCGTATTCGGCTACGCCGGAAGCCACCATGTCGAGATGGTAGCCGTAGGGGTGAGTGCGGTCATACTTCTGGTTGACACTGTCATGCAGAGCATGCGCGCGCATGCGCATGCTGTCGATGAGTGTTCTTGAGGCGTCGAGCGCCGCCTTGTATCGGTCACGTTCCATCAGCAAATGTTTTGTTACGCAAAGGTAGCGAAAAAATACGTCTGTGACGATGATTTTGGAGTTTGAATCAAAAAAAAACGCTAACTTTGCAAATACTAATCCACTTTCAACGGCAAAGACACAAGTCAACTATCCAGATACATTAAATTCAGATATGTCAAAAAATTCAGATATGTCAAAGATCGGTTCAAAATTCACTGAAATTGGCCGCAAAGCCCTGCTTCTCGGCAGCGGCGAGCTCGGCAAGGAAGTCACCATCGAGCTGCAGAGGCACGGCATCGAAGTCGTGGCCTGCGACAAATATCCCATGGCTCCCGCCATGCAGGTGGCCGATGAGGCTGTCGTGTTCAATATGCTTAACGCCAAGGCTCTCCGCGAAGTGGTGGAGAAAGAAAAGCCCGACCACATCATCCCTGAGGTTGAGGCCATCGCCACCCCCGAGCTCATGGCTCTCGAGCAGGAAGGCTGGCACGTGACCCCCACCGCCAAGGCCACTGTGCTGACCATGAACCGCGAGGGCATACGCCGTCTCGCCGCCGAGACCCTTGGCATACCTACGTCGCCCTACCGCTTTGCCGACAACTATGAAGATTTCAAGAAGGCTGTAGAAGAAATAGGCATACCCTGCGTTGTGAAGCCTGTGATGAGCTCATCGGGACACGGACAGTCAGTGATCAAGACAGAGGCTGACATCGACCGCTCATGGGATATTTCGCAGAACGAAGGCCGCTCCGGCGCCGGAAAAGTGATTGTGGAGGGATTCGTAGACTTTGACTACGAAATCACCCTGCTCACCGTGCGCAGCGCTTCGGGCACTACCTATTGCGAGCCCATCGGCCACATCCAGGTCGACGGCGACTACCGCGAGTCATGGCAGCCCCAGCCCATGAGCACCGCCGCTCTTGAGAAAGCCAAGGAATACGCCAAGAAGGTGACCGACGCTCTCGGCGGATATGGCATTTTCGGCGTGGAGCTCTTCGTAAAGGATCACGAGCCGATATTCAGCGAGGTGTCTCCGCGCCCGCATGACACCGGCATGGTCACCATGATCTCGCAGGACATGAGCGAATTCGCCCTTCATGCCCGCGCCCTTCTCGGCCTCCCTGTGCCCGAGATCAGATTCTACGGTCCCAGCGCATCGCGCGCCATCGTGGTAGAGGGAAACACAGACAAGGTGGAGATGGGCAACCTCAATGAGGTGCTCAAAGAGCCCGGTGTGCAGATACGCATTTTCGGCAAGCCCGAAGTGAAGGGACATCGCCGCATGGGTGTGATCCTGGCCACAGCCGATACTCTCGAGAATGCGCGCGCCAAGGCCGACCGCGCATACAAGGCGCTTAAAGTGAATGTGCTTTGATTGAACTTTTGCCTGCGCGGCATTGTTTATAAAGACGAAGTTTGGAATGTTGGGTTTCGGCATCATCCGGGATCCAACATTCTGCATAGAATAAATTTAAATACATCAAGATTATGGAAAAGATTATTCCCGGCAAGCATGTGACGCTTGTCTATGACTTATACGCCGTCAATCCCGACGGCAGTGAGACTCTGATGCACCAGAGCGATTCCCAGGATCCTGAGCAAATCATCTTCGGCGTGACCCAGGGCGTGATCGTGCCGCTCGAAAAGGCCATTGAGGGCCTGGTGAAGGGCGACAAATTCAATGTCGTGGCAAAGGCTGAGGAGGCTTTCGGCCCTCACAATCCCGAAATGATCGTTACCCTTGACAAAGACATGTTTGTGGTTGACGACAAGTTTGACACCGACGTAGTGGCTGTGGGCAAGTATGTGCCCATGCTCACCGCAGAGGGATACCGTGTGAGCGGCCTCGTTACTGAGATAGGTAAGGACAAGGTGACGCTTGATTTCAACCATCCCCTCGCCGGCAAGACTATCAGATTTGACGGCAGCATCAAGGAAGTGCGCGACGCCACTGACGAGGAGCTGCACATAGCTTCGGGCGCAGGCTGCGGCTGCGGTTGCGGCGGTGGCTGCGGCGAAGGCGGCTGCGGAGAGAAGGAAGGCGAAGGCGGCGGATGCTGCGGCAGTTGCGGATGTAATTGAGCGATGAAATCCGCCGTATTGTTTGACCTCGATGGAGTATTGATCGACACCGAGGGCATATACTCTGGCTTTTGGGGAGGCATGGGGAAGAAATACTCCGTGCCTTTCCCTGATTTCGCGCAGAGGATAAAGGGCACCACGTTGGTGCAGATACTCGACGGATATTTTCCTCAGGAACACCATGAAGAGATCAGGCGCGAGCTCAAGGATTTTGAAGACAATATGCGCTACGTAGTCTTTGACGGTGTCGAAAGGCTGCTTGACCGGCTTAAGGCCAAGGGATTTGGCACTGCCATCGTCACGAGCAGCAGCCCACTTAAGCTCGCCCGTCTGTGGATGCAGCATCCTTGGCTGAAAGACAAGTTTGATGTGATCGTCTCTGACACTGACGTGCAGCGTTCGAAGCCCGATCCACAAGGATACATCCTGGCTGCGGAAAGGCTCGGATGCGCTCCGGAGGATTGCTATGTGGTGGAAGACTCTTACAACGGCCTCCTCGCCGGACGCCGTTCGGGCGCAAAAGTGATAGCCCTGGCCACAACCAATCCCGCCGATACGCTAATCGACAAAGCCGACCGCGTATTCCCGTCGATCGCCGACATCGACTTGTTTTAATCGCCGATATCGCCGACCACTGACCTGAAAAATTAAAATCCTCGCGATGCGGATTGAAATCTACCGCATCACGAGGATTTGTTTTTTATGTCTCACTATTTATCTCACGGGCACGGGATACTTGGAGAAGAGCACCTGCACGGCCTTGTCTATGCCCGACAGATTGCGCAGCTGGCTGTCGCCGTTGTCGAGGATGGTGGAAACCGAGGCGGAATACAGAGGCTTCATTTCTTTGATGTTGACCATGTCCATTGTCAGCACGCCCTCTTTGTAGACCTCTGTGACCCAATGTGTGACAGTGGCGTAGTGGGGCCAGTAATATGCTCTCGGATAGATGAAGTAGGGTACGAGGCCGTTATGCACCGGACCCGGATGAGGGCGCGGACCGGGTAGAGGTCTTGGCAGCGGTGGGGGAGGCGGCCCGGGGCTGTATACGGGCACCTGGGTGGTATAGGGCACCTGCGTCACTCCGTCCTTGACCGTGAGGCCAATGTTGACAAGGAGCGGAGAGTTGGGGTCTTCGGTCATGCCGCGCTCCACCAATTGCTCGCGTATGGCGGCTGTCACATTGTAGTACGTCACCATCTGCATCCCCGGCGGCAAGTCGCCGTCGGCCGGAGTGACGATCCTGAACGTATGGTAGTCGGCGAGGTCGGCGTTGTTGTAGATCTCGCTGTTGGTCAGCGTATAGGGGCTGCAAGCTCCCAGCATCGCCACAATTGCCGCCACTACGGCCAAAAGGCCAGTTGTGCGTTTCATAATAGTATGGTTTTAATCATTTCTTTATATAAATAATAACGAATGGGGGTGGCAAAGGTTCGTTTTCCCGTAGTGGGGCTATTTGTCAGATAGGGAAATTTTGTGTAACTTTGTTCATGATTTTGCCGCATCGCTATGCCGCATCTATTATTTTAAGATCAAATGACGCAATCTGAAATACAGCAGAGGGCCTTGGCCCTATTGGCGAAGTTCTATGGCTATCGCTCATTCCGTCCGGGTCAGCTCGATATCATCACGTCAGTGGCCTCGGGCCGCGATACTACAGTGCTTATGCCCACCGGCGGCGGAAAGTCGCTGTGCTATCAGATACCCGGCATCATGCTCGAGGGCGTGGCCATCGTGGTCTCTCCTCTCATAGCCCTTATGCAAGATCAGGTGCATGCCTTGCAGGCTAACGGCATCCCTGCCGCCGCACTCCATTCTGGCCTCGACCAGGCGAGCGAGAGGGCTGTTCTGGAGCATCTCTACGCCGGTCACATCAAATTGCTGTATATGTCGCCTGAGCGGTTGCTCGCCGACATCGAGCGGCTTTCGTCTGACATCCGAGTGTCGCTCTTCGCCATCGACGAGGCCCACTGCATATCGCAGTGGGGGCATGATTTCCGTCCGGTGTACACGGCTCTCGGGCGCATAAAGGCCTTGTATCCGTCCACGCCTGTCATCGCGCTCACGGCCACAGCCGATAAGGTGACCCGCGATGACATCTCAAGGCAGCTCGGACTTAAGGACCCTTATCAATACATCGGGTCGTTTGACAGGCCTAATATCTCGCTTGCCGTGAGGGCGGCGTCGTCGCGCGCCGAAAAAATGAAGGCTATAGTAGACCTTGTGAAGAAATACTCCTCTGACTCAGGCATAGTGTATTGCCTTTCGAGGAAGAATACGGAGACTGTGTGCGAGGAACTTAAGCGCAAGGGCTTCTCGGCTGTATGCTATCACGCAGGCATGCCGGTGGCGGCGCGCGAGGCATCGCAGAGGGCTTTCATCAACGGCGATGTGCAGGTGGTCTGCGCCACTGTGGCCTTTGGCATGGGCATCGACAAGAGCAACATACGATGGGTGGCCCACTTCAATATGCCGTCAAACATAGAGAGCTACTATCAGGAGGTGGGGCGCGCCGGGCGTGACGGAATGCCGGCTGAAGCCATAATGTTTTATTCATACGCCGATGTGGTGGCTCTTGAGACCTTCGCGCAGGAATCGGGGCAGCAGCAGGTGGCCATGGACAAGTTGGCGCGTATGAAGGCATTCGCTGAGGCCACCAACTGCCTCCGACGCATGCTGCTCAGCTATTTCGGACAGGAGATGGATCATGATTGCGGCAACTGCGACGTGTGCGCCAATCCGCCCGAGCGCATCGACGGCACGGTGCTGTCGCAGATGGCCATGAGCGCGATATTGCGCACCGGCAGCAACATAGGCCAGTCGATGACCATCGACATATTGAGAGGTTCGGGTAAGGCCGACCTTGTGGAGAAGGGATACCACCTGCTGAAGACTTACGGCGTGGGCCGCGATCTCGGAGGCCTCGAATGGGGCAATTATCTGCAGCAGATGCTGCATCTCGGCCTCATAGCCATCGACTATGACCGTGGGAAGAGATTCAGCGTCACGCCCTACGGCATGCGTGTGCTGAAAGGCGCCGAAAGAGTGGCGTTCTCCAAATTTACGATGGGCGAGCGTCCGGTCAAGAAAAAGAAAGCCGCATCCGTCAAAAAGCCGGAGAATGCGTTGCTCGATGTGCTCAAGCGGGTGCGCATGGCCCAGGCCAAGGCAGCAGGCATGCCGGCCTACATGGTGTTCAGCGACGCCACGCTCAACGACATGGCAGAGAAGGCTCCGCGCTCAAAGCAAGAATTCGCACAGGTGCTCGGCGTAGGCGAAAAAAAGCTCGAGCGTTTCTGGCGCCCCTTTGTCGAAGCCATAGTTAATGCAGAATTGCTTTAATGCAGAATGCAGAATTACTTTAATGTAGAATTACTTTAATGCAGAATGCAGAATTCAGAATGCAGAATTAATTAATGTGAATTTTGTGTTAATTCAGCATTCTGCATTCTGCATTCAGCATTCAGCATTGATGCAGTTCAGCATTCGAGAAGGTTTCTTGCGATCCACCAGGCGAAGAAGAGGACTACGTAGCCGAGGATCACGGGGCGGCTTTGCACTATGGGGCGAAGCTTGCTGGCGAGTTGGCTGTCGGACCATGTGGTGAACGCCACGCCGATGGCGAGGGGAATCGAGATGATGAAGAAGTAGTTGTAGCTGAGCGCTTGCAGGGGATGGCCGTGGAGCAAGGCGTGGAGTGCGCGCGTGAATCCGCATCCGGGGCATTGCCAGCCTGTGAAGGCATGGAATGCGCATTTTGGCATCCATGCTGCGTGCGTGGGGTCGACGGCAAACACCACAGCGCAAACCAGAGCTATCACCACGCACCCGATTATGGCCCGCTTCCGTCTCATCATCGCATATTTGCGCCTATCACAAGAAGCAACAGGCTTATGATCAATACTCCCAAGTCGATGGCTTTGGCCTTGACGTTCTTCTCGTGAAGAGCAATCACACCGTAGATAAAGGATATCACCACGCTGCCGCGTCTCACCATCGACACGATGGCTATCATGGAGTCGGCGTAGCTTAGTGCGTAGAAATAGGCGAGGTCGGCGGTGGTCAGGAAGAGAGAGATGCAAGGTATGCTCCATCGCCATACGAATTTATCGCCCTTGCTATTGTGGGGCAGCAGCAGGCTGACGATTATGCCCATGAGCGCGCACTGATAGAGCGAATACCAAGCCTGCACCTCGGTGGGGGCATAGAATCGCATCAGGTATTTGTCATATAGTGCGCTGACGGCGCCGAGCATCGTGGCCAGGATGGCGAGGTAGAGCCACTTTGAGTGGCGGAGCGAGAATCCCTCTTTGCTCCCGAGCCTCGATATGAAGAAGAGCGACGCGAAGCCAAGCAGTATGCCCGCCCACTGCACAGCGTTGAGCCTCTCGCCGAAGATGGCGAGGGCGCCCACGAGCACAAGTACCGGGCGGCTGGCGTTGATGGGGCCTTGTATGGTGAGCGGGAGATGCTTGATGGCGAAATATCCGCATATCCATGAGCCGAGCACTATCACGGCTTTCAGCATCACGTGGAGGTGGCCCTCTATGCCTCCGAGCCCGGCCTCGGGCGAGATAATTGACTTTATGATCACGGGCGACATGAGCAATGTCCCGAATACCGTGTTGAGAAAGAGCACCAGCAGCACATTATTGGCTTTCAGCGAGATTTTCTTGAATATATCATAGAATCCGAGGCAAAAGGCCGAGAGAAAAGACAGCGCTAACCACATACCTTAAAAATCTTTTTTTTTTCTTAATCTTACCGCAAAATTAGTCATTTTCCGCAACATGCACAAAAGGGGACGCATTTTGTGGTTAAGAAATAAATGACTAACTTTGCACTCCTTAATTAAAAATGTAAGACACATAAAAGCCACACTTATGGAAAGAGACAAACTTGACTTCCGGAACGGGAAGATAGGCAATCTGTTCCGCGCCATTTTTTTCCCAACCTTGATAGGCATGTTGTTTAATTCAGCCCTTAATCTGTGCGACGGCATGTTTGTGGGCCACGGAGTGGGCAGCAACGCACTGGCGGCGATCAACATCGTGGCTCCTTTGTTCATGATATGCATAGGCATAGGGCTGATGTTCGGCATCGGAGCGTCGGTGATCGGAGGCATCAGGCTTGCCGAGGGCAATGAAAAAGCCGCTCGCATCATAATGACGCAGGCTTACATAGCCGGCGCAGTAATCTTCGGCCTGGTGGTGATAGTGTCGTTGCTTTTCACAAAAGAATTGCTTTACGCCTTGGGGTGCAGCCCCACGCTTGAAGATTTGGCAGCCGATTATCTGCTTTGGCTTCTTCCGGGATTGGTGTTCTTCTATCTTCAGTGCGCCGGTATGATGCTCATACGCCTCGACGGATCTCCGCGCTATGCCATGAGCGTGCAGATAGTGGGGGCAGTGCTCAATATATTTCTTGACTGGCTGATGGTGTTTCCGCTCGGCCTTGGCATCAAGGGCGCGTCGATGGCCACATCGCTGTCGTGCATCGTGGCCGGGCTGATGGTCGTGGCTTATTTCGTATTCTTTGCCGATAAACTTAAGTTCTACAGGCTGCGCCTGACGGTCAAGTCGTTGCGGCTCTCTATAAGAAATGTCGGCTATATGGCAAAAATAGGCATGGCCACTTTCATAGCGGAATTGGCGATAGGTGTGATGATGGTGACCGGCAACTATATGTTCATGTCGGTGCTCGGGGAGTCGGGCGTGGCGGCCTTCAGCGTCGGCTGCTACCTGTTCCCGTTGATATTCTCCATCAGCAATGCTGTGGCCCAGTCGTCGCAGCCTATCATCAGTTACAATTATGGAGCAGGCCAGTGGCAGCGTGTCAGGAAGGCGTTGAGGTTAGCGCTGCTGACGGCATGCGCCTGCGGAGCCTTTATTTCCTTGGTCATGTGGGTTGGCTTGGGGCTGTTGACGGCGGTATTTCTTGAAGCGAGCGAGACTGCATATGGCATTGCGGTCGATGGCTTGCCGCTATTGGGATTGTGCGCTCTGCCGTTTGCCCTCAACATCACGTTCATAGGCTACTATCAGAGCTGCGAGCGCGCGGGGCGGTCCATCACATATATGCTGTTGAGGGGCATCGTGCTGATGGTACCGGGTTTTGTGCTGCTGCCGCGTCTGGTAGGTTCAGCGGGTCTTTGGCTTGCCATTCCCGCTTCAGAATTGCTGACAGTGGTGATCATCGTGACAGCCTACGCATGGAGCCATATGAGGCGTTGAAGAGTGCGAAGAAGTTAAAATATGTTAAAATACAGAATTAATTTGGATTGATTAAGAATAATGCTGTATATTTGCGGCATCGAACAATTCTTAATCCAACCGACTATGAAAATTCTGTCAAAATGTCGCAGAGCAGACGTGACCTTCCACCGCACAGGCCGCATCGATGTTTCGGCTTTCGCGGCCCAGCGCATCGGCATCCGTCAGGGCGATGCCATCAACGTAGCCTCCGTCAAAGGCAAGCACTATCTCTACATCGCCTGCAAGGCTGAGAATATGCGCGGATGTTTCCGCAGTGTATGCCGCCACACGAAGGGGAAGACCCTCAGGGCATACAACGCGGCTCTTGCCTGCGCCATGCTCGCCGAGGGAGAGCACGATGCCGCATACGCCTCAGCATCAGTGATATTCGTGAAGGAATACGGGCGTATGCTGATGATCAACAAAATGGCATGACGGCTATGGACCAGGAAGTCACATTTGCCGGATTGGCCACAGTGCCTTCCGGCCACCTTGCCGCCGACGGGCAGCTGGCCATGTGCGTAGGGTTCGTGCCAAAAGGCGGAGAGCTGACTCCGGCTTTGTCTGCGCCGGCATCAGGCCTTCTCCCCACCGGGTATGAGATGGTGTGCCGCCACGTGACTCCCCTTGGCTCGCGCGTCATAGCGCGCAGGCGTGCCGCTGATGGGGCGGATTTGCTCTATTGGTGCAATGAAGACCTGCCGGGAGCCGTGCATGATGCAGATTTATTCTGTATCGAAGAGTTTGGAGAGGTGCGCGATGTAGCCGCCTTCGGTCAGTTGCTTGTCATCGCTGCCGATGATGGGCTGACCTATGCGCATTGGACTTCGGCAGGATATGCGATCCTCGACCTCCGCAACTTGCCTGTAGTGGAATTCGGTTTGCAGAAGGCGGGCGCCCTGTCAATGGAGAAGCGCTATACCGTGCCGTCATGGATGGCTGTCTCGACGCCTACGCCCGGATTTGGCGAGGGTGCGTGGACTACACATCCCCTCACCAGCGTGAGGGCCACAGAGGCCGAGACTGCCACGCGCCTTGTGTACGGCGACTTCAAGGCGGCTGTGTCATCGCAGATAGAGGCCGCCGGATGCTTCCACTCTCCTTTCTTCGTGCGCTACGCCCTGCGCCTGCATGACGGCTCTCATCTGATGCCTTCCCCTCCGGTGCTGATGCTTCCGAGCCTTCTGCCGCCCATGCTCAAGGCAAGCGCCATAGCATCGGCCGACGGCGACGAGGCTGTGATGACTATCGATGCCTCTTCGATGTGCTTCTACTCGCTTCGCTGCCGAGTGTCGGACTATCTGCCCAAGTCCCTCGGTCCGTATGTCACGGCAATAGACATTTTCGTGACGGAAAGCGTGCCTACGTATTCAGCCACGGCTGCGCCCGGAGGGATAGTGTCTTACGCCTCAATAGTCAGGAACAGGAATCTTTACGGCGCCGACCTTCGCGGACGCGCAACGTCAGGGCACGTTTTTGCCGGCCAATGGTCGGAGGGAGGAGACGATTACTCAGACAGATACGTATCAGAGAGCGAGTTGTCTAAAAGCGTATGGAACATGGCTCCCAATCTGTCTATGACTTCCTCGCTGCTTTCGCTCAAGGATTTCCATCTGGCCGGAAGCATTCCGGTGTCTGAAGCTCTCTCCGACGCGGGATTCCGCTCGATCGATGTCTGCGACACTTCGGCTGAAGCCATCGCCGCGTTGCCGCGCCTTGAGGCTGACGAGTCGGATCTGGCCCGTCGCATCAGGCCCGATGTGATATGGAGCGACGGCGGGAGGTTGGTGGCCGGAGGCGGAGAGCTGGCTCTGCATAAGCCTTGGCCTATGGCGAGCAGCGTGTCATTCTGCGGCAACCGGCTTGATCCGGCCTATCTGCCTGTTACCGTCACGGCATATTCGCGAAGCCTTGCCGATGACGGCGTATCCACCACTGTGACATCATCTGCCATTTCTCCGCGCTATAGCCTGGCCGATACATTCCCGCATTTCCTGTATGTGCCTGATTCCGGAGTCTACAGGCTTGAAGTGAGGCAAGGGGGCAATTCATGGGCTCTCCCCATGAGGCGTCATCCCTCGCTGCCGGGAGCGTTCTGGCTTGGCGACCTTGAGCATTCGCGTCCACCCGAAGCCGAAGTTCTGCCCGACCTTTTCACACCCGACACACTCCCGGCAAAGGCTGCCAACATGGTGTGTGAGGCGACGTCAGGCAATCCGTTCCGCTTCGATGGGCAAACGAGGGTGGGTGAGGGTGCAGTCAGGTTTTTCGCTCCGGCTTTCAGGTCGATGTCGTCAGGGCAATTCGGTCAGTATCCGCTCTATGTGTTTTCTGAAAGCGGCATCTGGGCGCTTCCGGCCGACGGCTCGGGTCGTGCGGTGCGCATCTCGGCCGATGTGGCCCGCTCCGTGGCCGTTTCCGGCGCTTCAGTTGCATATTCCACTGATAGAGCTGTGCATCTGCTTAAGGGAAATCAGAGTGAATGTGTTTCAGACGCGATGCTGGGCGCGGGCGACCCCTGGCTCTCGGGCAGCGCTGAGGTGAGGGGGCTGCTTGAGGCAGAGGGCCTGGAAGTGCCGGCTTTCGCCGACGTCGTATCGACCGGCAGTCTGGAATATGGCGAGGATCCGTCGATGCTGTACCTGCGCAACGGCGACGCAGCCTTCGCCTGCTGTGTCGCCGATAAATCGTGGGGCGTCGTCTCGGGAGACTCCAAGGGATTCATCCTCACAAGGCCAGTCAAGCTAAATTCGGCGTCGGCCCGCAAGCGTATCTCTGCAGTGTCGCTGACCGGCCCGCTGAGCCTGCGCGGCACGAAGATAGCGGTGC
>CANNVE010000020.1 GCA_947525975.1 uncultured Muribaculaceae bacterium | reverse complement strand
CCAGGTGTAGAGACCGCGTGGCTATCCAGCCACAATGACAAGCATCCGCCTGCCAGACATTGTCCAATGTCTTTACAAATTTACTGCTTTAAAAAAGAATTTGCAAGTTTATAAATATGTTTTATAACACCTAAGTTGCTAAGTCAACGCTTATAATATTACTATCGTATATTTATGGAATAGAAATAATTAAAGTAAATGTGCCGTGTTGTGCTTATGTCTCAGGTGTAAGATTGCTATTACAAGAGGCTCCCCTCACGTTATGAAACTATTGTGCCTTTTTGTTGATATTTTTGTTGGCAGTTAATCAATTTTTGCCATCTAACACTCAATTTCGATATAGTTGTAATAAATCTGAATGACGATTATGTAAAGATCCGGTGCAATCCCTAACTCTTTATATAACGGGATAATGTTTAACCTATACATTTTTTTTGGATCACGTCAGTCGGCAAAGGTCTTGAAACTTTTTCGATAGTTAAAAGTTCCGGGGATATTTTAGGTTTAATATGTGAGTCTTAGACAGTTTTATACGCTGTAAAATGCGAAATAGGCAAGTAGAAAGGGTTGAGCGATTGCAATGTGCAATGCTCAACCCTTTGATGTCCTTGGAATTAAACGCTTTGACGGCGATCAGTATTTTTCGTTGAATAAATTCAAAAGACTTGTGGGTCGGATGATTGCGATTAATCAATTTTTAATGGGTAAGTGAATTTGACTCTAAAAGGCTATGCGGGATACATATCGGTAAAGGATAGCATCCAGATCTGATAATGACCGGTCGCTTAATGTGGAACGAAAATCTGCGAGTTTCTTTTCCCGCTCATTGTATAGACCGTATGCGAAATTTTGCAGTGCTTCCTTAACAATGACCGAATCATGCTCCTTGCTCTTTGTCTTGAGCTCCAAAAGTGAGTTAATCGCACTTTTAATATTCCTATCCGATATGGTCGACTCCACAAGTTCGCGGAAGTCGACAGGAGGGTGCTGTTGATGTTGCTCGATATATTCACATGCCAGCAATCCTCGGAGAAAATATAGAAACTTCTTGAGCATACAACCATTCCTTCGGAGGTAACCTTCATCGTGACGCTTTGCAATGTTGAAGAAATGGTACATCGCATGTATGGGGTTGTAGAATTTAGACTGTTCGTTGCGAATTATATGTAGGAATTCATCATCGCAGAGATATATCTTATCAGTCAGTAGCCAATCAGAGAGATTCGGATTGGTCTTGGAAAGAAGTTGGAGAGTCTTACGGAGCTCCCAACCGGAGAAGTCAAGAAGACGGTCGCCAGACATGTATTCTATAGTGTCAGGCTGTTTGCCTATTGAGAAATACCATTGTGGCTTATGGACGTATATGAAGCGGACATCATAATCGCTGTCGGGTGAAGCGAAGCCCCATGCCCGACTTCCAGATTCCACTGCCAGCAAAATCTTTACGTCATATTCGTCTTCAATCCGGCGTAACTCCTCCCCTATTTTCCGGTGCTGTTTCTTCTGGTCCGATAGATTGACATCTATCAAATCGCCAAGTCTCCAGTTATGAATGAACTCGTCAGAATATATATACGAGATTAGCCGTGCAGAGAATTCAGAATTTGGTTTTAGTTTTTTGCCATAGCTTTTCTTCATTGCATAGATATATTTCGCAGAATTATTCCGCAAGTATTGAGCGCATTTGGATTTATCGATCATATCGCCGTTCCAAAAACCAGAACACCAATCCCAGCCATCGTATGAAAGAGCATAAGAGCACATCTTTCCTTTAAGAATGTCGTGGACATCCGTAATCAAATCTTCATATCCACTTTCATAGGCCCAGTAATGACAATGTGTACCGCCGAAATAAAGAGTAAATTCCCCAGCCAACTCGATTTCAATGTCAAGTGCCTCGGACAACGGATTAGGGATAATGATGCAAGCGCACTCGTTATCCTCAAGCCAATCATAGCCATCATCAGACTTTCGCATTAGCACGGGCTTATAATCGGCGAACACATGCATTAGCGCGTTGATCCGGGTCGTCGGGTCAACATCAATCAAATCTTTCTCAGAATATTCCATATATCGATGTTTTAAGGGAAGACACGTATAAAACGGGTAAAAAGGAGTAAAAACACTCAGAAAACGCGCAGAAAACGCGCAGAAAACGCTCAAAACGTTCTTGGCATGGTTAAGAATTCAAGTATTTCTTTCCTGCTTCCGTTATTGTCCAAGATTTCCCACTCTCAGATTTTACAATAAAGCCCCGTTCGTTTATCTCCATCAACAAATGTGTCAGGAAGTTGAGTTTCTGTGATCTTGTCAGGCTTACCGGAAGACTTTGTTCAAGGATTTCAAATGCCATAGCACGTTTAAATCCTTTTATTCCTGCGTTGTCCGCTAATTGTAAGACAAGCTTTACCATCGCCATCTTGTTCAATCCGGTTTCTTTTGTATAATGGCCTACTTGTTGAGTCTTTTGCGCCACAGACAATGCGATGTTATATCTCGGAGCCTTGCCCTCAATGAGATTCCGCTCTCTCAAATGCTTTGCAGCTTCTTTTGTAATCGGCTTGTGTCGTCTTACGGAATCAAGCCACAGGCATTCCATAAGGCTCAACGAGGAATCACTCTTCAATAGATCAGTATAGGCATCATCACTTGATATGCCATATATCGTGACACTTACAGTCCGTTCCTTTTCATCAATATCATATTCCGGCATGGGAAAGAAGCGACGACGTTGCTCCTTGAACATTTTCGGAATTCCACGTCCAACGGTATCAATCATATTGAAATGAACCATACCATGCGCAAGGCATGTGTTGCGATATTCCGATTGAGGCCCCTTCTCTTTCAGTACCTTTTCTATTGACGTAGGAATGAACGTACCCTTGTTACTGTAAAACAAGAACCCTTCGTTCTCTACCAAAGTAATTCTTCCACCAAGAGAATAATCCTGATGTGCTATGCAATTATGCAGAGCCTCGCGGATGGAATAATCCTCATACTGTTTCATTGTGTCGGGGAATAGGGTTCCTCCCGGCAACTCGCGCATTGTTTTATTGCGAATCTTGTTGAAAATCTTGTCTACCGTGAGAATGTAAGGAATTGAAAAATGCTCATAATCGACCACTTCTCCATCTTTATCCTTCCAGACCCAAGTAATCTGAGCATTGGCCGGGTGAATCTTTTGGAGCGCCAACGGCTTGCCTAATAGCAGTATCGCAGCTCTTGTAAGTTTACCCTCACGCATCATCTCACTATGACACAGGAATTCTTCAGTCGACCATTCATCAACCTCATTTGCCGGAATAGTAGAACCATGTACCTTCTTATACATGATGCGGGCTGTCGCAAGAGCCAATTCATCAATATCCTCAATAGTCGCTGATTCGACAAGTTCACCCGACCAGTCAGGAATTGGGGTCTGATGTCTTATTTCATCACTCTTTGCTTGGTTCAAAGGCACTAAACTTTCACCATCACGACCATAGGCAATCCCTTTCCACTTTATAACAATATTCCTGGGGGCAGAGGGAATCTTGAACATCAAGACTCTCTTTCCCTCAATGATAATGGGCGTAACCTCTCTAAATGTCAATTTATAAGTTGAATTGAGAGCAATATCATGTTTCAATTTATTGATGCCTTCCTCGCTATTCTTGAAAGAAGTGCCGACAATGGTATGAGTCGGTTCGTGATACCCCATAACCAACCATGCGAAGTCAACACCACGTAGATTGGCCTCGTTGCTCAACGCAGAGAAATACTTACCGAGGTCATCAGTGTCAAAATTGCGCTCCGCCTTCTTGAACTCCACCACCTCATTCTCAGCATGCTCAATGAGAGAATGAAATAGTTCAATGTATTCTTGGTTTGTCATATCTTTTAGAAATCAAAATCGGTCGTCTTAAAACCAAGTTTAATAGCTTTCGCTTTATATTCTTTGGCTTTAATCTCATTCTTGTCCTGTCTCGGCTAATACTGCTTTTATTCGATTCAACTTTAGTCGTTCTGTTTTTGTCTCCATGATTGATTTATAGAATTTGAACGCAAATATGGCTGTAATATTTGAATTGAGGATGGGAACATGCTGTATAACATAAGAAACGATGATGATTTGTCTCGCCCTGAAAAAAGTTGTAATATCTGTTTTTTGTTTGGCCAAAACACAAAAAACAATCGGACAAGCAAGCACTGGGGTTGTTTGTCCGATTGGTTGTCTTTTGATTATGGAGCTTGGGGCGATCAGTATTCCTCCTCGTTGAAGAAGAAGTCTTCTTTGGAGGGGTAGTCGGGCCAGATGTCTTCGATTGATTCGTAGGTCTCGCCTTCGTCTTCCATTTCCTGGAGGTTTTCGATCACTTCGAGGGGGGCGCCGCTTCGCTGAGCGTAGTCGATGAGCTCGTCTTTGGTGGCGGGCCAGGGAGCGTCCTCGAGCTTTGAGGCGAGCTCAAGGGTCCAGTATACGTTTGATTGCTTGTTGTACATAGCAAACTTTATGGTTTTAAATGTGTTGAACTTTCTTTTGCTTGTGTTTCCGCAGCCTATGGAGGCCCTGACGGAAAAAGCGCACAAAGGTATGCAATTTTTTCGCTATTTACAATTGTTTTTCCCAAAAAATCTCGGGGGCGCTCATAAAAACGTTGATTTGGCGGGCGAGGACGAAGAGGTAGTCGCTCAGGCGGTTGATGTAGCTCAGGGCCACGGGGTCTACGGGATGTCCTTGCTCATTCATCTGCAGCATGCGGCGCTCGGCGCGTCGGGCCACTGTGCGGCACACGTGGGCCTGGGCAGCGGGGATCGATCCTCCGGGCAGGATGAATCGGTCATGGCGTGGCAGGGCGGCGTCGGCTTTGTCTATTGCAGCTTCGAGCTCTTCCACGTCGGATTGCGCGATGCCCTGCGGCTGATAGGCCGATTCGGGCTCTGTGGCGAGTTGGCTGCTGAGGTTGAAGAGGCGGTGCTGCACCCTCCGGAGCGTGACGTAGGCTTCGGGGGGAAGGCATTCGTATGCGAGCAGGAGGCCTATGTGGGAGTTGAGCTCGTCGACTGTGCCGTAAGCTTCGAGGCGCGCCGATGTCTTTGGCACGCGCTTCCCGCCGACGAGCGATGTGAGGCCTGCATCGCCTGTGCGTGTGTAGATTTTCATAATCAGAAAGTGAGGTTGTTGAGGAAGTTAATTATTTCGGTTATTACGATAGGATCGGCGTCGCCCTGCAGGCGCGGGTATTCGCTCATCTGGCCTGTCGGCGCCTGGAGCAGTATGTGGTTTATGCCGGGCATTAGCTTTGTGTCGGCCTTATCGTTGAGCTCGGCTATGCGCTGCAGGTTGGACGGTGCCACCTGCGTGTCTCGATCTCCGTTGATGGCGAGCCATGGCATGCCTACGGCTTTTATGTCGGCGGCAGGGTCATAGCGCAGCAGCTGCCGGAACCATGGCGAGGCAGCGACGTCCACCTCCGCCTTCAGCCTGGCTTTGTCGGCCAGGGCGGCTTCGGGCTGCGACGAAAGCTCAGCGTAGAGACTGGCCTTGGCCGTGAAGTCGGGCACGGGGCTCATGAGCATGTCGTATCTTGCGCGGAGTGTCGGATATACAGTCTTCCAGGCGGCTTGCTGGCCGGCATATTCGAGCGATGAGCGCACTTGGTCGAGTATTATCGAGTCTCCGCGGAATGCCGGAGCGGCGAGCGTGACGATGAAATCCACCGGAGCCAGGCGGTTTGCCGCAATCTTGATGGCTATCGATCCGCCCTCGGAATGCCCGATGCATCCCACCGGCGTCCGCCCTCCAAGCAGGGAGTCGAGATGATGCAGGCAAGCGACGGCATCAGTGGCGAGGTGGTCGGTGGTAGCAGCCGGCAGGTTGGGGTCGGGATCAGAGCCCCCCACCCCGCGGTCGTCATATCGGAGCACGGCGTATCCGGCTGCTGCGAGGCTGTCGGCTATGGCCCGGAAAGGCTTGTGTCCGAACACGGTCTCATCGCGGTCTTGCTGTCCGCTTCCGCTTATCAGCACCACTCCGGCCCGAGGCTCGCCCTTTGGCGGCATGGTCACGATGGCTGCCAGCCTCAATCCCGAAGAGGGGTTGAAGATCACGGCATCGGACGCGAGAGCCGACACAGCAGCCAGCAGCGCCGCAATCAGCGCGCTAATACATCGCATCGATTTCCTTGGCATAGTGAGCGGCGATTACGGGGCGGCGTATCTTCAGGGTGTTGGTCAGCTCGCCCGATTCGATTGTGAAGGCCTTGGGCAGAAGCGTGAACTTCTTGATGCGCTCGAAGTTGGGCAGGGCTTTCTGCATCTTTTCGATTCGGGCCTGCAGCATCTGTATGATTTCCGAATTGTGTATGAGGTCATCGATGCTTCGGAATTCGATTTTCTTCTTCTGGGCGTACTCCTTCAGCGCCTCGAAAGCCGGGATGATGATGGCGGTGACGTATTTGCGGCTTTCGCCCACCACGGCCACCTGCTCTATATAGCGGTCGGCTCCGAGCATCGACTCAAGAGCCTGCGGCGCGATGTATTTTCCGTTGCTGGTCTTGAAGAGGTCTTTGAGGCGCTCGGTGAGCACGAGGGCGCCGTTGTCGTCGAAATATCCGGCATCGCCCGTGCGGAACCATCCGTCATCGGTGAATGCGTCGGCCGTGGCCTGCGGCTTGTTGTGGTATCCTTTCATCACGGTGCGCCCCTTCACCTGTATCTCGCCCTTCAGGCCGATGCGCACCTGCAGATGGGGCATCACAGTGCCCACGCTGCCTATGACGTATCCTTCCTCGGGATAGCAGGTGACGGTGGCCGTGGTCTCCGACAGTCCGTAACCCACAAACACGGGAATGCCGATGGCGCGGAAGAACTCCACTATTTCAGCCGAGATCGGTGCTCCGGCAGTGGGCATAATGTTGGCCTTGTCCACTCCCATCAGCCTGCGCACGGGGCCGAACACAGCCTTGTCGAAGAACTGATACGCCCTCTCGGTGAGCCAGGGGGCCTTGAGCCCGAGGCGGGCATATCGCAGATTGCGCTTTTTGCCCACTTTCAACGCGGCCTTCATCATCATGCGCTTGGGCAGGGGCATCTTGGCCATCTTCTCGTTGATGGTCTGATAGGCCTTTTCCCAGAAGCGGGGCACGCTGCACATGCACGTGGGGTGGATCCACGCCAGAGTCTTAGCTATCTCCTTCGGATTTTGGTTGATGGTGATGGAAATGCCACGGGTGAGACAGTAATAGCTCCATGCCTTCTCGAAAATGTGGCTCAATGGCAGGAAGCAGAGTGAGGTGTCCTTGTCGCTGAGCATGGTGAGGCGCTCATCGTGCATGGCGAAAACCGCGTCGAAGCAATCGTGGGTCAGCACTGCGCCCTTTGGCTCGCCGGTGGTGCCCGAAGTGTAGATGAATGTGGCTGTATCTTCGGGCGAAACGCCTTCGCGGCGGCCTTCAACGGCCTTCACGCACATCTCCGAAGCGCTTTCGCCCAGCTTCAGCAGGTCGGCCCACAGCATGCGTCTCTCGCATTGCAGGGCATCGTAGGCCTCCTTGTCGTAGGCCACTATGAGCATATCCTCTCTGCCGGCCACGCGCAGGGCCTCCACCATAGAGCGTGCCTGATCGGGGCCGCCTACAAAGGCCATCTTTGCCGAGCAGTCGGTGATGGTGTATGCAGCCTGCTCCACGCTCGAAGTGGAATAGATCGAGATGGGCACGGCTCCGCTGCGGTAGGCCGCGAAGTCAGTGATCAGCATTTCAGGCCTGTTGGGGCTGAATATAATCAGCTTGTCAGCCTTCTCCACATCAAGCATCTCAAGGGCGCAGGCGCAAAGGCCGATCTCGCTGTCGAGCCTGAGCCAGGAGTAGGAGTCGAGCGTCTCGCGATTTTCGTTGACGTAGGTTATCACCGTTTCGTCTCCGTATTTTCGCGCCTGTCGCTGTATTATATTGGGCAAGATGCACAGATCTTTCATATCATGAGTCTCCTTATATAGTTAGAAAACGCGTTTTTTTGAATAACGCGCGCAGAGGGGGCATAGTTTGTACCCATCCGCCACAATGGCGAAAACGCCGCGTTATTATTGAAAAATATGCGCAAATGTAGTCATTTTTTCCGACATATCAGCAACAAGCCCTCTCCGACTTCACGCCACGACCACCGCGGCCACCTTGCACGGAGCGCCGCAGAGAAGTGAATACAAAGGGTTTATGCTCTACAGAGCCAACGGCTGCCGCCTCTGTCAGAACACATTGAATCTGACTTTAAGCATCACATTGAACGGACGAAGGCGGTAGGTGCTACGGTAGATGTTCATATCCGTGTAATTTACCCGCGAGAACACTTTGCGGTTGAAAATGTTGTTTGCCTCCAGCTCCCAGTCGAAGCGTCCGGCTTTATAGGTGATCCTGGCATCGCCAAACCACGTGTGGCGCCCCGCTTCCGTCAGGTTTGTGTAATTCTCTTCAAAGGCCACATTGAGGATTAGTCTCTTCACCGGGAAGAAATTCAGGTCGAGTCGGCCTGTGCATTGCCTTCCTGACATGGCGGCATCCTTATTCACCTCAGTAAAACTCTTGTTCTCTCCGTATGCCGCTCCAAGAGCCATCCCCATCCACGTTGCCGGCATCGCGGAGTACACTAAATTAGCGCTCCAGTATTGCGACTTGTAATCAACGGGCTGGCTGTTGATCAATTGCATACTCTTGTAGAGGCTGCAGTTGCCCGTAAGCTTCAGCGTTGACTCCCAGAAGTCCATTCCCTTGCTCACATTGACGCTCGCCCCATAGCGGTTGGAAACGTATGGATGCTCTAATGCGTATTTCACCGTCGCTATGCCATCGTATTCATACCCGACCATTGTATTGCAGCTAGACCGCCGCCAAGATGCGGAGGCATTGGCGAAAAGTTGAGCCATGGCGTTGGAATAATGGTACTCTGCGGTCACATACAGAGACTTGTCAACCAATGTGTGATCCACAAATGACTCCCGGAAAGTAAGATAGTCAGTCATGACTACGCCTGACTGCGCGCGGTCAGAATTATCCCTGATTTTGTAATACGAGGCATTCAATCCGCACCAGCTTTTCCCGAGCCGGTATGTGTATTTTACAGCGGGATTGAAGCAAAGATAATTCCACTCTCTGTTTCTGCCGGCGGCCTTTTTATCGCGAAGCCATTGCCCGTTGTACGAAATGGGCAATGTCACCTCAAAATAGGAATTCTTTATCGGATAGCCAATCCGCGCTTCACCGCCGCCTTCCGCTTTCCCGAATGAGTATCTGTTGACTGCATTGAAATCAGATAGGTCAAGGCCATCGAGATCAGACTTTACGGATTCAATGTCGACATTACCGAATATGAATGTTTTGATTGTCAATTGCCCGAATTTCATGAAGTAACCTATCTCGGCTTGTCCGCGAAAATCATCTGAAGTGTAGTTTTGGGACACGACATCATTTTCAGGCTTATCGGATAAAATCGATGCCGGGCTGACGCTGAGTTTCTGCGGACGGTGATTCCACCCTGCTCCGAAAGAAAGATTCCAAGCATTGGCTCCCGAATTGAAGATCAGATCTGCTTTGTCAGAAATTGAAAAAGACGGATTGTCGAGATGCTGGTTCACGACCTGATTTATGCTTGAGAAATCTGTAGTGAGGCTGTTGATGCCGTCGCACTTATTCCATGAGGCATTCACATCGAGCCTGTTTACAGCATATATCCGGTCAGTGTTCTTCTTGTATACAGCGCCGCCGCTTAATTTATGCACATAGCTTTTTGTCTCAACGGTTTGCGACATTGTGCGGTACGCGCCATCAGGCAAATACTGTTCGGTGACTGATGAGCCTTCATTGCTCAATATGTCGTCGATATACGACAGCGACACCGACAAAGTCGAAAGCGAATCCAGCTTAAGTATATTGCTCGTGCTGACAGCGTTTGACCTGTTGCGCATATAGCGCTTTTGCTTGACACCCGGAGTGCCTGGAGAAACGACGCCCAACGGAGCCTGATTGAAGAACTGCAATCCGCCGTCGCCCGTCAGATTCTCCTGTTCAGCCGCTACGTTATCGCCGCTGTTATTCCCTTTGTAGGTTGTGATCGACTGCCCCTTTTTCCCGAAATACATGCCTGTCGCCTCGCCGGCCCATAGCATTGGCTTATATCCGATGCCGCCCATTCCGGTCATGGTGAACACGCCCTTGGCCGATGACTTAAGCTTGAGATTGATGGTCACATCTTCGCTCGGGCTCCAATCCTTGAGCGCCCTCACCGGCTGATGGTTCTGGTAGACTTGAATGGAGGCCACGTCATTGGCTGAAATATTGTTTGTGGCAATGCCATATCTTCCTTGCAGAAGATCCATGTCTTCCACATAGAAATTTTTGATTGTCTTTCCGTTGAACGAAATGCTGCCGTTGTCTGAAACTTCCAGCCCGGGCATTTTCTTAATGACATCGCCGATGACCCGGTCGTTTTCATCCTTATAGGCTCCCACTCTGAAATTCAATGTGTCTCCCTTTTGGGTAATCTTCTCTGCGACGACGCTTACCTCTTTCAGCAATATATCAGACTCTTCCATAATGAAATCCAACTGCCGGGTTTGGGATGGAACAGTCTTAAGCGAAGATGAGAAACCCATAATGGAGGCCTTGACAGTCACGGAATCGGCATCCGTTGAAAACGAAATGGAATATTTGCCGTTTTCATCAGCGTTGCCAAACCCTTTCACGCTTCTCCCGACAAGCACAGAGACAATGGCCGGCAACGGCTCGCCCGATTTATCGGTTACGGTTCCTGAAATTACTATCCGGGCAAAGAGCGTCTGACTACCCAAGAGCAGCATTATGATTAACTGAATGAGATGGAATCCACGCATGGCTCTATTCAAGTTCTAATTGTGAGTAGGGATGTTTCCTTGACGTTAAGAGTTGCCCGGTCTTGTATTGAATTACTTCAGTTCCGGTGGTCTTGAAATAGTTTTCGTTGAGTTTGCGTTGCAACTCTTGAACTTTCTCCCTGGTAGACTCCTTATACTTGTCTCCTCGAGGCTTATAAATAGGAAATGTGCCGTTTTTAACTTCAGTAGCCTCCCATGAATAGGTGTTTGTAGAATCCGCTATCTTCATTATCAGGCCCGGCAGCCCCCCGAATTTCCATGGGCCCGCGCTTACGGGTATGTCTGCGGCAAACCACGCGACATAGTCACGCCCCCGCCAATGGCATATGGCCTTTTGGCATGAATAGCCGCATATCTCTTCAGTTTCATCGCTTATGCTCCATTCTTGAAGCGGAAGCGTTTCGGAATATTTGAGATTGTCCGTCTCAATAGCTCTTGGCATTGTGGCATATTCCTCAAGAGTATTGTCTATTATATGGATGTTAGAATACTGGTATTCTATCCAATGATCCGGTCTGTGTCCGCGCAGCCATCTCGCCGGCGGCCACGCGCTTGATTTGGAATGGGTGTTCAGCCAAATCGCCACGGAGTCTTCATTCACTTCCTCAAAATGACTGCTGTACTGAGTGATTCCCCTGCCTATCTTCAATTGCCCTTCATCGATCCAAGTGCTCTTGTCCCGGATATTTTCCGCATTGAAAGCGTAGAGAATACGTATTGACGCGTCTCCTATGCTTTTTCTATCCCGGCACCTGCTTATGTTGTAGTGTGAGATTTTGGCGTCAGTGTCTTTTCTCTGAGCATGGCAATCAATGCCGCTGATTGCCACAATGGTTATAAACAAGAGTTTGATAAGTTTTTTCATGCCGTTTGAAATTAAAATTCATGATTGTTGCAACTTCATACGGCAAATATATAACTTATTTATAAATTACACAACTTATTTATACATTACTACAAAAAAAGTCTCCACCCCTATCCAACACCTAAAGAAATGACGTTCGCCCGGTCACATCATTCCTGAGGCAACTTAAATGTAATGGGCAGATTATATATGCTTTCTACCGGACGCCCATCTAAAGTGGCGGGGGTGAACTTCGATACCATGCCGCACACTCTCAAAGCCTCTTCGTCGAGCCATCTGTCGGCAGAGGCATTTACACCAACTGACATCACCTCGCCATCAGCCGCTATTTGAAAAGATATTATGACCTTCCCTTGCTTTTTGTTAGCTTCCGCTATTTCAGGATACTTTATATTAGCATTAATGAACTGCATCAAAGCCATTCTCCCATCAGCATATTCAGCTCCAATAAAATTTCCGGAAGAAGGATCTGACACCATCGCATCCTTGACTATGGACAGTTCTTCATTTGGGCCTTCATATTCAACCCAATCTTCAGCGCCTTCGTCATCGCTGGATTTTTCATAGAAGGAATAATCATTGAACTGCCTTATCAAAGCTTTCACAGGAGCCAAATCACACGCGAAGAGACCCAATGCCAAGAACGGGATCACGGACACCGCTACAAGACGCCTTAATCCAACCTCTCCATTATCATTCATCATACAGATCCGCTTCCTCATATTTCCGGCATTAAGAAAATTCGCCGGTAGATTAAACTTCGACGAGAACGCCGCAGAAACAAGAAACAACTGATAATCGAGCGGATCCACACCCTGCTTTATTACGCTCTCGTCAGCCTGGTATTCATGAATCTCCTTTAATGAATCTTTCAGCATCCATGCCACAGGATTGTACCATTGCAGGCCTATCACTATCTGAGACAGAAGCAGATCGACCCAATGACGCAGCCTGACATGAGCCGATTCGTGAGCCAAGACCATACGCCTTTTATCAGTGGCATACAGACTCCTGCTGATGAATATGGTGTTTCCGAAATTGAATGCCTCCATATTACCATCATCATACACCATGACATCCCCGACACCCACTTTCTCTCGCCGCGACCTTGCGGCTATCGACGCGATCCTGCCTATGGAGACCAAATATATGAGCGCGACACATGCCACCCCCGCAGCGTATGCGATTAAAATGATTTTGATTAAAATGATTTTATGGATGGCAACATCCTCCATTCCACCTTCGGATGAAATCGGGCGCGAATACGCATCGCCCAGCTCCACCAGACCTTCAACATTTCCATCATGCGCGAAAAGGCGGGAAACTATGATTGGCGACATAAGCGAAAGGCCGCATATCAGCAGCAAAACCGCCCGGTTAAGAGCCAGCTGTTTCCGCCCGGCCATAAACCACCTATACGGCAGATAACAGAAAAACAAGACAATGCCGGATATGATCGAATATGAAAGCAGAGCGCCCATGCCGTCAATCTTTTTTCTTTGATTGGAGCTGTTTCATTATTTCCTGAAGCTCCTCAAGCGTAATCTTGTTTTCCTCGGCCAAGGCAGACACCGCATTCTTGTATGAATTGCTAAAGTAATTTTTTACCAACTCGGCAAATGATTTTTCACGGAAATACTCTCTTTTCACCACGGGATAGAACCTGTGAGTAGGACCGAAAACCTCATGTCCGACATACCCTTTGCCTTCAAGCGTGCGGACATTAGTGGCCACGGTATTGAACAGAGGCTTGGGATCTGGATAAAGCGCCACAATCTCCCTTATGAACAGAGGCCCATTGTCCCAGAGCATATTCATGATCTCCGCCTCTTTCTCCGTCAAAAGTTGCTTCTTGCGTCCGGCTTTCATCTTTATTTACTGATTTTATGCGTTTATGCGCAAATATACGCTTTATTTACGAATTACACAACGTATTCATACGTTTGTTTAGATACAGCATCATGTTTTTTTGCGCAAGCGGCCGGGTCACACGCCCATGGCCTGAAGCACAAAGGGGGTGAGCAGGGCCGTTAGGAGACCGTTGATGGTGAGGCCGAGCGACGAAAAGGCTCCGTATCTCTCGCTGCGCTCCATGGCCACCGCACCACCAAGCGAATTCCGGGCAAAATGCCTCTTAACATAAGTTAAAGTTGCGGGCGTGTCGATAACTTGGTGTTGTGCGGGTGGCGGATTATTCGTAACTTTGTGGTGGCCGAGGCCGATTATTTCACATTGATACGCACACCACCGAAATGTCATCTTTCGTACACCTCCACGTCCACTCACAATATTCGCTCCTTGACGGGCAGGCGGCCATCACGGCGCTTGTCGACAAGGCCATAGCCGACGGCATGCCCGGCCTGGCCATCACCGACCACGGCAATATGTTCGGCATCAAGGAATACTTCAACTATGTCAACAAACTCAAGGGCAAGAATCCTGACCTGCCCTTCAAGCCCATCTTCGGCTGCGAGGTGTATGTGGCCAAGCAGGACCTCCATGAGCACGTAGACAAGCGCGACACCGGACGCCACCTCATCATGCTGGCCAAGAACCAGACCGGATACAAGAATCTGATCAAGATAGTGTCAAAGGCCTGGACCGAGGGCTTCTATTCCCACCCCCGCACCGACAAGAAGGAGATAGCCGCCCACAGCGAGGGCATCATCGTGTGCTCGGCCTGCCTCGGCGGCGAGATTCCACAGCTGCTGATGGCCGGAGACTACGAGGAGGCTGACAAGCAGGTGAAATGGTGGAAGAGCGTATTCGGCGACGACTACTACATAGAGCTGCAGCGCCACAAGGCCACCGTGCCGCGCGCCAACCACGAGGTCTACGAAGAGCAGATGCGCATAGAGCCGATGCTGCTGAAGCTGGCCCGCGAGAACGGCGTGAAGATCATAGCCAGCAACGACTCCCACTTCGTCAACGAAGAGGATGCCGAGGCCCACGACCGGCTCATCTGCCTGAGCACCGGCAAGCTGCTCTCCGACCCCACCCGCATGCTCTACACCAAGCAGGAATGGCTGAAGACCACCGCCGAGATGAGCGAAGTATTCTCCGACCTGCCCGAAGCCATATCCAACACCCTGGAGATCATCGACAAGGTGGAGACATACAACATTGACCACGCGCCCATCATGCCCAACTACGAGATTCCCGCCGAATTCGGCACCGAGGAGGAATACCGCCAAAGGCTGACGGAGCAGGACCTTTTCGACGAATTCACGCGCGACGAGAAGGGCAACGTGGTGCTCAGCCAGGAGGAGGCAGAGAAGAAAATCAAGAAACTCGGCGGATACGACAAGCTCTACCGCATAAAGTTCGAGGCCGACTATCTAAAGGAACTCGCCTACGAAGGCGCCAAAAGACGATACGGCGACCCTCTGCCCGAGGATGTGATCGAGCGCATACAATTCGAGCTCCACATCATGAAGACGATGGGCTTCCCGGGATACTTCCTCATAGTGCAGGACTTCATCAACGTGGCCCGCACCCGCCTGGGCGTGAGCGTGGGACCGGGACGCGGATCGGCAGCCGGATCGGCCGTGGCCTATTGCCTGGGCATCACGCAGATCGACCCCATCAAATACGACCTCCTTTTCGAGCGATTCCTCAACCCTGACCGCATATCGCTGCCTGATATCGACGTCGACTTCGACGACGACGGACGCGCCGACGTGCTGCGCTACGTCACCGAGAAATACGGCGAGGAGAAGGTGGCCCACATCATCACATACGGCACCATGGCCGCGAAATCGGCCATAAAGGACGTGGCCCGCGTGATCGACCTCCCCCTGCCCGAGAGCAACCGCCTGGCCAAGCTCATACCCAAGCGCATGCCCGAAGTCAACGGCAAGGAGCTGAAATGCACTCTGAAGAACTGCTACGAATACCTCGACGACTTCAAGACCGAGCTCCACAACCCCAACCCGCTGATCACCGACACGCTGAAATACGCAAAGGCCCTCGAGGGCAATGTGCGCAACATCGGCGTGCACGCCTGCGGCGTGATCATCTGCCGCGACGACATCACCGACTGGGTGCCCGTATCCACCGCCAACGACAAGGAGGAGGGCAAGCTGCTCGTGACACAATACGAAGGCCGCGTGATCGAGGAGACAGGCCTCATCAAGATGGACTTCCTGGGCCTCAAGACCCTCTCGATCATAAAGGACGCAATCGAAAACATCAAGATGACCCACGGCATAGACCTCGACATCGATACCGTGCCAATCGACGATCCCAAGACCTACAAGCTATATTGCGAAGGGCGCACAAAGGCCACGTTCCAGTTTGAGTCGCCCGGCATGCAGAAATACCTGCGCGAGCTGCAGCCCACCACATTCGAGGACCTCATAGCCATGAACGCCCTCTACCGCCCGGGCCCCATGGACTACATACCCGACTTCATCGCCCGAAAGCACGGACGCAGCCCCATCGTCTACGACATCCCCGCCATGGAGATGTATCTCAAGGACACCTACGGCGTCACCGTCTACCAGGAGCAAGTCATGCTCCTGAGCCGCCTGCTCGCCAACTTCACCCGAGGCGAGAGCGACACCCTGCGCAAGGCCATGGGCAAGAAGCTCATCGACAAGATGAACCACCTCAAAGGCAAATTCATGGAGGGAGGCCAGGCCAACGGCCACGACCCCGCCGTGCTCGAGAAGATATGGGCCGACTGGGAGAAATTCGCCTCCTACGCCTTCAACAAGAGCCACGCCACCTGCTACAGCTGGGTGGCATTCCAGACTGCCTACCTCAAGGCCAACTACCCGTCGGAATACATGGCCGCCGTGCTGAGCCGAAACCTCACCGACATCACCAAGCTCACCGAATACATGGACGAGTGCAAGTCGATGAAGATTGCCGTGAAGGGCCCCGACGTCAACGAGTCGTTCAGCAAATTCGGCGTCAACAGCAAGGGCGACATCCGATTCGGCCTCTCGGCCATCAAGGGCATCGGCCCAAATGTGGTAGATGAGATCATAAAGGCCCGCAATGACGGCAACGGCAAATTCAAAGATATATTCGACTTCGTGGAGCGAGTGCCGCCCACAGCCATCAACCGCCGCGTCATGGACAACCTCGCCGTGTCGGGGGCATTCGACTGCTTCAGCGAGCTGCAGCGCGAGGACTATCTCGAGCCTAATGCCAAAGGCGAGACCATGTCGGAGCAACTGCTGCGCTACGGCCAGCAGTACCGCCAGGCGCAGATACGCCAGGAGGCATCGCTCTTCAGCTTCGACGACCTCACCAGCGACGACTCTGCCCGCCCCGAGCTGCGCCACGCCACCCCCTGGGTGCCAGAGGTGAAATACTCGAAAGAGCGTGATCTCGTGGGCATGTACCTGTCAGGGCACCCGCTCGACCCTTACTACATGGAGATAAAATACGGCACCGACTGCACTATAGGCGACATCGACACCATGAGGGTGGCCGACGGCGTGTCGTTCCGCTTCGGAGCCATGGTCACCGACTATCAGGTGAAGCAGTCGCGCAACGGCTCGAACTACGGCGTCATAAAATTTGAAGACTACACCGACAGCATCGAGATGCGCCTCTTCGGCAAGCAGCTGCTGCAATTCGGCCAGTTTGGGGTGCCCGGCACCGCCGTGATGGTGCTCGCCCAATACCAAAAGCGATACAACAGCGAGGAAATTTCGCTCAATATCAAGGAAATCACCCTCCTCGACGACTACAAAGACCGCCTTGTGACCGGAATCACCCTCAACGCCCGCATCGACCAGGTGAACGACTCGCTCAAAAATTTGCTGATCGACCACAAAAATTCTACAAAAAAGTCACTCGGTTCGCTAAATTTGCGTATCTTTGACCCCGCAATCAACAGATCGGTCAATCTGCGCTCAGGCACCCTCATCCCCGTGAACCGCGATCTGGTGAGGATGCTCGAGAAGCTCGACATTGACTTCACCGTCGAGAAAGCACGATAAAGGCCTGAATATAAATCGAAACATCTATAATCACTAACTCAGAATATCCAATCAAAGAAATGGCATTTCAATTCACTGACAGCAACACTGCCGAGACTATAGCAAGCGGCAAGCCTGTAATGATCGACTTCTGGGCCACATGGTGCGGCCCCTGCAAGGCAATGGCTCCCATGATCGACGAACTCGCCCAGGAATACGAGGGACGCGTGGTGATCGGAAAATACAACTGCGAGGAGGAAGACGACTTCGCCAGCAGCCTGCCCAAGCCCATACGCTCGCTGCCCACATTCCTCTTCTTCAAAGACGGAAAGCAGGCCGACATACGCCTGGCCGGATCGCAGACCCGCGAGACTCTTGTGGCCAAGCTCGAAGAGCTGCTCGCCCTCTGATTGCGATGGACGACGACCGGTGCACCCAGGGCCTGCGCTCGGAAAAGGCCGGAAAGTGGGGCGAAGATGTCGCCACTGACCATCTGACCGCACAAGGCTATGCCATACTCGAGCGCAATTGGCGCATGGGGCACCTCGAGCTCGACATCGTGGCCCGGAAAGGCGCGACAATAGCCTTTGTCGAGGTCAAGACCCGGCAAAGCCTCGACGCAGACCCCGTAGCAGCCGTGAATAAGCGCAAACGCGCCCGGATCATCACGGCTGCTGACGTGTATCTGCGCCGATACAGCCTGCCATTTGAATACCGATTCGACATCATCACTGTCACCGGCACGCCTCAATCCCACATCGTAGAGCACATACCCGACGCTTTCATGCCCGGGCTGAAGCGAATACGCTGACCTCCTTATAACTGCAACCCCAATACTCCAGTCAAACTCCCGTAATCTTTTTTTTGCGATGATCGACAACAACGAACGCCAGAAAATCGTAAGGCTCATCAAGAAAGAAGTGGTGCCCGCCATCGGCTGCACCGAACCGATAGCCGTGGCCCTGTGCACAGCCAAATGCACCGAACTGCTCGGATGCAAGCCCGAGAAAATAGAGGCGCTCCTGAGCGCGAACATCCTCAAAAACGCCATGGGCGTAGGCATTCCCGGCACCACCATGATTGGCCTGCCGATAGCCATCGCCCTCGGAGCCATAGCCGGAAAAGCCGACCTTGAGCTTGAGGTGCTCCGCGATGTGACAGAGACCGACGTGGAGCAAGGCAAGAAGATGATCGACGAGGGGCGCATCGACATACGCCTGAAAGAAGGCATCTCCGAAAAGCTCTATGTGGAGGTGAGGATGCAGGCAGGGCAAGCCTCGGCCCGAGCCGTCATAGCCCGCAGCCACACCGACTTCGTACTGCTTGAAAAAGGCGAGAACACACTGCTTGACAAGATGTCGGCCGGCGAATCGGCATCAGACTGCGAATGCGACGTGCCGCATCTGACCCTGGCGAAAGTGTGGGACTTCGCCACCACGGCCCCGCTCGACGAAATACGCTTCATGCTCGAGACCCGGCGCGTCAACAAGGCCGCAGCCGAGCAGTCATTCACAGGCCGATACGGCCACTCCGTGGGGCGCACCCTCCACTGCGAGCGCCAGCGCTATGTGATGGGCGACAGCATCTTCTCGCGCATCCTTTCATACACATCGGCGGCTTGCGATGCCCGCATGGCCGGAGCCTGCATCCCCGTGATGAGCAATTCCGGATCGGGCAACCAGGGCATAGCCGCCACCCTGCCCGTGGTGATATACGCCGAGGAGTCATTCGCTTCAGAAGAGAAGACCATACGCGCCCTGACGCTGAGCCATCTCACGGCCATATACATCAAGCAGAGCCTAGGACGCCTGTCGGCGCTCTGCGGATGCGTGGTCGCAGCCACCGGATCGGGATGCGGCATAGCCTACCTCATGGGCGGCGACTATGACCACATAGCAGCCACCGTAAAGAACATGATCGCCAACCTCACAGGCATGATCTGCGACGGAGCCAAGCCCAGCTGCGCCATGAAGCTCACCAGCGGAGTCTCCACGGCGGTAATATCGGCCATCATGGCCATGGAAGGCCACTACGCATCGTCGGTGGAAGGCATCATCGACGATGATGTAGACCAGTCAATACGCAACTTCGCAGCCATAGGCCGCGACGGCATGAACGAGACCGAACGCATCGTGCTCAACATCATGACCGACAAATAAACATCACTCAAACTCTAAACATTACGATCGAAACCTATGCGAAAGCTGATATATTCACTTGTTGCAGCGATTTTGGCCGGATCATCGCACGCCCCGGCCTATTTCTACCAATTGGGCAGCCCCACCTTCAACCAGTCGATCTACGACGAGGCTGTCAAGGGCAACCCCGACGCGATGAACGACGTCGGATTCTGGTACCTCCTGGGCCAGGGCGTAGCCCCCGACCGCAATCTCGGCCTCGAATGGCTCGGGAAAGCCGCCGACGAAGGAAGCGTGGCCGCCTACATGAACCTCAGCGACTATTACATGAACGATGGACGCGACTACGTAGAAGCCCGCAAATGGCTGCTCAAAGCCGATTCGTGCCACGTGGAGATCGCGGCATGGAATCTCGGCGTGGTCTACCAGGACCAGCGCTCGCCATTCCGCGATGACTTCGAGGCGATGCGATGGTTTGAGAAAGCACGCAGCCAAAACGTGAACACCGCCGACGCCCTCATGATGATAGGCATCTGCCACGACAATCTCAACCAGAAAGCCCTGGCAAAGGACTTCTTCGTGCAATACGCCGAAAACGAGGCCAACCGCACGCGAAATCCGCAATACTACGGCCTGTGCATGCACAAGCTCGGCGAATACGCCTGGTCAGGCAAGGCCGACGGCCTCAAAGACCCGGAGCAGGCATTCCAATACTTCAAGCAGTCATACGACCTCGGATATGAGACGGCATTCGTAGACATGGGCAACTGCTACGCCTCGGGCCGAGGCGTGGAGGCCGACTCGGTGAAGGCGCTCGAATATTACCAGATAGGCATCGACAAATACAACAATCTCGAATGCCGCCAGAAAGCCGCCGCCATCTACGCCATGGGAGTGGCCCGCGCAGGCATGGCTCCCGACACAGACAAGGCTCACGCCCTGCTGGCCGGATACGCCGACACCGACCCCTACTCGGGCCTGCTGCTGGGTACCATCATGTATCAGCGTGGACAATTTGACCGCGCCGTCGACTATCTGCAGAAGGCGCGCGCCAACAACAGCGGACGCATCGCCGCATTCGCCGCATTCCAGCTCTACAAATGCTTCCGCAACGGATACGGAGTGGAGCAGAACATCGAGACCGCCGACGCCATGCTCAACGAAGCCCGCGACCGTGGCTGCGAACTGGTGAACGACGTAGACCAGAGCAACGAAGAGATAATGCGGCAACTGCTCGAAAGCCTCGAAGCCCCGTATTGACCGTAAAAATGCCCCGAACCGTCGGCAAAAGACATCAATACGCAGTTTTTTACGGAAAGAATTAGAGGTGAATTATGCGATTCACCTCTTTTTTTCGTATATTTGCGAACTCAACATTGAGACACTTACACCTAACAACTACCATTTAATGAAAAAACTTCTACTCTCTATCCTCACTGTGGTATGCTCGCTGGGCTTCATCAAGGCCCAGGAGGCTGCCGAAAATGTGCAAGTGCTGATCGACACCGATTTCACAGTGTTCACAGAAGGCTCTGAAGCATCTCCCAAAACTCTGACTTCGATCTCATTCAATTCAAAGGCCGAAGGCTACTACCAGATTTCAGGCATATCAGCCGCCGGAGGCAAAATCCTTGTAGGCCCAAGCGGCTACCTCACACTGAAGCCTTTCACTGACCTTCCCACAGCGGGAGGCACAATCCGCGTGACCATGGACGTGAAGATGCTCGATTCTTACGGTGGCGCGATTCAATTCATCCGTGGCTACTCCTCATCAGACATAGTCAACGCCTTAGTAGAATCTGATGACTGGACCACAGTCACCGTCTACGCCGGCGGATTTACCAACACATCATCTTCACGCCTTAAGGTGCAGCCCTTCCTCTCGGTGAACGGAATGTATGTGAAGAGGATCAAAGTGGAATACAGCCCTGATTTCATCTCTGCGCCTGAGGCTTATCTGCCCGGCGATGCCGACGGCACACAGTTCACCGCATCATGCAGCCGTGTGAGCGGAGCCTCAAAGTATGAGGCTGACGTATTCTCAATCGGCAGCGACGACAAGCCCGTGTACTTCGCCCAGGACGTTGAGCTTAAGGCACTCTCCGCTTACTCTGACCCGAGCGCCAAGATCACAGGCCTCGACCCCGCCACCACATACTACTATGTGGCCCGCGCCGTCAACGCAAACGGCAAGAAGTCAGAGGATTCAGAGCCGGTAGAGGTTATCAAGAAAATCACCTCGATCGCCGCACCTGAGGCTTATGCCGCCAGCGGCATTAACGAAGGCGGATTCACAGCCAGCTGGAGCGCCGTAGCCGACGCAAAATACTACATCGTCAACACCTACGAGAAGCAGACACTCACCGAAGACGCAGAGGCTGCCGTATTCGCAGAGGATTTCTCCGGCGTGAACTTCGGATCAATTTCTACCATCGCCTATGACGGGAATCTAAACGACTACACCAAAGTCCAAGGCTGGATCACTGATTTTTCAAAGGCTTTCGCCGCCGGATACTACGTGATGTATCCGTCAACAGGTCCCGGCAATCTGACCACTCCCGAAATCGACCTTTCGGCCAACGGCGGAAAATTTTCAGTCGTGCTCACCGGATTCACCGGTGCGTTCGGCAATATCAAAGCCACAGAGAATACAATCGGCGCAGAACTGCTCGAAGGCGACCAGGTGACGGAAACCTCAGCCACGCTCAAGTGCGATAAGACGGGAACTTCTGACTTCATTTTCAACTTCACCAAGGGCACAGCCGCATCACGTATCCGCTTCGTTTACACCCAGGCTGAAAATGACGCCAACAAACTCTATATCGACGAAATAAAGGTGAACCAGCTCATGCCTGCCGGCACCGTCGTTTCAAACATCATCGACAATCAGTCAGTCACCGGCACTTCAACCGAAGTCAAGCTGACTCCCACCGAAGGAAAGGAATACAGCTATGGCGTAATAGCCGTTGGCCTGACCGTGTCAGGCTACGGATCCAATGCATCGGTCGGCGAAATCATGTCGGCCGTGTCAAACCTTGTCGACGTAGACTTCTCTTCGCTCGGCATCGATGACATCGCCACCGAGCTCGCTCCCAAGGCTTGGAAAGCAGCTGACGGCGCTATCGGAGTCAATGGCTGCAACGTGGCCATGTACGACATGATGGGTCGCACCATCCACCGCGAGATGCTGCCTGCCGGCAATCGCATCATCAGCCTCGGCAAGCGCGGCGTGGTGATTGTCACCGTAGACGGATCTACCTACAAGATTGCTCTCTAAATGAAAAGAAAGATCATCATTGCGGCCGCCGCGCTGGCGGCCGCCACTGCCGCCGATGCCCGTGAGGTGTCGGCGGTTCGTGCTCGTGAGATAGCGGCGTCAGTGATTCCATCTATATCCGAGGGCACTGCTCCGCGCCGTGCTCCCGGCCTTAAAGATGACGAGCCGAGCCCATACTACCTCTTCAACGCCCGCTCATCGGGCGGCTATGTGATAGTGGCCGGCGACGACCGCCTGCCCGCCGTGCTCGGATATTCTCTCGAAGGAAGCATAGACCCCGATGATATGCCCGACGCGCTGAAATTCCTGCTCGAAATGAGCACCGCTTCAATCGAAGGGCAGGCCGAGGGCTCAGTCAGCGTCTCCACAGGCGCCCCGGTGGTTGAGCCGCTGCTCGGCGACATAAAATGGGGGCAGAGCGAGCCGTTCAATTCGTTGTGCCCAATGGTCAGCGGCAAGCGCGGATACGTGGGCTGCGTGGCCACGGCCATGGCCCAGATCATGCGATATTACGGCTATCCTGCCCAAGGCAAAGGCTCGCACAGCTATACCGACGGCGGACAGACGCTTTCGGCTGACTTCGGCTCTACGGCCTATGACTGGGCCAATATGCCCAACGTGATCCCCGACTCGCCCACCGAAGCCCAGACAGCAGCCTACTCCACCCTTTGCTATCACCTGGGCGTGGCCACCGAAATGACATACGCCGCCTCCGGCTCGGGAGCATACACTATGATGGTGCCCGGCGCACTGCGCGATCATTTCGGATACACATCATCGCTGCGAATGCACCTGCGCACATACTACAACACCGACGAGTGGATGGATATGATACGCACCGAACTCGACGCAGGCCGCCCCGTCTACTACTCGGCATCGAGCGAAGACGGACAGGGAGGCCACGCATTCGTGTGCGACGGATATGACTCGGAAGGTTATGTGCACATGAATTGGGGCTGGTACGGCTCATCCAACGGGTATTTCTACATCAACCACCTCAATCCCGGCGAACTCGGCACGGGAGGCGGCGGCGGAGCCTACAACATCAGCCAGGAAATCCTCACCAATTTCATGCCGGCTGTGGCAGGGGACAAGACCGACCCGGCCATATACGCCGACACCCGATTCTCGTGCGATTCCTTCTCTTCGGGCATGACCATAATGTGCTATGTCGGCAATCTCGACACTGACGCATTCGACGGCGAGATCATGGCCGTTGTCACCGACGCCGACGGACGCATATTCCGGACACTCAAGACCGAAGGCTTCACCGTGGCTCCATTCAAAAAGGGCGTATCGGGCACTCAATATCTGACTATGCGCGATATCCCGCTCAAAGTCGGCTCCGAACTGCCCGCCGGCAACTACCGCCTGAGGCTCGCATACTTCGCTGACGGCATGGAGGCTCCAAAGCTTCTGCGCCACCCCGTCGGCTTGCCCTCATACCGGGAGTGCACCGTTATCAACGGCGAGATATTGCTCACCGCCAAACATGAGCCATACCCAAATGTGACGATGACCACCCCTCTCTCGCCCGACGGCGAGATCTACGCAGGGGGCAGCGCCCGATTCGGCGTCAATGTGCGCAATGACAGCGAAGATTTCCGCTTGTCGACCGTAGTGCTGTCGCTTGAAAATGTCAGCGACCCCGCGATAGCCTGCTCAAAGGAGTATTACGTCAATGTCTACGACCTGAGTTCTGACTATCTGACCATGGCGATTGACCTGCCTGACAACATCGTGCCCGGCAAATACAGAGTGACCCTGGCGCACAAGAACCACGCCGACAAGCCATTTGCAACCTTCGATTCGAAAGAGACCATCGTGGAGGTGCTCCCGGCATTGGAGAATCCGGTGATACGCTTCACTTCCGCCCCTGTCTGGCAAAATGGCTCAACCGGAGCCGCGACATCATTCGAGCGCGGACAGATCATCTACATAGCCGCGCAGGCGAAGAACTACGCCGCAGCCGGCGAGACTATGGTGATATGCCGCCTGGTCAGCGCAGAGGGCAAATCGGCAGTGCTCCGCGCCGACGCCCGCACATGGGCCAAGGGCGAGCAGCGCACACTGGCCATTTCCACCTACGTGACCGCCGATCCCGGCACATACACCATGGCTTTCAGCTATATCGGCGCAAATGGCCTGGAAATGCCCATCGCCGCCGACGAGCAGACCATCGAGGTCACAGAGAGTGACATGACGCCTTTTGAGGTCATAGCACTTGACATGCCTTCGGCCATCAAGAAGGGCGAGAAAGTGAATTGCTCCATCACCATCAGAGGCCTTGCGACAGTGAGTGGCACGCTCTACATAAGAGTGCGCCAATTCACCAACACCAGCGGAGAGATCGTCAGCATGAAGTCCGGCCTTAGCGTCACCGCCGGGGAGGATCAGGTCATCAACTTCAGTTATCGCCCCGGCTCTGATTTGGCCGACGGAAAGTACATGACAATCGTAGAGTTCAAGGAGCTCGGGATGAGTACATCCGTGCCGGCCGGCGGACACGACACATATTATAAGGAAATCGCCATCGGCGAGACTCTTGGCATAGGATCGATCGAGGCTGACAGCCCTGACGCCCCCGTGGAGTGGTACACCCTCCAAGGCATAAAGGTGGCCTCGCCATCGTCCCCCGGCGTCTACATACGCCGCTCGGGCAGCATAGCCGAAAAAATCATCATCAGATAGACAATCAGGAGGTGCGTTTCAGAGAAACGCACCCCCTGATAATATTAGCGCCCCCTTTGACACAGGAACACGGATTGCCACGGAATGCACGGATTACACGGATTTTTTTCTTTTAATCCGTGATAATCCGTGTTTTTCAGTGTAATCCGTGTTATTGGGCGAGGGTTTGCGTTTTCGATTATTTCATTCGATCGACTCCATCAGCTTGACGGCGTCGACGTAGCGGGCTATGCCTTCGACCACTTTCTTGGCGTCCTGCATGGCGTGGACCACAGTGGCGGGGCGGTTGGTGACGTCGCCTCCGGCGAATACGCCTCGGCGTGTGGTCATGCCGTAGGGCATCTCGCGCGTGAGCACATAGCCCTTTTCGTCTACCTCGATGCCCTCGGTGGTGGACACGATGCGCGATGCAGGCACCGAGCCGATGGCAAGCATCAGGCGATCCACCTTCATGGTCGTTTCAGAAACGGCTCCATCATCCTTTGTCTCGATGGTGATCGACTTAAGCCTGTTGCCCTCGCCGCCCTCAATGTTGGTGACCGAAGAATTCCACAGAAATTTCACGCCTTCCTTGACAGCATCGTCATATTCGGCCCTGAGCGCCGACATATGGTCGATGTCGCGGTGATAGATCACATACACCTCGGCTGCACCCATGCGCAGGGCCGTGCGGGCAGCATCCATGCCGGTGTTGCCGCATCCGATCACCACGATGGTGTCGCCCTCCGACACCACCACCTCATCGCGGCTCACGCTGCCGCTCTGGTAGAGGCTCACGCGGCGCAAAAACCAGATAGCCTGCCTTACGCCCAGATGGTTGATGCCCGGGATGGCGAGTCGCTTAGGCTTTCCGGCGCCCGTGCCCATGAAGATGGCGTCGAAATTCTGCGCGAAGAGGTCGTCGATGGTGAGGTCGAGGCCGATGGCGGTGTTGAGGTGGAATGTGACGCCAAGCTGCTCGATCTTCCTGATTTCGCGGCTCACCACCTCCTTGGGCAGGCGGTATTCGGGAATGCCGTATTTCAGCACACCGCCGGCTTCAGATCCCATCTCGAAAATCTCCACGGCGAATCCCTGGCGCGAAAGATCACCGGCAATAGTGAGGCCTGCCGGGCCGCTTCCGATCACGGCGATGCGTCCGCGTGTCTTTTCGGGTATGGCCTCGTGGCTGAGACCCGCGTCGCAGTCAAAGTCGGCCACAAAGCGTTCAAGCTTGCCTATGTTGACGGGCTGCCCCTTCTTTCCGAGCACGCAGTTGCCTTCGCATTGACGCTCGTGGGCGCATACGCGTCCGCACACGGCGGGCAGATTGCTGCGGTTGTTTATGATGCGCATGGCATTGCCGAAGTTGCCTTTTGCCACCTCTCCTATCCAGTCGGGTATGTCATTGCTGATAGGACATCCTTTCTTGCATGCCGGCACCTTGCAATGGAGGCAGCGCTGGGCCTCGTGCACAGCTTCGGCCAATGTATAGTTTTCAGATACTTCCTTGAAACTTTCCATAATCAGAGTTCAATAATAAGAAATTCGCCACAAAGTTAAGCATAAAGGCTGTCACAGCCACGCAAAAACGCCCCAAAAAGGTTTCAGAAGATTATCTGGTATCAATTCCGCCTATTTTGGCACATCGGCCACTGCGCGCACGCGGTTGGAGCCGTCTTTCTTCAGCCCGAGCAGATTGCCGTAGGCTACGTTGGCATACCATGCTCCAGAGGCGCTCTCCTCGGTTGATGACCAATAATATGACAATTTTCCTCCGCCGATAGCCCTTAAGGCGCGGTCAATGTCCTGCCTGCTCTCGCATATGGCCCACAGCTGACCGCTCGCAGGCAGATACCAGTCGAGATCGGTGCCGTCGATGTAATAGGAGTCAGCGGCGAGGGCTGCCGGGTAGACTATGCCTTTTTTGCCTCCGTGTGCGAGAATGGCCTTGGTGTTTGTCTTCCCGCTGAAATCAGACTTGGCGCCGTCCTTGCCGCCATCCCAACTCATATTGTCGAGCGCCGAGATATCGGGAACATCGTCGCCTTCGGCCCACTTCAACTTCTCGCCATCGGCGGCGTCGGCCAAGGCTATGATAAATTGGCGTCCGGCCGCCGAGAGCTCCACGCCCACGGGACGCATACCTGCGCATTGGTCAGATGGCAATGCCTCCCACTCGGAGACCGGAAATGCGCGGTACTCACCATATTCGGTGAATGCCGCGATCCTCACTCCCGGCGGGGGTGCCATTTTGGGCGCTACCTTGCCGCCGCCGGCCGCCGCCGGGCCATCGGTCAGCGCCTGCGCCGACAGTGCTTCTGAAGGCGCAAACGCATACAGAGCGGCCACAGCAGCGGCAAACGCCGCCACTATGCCTATTGCGGCCATAAAGTAGCCCGACCATTTATTTTTCTTTTTTTTCGGGGCCAACATTGATGTCTTCGGGTCGGAGGCGTAACCGCCTCCTCTAACCACAGTGCCCCGGTCGCGCTCAACTTCTGGCCGGGGAGATATATTGTCCATTGAATTTTCAGATTTACGCGATAACCGCGGTGTAAATTAACAACCACAAAGTTACGGATTTTTATCGTCATAGACAACATCCCCACCATGAAAAACCCCAAGTACGTACAAGAGAACACGGATTAAGGCGGATTTCCACCGTAAATCTCTAAATAAGAGATACTTTAGTTTTCGACAAAATTAGGTAAAATATTTTAACAAAACAAATAAAAACTTACAAAAACCATTAACCGACAGCATCATATTGTGTGTTTTGGGCGCACTGTTTTGCAAACCGGCATTGCGACAGGCGCCAAAACGCTGTTCCTTAATCTCTTATGCCGCATCAATATCTCTTATTTAGAGATACGCATATAACAATGTTCTTCACTCACGTTCACCTGCTGAATCCATATATTTCAATTACAAAATCTAACAACCAATTAAGTCATACAAATACAACAAAATGAAAACCAAGAATCTCGGCATTGTCATCGGAGGAGCCCTGCTCGTGGCCATGACTTCATGCTTCGGTTCTAAGACCTACCTGATCACTTCAGGCAGCGAGAACCTAAGGTCATTGACCAAAATCACTGAAGGCAAAAACTCATGCCAAAACCCCGGCGGAAGCGTAGAGTCAAACACGCTGTTCTTCACGATGACTGTTGACTACGAAACAAGCATCTACAAGAAAGACAACCCCGTGGCTCCCACGCAGGTGCAGATCACAAGCGGCAACAACTGCCTCTATCCCACATACTGCGTTGCTTCCGACAGAGTTGCGTTCTCTCGTCTCGTAAATGGATATTACGACATCTACATGATGCCGGCCGGGAAAGGCAATGCCCTGATTCCTGTGACAGAGACAGCGCGCGACAACGAACTTGCCCCCTCACTTTCACCTGACGGCACATTCCTGGCTTACCAAAAGGGTAACCTGAACTCAATCGACGCCGAAATATGGCTCAAGAACACTACCACTGGCGAAAATATGCTGCTTGGCAAAGGCTCGACTCCTTCGATCTCGCCTGACGGAAAGAAAATCGCATACGCCAAAGTGGAGTCAAACAATTCCCGCAATATATGGGTGATGGATATTGACGGCAGCAACGCCCAGCAGCTCACTGTATCAAAAGAAGAATTTGCCGGATTCCCGAAATGGAGCCCTTCCGGACGCAAGATCGTGTTCCAATCAAACAAGAAAAAGGGCAATTTCGACATATTCGTAATGAACGCGAACGGTACAGGCCTGGTGCAGCTCACCACTAACGAATCTGAAGACTTGACCCCATTCTGGTCAAAGGACGGATACATTTATATCAGTTCTGACCGAGGCGCGTCAAGAGGAAACTTCAACATCTGGAGATTCCTCTACGACGATTGATTTCCCTCGGCCTTAACGACATAGAGCCGCGCTACGTTTTTGGCGCGGCTCTTTTTCGTTTTATCCGCCCTCAATCAATGCCGATGGAGGCGGGCCCGCACGCCTACTATAACACCTCCACCGCCCGTGCGCCTCGGAGAGACGCACCTCCACCCACCGCTGCCGCTCCTGTCTTGCAGTCGTCTTTAAGATGGTATTTCTTTAATTTCACAAAGTGGATTATGCGCTTGTCGATTTTTTTTCGTAATTTTGTAGATTAAAACATTATTCTAATCCCAGATGAGCGATTTCCCTGAAGATATAATACCCGAAGACTACGTGCCTGATGATTTCAACGCCGATGCCGAGGCCTCACAGGAGGCGGTCGAGGATGCTGATTCAATCGATGACCAGGAGCCTGAAGAGACTGTGCCTGCGCGCCCAAGCGGCGACGGATTCAAGCCCTACACCGACAATCTCGATGCCGTGCGCAATCAGCTGCGGGGCATGTACCAGAGTTGGTTTCTGGAATATGCGTCTTACGTGATCCTCGAGCGCGCTGTTCCTCACATCGACGATGGCCTGAAGCCGGTGCAGCGCCGCATACTGCACTCAATGAAGGTGCTCGATGACGGACGCTTCAACAAAGTGGCCAACATCGTGGGCCACACGATGCAGTACCACCCCCACGGCGACGCGTCGATCAACGACGCCCTCGTGCAGCTGGGCCAGAAGGAATTGCTCGTAGACACGCAGGGAAACTGGGGAAATGTGCTCACCGGCGCTTCGGCTGCGGCAGGCCGATACATCGAGGCCAAGCTCTCGCACTTCGCCCTCGACGTGCTTTTCAACCCCAAGGTGACCCAATGGACCCCGAGCTACGACGGACGCAGCAAGGAGCCGGTGACACTGCCGGCGAAATTTCCTCTGCTGCTGGCGCAGGGCGCCGAGGGCATAGCCGTGGGCCTGTCTTCCAAGATATTGCCCCACAATTTCGTGGAGATCATCGATGCCGCCATCGCAAGCCTGCGGGGCGAGGAATTTGCCCTCTATCCTGACTTCGTGACGGGCGGATTCGTCGACGTGAGCCGATACAATGACGGACAGCGCGGCGGAAGCGTGAAGATTCGCGCCAAGATCGAGAAAGTGGACAGCAAGACTCTCGCCATCACCGAAATCCCTTACGGCCAGACCACAGTCACGCTCATCGACTCGATCATCAAGGCCCAGGACAAGGGAAAGATCAAGATACGCAGCGTCACCAACCTCACCGCCGAAAAGGCCCGCGTGGTGGTGAATCTCAACGCCGGCACATCAAGCGACAAGACCATCGACGCCCTCTACGCCTTCACGGCCTGCGAGGTGTCGGTGTCGCCCAACTGCTGCGTGATAAAGGACGAGAAGCCCCTCTTCCTGGGCGTGAGCGATGTGCTCCGCCACAGCGTGGCCACCACTCAGGAGATACTGCGCAGTGAGCTGCAGATCAGACTGTCAGAACTGCGCGAGCAGCTTTTCTTCGCTTCGCTCGAGAAGATCTTCATCGAAGAGCGCATATACAAGGACAAGGAATATGAAGAGGCGCGCGACGTGGATGCCGCCATCGACCACATCGACCGCCGGCTCGAGCCTTACAAGGACTCTTTCGTGCGCGAGATCACCCGCGATGACGAACTACGCCTCCTCGAAATCAAGATGAAGCGCATCATCCGCTACAGCGCCGATGAAAGCGACTCGCTCATAGCCCGCATAAACGCCGACATAGCCTACACCGTAGACAAACTCGAGCATCTGGTGGAATATACCATCGAATGGTACGAGGCGCTGAAGAAGAAATACGGCGAAGGCCACGAGCGCCAGACCGTGATACGCGGATTCGACAGCATCGAGGCCGCGAATGTGGCCGAGGTGAACGAAAAGCTATACTTCAACCGCGAGGAGGGCTTCCTGGGCACCGCTCTGAAGAAAGACGAATTCGTATGCAACTGCTCAAGCCTCGACGACATCATCATTTTCTACAAAGATGGCCGCTACAAGGTGGTGAAGGTGCAGGAGAAACTGTTTGTGGGCAAAAACGTGCTATACGTCAACGTATTCAAGCGCAATGACACGCGCACCATCTACAATGCCATCTACCAGAACGGCAAGGGCGGATACTACTACATGAAGCGATTCGCCGTGACAGGCATCACCCGCGACCGAGAATACAACCTGACCCAGGGCGAGCCCGGATCGAAGGTGGTGTGGTTCACCGCCAACCCCAACGGCGAGGCCGAGGTGGTGAGGGTGACGCTCAAGCCCAAGCAGAAAATCAAGAATCTGCAGATCGACATCGATTTCGCGTCGCTCGCCATCAAGGGCAAGCAGGCCATGGGCAATCTCGTGACCAAGCATGAAGTGTACCGCTTCTCGCTCAAAGAGAAGGGATCGTCTACGCTCGGAGGCCGCGAGGTGTGGTTTGACCCCGACGTGCTGCGCATCAACTACGATGGCCGAGGCAACTACCTTGGCGAATTCCAGGGCGACGACAAGGTGCTGGTGATACTCGACAACGGCGAATACTACACCTCGACATTCGACGCCACCAACCACTATGAGGAAAACATCATGCGCATAGAGAAATTCCGCCCGGGCCACATCTGGACAGCGATACTCAACGACGCTGACCAGGGTTACCCCTACATCAAGCGATTCGCGTTTGAGCCTGCGGCCAAGCCGCAGCGATACCTCGGCGACAACGAGAAATCG
This sequence comes from uncultured Muribaculaceae bacterium, assembly GCA_947525975.1. Lineage (GTDB taxonomy): Bacteria > Bacteroidota > Bacteroidia > Bacteroidales > Muribaculaceae > CAG-873. The sequence goes on along the minus strand of CANNVE010000020.1, from coordinate 13,908 downwards.
ACCCTCATATTGCTGTCTGACACCGCCGGAGCGAGATTCAGGCTGACATTCGGAGGCCACGACTCTGTGCGCATGCCGCTGATAGTGGACGCCGCGGAATTCATCGGCGTGAAGTCATCAAAGGCAAGGGGCAAACGCCTGACCACCTACACCCTGCAAGAGGTGGAGGAGATAGAGCCGCGCGAAGGCGTGGAGGCAGAGGCTCCGGAAGCCCCCGAGGCTGACACCACCGACGCGGAAGAGACATTCGAGGAGCGCAGCGACGAGGTGATACGCGATGAGATCAACGGCCAGCAAAGGATAGAGCTTCCCTCTGACGAGGAATGACCCCCACCGACATGAGACGCTTCCTATCAACCCTGCTCGCGGCCATAGCGATAGCCTTGGCCTGCCACGGCGCCGACAGCACAACCGTGCGCCCCGTATATTCGGCTTATATGCTTGAGGCCGGCTCAAGCCACCTGGCCGACACCTACCTGACCCCGCTGCACTACAGCGGAATGCACCTGGGCTTCGCCTACGAGCGCACGCAGGCCATGAAATTCGACCCCTCGCGCTGGATCATGCAGCTCAGCCTGGGGCTTGGATTCAATCTCGACGAGAACCCGGCCAAGAACGCCAAGATGGCGAGCATCGACCTGAGCGCCCGTTGGGGCATGATGCGCCGATGGAGAGTGCCTTACGGCATCACTGCGGGCATAGGCCCCGCCATAGCCATAAGCGGCGGATGCCTCTACCTCAACCGCAACGGCAACAACCCGGCCTCGGCCAAGGCTGCCGCCAACATAGGCGCCCTTGGATACGCGGCCTGGAGCCACAAACTGTGGAGAGTGCCATTCACCCTCCGCTATCAGGCGCACCTGCCAGTGGCCGGATGCTTCTTCTCGCCTGACTACGGCGAGCTCTACTACCAGATCTACATGGGCGACCGCTCGGGCCTGGCCCACGCATCATGGTGGGGAAATTATTTCCGGCTTGACAATCTGCTCACAGCCGACCTGCATTTCGGCTCCACCACCCTGCGCCTGGGCTATCGCTGCGACATATTCTCATCGAAGGTGAACCATCTGGTGACACGCGACATTTCACACTCACTGGTGGTGGGCGTGGCCACAGAGTGGCTCTCCCTCCCCTACCGCAACAGCCATGGCTCCGACGCCGACCGCATAGCCACAAGTTATTGACAAAATGAAGACATACTACCGATACATCACCGCCTTCCTGATCTCGATAGCCCTGGGTGGATGCCACAGCATCGAGGAGTGGGACAACACAGCCGAAGGCAACTTTGAGGCCTGCTGGAAACTGGTCGACGAGCACTATTGCTTCTTCGCCGAAAAAGACGTGGACTGGGACGAAGTGCATGACCGATACAAGGCGAGGCTTTACCCCGACATGAGCTCAAAGGTGCTGTTCCAGGTGTGCAGCGACATGCTGTCAGAGCTGAAGGACGGGCACGTCAACCTCTCGGCTTGGTTTGACACATATTATTACACCAACTGGTGGAGCGACTATCCGCAGAACTACAACGAGCGCCTGGTGGAGCAGTATTACCTGGGCTTTGACTGCCAGAAACTCGGCGGCGTGAAATACGCCATCCTGCCCCAGAACATCGGCTACATCAGTTATCCGTCATTCCAATATGGCCTCGGTGAGAGCAATCTCGACGCCATCCTCTCGGCATTCAAGACCTGCACGGGCATCATAATCGATGTGCGGGACAATGGCGGAGGCAATCTCACATACAGCGAGAATCTCGCAAGCCGATTCTTGACCGAGCGTACCCTCGCCGGATACTTCGTGACCAAGACCGGGCCCGGGCATGACGACTTCGCCAAGCCCGATCCGTATTACTATGCGCCGCCGGCGGCCCCACACCTGGTGTGGACCAAGCCAGTGGCCGTGCTCACCAACCGCAGCACCTTCTCGGCAGCCAACAACTTCGTGGCTGTGATGCGCTATCTGCCCAATGCCATCATAGTAGGAGCGCGCACCGGGGGCGGAAGCGGCATGCCAATAAACATGGAGCTTCCATGCGGCTGGAACATGCGCATGTCGGCCCTGTCGCTCCTCGACTCCAGGGGGTGCGTCACCGAGGGAGGCATCGACCCCACCGAGGGATGCGAGGTGGATCTCGATCCGCAGCAGGCCCTGCTGGGCCGCGACACGATGATCGATTTCGCCATCGACAAGCTCAACAGCCTCTGAACGGCGTCCGGGCCCGAAAAAACAGCCCTGACGCTCCGAACATAAGGGCCGCGCGCGGCGTTTAAAGGTATATATTCAACTATTTTTGTTTTGAGACCTATTAAAATCGCATCACGCACAGCGCGAGCATTATTATGGTTTGTATTTGCGATCGCGCTTCTCGTCCTCGGCCTGTTGCTCCTACTGTATTCAGGCTGGGGACAGGACGCCATACGCAAGGCCGTCCTGACCAAACTAAATTCCACCCCCGGCACTGAAGTCACCGTCGACGCATTGCGCCTGAGATTTCCGCTTCGGCTCGACATCGACGGCGTGAATATGGTGCAGGACGGCGACACACTGGTGCGCGCCCGCAAACTGCAGGCCGATGTGGCGCTGCTGCCCCTTTTCGCAGGCGAGGCTACCGTGCGCGACGCGTTCCTGGCCGATGCCCGATATCAGATGGGCACTCCTGACTCTGCGATGATGCTGGTGATCGAGGCCGACACCCTTCACCTGAAGCCTGCGATGGTGAAATTCTCCCCCATGGAGATCAACGTCGAGGCCGGACGCATAGCCCACGGCACCGTGACCATGATCACCAATCCCTTTGCGCCGACAGCGGAAAAAACCGCCGAGCCGGCTGACTCCGCGGCGGCTATGAAGATACGCATCGGGCAGGTGCTCCTCGAAGATTTCGCATACCGCATGGATATGCTCCCCACTATCGACTCCCTCGGCCTGCACATCGACCGCGCCAAGCTTCAGGGCGGCGTCATCGACATGGGCAGCCAACTCATAGACATAAAGGCATTCACCGGAGCAGGCCTCAACGCGGCCTACATCGCTCCCGACTCAGCGCAGATAGCCTCCGTGCCGGTTTCGCCCGCCGACACCACGGAGTCAAAGCCATGGACGGTGAAGCTCGCCAAACTCAAATTCACCGGCTCGCAGGCCCTTTACACCACCCACGGACTCACCCCGCAGCCTGGTCTCGACTTCGCCTATATCCAGGCGAGCGACATGGACCTGGAGATAGACAGCTTCTACAACCAGGCCACCACCATAGTGCTCCCCCTCAACCTGAAAGCCACCGAACGCTGCGGCGTGACGCTGAAAGCCACAGGCACATTCGCCATGAAGGACGAGCGCATGACCTTCGATGATTTCAGGGTGATGACTGACTACACCGAGCTCAATGCCGACGGATACATGGGCATGGGCGACCTCATGGGCGATCCCACCGTGCCCCTGTCGCTCGACGCGAGCGGCTTCATCGGAGTGCCCGACATCAGGCTGATGTTCCCGGCATTCAAGGCGTATCTGGCATCGATGCCCGATGCCACGCCCGTGCGCATCGACGTCGATGTCGCAGGCACAAGCGGCAATCTCGACATAGACGAACTCGGAATCTCGGTCAACCGCGTGGCCCGACTGTCGGCTACCGGAAGCGTGAGCGGAGCATTCTCAGCTTCGGGACCCGAAGGCAACCTTGCCCTGAGCGGCAGCATCATAGACGTAGCCTCCATAGCCGGAGACTTGCTCAAAGGCACAGGCCTCACTGTACCCCCGATGACGCTCGACGGAGATGTGGCCATGCACCGGGGCGTGATGGCAGGCAATCTGCAGGCTGCCACCCTGGGCGGACGCATAGCCCTTGATGCCCGGCTCGACCGCAATTCAGAAGGCTATGCACTGGGGCTAAAAGCCAACAAATTCCCGGTGAAGGCTTTCATGAAAGATCTCGGCGTGGGCGACGTCACCGCCGACATTTCGGCCAAGGGCAGAGGGTTTGACCTCTTCAGCCCGGCCACCTCGCTTGACGCCTCCGCAAGGATAGCCTCTATAGAATATCTTGATTATGAATACAATGACATAGACGCCGAAGCGCATCTGGCCGATGGCCACGCCGCTATCGACGCCTCGATCCACGAGCATGACATAGACCTCGACATCGAGGCTTCGGGCAACGTCGCCGGCGATGAATATGTATGGGACGCCACTATAGAGGCCGACGATGTCAACCTCCACGCCCTGCATCTGATGCAGGAGCCTTCGATGCTCTCGCTGAAGACCACGGCCAACGCATCATACACTCCGAATACCGGCGCCATCAACGCGGAAGTCAACGTCAATAACGCAGACTTCACTATGGGCGTGGCGCAATACCGGCTTTCAGACATCAAGGCCAACTTCGCGGCCTCAGACTCCCTGACCGCCCTGAAAGTAGTGAACCGCGACTTCTCGCTCAACGCCGAGTCGCCTTGTCCGCTCGATTCCCTGACCGGCAGATTCGACCGCTTCATGACCATTTTCGACCATGAGATGGCCAACCGTCACCTATACGCCGACAGCCTGCAGAAGAGCCTGCCGCCCTTCACCGTGCGCGCCCGCGGAGGTCGCAACAACCTTGTCAACGACATACTTTCGCAGAGCGACCTCAGCGTAGGGCGCCTGAAGTTTGACGCTGACAATGACAGCTGCCTCTCGATGAACGGGTACGTCACCGACATACGCACCAAGTCGATGACCCTCGATTCGGTGGGAGTGCGCCTCACCCAGAACGGCAACCGGGTGCTTTTCGCCACAAATCTCGACAACAAACCCGGCACCATGGACCAGTTCGCTCACGTCAACCTTGATGGAGTGCTCGACGACGGCGTGATCTCGCTCCATGCCCGCCAGCGCAACATTGACAGCATCGTGGGATACGACCTCGGGCTGCAGGCAAGCTTCGCCGACTCGACAATCACGGCCAACATCAAGCCCTACTCTCCGGTGATCGCCTACAAGGACTGGACCGTGAACGAAGACAACTACATAAAATACAATTTCCCGCACAAGCATATCGACGCCAATCTGCACATGAAAGGCGACAAATCGTCGATAGCCATATACACCGAGCACGACGGCAACCACGCCGAGCGGCATGACATCGACGAGAATGACGACATTGTGCTCAAGCTCTCCGACATACGCATCCAGGACTGGATGGCCATCAATCCCTGGGCACCTCCGATGGAAGGCAATCTCTCGGCTGACCTGAAGCTGTCATGGGACGGCGGCACATCGATCAACGGCCTGGGCTCGGCAAGCCTCGACGGATTCTACTACAACAAGCAGAAAGTGGGCGACTTCAACACTGACCTGAAGGTGAGCACCAACACCTCGGGAATGGTGAGGGCTGACATAGACCTGCTGGTCAACGGCGCAAAGGCCGTGACTATCAGCGGCGCGCTCAACGACTCCACTTCGACATCGCCATTCAACCTTGACTTCGGCGTGATCCACTTCCCTCTGTCGGTGGCCAATCCATTCCTGCCCGACAACATGGCCACGCTCAGCGGCACACTCAGCGGCACCATGGATATCAAGGGCGACGCAGCGCGCCCCATAGTCAACGGCAACATACACTTCGACGAATCAGCCGTCAAACTGAAGATGACCAACACGTCATATACCATCTCGCCCGTGGAGATACCGGTGGTCGACAACGTGGTCACATTCTCAGACTTCGGCATCACCGGCACCAACGAAAACCCGCTGCTCGTCAACGGCACCGTAGACATGTCGGCGATCTCAGACCCGAAAATAAAGCTTGACCTGAATGCCGACAACATGATGATAGTCAACTCAAACCGTGCGCTGCACGGAGCCAACATCTACGGGCGAGGCTACATCGACCTCAACGCCAAGGTGCAGGGCAACATGCGCCTGATGAGCGTTAAGGCCGACCTATCGGTGCTTCCCGGCACAAACATCACCTACGTCATGACCTCGGGCGCGGCATCGCTGCAGACGCCCCAGGAGACTGACATGGTGAAATTCGTCAACTTCAACGACACCCTCGCCGTAGCGGCGGCTGACTCTATCAGCGACTCTTCGATGATGCTGGCCGTAGACGCCACCCTCAATCTCGAAAGCGGAAACACCATCATAGTCGATCCGGGCACCGCCCGCGACAAGATAGAGGTGCAGGCCACCGGCTCGGTCAACTACATACTGATGCCGGCCGCCAATGACGGACGCCTCACCGGGCGCATAAACATCAACAGCGGCTTTGCAAGGTATTCGATACCCGTGGTGGGCGAGAAGCTCTTCGACTTCGAACAGGGATCATACATATCATTCAACGGCGACATGATGAACCCGGTGCTGAACGTGCACGCCACTGACAAGATCAAGACCAACGTGACACTCGAAGGACAGAACTCGTGCATCGTCAACTTCAACGTGCTCCTCGGCGTCACAGGCACCCTCGAGCAGATGGACGTGAAGTTTGATCTCACAACCAACGATGACATCACCATCGCCAACCAGCTGCAGGGCATGACTGCCGAGCAGAGAGCCAACCAGGCCATGAACCTGCTGCTCTACGGCATGTACACCGGCCCCGGCGCCACACAGGCATCTACCGGACTGTCATACGGCCCGCTGTATTCATTCCTCGAATCTCAGATCAACAACTGGGCGGCAAACAACATCAAGGGCGTGGACCTGAACTTCGGCATAGACCAATACAACCAGACCACCAACGGATACACCCAATCGACGATGACCTACAGCTATCAGGTGTCGAAATCGCTCTTCAACGACCGATTCAAGATAGTGGTGGGCGGCAACTACAGCACCGACGACGGCGCCAACCAGAATCTGGAGCAAAACCTGGTCAATGACATCTCGATCGAGTATTACCTCAACGCCAACCAGACGATGCTCGTGCGCATATTCCGCCACACCGGATATGAGAGCATACTTGAGGGCGAAATCACGCAGACGGGCGTCGGCTTCGTCTACAAGCGCAAGGTCAACAAGCTCGTGCAGATACTGCCCCGCTTCATGCGTCCGGCCAAATGGAAGAAAATCAGATAAGCACTAACCCCACCTTTTCAATACGTCAGGATTCTATGACACGCAACCTACGACATATTCTCATCTTCGCTTCCGCCGCGCTGCTGATGGCCATATCCTCGTGCTCCACTACCAAGCGCATACCCGAAGGCGAAATCCTATACACAGGCCTCAAAGGCCTTGAAGTGACCGATGCGGATTTTCCCGAGCCGGTGGAGGATGCCCTGCACTCTGCCGTGGACGTGGCTCCCACAAAGAAGACCTTGTGGGTATTGCCACTGGGCCTGTGGGTGTGGAACAACTGCAGCGTCAACGACTCCACGGGCGGCATAAAGAAATGGTTCTACAATAAATTCGCCAAAGAGCCCGTCCTCGTCAGCGACGTGCGCCCTGCGCTGCGGGTGCAGATGCTCGACAAGATTCTTGACAACAACGGATATTTCCGAGGCCACGCCACCTACGAACTCGTGCATCCCAAAGGCAACGAGAAAAAGGCCGGCATTCGCTACAGCGTCACTCCCGGCCCGGTCTACAACATCGACTCTATAATATTGCTCCCCGACACGACTGCGCTGGCGGCCACTATCGATTCCCTATCGCTCAGGGATCCGTACCTGCGCACCGGCATGAGATTCAGCCTCGACTCGCTCAGCCGCGCGCGCACCCGCATCACCGAGGCCCTGCGCAACAAGGGATACTATTTTTTCCGCCCCGAATACATCGAATACCTCGCCGACAGCACCATCAACCGCGGAAACATAGCCTTGAAGATGACTCTTGCGTCAAATGCCCCCAAAGCTGGCCTCGACCGCTATAAGATAGGAAAGGTGACCATGCAGGCATTCCGCCACGAAGGCGACGGATACCCCGACACCACACAGCTCCCCGGGGTGACGCTCGTGAAGATGATGCCATCGCGCCTGAGGAAATCTGTGGTGACAGACAATGTACTGCTCCGTCCGGGCAGATACGTGTCGACCCGCGCCGTCAACAACACCCAGAGCCGCCTGGCCCGCCTCGGCATATTCAACGGCATCAACGTGGAGGCCATCCCCGACACCACGGCATCCACCCCTACCCTCGACATGCTCATCGAAGCCACATACGACATGCCCCTCGAAGTGCAGCTCGAGGTCAACGCATCGTCGAAATCAAACAGCTACATCGGCCCCGGAGCCACCGTGAAGGTGACGAACCACAACGTGTTCGGAGGGGGTGAGCAGTTGAGCGTGGCCCTGACCGGCGCCTACGAATGGCAGACAGGCCGAGGCGCACGGTCTGCTTTCAACTCCTACGAATTCGGACTCAACAGCTCGCTCGCATTCCCGCGCCTGCTCGCGCCTAAATTCATACCCCGCAGGCACAAGCAGCTCAACTGGACTACCATCAATCTCGGCGCCGAGCTGCTCAACCGCCCCCACTACTTCAAGCTCGCGCAGTTCAACGCCGGCTTGGCCTACGACTGGCAATCAGGCCGATACACCCACAATACCCTCAATCTCTTCAAGCTCACATACAACAAACTCTTGAAGACAACCCACGATTTCGACTCGATCATGGCCGCCAACCCTGCTGTGGCCCTGAGCTTCCAGAGCCAGTTTGTGCCCCAGCTGTCATACACCCTGAGCTACGACCGCCAGATCGACCCTGACAACTACATCTCATGGACCACTACGCTTTCCGAAGCCGGCAACATATTCTGGGGCATATATGAGCTCTGCGGCAAGAAGGGCGAAAAGACGCTCTTCGGCACCCCCTTCTCGCAGTTTATCAAGGGCCAGACCCAGATAGTGTGGGGCCATCGCCTCGGGCTTGGCGAGCATTGGCTCGTGAGCCGCATGGCTGTCGGCGCCGAGCACGCCTACGGCAACTCATCGCAGGTGCCATATTCCGAGCAATTCTATTGTGGCGGCGCCAACTCGGTGCGCGCGTTCACCGTGCGCAGCATAGGCCCCGGCAGCTACCACGTGCCCACTAACAAGGGTGATTTTTTTGACCAGACGGGCACATTCAAGTTCGAGGCCAATGTCGAATACCGATTTCCTATATTCGGCCCGCTCCACGGCGCCCTGTTCATCGATGCCGGCAACGTGTGGCTGCTTAAGGATGACCCCATGCGTCCCGGCGGACAACTCAAGGGCAGCACATTCTTCAAAGACCTGGCCACCGGCACAGGCGTAGGCCTGAGGTTCGACATCGGCATGCTCGTGGTGCGCGGCGACCTCGGCATAGGCATCCACGCTCCCTACGACACCGGCAAGAAAGGATACTATAACATGACGTCGTTCGGCAACAGCCTGGCTTTCCACCTCGCCATCGGCTACCCGTTCTGACCCCAACCTCTAACCTTCAATCAAAATAAAGATACTGATGCAGACCGTACTATTCCACGATACCATTTTCGGGCCGATCCATTCGCGCAGGCTCGGCACATCGCTCGGCGTAAACCTCTCGCCGGTCGACGGCAAGACGTGCTCATTCGACTGCCTCTACTGCGAGGCCGGATACAATGCCCAAGGCCCCGGAAAAGCCGGGATTCCCTCGCGCGCTGAGGTCAAGCGACTGCTCCACGACAAACTCACGCAGATGGCCTCCGACGGGCAGAGCCTCGACGTCATCACATTCTCCGGCAACGGCGAGCCGACGCTCCATCCCGACTTTCCGGGCATAATCGACGACGTGATCTCCCTGCGCGACCAATACTTCCCGCAGGCCAAGGTGAGCGTGCTCACAAACTCCACCATGATCCACAAGCCCGATGTGGCGGCAGCCCTTGAAAAAGCCGACAACAACATCCTTAAGCTCGACAGCGCCATCGAGGCCACGATGCGCGCACTCGACCGCCCCGGGTCGAAACAGTTCACTGTAGAGAAAGTGGTTGAAGCCCTGACGAGATTCGCCGGCACAGGCATCATACAGACAATGTTCACCCGAGGCTCTCACGACGGCGCCGAGATCGACAACACCACAGATGCGGAAATCACAGCCCTGATCAAGGCCTACGCCCGCATCCGCCCCCGTGAAATCATGGTATACTCAATCGACAGGCAGACTCCCGAGCAATCCATGCAGAAAGTGCCCCGCGAAGAGCTCCAATCCATAGCCGACCGCATCACCGCAGCCACCGCCATCCCCGTGCAAGTGGCGTAAACATCCCCCTGCCCTTAAAAAAAGACGATAAATTAAATAGACCATCACCTACCATTCACCAGACCATTCCTATGAAAAAAACGTTATTGATGTTAGCGGCCATGTGGGCGCTGGCATCAGAGTGCCATGCCGGTACCAACTTGATCATCAGCGGCATTGATGGCAGTTCACAGATAATCTCTTTAAGTGATAAGCCTAAAGTGACTATCGAGGCAGACAAACTATCGGTCACAACCCCTGCCACCACTATCGAATTCGATCTGCAAAAGGTAAAGGACTTCAAGTTCATCGACTCGGCGGGCATAGATGCCCCCGCTGCAAGCAATGGAATCTCGATCGACGGCGACATCGTCACCATCTCACCCGAAGGCAACGACATTCGTGTTGATATAATCAATCTAAACGGCATAATCTTCAAATCCAAATCCGTGGAAAGCGGTCACACCGATACTATGTCAATCTCCGACCTTGAAAAAGGCGTATACATCATCAGCACCCCACAGCAGGCATTTAAAATCATAAAGAGATGAATAAGGTCAAGATAGCCTCACTGTCAATGCTCGTTGCGGCATTGGCTCTCCAAGCGGAGGAAAACCGCACCATGTTTGTGCACCACAAAGGCGGCATCGATGCATTCCTTTATTCAGAAATCGACAGCATACTGTATTCCGACGGCACGCTCGAAGGCGATGATTCAGCCTCGCAGGAAGTATGGGCCAACGGAAGGCTTCATCAATATCTCCTGTCGGAAATCGACAGCGTGACTTTCCAGACACCGCCCACCATAGCCAAGGACGGAACGATTGACCTTTCTGTGAATCATGCTCCCTACATAATTGAGACTGGATATGCCAACGGCTTGTCGCTCATGCTTTCAAATGAAACCCCTGCACATCTGAGGCCGGCAGCCGGGAGCATACTCTACCAGACTGCCCCGACGGCAGCACTCCCAAGCGGCTTCATCGGAAGGGTGACAGATATAACTTTGGCAGAGTCAATCATAGAGATAAAATGCGAAAATATACAGTTGCAGGAAGCTTTTGATCAGATAGTTTGGACAGGAACCGGTGAATTGGTCGCCTCGGCCCGCTCAGCTGAATCAGAGAGTATGCCTTGGCTTGTATCCAAACTCGAATATCCTGACTACAACGAAGGTGCGGAAATAATGACTGATGAACTAAAGGATATACCGGCAGGCCCCGAAAAAGCCCGCATCGAAGCGGAGATCGGCATACAGCCATTGATCACCTGCGTGGCAGGAGCATACATACTGCAAGACAACGCCGGCACTGTCATCAATCAGAGAAAACTCTATACACGGGTAAATTCAAACGTGAAGATGTCAGTGGCCGGCAGGCAGATCTGCGATGAAAAGCACACGATAGGAAAAGACCGGAAATATTCCTTCACGCTTCCTGTAGGCCTCGGGCAAAGCGTCAGCGGCACATACGTAGGCACGATGTCGCTGAAAGGCACCATGGGGCTTGATTACGAAAGCCGAAAAGGATATGTGTCTGAAATGACTACAGCCGTTGATTTCACCTCTGACGGATACGCCAAAATCGAGACCAAAGGCACTCAATCAGTGAAAGGTCAGCCTGAAGAATCGATGAGTGCGTCATTTGACGGAGAATTATCCCTCACCGGCTCGTTGAGCCTCACGCTTGCCCAACAAGGCGATTCGATGAAATCGATAACCAACACTCTCACATACGGAACCGCCCTGAAAGGCAACGCTCTCTTCAAGACATCAGAACTAGCTTCCGCCGCCAACGACACGTCGCTTTATTGCAGGCTCACACGCACGGGCGTGAAGGCAATCCCCGTGGAGAAACTGTCGGCTTCGGCCAAATACGAGAAAATCACCATCAAAGACTCGCTGACACTTGAATCTCCAACGATAAATACATACTATGCCGTACCCAAATTTTCGAATCCGGCCTACAATGAGACCGATGGATTGATCACATATCAGATTGAGGGGCTTCCGATGAAATTCAGCCATTCGGCAATGGGGCTGACTCTTCCCGACGGCAAGAACTTCACTTCCGACAAAATATGGCCTGACAATTCACATAAATCATTCACCGCCGCATACGATGAAGCCGTGAACGGCATCGGCATACTTCGCCCAACGGCCACATTGCCCGGAGGCGTGAGACTGATAGCCGCTCCTGAATGCGACATACGCTTCGTTGACCTTGGATTGAGCGTGCTATGGGCTAAATGCAATGTTGGAGCTCGCTTTCCACAGAAAGCCGGAGATTACTATGCATGGGGAGAGACCGGCACAAAGACAGACTACGACTACTACGATTGGATCAAACGCAAGGTTGAGACTGACGCTGACTCAAACTTGACCACCGAATACGATGCTGCATTCGCTTCATGGGGGCAGGAATGCCGCATGGCCACCCAAAAGGAATTCAAGGAACTCGTCAGCAAATGCAAATTCAGCCACACATCAAAAGACGGCTTCCCGGGCTTCCTGCTCACGGGTCCCAACGGCAATACAATATTCATGCCGTTCGCAGGCCAGATGGTTGGCACGGATATTTCAGGCTATGGTTACGAATGCGGATATCCATCGGCCACAAAGGCGCGAGACAACAACGGCAACGGATACCGATACTATTACCTTTACATCGTATACGATGACTATTTCACCGAAGAATACGGCTCACCGATAGTGCACGATGTTAATGAGACAAGCCTGTACTACGGGCAGTCCGTCAGGGCCGTGAAGGAAAAGCCTCAAATGAAATAGGCGTTTCAATTCGCGTTCTCGCAAAATATTTGGGGGTGTTCGCAAAAAAACACCCCCTTTATTTTGTCTCCGCAAAGTCTTTTTCATATCTTTGCAAATCACAAATCGCTCACACAATCAGCCATGTCTCTTAAGCTAAAAATAGGCGCGCTGACCGACCTCGGCCTATCGCGCACCAACAACGAAGACAATTTCCTCACAATACCCGACCTCACAATCACGGGAGTCGGAAGCGACACCGGCCGCGTCTACGACCTGGGCGCCAACGGAGCCCTTATGGTAGTGGCTGACGGCATGGGAGGCATGAACGCCGGCGAAGTGGCCTCTGAAATAGCCGTGAACACCATCAAGGCAGCCTTCTCGCCTGTGCGCATCACCCCGGAGGTGACGAAAAGCCGGCAGTCGATAGAGAGATTCATGAACGATGCCATCGTGGCGGCTGACTCAAAGATCAAGGCCGCGGCCATGCGCAACCCCGAATCGCAAGGCATGGGCACCACAATTGTGGTAGCCTGGATACTCGGCGGCAAACTGTACGTGTCATGGTGCGGCGACAGCAGGGCTTACGTATTCAACAGCGCAGGCCTCCACCAGATAACCAAGGACCACAGCTATGTGCAGCAACTCGTCGACGAAGGCCAGATCACCCGCGAGCAGGCTTTCGACTATCCGCAGAGCAATGTGATCACACGCTCTCTGTGCGACAGCACTTCAGCCGCAGAGCCGCAATCGCTCGCACAGCCCTATCCTCTGGCCAACGGCGACACCATAATCCTCTGCACCGACGGGGTCTGCGGCATGCTTCGCGACAATGAGCTGCAGGATGTGATCGGATCGAGTCCCGACGATCTCGACAGCCTTATGGCAAGCATAAAGGAGGCCGTATACAAGGCCGGCGCGCCGGCGAAGTGGCCTCTGAAATAGCCGTGAACACCATCAAGGCAGCCTTCTCG
>CANNVE010000019.1 GCA_947525975.1 uncultured Muribaculaceae bacterium | reverse complement strand
AATTGTCCCTCAACCGAGATAAACTACTAATTACTAATTGATAACTACTAATTAGTAATTGTCCCTCAACCGAGATAAACTACTAATTACTAATTGATAATTACTAATTAGTAATTGTCCCTCACCCGAGATAAATTACTAATTACTAATTGATAACTACTAATTAGTAATTGTCCCTCACCCAAGATAAATTACTAATTACTCACTGATAACTACTAATTGATAATGATGCGTTGGTGGCTTTTGCTTTTGCTGCTTTTCATGCTCACGCCGATATTCTTCTTCATCAGCGTTAGCCTTTCCATGCCGGCAGACTCGCCGATGAGGCTGCTGCTGTGGCTGTATCCGGCATTCTGCGTGGCCGATGCCGTGTGCGCGTGGATATGCTATCCGCAGCGCAAGGAAATCACATGGATACTGATAGCCCTTATGGCACTTGGCCATGTGGGCATATACGTTTTACACACAGAATGTCTGTGAATCGTCAATCCAAAAAACATAATCCAAAATGAAAAGACCGCTATTGTGGGCGATGTCTATGGCTGCTGCGATTTCAGTCAGCGCCCAAATGCCGATCGTACAGACCAACTACACTGCCGACCCCGCGCCTATGGTGCACAACGACACTATCTTCCTCTACACATCACATGACGATGACAAAGCCGAGGGCTTCTTGATGAAGAATTGGCTCCTCTACACCTCAACCGACATGGTCAACTGGCAGGACCGCGGCGTGGTGGCCTCGCTTGAGGATTTCAAATGGTTTGACCGCGACAACGGCGCCTGGGCCATACAGGTGATCGAGCGCAACGGCAAATACTATATGTACTGCCCCTTGCACGGACACGGCATCGGAGTGCTGGTGGCCGACTCTCCCTACGGGCCGTTCAAGGATCCGCTCGGAGAGCCGCTCGTGTGGCAGAAGGAGCATTGGTATGACATCGACCCCACAGTGATGATCGACGACGACGGACAGGCCTACATGTATTGGGGTAACCCTAACCTCTACATGGTCAAACTCAACGAAGACATGATCTCATACTCGGGCGACATAGTGCAGCACCCTGCCATAACCGACTATCAGGAAGGTCCCTGGCTCTATCGCCGAGGCGACAACTACTACCTGGCCTTCGCCTCCACCTGCTGCCCCGAGGGCATCGGATACGCCATGAGCAAGTCGATAGAAGGACCCTGGGAATATCAGGGCCACATCATGGACCATACCGATCGCACTCGCGGCAATCACCCCGGCATCATCGACTATAAGGGAAAGACCTACGTATTCGGGCAAAATACCGACCTGCTGAAACTCGAAATGCCTGAATACAAGGAGCGCCGCTCGATCAGCGCCGCCGAGATGCATTTCAACGCCGACGGCACTATCCAGGAGGTGCCGTATTGGTTTGACAACACCATAGAGCAGATTGAACCTTTAGACCCCTACGCCCTCAATGAGGCGGAGAAAATGGCTTGGGGATACGGACTTAAGACCGTGGCACGCAACCCCTGGGCCGCGCACGAGCGCTGGAACCAACTCGTGACCAACATCGACAACGGCGAATACATAAAGGTGCGCGGAGTGGATTTCGGCAAAGGCGCGAAGAAATTCGACGCCAATGTGTCATGCCCCCTCTACGGCGGCGTGATGGAGATACGCATCGACGACATCGACGGCCCCAAGATCGGCGAAATCACAGTGAAAGGCACCAAAAACGCCATCGAGACTCTTTCTTGCCCCATATCCGGAGCTGAGGGCGTGCATGACCTATACTTCGTATTCAAGGGATCGAAAGAGCAGAAGCGCAATCTCTTCAACTTCGACTCCTGGAAATTCCACAAATAAGCCTATCCGCATGAGCATAGCCGCAATCATAGCAGGACTCTTGATATGGAGGGCATTGCCGCCCCTATTCAAAGAGTCGATGAGTGAGAAATACTACCGCATCATGGAGATAGCCTGCATGATAGCGGGAGGCGCCACCATAGCCGGCGGCATCATATACGGATTTTTCAGCTGAATCAAAACAAGCGATTGGCGGCCTGTGGCTGCCAATCGCCATATTTTCCATCTACCAACCAAGCCGATATGCTGACCACTTGCTTTATGACCGACCGGCTCGAAGCCGGATGCGACGAAGCCGGGCGCGGATGCCTGGCAGGCCCCGTATACGCCGCCGCAGTCATTCTCCCCGACGATTACAGCCACCCCTTGCTCAACGACTCGAAGCAACTCACAGAGCGGCGACGCGAAGAGTTGCGACCGGTGATCGAATCTGAGGCTGTGGCATGGGCCGTGGGCGTAGTAGACAATACCGAAATCGATGAAATCAACATACTCAACGCCTCGATACTGGCCATGCACCGCGCGCTCGACGCCCTGAAGACGCGGCCCGGAGCAGTGATAGTAGACGGCAACCGCTTCAAGCCCTACCGCGACCTTCCCTGGCAGACATTTGTCAAAGGCGACGGACTCTACGCCAACATAGCAGCCGCATCGATCCTGGCCAAGACCCACCGCGACGCCGAGATGGCGAGGCTGCACTCGATCTACCCAATGTACGGCTGGGATGTGAACAAAGGGTACCCCACCAAGGCTCACCGCGCGGCCATAGCCGCCAACGGCCCCAGCCCCCTGCACCGCTCCACATTCCGCCTGCTCTCGCCCCAACTCACCCTCGACCTCTGAAAAACGATTGGATTCCAATATAAGCCCAGAAAGACAACAAATAACGGAACAGATATTAAATTAACATTTTTTCCGCAAAAAATTTGGGGTTTAGGGATAAAAGTTGTATTTTTGGCAATTGAAAGACATAACCTATGTCGACATTACTTTTTTTCTGAATACCTTGAATTAAAAAACCAAAACAATACAACCAAAATACAAAATGAGTTATCTTAAATTTGATAAGAACCTACTCATCAACCTCGAGCAGTCGTTGTCGAAGGAAATGCTGCGCACGAATTTCGCAGGCGCCTATCACGCAACTACCCTGGTGGGATGCAACACCCGCAAGCAACACGGCCTGTTGGTGATCCCCATACCGGAGATGGGCAATAAGCCCCATGTGCTGCTTTCGTCGCTTGATGAGACGGTGATTCAGCACGGTGCGCCCTTCAACCTTGGCATACACCGATATCAAGGCGGAGTGTACAGCCCTAACGGACACAAATACATCCGCGAGTTTGACTGCGAAAGCGTGCCCCGCATGACATACAGAGTGGGCGGCGTGGTCCTCACAAAGGAAAAAATATTCATTTCCAAGGAGAACCGCATACTCATACGCTACACCCTGGTAGAGGCTCACTCGGCCACCACGCTGCAATTCCGCCCGTTCCTGGCATTCCGCGAAAGCAACTCGCTTTGCATCGCAAACGACGCCATCAACCGCGACGTAATCCCCGTGGACAACGGCATCGGCACATGCCTCTACAACGGCTTCCCCACTCTCTACATGCAATTCTCGCGCAAGCCCGAGTGGGTCGACGATCCCAACTGGTACAAAAACATCGAATACGTCAAGGATCTGGAGCGCGGAGTGCCCTACACCGAAGACCTCTGGGTGCCCGGCTATTTCCAGATACCCATCAAGAAGGGCGAGTCGATCATATTCTCGGCAGGCATCGAAGAGGTGTCGCCCCGCTCGCTCACGAAGATGTATGAGAAGGAGATTCTGAGTCGCACACCGCGCTCAAGCTTCTACAACTGCCTGAAGAACGCCGCAAAGCAATTCTACCTTTCAGACAAGGACGGCCACTTCATCATATCAGGATACCCATGGGGCGTGGTCCTGGCCCGCAACACCATGATGTCGCTCCCGGGCCTGACGCTGGCCATCGACCATGTGAAGGACTACGAAGACATTATGGCCACAGCCTCCGAGGCCCTGAAGGCATTCATGGAGAAGGGCGAGCTGTCGAAGCGCATACACGGCATCGACCTGCCCGACGTGCCGCTGTGGTGCGTGTGGGCGCTGCAGCAGTATGCCAAGAACCTCGGCGATGAGGCGGCCCGCAACCGCTATATGGATTTCATAGCCGAGATCGTAGACTACATACTCGACAACAGCCATCCCAACCTGCGCGTGGACCAGGCCAACGGCCTGGTGGCTACACTTGGCACCACCACCCCGGTATCATGGATGAACTCCACCGTCAACGGCCTGCCCGTGATCCCGCGCACAGGCTACCTGGTGGAATTCAACGCTCTGTGGTACAACGCCCTGATGTTTGCCGCAAAGCTCGCCGAGGAAGTGCCCGCGCTCGCCGAGAGGCGCAACCGCTGGGCGGAAGCCGCCGAAAAGATGAAGCAGCCCTTCGTAGACACGTTCCTCAACGACTACGGATACCTCTACGACTACGTGACCGGCTCATACGCCGACCCGCAGGTGCGCCCCAACATGGTGGTGGCCATCGGCCTCGACTACTCGCCGCTCGACCGCCGTCAGCGCAAGGGCGTGCTCGACGTAGCCACCCGCGAGCTGCTCACGCCCAAGGGTCTGCGCTCGCTCTCGCCCAAGAGCTACGGCTACCGTCCGTTCTACCTCGGCTCGCCCGAGGAGCGCGAGCTTGCCCTGCACCAAGGCCCCGCCCGCCCATGGCTCATAGGCTTCTATGCCGACGCCTACATCAGGGTGTTTGGCCTTAGCGGCACCAGCTACATCGACCGAATGCTTATAGGCTTCGAGGGCGAAATGACCCAAGGGTGCATCGGCTCTCTCTCTCAGCTCTATGACGGCAATCCGCCATTCGCCGGACGCGGCGCCATATCCCACGCCACCAACGTGGCCGAAGTGCTCCGCATCACCCGAGAAATCAAACGATTAAACAACGACCTTTTCGCCCCAATACATAAAGCAGAATGAAAGCATTAATGTTCGGGTGGGAATTCCCCCCTCATATCTTAGGCGGACTTGGCACAGCCAGCTACGGCCTGACAAAGGGCATGTGGGAATGCGGTGACATGGACATCACATTTGTCATCCCCAAGCCCTGGGGCGATGAGGACCGCTCATTCGCCCACATCATAGGAGCGTCGCAAGTGCCCGTATGCTGGCGCGACGTCAGCCGCGAATATGTAGAGAGCCGCATAGGCAAGGTCATGGATCCGGACCTATACTTCCGCCTCCGCGACCACATATACGCCGACTTCAACTATATGCGCACCAACGACTTGGGCTGCATCGAATTCTCGGGCAGATACCCCGACAACCTGCTTGAGGAGATCAACAATTACTCGATCATGGCAGGCGTGGTGGCCCGCACCATCGACTTTGACATCATCCACTCTCACGACTGGCTCACCTACCCCGCCGGCATCCACGCCAAGCAGGTGACGGGCAAGCCCCTGGTGATACACGTGCACGCCACCGACTATGACCGCAGCCGAGGCAATGTCAACCCCACGGTCTTCGCCATAGAGCGCGACGGCATGCTCAACGCCGACCACATCATCTGCGTCAGCAACCTGACCCGCAACACGGTGATAGAGAAATACGGCATCGACCCCGCCAAGGTGAGCACCGTGCACAATGCCGTAGTGCCCTTGAGCGAGGAGCTGCTCAACGTAGAGGTGCGCAAGCCCAAGGAGAAGGTGGTGACCTTCCTTGGCCGCATCACCATGCAGAAGGGCCCCGAATACTTTGTGGAGGCTGCCGCAAAAGTGCTGCGCAACAACCACAATGTGCGCTTCGTCATGGCCGGCTCGGGCGATATGATGGACAAGATGATCAATCTTGCCGCCGAACGCGGCATAGCCGACCGATTCCACTTCCCCGGCTTCCAGAAGGGCAAGCAGGTATATGAAATGCTCAAGGCGAGCGACGTATACATCATGCCTTCGGTATCTGAGCCATTCGGCATCTCGCCTCTTGAGGCCATGCAGATGGGCGTGCCTTCAATCATATCAAAGCAGAGCGGCTGCGCCGAAATCCTCAACAATGTCATAAAGACTGACTATTGGGACATCGACGCCATGGCCGACGCCATCAATTCGATCATTTCGTATCCGGCCATGTATCAGACGCTGCGCGAAGACGGCCTCGCCGAGGTGGCGCAGATCACATGGGACAAGGCCGGCCAGAAGGTGATCGACATATACAAAAAAGTCCTCAACTGGCAATAAACCACAGACAAAAGCCGAAGCCTCACGCTTCATAACTTCAACAAAAAAGCCAATAAAACAATGAAAGCCATTTGTTTCAATTTCGAAATACATCAGCCGATGCGCCTGAAGCGCTATACTTTCTTTGACATCGGCAACGACCACTATTACTACGATGATTTCCTCAACGATGACATCATCACACGCATAGCCGAGCGCAGCTACCTGCCGGCCGCCCGCACCCTGCGCAAGATGATTGAGGACAGCAAGGGAAAATTCCGCTGCTCAATAGCCATCTCGGGCATCGCCATCGAGCAGTTTGAGCAGTACGTGCCCGAATTCATCGATGAGCTCGCAGCCCTGGCCAAGACCGGCAAATGCGAATTCGTGGCCATGCCCTACGCCAACTCGCTCGCATCGCTCGTTGACCCCGAGGAATTCGAGGCGCAGGTGAAGGTGCACGCCGAGAAGCTTCACTCGCTCTTCGGCGTCACCCCCAAGGTGCTCCGCAACACTGAGCTCATCTACAGCGACGAAATCGCACCCCATATCCTTGAGATGGGATACAAGGGCGTGATGACCGACGGCGCAAAGCACATCCTCGGCTGGAAATCTCCCAACTACGTATACAGCGCCGCTTCTGCTCCCAAGCTCAAGATGCTGCTCCGCAACAATAAGCTCAGCGAGGATATCGCAGTGCGCTTCTCTGACACCAACTGGGCCGCTTTCCCCCTCACCGCCGACAAATACATGGATTGGGTGGCCAGCACTCCCGCAGAGGAGCAGATCATCAACCTCTGGATGAATCTCGAGACATTCGGCGGCCTGCAGCCCGCATCGACCGGCATCCTGCAATTCCTTGAGGCTCTGCCCCGCTTCGCCGAGGAGAGAGGCATCGAATTCTGGACTCCCAGCGAGGCTGTAAGCAAAATCAAGCCTGTGGGCGAACTGGTGGTGATGCACCCCATATCGGCCATCGACGAGGCCCGCGACGTGAGCGCATGGCTTGGCAACAAACTGCAGAACGAAGCCTTCAACAAACTCTACAGCGTGGCTGAGCGCGTGCGCCTTTGCGATGACCGCCGCCTGAAGCAGGATTACTGGTATCTGCAGGGAGCCGACAATCTCTACTACATGAGCACCAAGCACTTCGCCGACGGTGCAGCCCACTCGATGTTCAGCCCCTATGAGACTCCGTTCCAGGCTTTCACCAACTATATGAATGTGCTTTCTGACTTCATCGTGCGCGTAGAGGAGCAATATCCCCTGAGCATCGAGAATGAAGAGCTCAACTCGCTGGTGACCACCATCCGCAACCAGAACCGCGAAATCGAGACCCTCAACAAAGAGCTCGAGACCCTGCGCAAGAACAACGAGCAATACAACATCGAGCACAAGGCCCGCGAGGAAAAAACCGCTGAAAAGGCCGAAAAGAAGCCCGCTGAAAAGAAGCCCAGAGCCTGCAAGAAGGCTAAGTAAGACATCGCCTTCACGCTAACAATAACAAAGAGCCCGTCTGACACGCTTCAGACAGGCTTTTTTCATACTTGTATCCGTGGCACCAGATACACACAACCACGGTTTTTTATCATAGGTGACTATAAAGCCGAAGGAGTCACTTTCGGCTTCCTTAAGGATTCCGAGCGATATTTCTGCACAGCCGGGCATGCCTGCGCTGCGCTTCGGCATACCCGGATACTATAAATCGGCATCCTGCCGGATGCCCAAAATTGTTTTTCCACATGTTGCCATTTTGCACAAGTTGCCATTTCACAAGTTGCCATTTATGGTAGATATTATCTCTCCATCATTTTTTTGAGGATGAGTGGGGATTCGGGCCCCATATTGAATATGAGGTCGACTATGCTCAGGCCTGGGATGAAGCCAAGGCGCCCGGCGCGCACCTGATAGTAGGGCACAGTGGCGACCTCCGGAAGCCCGCGACGCAGATCTATTGCGCAGTCAGGGGCGTCGGCGATGTCGTATGACACCTCGGCAGGCAGATGCAGCATCTGCCTTATTTCGCGGTCGATGGCCGCATCGAGCTCGCTGACAGAGATTCCCTTAGGCCTCACGAGCCAAGGGCGCAGCCGGTCGAAATAATATTCAAAAAAGGGTGTGCGCCCGTAGGCCGACTCAAGGCTCACCACATGGTCGCTCCACCAATCTCCGTGGTCGCTCACGGGCACGCTATCCCATCCACGGCCGGAATGGGCGGTCTTTCCCACAGGCACGGTGAGCCTCATCAGGCCGTGGGTCGATGCGATCTCACATCTGTGGGCGCTCTTGAAGCGCTTGTCATACCTCATCGACGCGTCAACTATGACACGCCCGTAGGCGGCCATCACGGCGTAGTAGGCGAGAGAGCCCATATACTGCGGAGCCATTACGGCGCAGCTGTCAGGAAACAATGTCAATGGCGATTTCATGCTCTGGCGGTGTTTCTTTTTTCAACAATCCATACGAAAGCCACATAGGCCATGATCAGCAGAGCGCGCAGGCCGTAATTGGCCCATTCATTGCCTGTGACCAAAATCTTAAGGCCCAGGACATATATGGCGGCGGCGACAGCCACATAAGCCAGCATGCGCCCAAGGGGGTAGGCTATTGGCCGATAACGCTGGCCGGCGATGTAGCTGGCCACCATCATGGCGCCGTAGCATCCGAATGCCGCCCAGGCGCATCCCATGTAGCCGTAGCGCGGCACAAGCAATACGTTGAGCGCCACGGTCACCGCCAGGCCGAAAATCGACAGGATGGCGCCCCAGATGGTGCGGTCGCTGAGCTTATACCACACCGAGAGGTTGAAGAAGACTCCGAAGAAGACCTCACCGGCCATCACAATGGGCACCACTGCCAGGCCGCTGAAATATTTCGGCGATATGAAATAGCGCAGGATGTCGAGATAGAACATCACGCCGAGGTATATCAGCAGGGCGGCGGCCACAAACCACTTCATGGCCACAGCGTAGGCCACGTCGGTAGAGCGGCCCCGGGCCTTGTTCTGGGCGAATATGAACGGCTCGTAGGCGAAGCGGAAAGCCTGGATAAACATCACCATCACTATGGCAATCTTGTAGTTGGCTCCGTAGATGCCGAGCTGCGCCATGGCGTCGGCTCCTGTGCACAGAAACGGGAACATGAGGGTGGGGAGTGTCTGATTCATATTTCCGGCGATGCCGAGCAAGAGCAGGGGAGCGCTGTAGACAAGCATCTCGCGCCAAAGGCGCCCGCAGAATGTCCAGCGGAATCCCGTGAGCTCAGGCACGAGCATGCCCAGGGTCACGAGCGTGGCTATGAGGTTGGCCAGGAATATATATCCGATGCCGTAGTCGGGATCATACCAGCCGCTCACCAATGCCGGTGCATGGTCCATGAGCCAGGGACAGAGGAGTATGAAGAAGAGGTTGAGCCCGATGTTCACGGCTATATTTACGGTCTTCAGCACGGCAAACCTTACGGGCCTCTTCCTATAGCGCAGATAGCTGAACGGCAGACAGCAGAATGCGTCGATGGCCACGCACAGGCCCATGATCCATACGTATGACACATGGTCGGCGCATTCCATCCACCTGGCTATGGGATGCATGCAGCTGAATACGCCGGCCACAAATACGGCTCCGCTGCATGCAAGGGATATCAGCGCGGTCGAGTACACCTGCATTGGGTCATGCCATCTTTCGTGATTCGTGAAGCGAAAGAAGCCGGTCTCCATTCCATAGGTGAGCACAATCAGGGCGAGCGCCACCACTGCGTAGACATAATTTACCACGCCGTATTCGTCCTGAAGGAATACATTCGTGTACAGGGGCACGAGACACCAATTCAGGAATCGGCCCACTATGCTGCTGAGGCCGTATATGGCGGTATCCTTTGCAAGGCTTTTCATATTGCCCATAGTAAGAATCGTGATTATTGAGGCCTGAGGCCATGTTAAAAACTCAAAAAAATCACTGCAAAATTACTGCTAATGATTGTAGATTCAAAAAAAATAGATAGATTTGCAATCTTAAAACGCAAACGCTAAAAAACCGGCGCGAGACCTTGTCGGAAGAGGATATATCTGTGGTTACACCTTGTTAAATTTATGTTACAAAGAAATAACATTTTAAATACACGACCTTGTCGGTTAAGATTTTTTCAGTTAATTTGCCATAGATTTTAAAAAGATAATAAACCAATGTTTAATTCAAGCCCTCTTGGATGCCTTGTCGTAGTCGACGATGACCAGAACATCGCCGACATGCTCAAGCTGAACCTTGTCGACGAAGGTTTCTCCGTAGAGGTGCACAAGGTGGCCGAAGAAGTAGACTTAGACTCCCTGGCCGATGCTTGCCTCATCATAGTTGATGCGATGAACCAGCCCTACAACGGCATGGATTTCACCCGCGACATCAAATCAAACCGAAGCACAGAGTCAGTGCCCGTGATCATGTGCTCGAGCCTCGACGGCGAGGACATAGTGCTCGACGCCTTTGAGGCCGGAGCCGACGACTTTGTGCTGAAGCCATTCTCTCTTCGCGAATTGATAGCCCGAGTCAAGGCTGTGCTCAGGCGCCGTCCGCGCCAAGGCGTGGGCACACACCAGCCCTCATCAGGCCGCATGCCCCTGTCGGTGCCCAGCCATAATCTGCAGGTAGACCTCACCAATCAGAGAGTGGTGGAAGACGGCATCGTAGTGCCCCTCACCCGCACGGAATACGCCATCCTCGTCTTCCTGATCAAGCACCAGAACACATTTTTCACCCGCGACCAGATCTGTGAAGAGGTATGGCGCGACGAAGCAGGATCAAACTCGCGCATAGTCGACACCAATATATCGCGCCTGCGCAAAAAACTGGGCGAAAGCGGAAAATACCTCATCAACCAATACGGCAAGGGATACGCGTTCGTAGACAAGCTCTGATCCTCCCCTCCCGGGACGGCAGCAAAATAATCAAAGGCGATGAAAGAGCCGGGGGCCGCCCGCTTTTTCATCGCCTTAAATCTTGCAGTTATTGCCCGAGGGCAGGCAAGCTCAGATATCGTCAAACGATATGGTGTTCTTGTCGGGGATCGACTGCGCCGGAGCCTGCATGGGAGCCGCGCTTGACTTAAGGCCCTCGATTATGCCTCGGTCGCGGTTGAATGTGGGATTCTGCTCCAATGCCGCTATGGCTTGGTCGTTGTCGAGCTGGTCAGGCCTAAGTATGATGAAGCTCTTCTGGGCTTTTAGGCGGTTGAGGCCCTCGATCTTGTCGCCGTATTCGGTGCCGAGTATGCGCTGGGCCGCAATCTGCTCGTCGTGGCTCTTGCCTTTGGCATCGGCTTTGTCTTCAGACACCACCACGGGCGATGTTATCGCCTGGTCGTCGGAAATCGTCACGTCAAATCCGGCGGCGAGGATGGTGAATTTCACCTTGTCGCCGAGGCTGTCGTCGATGGCGACTCCCCATATAACGTCGACATTCGAATCGAGATTCGAGATGAAGTCTGTGATCTGCTTAGTCTCGTCGATCTTGAACGCCTGGCTTGCCTTCGTAGAGAAATAGAGATTGAAGAGGAGCTTGCGGCTGCCGAAGATATCGGTGTTGCGCAGCAGGGGCGAATGCAGGGCATCTTCGATAGCCTTCTGCACGCGGTTCTCGCCCTCGCCGTATCCGGTGGAGATTATGGCTGTGCCGCCGTCGCGCAGAGTGTTGTCGACATCATTGAAGTCGAGGTTGATGTATCCGTTGCATGTGACAATCTCCGAGATGCTCATCGCAGCCATCGACAGGATGTCGTCGGCCTTGCCGAAAGCGTTGAGGAAATCGCTGTCTTTGTATATCTCGCCGAGACGCTCATTGTTTATGACAAGGAGAGCGTCAACATATTTGCCCATCTCGTTGGCTCCTTCAAGAGCCTTAAGTATCTTTTTCTGGCCTTCAAACAGGAAGGGGATGGTGACAATGCCTATGGTGAGGATGCCGCGCTCCTTGGCAATCTTGGCGATCACGGGCGAGGCTCCGGTACCGGTGCCGCCTCCCATGCCGGCTGTGATGAAGACCATGTCAGTCTCATCGTCGAAGAGGGCATCGATGTCAGCGGCGCTCTCCTCGGCAGCCACGTGGGCCTTTTCGGGCCTGTTGCCTGCCCCGCGGCCCTTAAGCGTAGAGGGCCCGAGGAGCACGCGGTTGGGCACGGGCGAATTGTTGAGCGCCTGCCTGTCGGTATTAGCCACGATGAATGTCACGTCACGCACACCGAGCCTGTACATGTGATTAATGGCGTTGTTTCCGCCGCCGCCCACGCCTATCACCTTTATGCGGTTGGATGAATAGGGAGCTATGCTTGAATTCCCGTTGGCGGGAGTGAAATCATGATTATTGCGGATATCTTCTGCGGTCATCTATGGAGTGTATTATTTAATTCTGCAAAAAAGGGAATGGCCCGGGCGGCGTGGGCTAAAAGCCCCACATCCGGGGTCATTGGTCGAGGTCGGTGGAGTCATCTTCGTCTGATCCGACAAACTCGGCGAATCTATCTCTGAATTTGCTCAGCAGGCTTCTCCTTTCGCGCCTGTTTTTTTCCTTCTCTTCTCGTTTGCGCTGTTCTTCGGCCTCTTTCTGCGCTTTTCGCTCAGCCTCTTGCCTTGCCTTAAGGCTGCGGCGGTCGGCCTCGGCTTTGGTGCGCTCTTCGTCGCGCAGGCGCTTCTGGGCGGCGGCGGCGCGGCGGCGCTCGGCCTCTTCGTCGTCGAGCAGCAGGCTGTCATCGTCGTCACCGTTGTCGTATGGGTCAAATTTCGAAGGTGACGTCTCTGTCAGCGGAATTTCGTCATACACGGGCTCGGGCGGAAACTCCACACAAGTGTCGTCACCGGGCTTGCCTGCGGCGTATGCCACCACCGACATCAGCGAGATGTAGTCAGACGGCACCACAGAGTGGTCTCTTACCGTGACCGTATCGGGCACAGAAGCCAGTCGCGCCTTCATCTTGGTCTGCGCCTCGAGGGCGGCTGTAAAATTCTTGAGCTTCGCGCCACGCCCGGCCACGATGAAGCCGGCGGAAAGGTCAGACGCCTTGAAACCGGCGTATTCGATCTGCGCCATCAGATTGGCTATGATCTCGCCTACGCGCGCCTGCACGTAGCAGTTCATTGCCATCGTATCGTCAGGGGCGGCATTGTCGGGAAGGGCATTGCCGTGCGCTATCTTCAGGGCCTCGGCGTGCTCGTCGGTGGTGTTGCAGCCCATGGCTATGTCATGGGTGATGTTGTAAGACCCCATCGGCAGGGTGACGAGGTGCTGCAAGGCTCTGTCTTTGTAGACCGAAAGAGTGGTGGTCTGCGCACCGATGTCGACCAGAGCGCACCCAAGCTGCTTCTCCTCCTCGCCGAGCACCATTGCGGCTGTGGTGAGGGGAGTGATGACGTATTCCTTTACGGGAAGATGCAGGCGGTCATTGAGCACAAGCTCGAGGTTACGCTGGTTTGCGGGGCTGCAGGTGACTACGGTGAATTCCCCGCGAATCCTGGTGCCGAGCGCTCCTACCGGATTGGCCGTGGCCTGATTGTCGACATAATATTTGCGCGGCACCACTTTTATCACCTTCTTGTCGCCGGAGACTGGCTTTGTGGCCACAGCCAACAGATGCTTCAGGATATCGCCCGTGATCTCCATCTCATGGGGCAGCGGCAACTCGGCCGAGGTCTGCACAGACCCGAGCGAGCGGCCAGCGAGGGCCACGTAAGCGCCCGTGATGCGTCCTTTGCCGATCGAGGGGTGATTCTGCAGCTTCTGCAGCACGTAGCTGATGTTGGTGGCCGCCTCAATCAGATTCTGCACGCGCCCATACTGCACGCAATTGACCTTGTCTTCGCTCACTACGGCATCAACCTGCGGGATGGCAAGCGGCGCGTAGGCCGATGGAGTGGTCTTGGCCAGAGCGCCCTTCACCTGCGAGCCGGATATTTCTAAAGCAACTATATGTGACATCTTAGTAAGAAAACGGGGTGGTAAAACAGAAAAAAACTAAAAAAGCAAAGTCTCACTCAAGATCGGTGAGCATGGTGTTGAGGTCGACTTCATCAGAGAAATCCTCAACCGGAATTGGCGGCGGTGGAGCATCCTTTCCGTGACGGCGGGCCACCACCTGTCCGCGCCATTTGACAGAGATGGTGTCATAATACTCCCATCCCTTCACCGGCAACGCCTTACGATAGAAAACACGCAGACGAGCGAATTTGTTTGCGATGTCGGCCGTGTCGCCGAAATTAATCACATGGCCCCGCATCATCGGCACGAGCATTATGTCGCCGTTGGGCTTCACCTCATAGGCGCTGACGAGATTGCGGAGACTGGGGTCGGAATTCACGTAGTCGATCACCGGCATTGCCCGGGCCGCGCTGCGATTGGCGAAATTGCCGGTGATCACCGGCACGTCAACCCTGAATCTCGGGTCGGGCATCATGCGCTTTCCGGAGCGGTTGATATAGTATGATGGCCTGTCGGAGCCAGTGTCGTAGACACGGGCCACGGGCAGCAAAGGCACCACATCGAGAAGGACATGGCGGTTGTTGAGCACCACGCAATTGGCATCCTCCACATTGTCGAGGGCGAGCACCGCAAGCTCGATGGCGCGGGTGTCGACCAGACGGGCCGGAATGCCGGCGATGCTGTCGCGCAGATGCCCTATCGAAGCGTCGATTATGCCCGGCGTCAGAAAGGCTGATGTCTCGGTGCTTGCCACATTAATGTCGAGCGAGCGGTAGGGGTCAGCATTCGCTTTGTGCGATGTGTAGCACAGAGCGAAAACGAGGTATGCCATCATCAGCACTGAGAGGATGCACCGTATGACCGAACGCTTTGACACTTTAGTTTGAATTTACAGTCAGCAGTTAGTAATCCGCTTCATTTTCCGACCTCATCGACAAGCTGCGGCAGGATAAATGAAAGATCGCCGGCACCGAGGGCCAACAAGACCTCAAAGTTACGATTTTTCATCGTATCTACAAAATCTTGTTTTGCAATCAATGATTTATTTGGAGTTTTGAGCATGTCGAAGATGGTTTTTTCTGAAATTCCGGGTATAGGCTCCTCTCTTGCGGGATACAGATCGGTGAGAATCACCTCGTCGGCGAGATCGAGAGCCGCAGCAAACTGATCGGCGAAATCACGGGTGCGGGTGTAGAGATGAGGCTGGAAGGCTGCTGTGATGCGGGCATTGGGGTAAAGCGCGCGCACCGAGAGTATGCTCTGCCTTATTTCGTCGGGGTGGTGGGCATAATCGTCGATTATCACTTTGCCCGAAGGGTTGGCTTCGAGGTTGTCCTTAAGCAGGAACTGGAAGCGGCGCTCGGCTCCCAGGAATGTCGCCATTGCCTCGCGCATCAGTTCAGGACTGACATCGCCGGTGAGCATGCAGGCAGCCATGGCGGCTATCGAGTTTTCGATGTTTATCTCCACAGGCACTCCGAGCTCTATGTCGGGAATCACGCCCGAGGGAGTGACAAAGTCGAATACGATGGTGCCGTGGCCACGGCGTATGTTTTCGGCATGAAAATCGCCGTGGTCGCGAGAGTAGGTGTAGGTCTTTACGCCGGCCTGCGGCCTGGGCTTGAGCTTCAGACCTTCGTGGAGCAGGAGTATGCCGTCAGGGCGGATGAGCTCGGTGAAATGGGCGAAACTCTCAAGATAGTTCTCCTCGTTGCCGTATATGTCGAGATGGTCAGGGTCAGTGGCCGTGACTACGGCTATGTATGGAGTGAGGGTATGGAATGAGCGGTCGTATTCGTCGGCCTCTATCACGCTGTAGGGCGATGTGGAGCTGAGCAGGAGGTTGCTGTCGTAGTTGCGGAGTATGCCTCCAAGGAAAGCGTTGCATCCCACCGGGGCAGTGTGCAGAATGTGCGCAGCCATCGACGATGTGGTGGTCTTGCCGTGGGTGCCGGAGAAGCACAGTGCTTTGCTGCCCTGGGTGATCAGCCCGAGCACGGTGCTGCGCTTGAGCACAGCGAAAGAGTTGGCTCTGAAGAAAGACAGCGGCACATTGTCGTCGGGCACAGCGGGGGTGTAGACCACCATCGCCGAGCCTTTATGCCGGAATCTCTCGGGCACGGCCTCCATGCCGTCGACATAGCTCACAATCGCGCCCTCAGCTTCGAGGGCATGGGTGAGCGCCGACGGAGCGCGGTCATATCCGGCCACTTCATATCCTTTCGACATGTAATAGCGGGCCAGGGCGGCCATGCCGATGCCTCCTATGCCCACGAAATATATTTTGTTAGTTTCCACGTTAATGCGGTTTGATGATTATAGATGCGGGGGAGATTTATCGCGTGCCCACTATGCTTTCGATGATGTCAACTATCTTTTCGTCGGCGGCGGGAAGCGCCATCAGGGCTATGTTGGCGCTCAGGCTTTCGCGGCGGCTCTTGTCGGACAGAAGGGAGGCCATGGCCGGAGCCAGGTCTGTGGGGGCTTTCGCGTCCTCGATCATGATGGCCGCTCCTCGGTCGGCGAGTGCCAGGGCGTTTTTGCGCTGATGGTCTTCAGCCACGTTGGGCGATGGCACAAGTATGGTGGGCTTTGCCAGGATCTCGAGCTCGCTTATGGTGCCGGCGCCGGCTCTTGACACTACGATGTCGGCGGCGCGGTACGCCACAGCCATGTCCTTGATGAAGACAGTGGCTTTCGCGCGGTCGTGGCCTGAAGCCACCTCGGCCCAACGCTCAGCCCCGTTTTTTCCGGTCTGCCACAGCACCTGGGCCTCTGCGGTGATCTGAGGTAGGGATGCGGCTATGCTCTCGTTGATGGTGCGTGCTCCGAGGCTTCCGCCCACCACCAAGGCCAAAGGCAATGTGGAGTCAAAACCGAGAGCGGTCTTGGCCTGTGCCTGCGTGAGGGAGCAGGCTGTGAGGTCGGCCCTGACCGGATTTCCGGTCAGAGTGATCTTATCGGTGGGGAAAAAGCGCCCGAGACCCTCGTAGGCAGCGCAAATGGCTTTGGCCTCTTTCGCCAACAGCTTATTGGTGACTCCGGGATATGAATTCTGCTCTTGCAGCAGGGTGGGCACTCCTGCTTTCTGCGCGGCCTTAAGAGTGGGGCCGCTCGCGTATCCGCCCACTCCGATGGCTATGTCAGGCTTGAAGTCGCGCACCACTTTGCGGGCCATGCGCATAGAGCGCCAGAGCTTGAGCAGCACACCGAAATTGCGCCAAAGTCGCTTTCGGTCAAATCCTGCCACGGGCAGTCCAATGATTTCGTATCCGGCATCGGGCACCCGCTGCATCTCCATGCGGTTTTCGGCTCCGACAAACAATATTTCCGCGTCAGGATGGCGGCGTTTTATGGCGTTGGCGATTGACAGGGCCGGAAAGATATGGCCTCCGGTGCCACCGCCGCTTATAAGTATCCTTTTCATTTTCATCGAATTTATGTCGGGTTTACGGCATTGACCTCATCGGGCAGCGCCGAGAGCTCGTCTTTAATTTCCGTGCGCTTGCCTTTGCGGGCCGCGAATCGGCTCACGCTGAGCATAATGCCCAGGGCTGCGGAGGTTATTATCACCGATGTGCCTCCGCGCGATATCAGCGGCAGAGGCTGTCCCGATACGGGGAATACGCCGGTGACGATGCACATGTGGAATATGGCCTGAAATGCGATGAACACCGCCATGCCTATTACAAGCAAAGCCGGATAGGCGGTCTGGCATCGGTTGGCTATGCGCGCTGCACGGGCGAGAAGCCACAGATACAGCACCAGCACCAGCATGCCGCCGAGCAGACCGAGCTCTTCGATCACAATGGCATAGATATAGTCGCTCGACGCCAGGGGCAGGCGTGCGGTCTCGCGCGAATTTCCGGGCATCACGCCGAAAACGCCTCCGTGGGCCTGGGCCATGTAGGAATATTGCTCCTGGGCGTTGATATTGCTCACCGGCTCGTCCCATTTGGCCTTGTCAGAGCTGTGGCGTGTGAGGCGGTTGGCCCATGTCATCATGCGCCCCATGCCTTTGTCTCCGACGGCGTCATACCCGCCAAGCACCACGTCGGTGCCGGGCACCACCATCTCGGTCTGCACCTGCCGGTCTGAACTGTGAGATTTTGCCATCACGACTTTGGCTCCAAGGCCTATGATCGCAGCCACGCCGAATACTCCCATCACCATGAGGAGCTTCTTCAGGCTTA
Source organism: uncultured Muribaculaceae bacterium (assembly GCA_947525975.1). Classification (GTDB taxonomy): domain Bacteria; phylum Bacteroidota; class Bacteroidia; order Bacteroidales; family Muribaculaceae; genus CAG-873. The sequence continues at coordinate 31,973 of CANNVE010000019.1, read as the reverse complement.
CGCCTCCGATGACCATCATCGAGCCGCTTATGCACATCACCAATATCGTATTGGTCAGGCCTTGGAAAAACAGCAGGCCGCCGGCCACGAGCACCCATACAGCCGCCTTGCGCAATCCTTTGGCCGATACGTCTTCCTCATCCTTAAGCTGAGACTTGCTCAATATGGCCGCGAGCACAAGAGCCACCGAGAGCTTGAGCATCTCGGCAGGCTGCAAAGCAAACAGGCCCCCGATAGAAAAACTGCGGTTGGCGCCGTTGATGCTTTCGCCAAATTTGAGGGTGTAGACCATAGACACCACCGATATTCCGGCAAAGACGTATGACCAGCGCAGGAATTTGCGGTAGTGCACATTCTGGAGGTAAATCATCACCACCAGGCCCACAAGCAGGAATCCGACATGGCGAATGACGGGTCCCAGCACATTGGCTGCATTCACTTCATGGCTCGACGCGCTGTAGAGCTCTATGATAGAGATGATGCAGAGGGCAATGTATATGCCCCAGATCTGCTTGTCAGTGCGCCGGGGCTGTATTGCCTCGGCCTGGGCTGACGCGACCGGGACTTGGATGGCTTTTTCCATTTTTTTTGTAGGGATATTAATGGTTAAGCGCCCTTACGGCTGATTTGAATTTCTCGCCTCGGTCTTCATAGCTTTTGAATAGGTCGAAGCTAGCGCAGCAGGGCGATAGCAGCACAGTGTCTCCCTCAGCGGCAAATTCCACGGCCTTTGCCAGGGCTTCCTCAAGGCTGTGAGTGTCGGCCACCGGCTTTTCGCCGCCAAAGAAATCGATGATCTTGGCGTTGTCCACTCCCATGGCCACAATAGCTTTTACCTTCTGCCTGACGAGGGGCAGAATCTCGCTGTAGTCGTTGCCCTTGTCTTTGCCGCCGAGTATCAGCACGGTGGGGGAGGTCATGCTTTCGAGGGCGTACCACGTGCTGTTGACGTTGGTGGCCTTCGAGTCGTTGATGTAGCGCACACCGCCGATCGTGTCTACGTACTCGAGGCGATGCTCCACGCCCTCGAAGTCGCCGAGAGCTTTGCGTATCACGTCGCTGCGTATCTCAAGGAGGCTCGCCGAAATGCCGGCGGCCATTGAATTGTAGAGGTTGTGCATGCCGTTAAGGGCAAGGTCGGCGCGAGGCATGCGCATCTCGCTGCCGGGGGTGTGGATGATGAGATTATTCTCGGCGTCGACGTATGCGGCCGAATCCTCCTCCTTGCTCTCGCCGAAGGGAAATAGCCTTGCCTCTATGGCCATGCTGCGCATCTGGGCGCGCACCACGGGGTCGTCCTGCCAATAAATGAAGGCGTCGACAGGCGTCATGTTCTGGAGGATGCGGAATTTGGCGTTGATGTAGTTCTGCATCTTGTGGTCATATCGGTCGAGGTGGTCGGGCGTGATATTGAGAATCACGGCTATGTTGGCTCGGAAATCATACATATTGTCAAGCTGGAAGCTGCTGAGCTCGATGACATATACGTCATGATTCTCCCTCGCCACCTGCAGGGCGAGGCTCTTGCCCACGTTTCCGGCCAAGCCTACGTTGCACCCGGCCTCCTTCAGTATGTGATAGGTGAGCAGTGTGGTGGTGGTCTTTCCGTTGCTGCCGGTGATGCACACCATCTTTGCGTCGGTGTATCTTCCGGCGAACTCTATTTCAGAGATGACGGGTATGTTCTTGGAATTGACCTTTATGATCACCGGTGCGTCAAGCGGAATGCCGGGGCTCTTTATTACCTCGTCGGCCATCAGTATGCGGTCGATGGTATGTCCGCCTTCCTCCCACTCGATTCCCTCGTCATCGAGGAGTTTCTTATACTTATCGGCGATTTTGCCAAAATCACTGACAAAAACGTCAAAACCTTTGTCCTTGGCCAAAACGGCTGCTCCGGCGCCGCTCTCTCCGGCTCCAAGCACTACGATGCGCTTCATATAATTATCAGAGTATACAGAAATTTTCAGAATAAAAGAGTGATCCGGCCTTGCGTCAGCGGATCTTAAGAGTCACAAAAGTGAGCACCGCGAGGATTATGCCTATGATCCAGAATCGTGTCACTATCTTTGATTCGGGCACGGGCTGCAACGGACGCTGTATGAGCGCATCGACAGAGCCTCCTGCCTTCTGGAAATGATGATGCAGCGGCGTCATCTTGAAAATGCGCTTGCCGCCGGTGCGCTTGAAGTAGGCCACCTGCAGCATCACAGACAGATCTTCGACATAATATATGGCGCAGAGCACCGGCAGCAGCATCTCTTTGCGAATGAGAATGGCGAAGACGGCAATCACGCCTCCGAGCATCAATGAGCCCGTATCGCCCATGAACACCTGCGCCGGAGAGGCATTATACCACAGGAAGCCGATCATGGCTCCCATGAAGGCGGCCATGTACACCACCATCTCCTCGCTGCCGGGGATGTACATGATGTTGAGGTATGACGAGTAGATGACATTGCCTCCGAGATACGCCATTATGAGCAAGGCGCAGCCTATGATGGCCGATGTGCCCGTAGCGAGACCGTCGAGGCCGTCTGTGAGGTTGGCGCCATTGCTGGTGGCCGTCACAAAAAACACCGTGACTATGAAGAAGGCTATCCATCCGCCGGCCTGGGCGTTGTCGCCCATCCATGAAGTGAGCCACGAATAATTGAAATTGTTATTCTTCACAAACGGGATAGTGGTCTGGGGAGTGTGAGTGACCACCTCCTGCTCGTAGATCACTTCCTCCACGCGGTTTGTGCTCTCGTCTATGACCTCGCGATTCTCTACTATGCCCATGCTTGAGCTCGAATACATCACCGTGGCCACTATCAGAGCTATTCCCACCTGTCCGATGATCTTGTATTTGCCCTTTATGCCGTCTTTATTGCGCTTCTTAAGTTTCTTGTAATCATCGAGGAATCCTATCAGGCCGAGCCAGACAGTGGTGAAAAGCAACAGCAGCATGTAGACATTGGAGAGGTTGGCCACAAGAAGGCACGGAGCCACTATGGCAAGCAGGATGATGAGACCTCCCATCGTGGGAGTGCCTTTTTTCTGCATCTGGCCTTCGATGCCGAGATTGCGTATTATTTCTCCGATCTGCATCAACTGCAGACGGCGTATGATGACTTTGCCGAAAAATATGGCGATCAGCATGGCAAGCACGAATGCCAGCCCCGATCTGACGGTGATATATCCCATCAGGCGCGATCCCGGCACACCGGCATCCTGCAGCGCCTGGAAAATGTAGTATAGCATCTGCGTGTATTATCAGTTTATGTTCAAAGCTTTTTTAGCCTCTTCTATGTCAGAGAAGTGTATGGTCTCATGGCCGATGACCTGCGTGGTCTCATGGCCTTTGCCGGCAATCAGGATCACGTCGCCCGGGCGCGCTATCTCCACAGCGCGCCTGATGGCCAAGGCGCGGTCAAGCACTATCTCGGCTATGCCGGCCTTGTCGGCGGGAACACCAGCCATCATTTCAGCGGCTATAACGGCGGGGTCTTCCGACCTGGGATTGTCAGATGTGATCAAAAAGCGGTCGCTCAGGCGGCAAGCCTCGGTAGCCATCAGCGGGCGCTTGCCCTTGTCGCGGTCGCCACCGGCTCCGGCCACAGTGATGATGCGCCCCGAGCGGCTGCCGTCGGGGTTGCGCAGGGTCTCGTCGAGAGCATTGAGAGCGTTTGCGATAGCATCGGGCGTGTGGGCGTAATCCACGACAGCGGTGATGCCCGTGGCCGAGCGGAGCGTCTGCATGCGTCCCGCCACCGGCGTGAGCATGCTGAGCTTCACGAGGGTCTCTTCGGGATCAAATCCCAACTCGATGCAGGCGCCGTAGACAGCCGTGAGATTGTACGCGTTGAACCGGCCGGTGAAAAGCGTGTCGACCTCCGCCTCCTTCATGCCTCTGCGCTTGAGCATCAGCTTCATGCCGTCGATGCGGTCTTCGATCATCTTGCAGCTGTAGTCAGCCGGCTGCTGCAATGAGTAGGTACGGCGGGCAGCCTTTGTATTCTGCAGCATCACGGCTCCGTTGCGGTCGTCGATGTTCGACAGGGCGAATGCTTCAGCCGGCAGAGCATCGAAGAAACTCTTCTTCGCGGCCAGATAGCAGGCGAAGGTCTTGTGGTAGTCGAGATGGTCGCGCGTGAGGTTGGTGAAGATGCCTCCATTGAAATCAAGGCCGGCGATGCGTTTCTGATCGGCGGCATGACTGCTCACCTCCATGGCACAGAAGTCGCATCCGGCCTGCACCATCTCAGCCATCAGGGCGTTGATCGACACCGGGTCAGGCGTAGTGTGGTCAGACGGAGTCTCCACACCATCGATCTTGGTGGCAACGGTGGAGAGCAATCCGGCCTTTCGCCCGAAAAGACGCGCCATGTCATAGAGGAGGGTAGCAATGGTGGTCTTCCCGTTGGTGCCGGTGACTCCAACCAGAGTCATCTTCCGCGACGGATGTCCGTAGAAGAGCGAGGCAAGCTCGCCTATCGCCTTATGCGAATCATCGGTGAGAATGATGTCGGCAGATGCAGGCTGTGCGGGCGCATGCTCGCACACCACGGCAACGGCTCCGGCCTCGATGGCGGCTCCAATATAGGCATGGCCGTCAACCACGGTGCCCGGCACGGCCACAAATACGTATCCCGGCTTCACCTGCCGTGAATCGGCAGTGATGCCAAGCACCTCGGCCTCGGCATTGACGAGGTCGAGACTATATCCTTTAAGAAAAACCTGAAGTTTCATTATCTTGGAAAAATTATCTCACTTTAAACCTTACGTTTATTTTCTGCCCTTTCGGTGCGGGAGTGCCTGCCGGGGGATCCTGCTCGGCGGCAAAGCCGGTGCCGGCAGCGTCAAGGACATATCCGCCGTCTTCGATAAGAGCGAGAGCGTCGCGGAGGCCGAGGCCAATGACGTTAGGCACTTTTCCGGCCTGCATCTGCTGATCAGGATATTTGAACTGGCGGGTATGAGCCGACCCGATGTAACCCTTCACACTATTATGCTTTGACGGAGCACTGGCGTAGAGGGTGGGCACAGTGCCCGGATTGGCCGTCTCTTTATAGTCGGCGTAACGCCCGAGCATACCGTGGGAATACATCTTCATGGCCACATTCTTCACCACGCGCCCCGACGACTGAGCCGCGCTGCGGGTGGTGGCGGCGTCAGAAATGACGGTGATGCAGGTGTATTTCGGATCTTCGTAGGGGAAGATGCCGCAGAATGACAGGCGATAGTGGCCGGCGTTATATCCGCCGGCGCCTTTAATGATCTGTCCTGTGACTTCATCGCGCTTTGTCTCATTGGCTATGATGCAGGTGCCGGTCTTGCCGATAACGTGCACGGTGTCGTTGCGAAGGGTCTTGGCGGTGCCTCCCTCGCCGTATACGACGCTGTGTATCATGTCAAGGAGAATCTTGGCGTTACGCTGCGAGCAGATGCTGTCGCGCACATAGCTGATGGGATTGTTCTCGACAGTGCCGTCGGGATGTATGTATGACTTCACGATGCGCGGACGCACGAATTTGCCTTTGTTGGCCACGGCATTGTAGAATGCGCAGGTGTAGAGGGGCGGAATCATGGTGCTGTACCCATAGGCCATGCGCGAAAGCGACACCCTGCCTCCGGCCTTGGGGTCGAGGGTGGGGAAGTAGGGCTTGCGCTCACCGTGGATACCTGTGCCGAAACGGTCGAAGAATCCCATCGAAGCCAGTCGGTCGCGAAAACCGTTGAGATTATTCTCATACTGGGGGCAAATGAGCTTGGCCATGCCTATATTGGATGAATACTCGATGAACCGGTTGACCTCAAGATAGGCCGGAGAGTGGGTATCGGTTATAGGCTTACCACCGGCATACTTGAAGCTGCGCCCGATAGGGTAGGTCTTGCCCAGCGGAAACGCATATCCATCTTCGAGGGCGGGCACCATAGAGATAACCTTCATCACCGATCCCGGCTCATAGGCCTGCACCGCATAGTTTCGTGCCTCTATGTATTGGCCTGTGGCCGGATCGAGCTCGAGGTTGGATATAGCCTTGATGTCTCCGGTGGCCACCTCCATAAGCAGGCATGTGCCCCACTTGGCCTGCGCTTGCTGAAGCACGCCTTTCAGCTCGCCTTCCACGATGTCTTGCATCTCGATGTTGATGGTGGTGCGCAGGGTGAGACCGTTGACAGCCGGCCTCTGCACCCAATTGTCCATCTTTCGGGTCAGGGGCACCAATTTCTGGGTGCCCATCTCTCCGGCAAGCATGTCGTTGAGGGCATATTCCAACCCTGAATATCCGGCGAGCACGGGAATTGAATCATTAGGGCCGCATTTGCCTTCGTACCTGGGCATCATGCGCGTGTTGCATCGACCGATGCTGAGGGTGGCCATCTCGCCATAGGGATAAAGGCGCGCCTCGGTCTGGAAATAGGTCAGGCCGTGGGCATATTTCCGCCTAAAGCGGTTGAAAAACGGAAATTTAAGTATGCGCTGATATTCGGCGATGTTCTTACCCTTGAGTATCACCTTTGTCTTGCGGGCCTCTCGCTTGGGCGCGAGGGGCTTTGCCAGAAATTCGCGCCACTGCTCTTTTGAGCGTATAGGATAATAATGCGCCATCGAGTCGCAAAGCGAATCGAGGCACTGCACAAAGACTGTGTCATTCCGGGCATTGCTGCGGTAGTCGATGGCAATGTCGCAGACCTTAAGGGTGGTGGCGAGGAGTGTGCCGTCGTCAGCGAGAATGTCGCCCCGCCTTGGTTTTTCGTAGCTTACGCGCGATAGGGCTTTCTCGGCTTTCGCGTTCCAGTGATGAGCCTCGACCACCGTGTTTTTCACGGCGCTGTATGAAATGGCTATCGCCATCAGTATTATGCCGAATGTGACAAGGCCATATCGCCAGATGATCTGCGCGCGCTTGTTTTTGTGTCTGTTGCTGTCTTTGTTCACGAGGTCAAATGAAAAGAAAAGGTTGGAAAGATAAGGTTGATCTATGTGCTCCTTAAGCAGGCGGCATCATTCGTATGACAATTTGAATGGAGGCGTGCGCTGCTTGTGAAGAGGCAAGCCTATTGAATCAATGCGCCGCTGCATCACCGACTCTCGAGTGCTGCTGCGGTATATGCCTCTCTCCCTGACGCTTTTAGACTTTACGATTGCCAATTCACGCTCAAGAGACCGTATTTCCTCCATTTTGGTCATACATTCGTATTTTGATGTGATGTACGCCATCAGCAGGGCTATCACGATGAATATCGTGAATTTGTTTTTTTTGAAAAAGTTGCTCGACATCACATCGCCAAAAATCAGGTGGCGTGAGATCTTCACCACTTCTTTTTTGGCAACAGACCGCTTCTTTTTAGGTTTTGCTTCAGATTCAGACATCGCAGACAACAATCGACAGACACTAAATAAACTTATAATTTCTCTCCTACGCGTAGTTTGGCGCTGCGGCTGCGCGGATTGCGCTCCACTTCTTCGTCAGACGGCACTATGGGTTTGCTCGAAAGCAATTTGATGGGCGACAGATTGCGCCCGAAGAAGTCTTGCTCGGCTCTCCCTTCGAAATTGCCTGTGCGCATGAAGTTTTTCACGAGCCTGTCCTCGAGAGAGTGATAGGTGATGATGGCCAGGCGTCCGCCCGGGCGCAGCATGCGGCATGCCTGCGTGAGGAATTGCCTCAAGGCTTCGAGCTCGTCGTTGACGGCTATGCGCAGGGCCTGAAACACCTGGGCGAGCTCTTTCTTTTCCTGGCGAGGATTGATGAATGGCTTGATCACGGCCAGGAAGGCCTCGACTGTAGCTATCTGCCCTTCGCCTCTCTTGCGCACAATGGCCGAGGCTATCTTGCGCGAATTTTTCATTTCTCCATAGAGATAGAAAATATCGGCGAGCTCCTGCTCGGAAGCCGAGGCTATGAGATCGGCGGCTGTGCGCCGGGCGCGCTGGTTCATGCGCATGTCAAGCGGGCCATCCCACCGGAATGAGAACCCGCGCTTGGCGTCGTCGAAATGATGGAATGACACTCCGAGGTCGGCGAGGATGCCATCGACACCGCCTTGCTCCACACCGTAGAAACGAAGGAAATTGGTCAGAAACCTGAAATTGCCGTGCACCAGGGTCAGCCTCTCATCAGGAATGGCTCTCTCGATGGCCTCAATGTCCTGATCAAACGAAAAAAGCGCCCCCTCGCCGGGCTTCAGTCTTTCGAGTATGGCACGCGAATGACCGCCGCCGCCGTAGGTGGCGTCGACATATGTGCCTTCCGGGCGCAAATCAAGAGCTGAAAGCGTCTCAGGAAGCAAGGCGGGTATATGGTAAACCTCTTCGTTCATAGTTGGTTATGGCGGTGTGTGCCTGATACTTCGACTTATGTGGATATTCAGGATACAAAGTTACTGATTTTTCCCCACACAATTTACATTGCAAAACCTATTTTTTTCAAAAAATTTATCAACACATAAACAAAATATTAATTAACAAATGCTTAAAAAATTTACAATCGTAAACATACACATTGCCGCCGCCAATACAATGTATATTGATGAGCGGCGATTGGGTATAGGCTTTACAACCAGATATACGGCATACGCTCCGATACGTGAAGAGTCCGCCGGGGGCGAGTGCGCCCGGCGGACTTTTCAAGGTATATGAGGCTTAAGGTTCTTACAATTTTTTAAGCAAAAACCGATATGCTCAGACTATTCAAGCGATTTCTTATATTCGTCGTAGTATTGGGCAAGCAGATTCTTGATTGCGGTGCCTATCTTGAGATAGTCATCCTTGCGCAGATTGGCAAGGGATGCGCGCACAGACCACTTCGGACCGTCGAAACCGTCGCCATTGAGCAGCACGATAGCCGTGTTGTTGGCCAGCTTTATCACGAAGTCAAGCGGCTCATAGTTGGAATTGAGCCACCGGGCGAAATCATCGCTGTATATCTTCTTGGCCCACACCATCATATCTATTTCTGAATAGTATCCGGCCCTGAGATTGTCAGGCAGCAGGGTGAATCCGGTGGTGCTCCAGAGGGCGTCGAGCCTGCTTTTGATCAGGGCCTGCATTTTCTTCTTGTATTCAGCCCCGTTCTCCACAAGCGAGTATGCCGCGAAAAGTGACATCTGCATCTGCTGCGGGGTGGACAGGCCGGCTGTATGGTTAAGGGCCACAAGGCGCGAATCGGCCACGAGGCGATCAACGAATTTGAGCGCAGGCACGTTGAGAGTCAGCGATTCGTAGCGCTTCTGCAGGTCGGCTCTCTCGTCGGCAGGAAGCTCCGAGATGAGCTTGTCAAAAACATTGATCTTGTTGAGCGCCATCACGGCGAGACGCCAACCGGTGCATCCGAAATATTTAGAGAATGAATATACGCAGAGGGTGTTGTAGGGCAATTCATACATCAGCGAGCGGAAGTCGTCGACGAAAGTGCCGTAAACGTCATCGGTGACGATCATCAGATTGGGATTGTCGTGCTTCACTATGTCGATAAGCAGGTCGAGAGTGTGGCGCGACAGAGTGTAGCTTGGCGGGTTGGAGGGGTTTGTGACGCAAAGAAGCTTGACCGCCGGGTCGCGCAGCTTATTCACCTCCTCGTCTGGATACTGCCAATCATGGTATCCGTCACGCTCTACGGCGTTTGCGCTGATGTTTACCACTTCTAAATCGAAATCTTCAAGTCTCGGAATCTCAAGATAAGGGGTAAAGGCAGGCACCATCAACGCTATTTTGTCTCCTTTCTTCATCAGGCGGTTGGCCTTTATTGAATTGAAGGCATAGCACATGCCGGCTGTGCCGCCCTCGGTAGCAAACAAGTCATAGTCTTCGTTGCACGGAGCATTGTTGCCCATCTCCTGGGCTAAATAGTCGCGCACGAGGGTCTGTGTGCACTTAAGTATGCGATCGGGGGTGGGATATGTGTCGCCCATCATCGATGAGGCCCACTCCTGAGCCACGAAATCGGGCGCCATTCCTTTCTTATCGACGAGATAGTCGAATGTGTCATAAATCAGCTTTGCGCCGGGCTCTGAAGCATTCTCCTTAAGGAAAGCCTTAAGCCTCTCGCCCGCTCCGGCTGTTGCCGGCATGCCTGTGATGCCGGTGTCGGGCACATCCCACACTCTGGCAGACTCGGCCATGGCCCATTTTCCCATCAGGAAAAATGCGTGGCGCGGCTCGGCGGTGACCCAATTAGGGTTGCCTCGGCCTGCGTTGAGGAAAATAGCGGTGGTCTTCCTGGCTTCTTCCCGGGCCAGCTCAATAAGCTTGTTTTTCACCTCGAAAGGGCTAAGCACAGACAGCGCTTTCTCACACTGGCGGCTTTCTACATTATCTTTACAAGAATCCATAGTATTTATCTGAAGTTTATGCTTTTTTGGTTATGTCATGCAGATTATCGCTAAGCCATCATCAGCACAATGGCCACACCCCACAAAATCAGCAGCGTATTGCCGATGGCGTAGGTGACTGTATATCCGAGGGCCGGGACGGTGGATTCAAGCGAATCCTGAATGGCGCCGAGGGCGGCGGTGGTGGTGCGCGATCCGGCGCAGCATCCTAAAGTGATGGCCGGGTGGAAATGGAATATCTTGTCGCCGAGTATGATTCCGAGCAACAATGGAATCGACGTGGCCAGGATGCCTGCAATGAATAGCATGATGCCAACCTCCTTGAAACCGGAAATGAACGTGGGGCCTGCCGTGATGCCTATCACTGCGATGAACATATTCAGGCCGAGATTGTCGAGCAGCCAGATGCTTTCTTTAGGGATGCCACCAAGATTGGGATGGCGTGACCTGAGCCAACCGCAGAACAGGCCGGCAATCAAGGCACCTCCCGAAGTGGAGAGGCTCAAGGGCACATTGCCAACATGTATGGTGATGGCACCGATGATGCCGCCGATGAGCAGGCCTATGCCGAGGAGCGTCATATTGGTCTTCTCGCTGGGGCGGTCAGCCGTGCCTATCACCGTGGCAGCGGCGTCGACTTCTTGCTTGAGACCGCCGATGTTGACCACATCGCCCACCTGCAGCTTGCTTTGCGCAAGCACGGGGATAGGCATGCCGCTGCGGGTGATGGTGCTGATGACCACGCCCTGCATGGCCTTCTGCGAGCGCAGCTTCTCTACGGTCATGTTTACGGCTCCCTTCTTTGTGACCATAACGTCAATCTTTTCGAATGGGAATGTCAGCAGCTCGGTGTCGGCTATTTCAGAGCCTACCCAGCTTTCGTCTTCGATGATGTATTCGCGGCGTCCGCTCAGCACGATCTCATCGCCCTTCTTCACAACTACGTCAGGAGTGAGGGGCACGATCTTGCCGTCGATGCGCACTCTGTCTACAAAGATACGTCTCTTGAGCGTATTCTGCACGTAATCTTCTATTTCAGAAACTTTCTTGGGGGTGTCGAACCATTCGCTCTCGGCCTTGTAGGCGCGGAACTGTATGGGACGGGCTGCATTGGCGAAGCCGAGAGCCACCTCCATTGAGGATTTGTTCATCTCCTCTTCGTATTCCTTGGTTTTGGCCTTCACTTTCTTGAGGCCTCCAAGCATGGCCGGACCAATGTTTCCAAGTATATAAGCCGAGCCGATGGTGCCGAAAATGTATGTCACGGCATAGCATACGGGCATCATGTCGATCCATTGCGACACAGTCTCTTTGCTGGCTCCCACTCCGGGCATCACATCGGTGGCCACGCCTATGACCGCAGATATGGTCTGCGATCCGGCGAGCAAGCCGGCAGCCTCTCCGGGATTATAGTGAAATACTTTCGCCACTCCCCACGTAGACAACAGCACTATGACGCACATGACAAGGGCGAAGAGCACCTGCTTTATGCCGGATCCCTTCATAGCATTGATAAACTGCGGGCCTACTGAAAACCCGATCGAAAAGAGGAAGAGCAAGAAGAAAACCGACTTCAGGGGACCCGGAATCGGTATGTCAAGCTGGCCCACAAGCACTCCCACCAGCAGCACAGATGTGACGGTGCCAAGAGAGAATGACTTGTACTTCAACTGCCCAATCCAAAATCCTATGCCGATGGTAAGGAATATCGGCAGGGAAGGATACTCACGGAAAGTCTGTACTAACCAGTCCATAAAAAAATAATTGAGTGTGTGTTTAATAAATTTGTCTTTATTAAGAACACACACTCAATTATAAATGTTCCGTGGCGTGGAGGATTTATTCCCGTGTCAGACAGCCTTCATGGCCTGCTCGAAATCGTCGATGATATCACGCACATCTTCAAGCCCGACGGAAATGCGAAGGAGGGTGGGTGTGACGCCGGCTTTCTCCAGGTCGGCTCCGCTGAGCTGCTTGTGGGTGGTAGAGGCAGGATGGGTGACCACCGTGATTGAGTCGCCAACCATGGTCATGTGGGCCGCGAGCTTGAGGCTCTCCACAAATTTGACAGTGGTCTCGAGTGTGCCTTTTAGCGTGAGCGTGAAGACGGCGGCTCCACCTTCGCGGAAGTATTTGCGCGCGTTGGCGTATGACGGATGAGAGGGGAAGCCCACATAGCTCACGCTCTCCACCATGGGGTGATTGGCGAGATACTCGGCCAAGGCGCGGGTTGACTCTATCTGCCGCTGCACCCTGAGCGACAATGTCTCCAGGCCAAGAAGCATCAGATAGGCATCGAACGGCGAAGGGCAGCAGCCCAAATCACGAAGGCCGTCGACGCGGCATTTCACGATGAAGGCGGCATTGCCGAATGTCTTATGCAGATCGAGGCCATGATATCCCTCGTCAGGGCCGGCGATTTGAGGAAATTTGCCATTGTCCCAATTGAAGTTTCCGCCATCAACGATGATGCCGCCCATGGCTGTGCCGTGCCCATTGATCCATTTTGTGGCCGAATCTACAATGATGTTTGCACCGAATTCAAAAGGATTGCACAGGTATCCGCCCGCGCCGAATGTATTGTCGACAATGAAGGGGATGCCGGCCTTGGCCGCTACGGCAGCCAGGGCTTCCATATCAGGCACAGCGCATGTGGGATTGCCCATGCTCTCACAATACACGGCTTTAGTGCGCTCGTCGATCAGCGACTCAAGCGTCTGAGGGTCCTCGTCAGGGGCTATGCGCACATCAATGCCGAGATTGCGCAGCGATATGCGGTAGAGGTTGTAGGTGCCTCCGTAGAGATATGGGGCAGCCACAATATTGTCACCGGCCTTCGCCAATGATGTTATAGCCAGAAGCACAGCCGACATGCCTGAAGACACGGCAAGAGCGCCGACACCGCCGTAGATGGCCGCCACTCGAGCCTCGTAGGCCGAGGTGGTGGGATTTTGCAGGCGCGTGTAGATGTTTCCCGGCTGCGACAATTCAAACAGGCCGGCGGCATAGTCGCAGCTTTCAAAGCGATATGCAGCGGTAGGGTAGATGGCCAGGCCTCTTGCCCCGGTGGCTTCCTGCGGATTAAGGCCACCGTGTATCAACATAGTATCGAAACGCATATAAATGAAATTATGTGAAGTTATGTCTTATGTCATCATACAAGAAGATCGGGCCTGAGGCGCCTTGTGCGCTCCATGGCCTGCTCATATTTCCACTTGTCGATATTTGCCTGATGGCCTGAAAGGAGCACATCGGGGACGCCCCAATCCTTATATACCGAAGGGCGGGTGTATATTGGAGGCTCGAGCAGATTGTCTTGAAATGAATCAGAGAGGGCGCTCTGTTCGTCGCCTATCACACCCGGCAGCAGACGCACCACGGCATCAGCTATCACTATGGCGGGGACTTCGCCACCAGTGAGCACATAGTCTCCGATTGAAATTTCCCGGGTGATCAGGTGCTCGCGTATGCGGTAGTCTACGCCCTTGTAATGTCCGCAGAGTATGATAATGTTGTTGAGGAGCGACATGCCGTTGGCGATGCGCTGATTGAAAGTCTCGCCGTCGGGAGCCGTGAATATCACTTCGTCGTATTCTCTCTGCTCTTTAAGGGCTGAAATGCATCGGTCTACAGGCTCAACCTGTATGACCATGCCGGCATCGCCTCCAAAAGGATAGTCGTCAACTTTCCGATGCTTGTTGAGAGTGTAGTCACGCAGATTGTGCACATGAATCTCGGCAAGCCCTTTGTCTTGGGCCCTTTTAAGTATAGAGCAGCTCAATGGGCCGTCAAACATCTCAGGAAGCACAGTGATAATGTCTATGCGCATCGTCGGATAATTAAGCGTTTAAGAAAAGGAGAGCGCGCCTTCCATGTATTGGAAGGCGCGCTCATGAATCAGTAGCCCATAGGAGAGTCGAACTCCTCTTTCAAGAATGAAAATCTTGCGTCCTAACCGATAGACGAATGGGCCACGTAATATTTTTAGTGCAAATTAAGCGGCGAGCTTGTTGACGTAGCGAGCAAGCTTGCTCTTGAGGTTTGCAGCCTTATTCTTAGAGATGGCCTTCTTAGAAGCGAGGCGATCGAGCATAGCTGTAACCTTCTGGAGCATAGCCTTAGCCTCCTCGAGGTTAGTGCATTTGCGAAGGTTGCGCACGGCGTTGCGTGCAGTCTTGGCATAATAGCGATTGTGCAGACGACGTTTGATAGTCTGACGGATTCTTTTCTTTGATGACTGATGATTTGCCATGTCTATTGTAAAGTCTTTATAATTTCTTTAAAACTGAAGTGTAGCCCATAGGAGAGTCGAACTCCTCTTTCAAGAATGAAAATCTTGCGTCCTAACCGATAGACGAATGGGCCTTATCTCAAATTTGAGTGCAAATATACGTGCTTTTTTTCTATATGACAAATTTTTAAGTCAAAAAGTCACTTTTTTATGTAAAATTTCTCTATTTTTGGGATTCGAGGCAGTTTTTGAGGTCAAAATTCAGCTGTCGGCGCAAATCATCGAGGCTGTCAAATTTCCGCTCGTCTCTTAGGCGCCGCAAGAATCTGACCTCAATTTCACGGTCGTAGAGGTCGCCTTCAAATCCGATGACATGTGTCTCTATTGTAGAGGAGAGTCCTTGCCCTATGGTGGGGCGGCACCCGATGTTGGTCATGGCCGGCCATTCGGCTCCGTCAATGACTGCCGAGCAGGCGTAGACGCCGCCTGCCGGGATGGCCTGCTCTGCCATAAGGGGCTTTACGTTGGCCGTGGGAAAGCCGATGGTGCGCCCTATGCGCTGACCGGCCTCTACAGTGCCTATTATAGAGAAATGCCTGCCGAGCATGATGCAGGCTTCATCTATGCGTCCATCGGCGAGAGCCTCCCTGACAAGCGAAGAACTCACCGGAAGGTGCATGCCGTCAATAACCTCCATGCCGGCAAGCTCAACGTCAATCCCCAACCCGGCTCCTATGCGAGCGTAGTCGGCGAAGTCTCTTATGCCGTCAGATCCGAAACGGTGGTTGAAGCCAAGCATCCATAATCTCACACCCAGCCTGTCGGAAATCATACGCATAAATTCTCTCGCCGTGAGCCGGCGCAAATCATCGTTGAAATCAAGGGCGAGAACCTCATCGGCTCCGGCCTGACGCAGATATTGGGCTTTCTGGCTGCATGTAGTGAGCAGCCTTGGCGCCTTTTCAGGGCAGATATGACGCATGGGATGGTCAGCGAACGTGATGACGCACGCCTCCAATCCGCGCTCTTGAGCGCACCTCCTCAATTCGCGCACCAGAGCCTGATGGCCTCTGTGCACGCCGTCAAACATGCCTACCGCTACAGCCGTGTGCTTCATCCACGATTCATTTAATATCCATTTTGGCGAGCTCGTCATAGAATTCCACACCCGGCTTGATGTGGAGGCCGTGGAATCCGAGTGCTGCCGCCGCCTTTATGTTTTCGAGCGAATCATCGAGAAACAGCGTCTCTTCAGGCTTTATGCCCAGGCGCGACACCGTGTATCTGAATATCTCGGGATCGGGCTTAAGGGCCTTTGCCTCAAATGAAGTGACTATGCCGTCGAAATACTCGCTCACTTCGAGGCCGTCTTTCTTGAATTCGGAGGCTATCTTGTCATTCCACATTATGGGATTGGTGTTGCTGAGCATGTAGACTGAATAGTTCTGCCGAAGCGCCTGAAGATGGCGCAGCCTCTCGAGGGGTATTCCCACGAGGAATTTCATGAACGAAGAGTCAATCTCCCGGTCGGTCAGATCGGGATTGCCAATGATAGAGCGCACGCGGTCATGGAACTGCGCCGGCGAAATCTTACCTTGCTCTATCTCCATAAATGGGCCTTTCTGCGAATATTCACCGAAAAACTCGCTTGTGTCCTTTAGGCCGAGCTCGCGGAAAGCCTCTACACACGCTGATTTCCGGAGGTCGAATATCACGCCTCCGAGATCAAAGAGCAGATTGCGTATCATGATAGTATCTTTTTAAAAAGGTCAATGTATTTTTTTGCCACGGCGTCGGCCGAGAATTTCTCCTTCACGCTCCCGCGCAGGGCTTCAGGGTCAATGCCTGCAGCCATAGCCCACTTTATGCCCCGGGCAAGATCTTCGACTGACGGATAGTTGGCGATGTAGCCTGTGAGCAGGTGATCTACTATATCGGCTTGTCCGCCCCGTCCGAACGTGACGGGCACGCAGCCCGAAGCCATGCCCTCTATCAGAGTGCCGGGAAGAGTCTCATAACTCGAGGCTGACAACACTACGTCGGCGTGGGAATAAATATCGGCGATCCTTGACTGATCCGCTATGGGACCAAGCCACTCAAAGTCGATCTTCAGCTTTGACAGGATGCTCTCATTCTTGATTGAGCCAAAGAGCACCGCCTTTATTCCGGCATTGAGATTCAGGGCTTCAATGGCTGTGCCAAGGCCCTTTATAGGGTCATCAAGGCGAGCGGCCCCCATGACCACAGTGCGTCCGCTCTTTTCTCCAATGCGGAAATCAGACAGAGGAAATACGTTTGGAATGACGCTTACGCTCTGGCAGGCAAGGAGACTGCTTTCGCGGCACTTGCGGGCAAGCCAGTTGCTGACCGCCACAAAATGTATCTTCTTTTTTCTATATAGATCTTGCTTGCGCAGCAGCGTAGAGTTAGAGAGATCGAAGCAATAGTTGCTTGCGAGGAGCGGGCAGTATCCGCACTCTTCCTTATATCTGATACAATCTCCGGCATGATGGCACAAGCCTGTGAGACACCACATATCATGCATAACCCACACCACGGGCGCCTTTATGCGCGCTATCTCGGAAAGGGATACCATGCCTTGGTTGACCCACGCGAGCACCACAACATCCGCATCAATCACCCAGGGATGACGGCTCAAAGCCATGCCGCAATTGGCTATCGATGCCTGGAACAGAGTATCGCGGTTGAAACCATTTGCAGTGAATATGCGGGCGTGCTCGGCCAGAAAGCAGGCTTTACGGCGCCAAGCAGGCCCCACTTGCCCTACGAATGGCGAATCACCGCTCTTGTGCATAACCAGCATGCGGGCGTCGACACCTTGCTCGCGCATGGCGCGGAGCAATCGCATCGACACCACAGAGGCCCCACCCCTGCTGTCACTGTGGTTTATGATGGTAACTTTGATCAATGGTCAGATGCGTAGAGATCGGAGTTCGTCATCTATATCATAAGCCGACATACTGCGACGCAGACGCAGATCGGATGCGAATCGGTCAGCGGCGGCGGCCATGCGGCTATCACTGAAGAAATCTGACAGATAATCGTAGGTCTTCGCGAAAATCATGTCTATCTCATCGTCTTCGAGAGCGCACAGGTCGCGTCCTTCGGCTTCGATCAGGGCATAGATATCGGCCGAGAGCTGCTTTCCGGGCTTTTCGCGCTTGTTGACAGCCTTTCGGCAAAGTATGTTGCCGACAACCATGCCAATGAACATCTGATATTGCTTGACGAGCTCATTCCAGGCAATCCTCGCCGACATGCGCGGATTGTTGCTGAAGAAGAATTCCGGCCCGAATGATATGGATGATTCTCCCTCTGCGGCATCAAGCGTGATGTTGCTTATCATCATGTGCTTGTCCCAGACGGTGAGAGATATGGCCATTCCGGCAAGACCGAAGCTCTTGTCGACTTCGTCAGTGTATGCGAATTTATTTTCCATTTTTCATTTTCGTATTTCGTGATATCGAGATAAACGTTATTAGGATATAACGTTATAACGATTTATCGAGGCAGAAATATCGCGAAAAAATATTATTTATCGGGATTGGGCGTGCGGAAAATGCGGTTCCAGCGTATTCCACCGTTTTCTTTGTCAAAGGAGGTGAGCACAAGAAGCGGTCGGCCCACGATGTGGTCTTCGGGCACAAAACCCCAGAAACGCGAGTCGAGAGAAAGATCGCGGTTATCGCCCATCATAAAGTAATAATCCATGGCGAATGTGTACGTGGGGGATTCTTTGCCATCAATGAAAAACTTACCGCCTTCAAACTTGGCGTCGGCATGCCCTTCGTAATTTCGTATGGCGCGCTTATAGAGGTGCCAGTTTCTTTCGTCCATATCGATGGTCATGCCTTTAGCGGGAATCACCACGCCTTGCTTACCTCCCCAATCAGATAGCGACCATCCCTGCGACACCTCCTCGGCGAACATCAGCTCGAGAGGCTGCTTCCTCACGTCAGACACTTTCACAATCTTCGCCCCGAGCCCTTCAAGGTCGGCTTTCATGGCTGATGTCAGCGGCAGCCAATAGAGATATTGTGCTCCGCCCATGAGGGAGGCTGATATTTCGTTGTCGTTGTCGAGCATGATCACATCGGAGGGGGTGATGCCCATGCGGTCGATGTATTCCTTGGTCAGCGGCTGGCCAAGACCAACGAAATATGTGAACTGCACATGCTCAGGCTGCTTGCGTCCTACGCCATTTATAGTGATGATATCGTTGACGATCTTGAAAGTGTCTCCCGGCAGCCCCACGCATCTCTTGACATAATTAACCCTGCGGTCAACCGGACGATATTTTATGTCTCCAAATGTGGCTTTGTCGGTGGTGACACGCTGCTTGCCATATTGCTTGACCGCATCATAGTAGTTGCTTGTCTCTTCAAACTTTGTGGCCACGGTGTCACCGGCAGGGAAGTTGAAGACCACGATGTCATTTTCCTCAACAGAGCGCAGGCCGGGCAGGCGCCTGTATTTATTTTCAGGCCAATCTACGTAGCTGTCGCATCCGAGCACCGGCATCGTATTGTGGACCAAGGGGAAGTTGATGGGCGTGATGGGCACTCTCGGACCGTATGTGACCTTGTCGACCACGAGATAGTCGCCTGTGAGGAGGGTCTTCTCGAGCGACGACGAGGGTATCATATAGTTCTGTCCCACGAAGGCGAACACGAAATATACGAGCACCAAGGCGTAGACAATAGCATCGACCCAGCTCATGGTCTTGCGCACCCACGGACGCTTGTCCTTGCGCCACCAGCTGAATGGGATGTAGCCGGTGATGTAAATGTCAAACAGCAGCGGATACAGCAGCAGGAACCAATAATTATTCATCCACACCACCCATGCGAAGAATATCAGCGACACAATGCCGAAGCGTATCCAGCGCATTTTGGTGTTGTCTTTCACCCGTCGAATGAATCCATCCTTAAAAGACTCGCTTGCGGCGGTCCCGGACTGCATCATCACTTTTTCTTTCTTTTCTTTCATATCGTAAAAACGGATGATCTGATGATTCAGATTCCCGCTGTCGCATTATTTTGAATTATTAACCTACCACAATGTTGACAATCTTGTTTGGCACCACAATCACCTTCTTCACGGATTTGCCATCAAGCCATTTAGCGGCGCCTTCGTTGGAGAGGGCGGCTGCCTCGACGTCTTCCTTTGAAGTGCCGGCTGCCACCTGCAAGGTGAAACGCGCCTTTCCGTTGAATGAGACGGCGTAGGTGACAGAGTCTTCCTTGAGGTAATCTTCATTATAGGCCGGCCATGCGGCGTCGCAGATGGTGGTGTCATGCCCGATGGCGCTGTGCCAAAGCTCTTCGGTGACGTGCGGCGCGAATGGAGCGAGGAGTATGAGCAGCTGCTCCAGCACCAGGCGGCTCGTGCATTTCTGCTGGGAGAGCTCGTTGACGCATATCATGAAGGCGGCGATGCTGGTGTTGAACGAGAAATTCTCGATATCTGAGGTCACCTTCTTGATGAGCTTGTGCAGACTCTTTAGGTTATCTTTGGTGGGCTCAGCGTCTGTGACGAGAAGTTCGTCGCCCTTGTAGAAGAGGGCCCAGAGTTTCTTGATGAATCGGTTGGTGCCGTCGATGCCGTTTGTGTCCCAGGGCTTGCTCTGCTCAAGCGGGCCGAGGAACATCTCGTAGAGCCTGAGGGTGTCGGCGCCATAGCGGTCAACGATGTCGTCGGGATTGACAACGTTGAACATCGACTTTGACATCTTCTCCACGGCGTATCCGCAGACGTACTTGCCGTCTTCGAGCACAAACTCGGCGTCGTTGAATTCGGGGCGCCAAGCCTTGAACTTCTCGGTGTCGAGGATGTCATTTGAAACGATGTTGATGTCAACATGTATGGGGGTGACATCATACTGGTCTTTCAGACCGGCCGACACGAATGTGTTGGTGTCCTTTATGCGATACACGAAATTAGAGCGGCCCTGGATCATGCCCTGGTTCACGAGCTTCTTGAAAGGCTCGGGCTCGCATACATGACCGAGATCGAAGAGCACTTTGTTCCAGAAGCGGCTATATATGAGGTGGCCTGTGGCGTGCTCGGTGCCTCCGATGTAGAGGTCGACATTTCGCCAGTATTCGTCAGCCTCCTTCGACACGAGGGCATCCTGATTGTGCGGATCCATATAACGTAGGTAGTAGGCCGATGAGCCTGCGAATCCGGGCATGGTGCAGAGCTCAAACTGATATCCGTCTTCGGTCTTCCAGCCGGCAGCGCGCCCAAGCGGCGGCTCGCCTGTCTCTGTCGGGAGGAACTTGTCGACCTCGGGCAGCAACAGCGGCAGTTTGTCTTCAGAGAGCACTTCAGGGATGCCATCCTTATAATATACGGGGAATGGTTCGCCCCAATAGCGCTGGCGGCTAAATATGGCGTCGCGCAGGCGGTAGTTGACCTTCACCTCGCCGATGCCGAGCTCCTTTATGCGCTTTTTGGTGTAGGCGATGGCCTCCTTGACCTGCATACCATTGAGGTCGAGCAGATCTGACTTTGAATTTATGACTATGCCTTCCTTGGCGTCGTAGCTCTCCTCACTTACGTCGGCTCCCTCTATGAGGGGTATGATGGGGAGATCGAAATGCTTGGCGAAGGCGTAGTCGCGGCTGTCATGGGCGGGAACCGCCATGATGGCGCCTGTGCCGTAACCAGCCAGTACGTAATCGCTGACCCAGACGGGAATCCGGGCACCGTTGAGAGGATTGATGGCGTATGCTCCTGTGAAGACGCCGCTCACCTTCTTGTCGATCATGCGCTCGCGCTCGGTCTTGCGCTTTGTGGCCTGCACGTATTCATCCACGGCAGCCTTCTGCCCGGGAGTGGTGACCATGCCCACATATTTGCTTTCGGGAGCGAGCACCATGAATGTGACGCCAAAGACGGTGTCGGCGCGGGTGGTGAAAATCTCCAGCTCCACATCGCTGTCGGCGATCTTGAATTTCATTTCGGCGCCTTCGCTGCGTCCAATCCAATTGCGCTGCGTCTCTTTGAGGCTGTCGGTCCAGTCGAGGCTTTCGAGATCGTCGAGCAGACGCTGGGCATAGGCGCTGACCCTTAGGCACCATTGGTACATGACTTTTTGCTCCACGGGGTATCCTCCGCGAAGCGACACACCCTCGCTGACCTCGTCGTTGGCGAGCACCGTGCCAAGCTTGGGGCACCAGTTGACCATGGTATTGCCGAGGTATGCCACGCGATAGTTCATGAGCGTGTCGCTCTTTTCCTTCGCGGTCATGGCATTCCATTGATCGGCTGTGAAGTCGAGAGGCTTGCTGCAAGCCACGTTCAAGCCTGCAGCGCCCTGCTTTTCAAATCGGGCTATCAGTTCGGAGATGGGGCGCACCTTGCCGGCATCGTAGCTGTAATAAGAATTGAACATCTGGATAAACGCCCATTGCGTCCACTTGTAGTATTCGGGGTCGCATGTGCGGATCTCGCGGTCCCAATCGTAGCAGAATCCGATCTTGTCGAGCTGCGAGCGATAGCGGGCGATGTTCTCGTTTGTTGTCTTCTCGGGGTGCTGCCCTGTCTGTATGGCGTATTGCTCGGCAGGCAGGCCATATGCGTCGTATCCCATCGGGTGAAGCACGTTGAATCCCTGCAATCGCTTATATCGCGAATAAATGTCACTGGCTATGTATCCCAGCGGATGGCCTACGTGGAGACCTGCGCCAGAGGGGTAGGGAAACATGTCGAGCACGTAGAACTTTTTGCGCTCCGAGTCGATGTCGACCTTATATATGCGGTTGTCTTTCCAATATTGGCGCCACTTGGGCTCTATCTCTTTATGGTTGTATTGCATTTTCGATTTGGATTTAATCTATGAGTAAATAGGGACTGTTCAGCTGAGTTCGAGCATACGCTCGATAGGACGGCGGGCCTTCGCTGCCACTTCAGAATCGACGATCACCTCCGGAGCCTCGTCGCGCAGGCAGTCGCGGAGCTTTTCGAGGGTATTGAGCTTCATGTAGCCGCATTCGTTGCAGGCGCATCCCGGCTCCTCTGGCGGAGCGGCGAGGAATTTCTTTCCGGGGCATTTCTTGCGCATCTCGTGGAGAATTCCGCTCTCGGTGGCCACGATGAATGTGTCGGCATCACAATCCATGGCGTATTTCAGCAAAGCGGCGGTGCTGCCTACTTTGTCGGCCACTACGTGGAGCGGCTGCTTGCACTCGGGATGCACAAGGATCTTCGCTTCGGGATGGTCGGCCTTCATCTTGAGAATCTTTTCGAGCGAGAACTTTTCATGCACATGGCAGGCACCGTCCCACAAGAGCATCTGCCGCCCGGTCTCATTGTTGATGTATGCACCGAGATTGCGGTCGGGGCCGAATATAATCTTTTCGTCGGCAGGGAAAGTGCTGACGATCTTAAGAGCATTGCCCGAGGTGACGAGCACATCGGTGAGAGCCTTGACCCCGGCCGATGTGTTGACGTATGATATGACGGTGTGGTCAGGATGCTCGGCCACAAACTTGGCGAATCTGTCATCGGGGCAGCTGTCGGCCAAAGAGCATCCGGCTTCGCTGTCGGGGATGAGCACCTTCTTTTCGGGGCTGATGATTTTGACAGTCTCCCCCATGAAGTGCACGCCGCACATCACCACCATCGGGGCATCGAGAGTGGCTGCAATCTGGGCCAGGGCGAGAGAGTCGCCGATGTAGTCGGCCAGATCCTGTATTTCTTCGCGCTGGTAATAATGGGCCATGATCACCGCGCCCTTTTCTTTTTTCAGCTTGAGGATTTCCTCTTTCAGACTTTCGTCAATTTTGCCATCGACCGATCCGGGGCAGTGTTTTTCGACTTTCATTATTTATATTGAGAAATTAAATTTTTAAATAAAAACTTCTATAACAACTAATATGGGCGTAGATAGCGAGCATAACTTTCCGACCAAAAATTTGGAAATATGAGTTGCTGAAGTCCCGCAAACGCAATCGACGAGTTTATCAACATCAATATTCTCTGAATATTAGTCAAATAAGACAGTTATCTACGCTATGTTCATAAGTGCAAAGTTAATAATTTTTCCCGTTATAAGGGACATATTTTTGTAGATTTTTGTCACAGCAAGCCCACAGCAAGTTAGCTTCAGGTTTATTTGATGATTTTCAGAGGCTGCGCATATGCTCTTTTTTATTAAAATAACAAATTGACTTGCTTAAAAACCGCTGAATAGTTATCATCATTTATCTACGCTTTATCAACGCGCATTTTTAGCGTTGATTTTAAGGGCGTGGAGAGATGTTTTTTTGACATTGACGGATATATTCACTATTTTTGCGGGAGTAAATATAAAATAGAAAAAAAATGTTTGACAAAGAAATCTACGTAGAGCGCAGGCGCATGCTCAAGCAGCGCTTGGGCAGCGGCGTGTTGCTTTTTCTGGGCAATGATGAAGTAGGCTGCAACTACCTCGACAACACATATAATTTCCGTCAGGATTCAAGCTTCCTGTATTATTTCGGGCTTCCTTTCGCCGGGCTCGCCGCTGTGATCGACATAGATAATGACCGTGAGATCATCTTCGGCGATGAGCTCACGATCGACGACATAGTGTGGATGGGCACCCAGCCCACCCTGCATGAGAAGGCTCACAGCGTGGGAGTGGACAATGTGATGCCGAGCGCCGATCTGCGCGGATGGCTCGATGAGGCCCGCAAGAAGGCCGAGGTGCGCTATCTGCCCGTATACCGCCCCGAGCACGCGCTCAAGCTGTGGAGGCTGCTCGATGTGAAGCCGGGGGCGGAGCAGCCTTCGGTGGACTTCATACGCGCCGTGGTAGACATGCGCAACCACAAGAGCCCGGAAGAGATAGCCGAGATAGAGAAGGCCTGCGACGTCACCGCCGACATGCACATCGAGGCTACGAAGATCATACGCCCCGGCATGCATGAATATGAGGTGGCCGCGATGATAGAATATGTGGCTGCCCGCAACAATTGCGGACTTTCGTTCCCGACAATATGCACTATCAACGGGCAGACTCTGCACAACCACTATCACGGCAATGTGATCAAGGAGGGCGACATGGTGCTGATAGACGCCGGCGCCGAGATGCCTTCGGGATACGCCGGCGACATGTCGTCGACTATCTGCGCCTCGCGCCGATTCACCGACAGGCAGAAATCGGTCTACGACATACAGGTGGCTTCTCACCTGGCAGCCGTGGAGATGCTGCGTCCGGGTGTGGCTTTCGTAGACGTATATGAGAAGGCCGCGGAGGTGATATGCTCAGGACTGAAAGATCTGGGCATCATGAAGGGAGACCCGGCAGAGGCTGTGAAAGCCGGCGCCCACGCTATGTTCTTCCCGTGCGGACTTGGCCACATGATGGGCCTCGACGTGCACGATATGGAAAACCTCGGCGAAGTGTATGTGGGCTATGACGGCAAGCCGAAGAGCACGCAGTTCGGACGCAAGTCGTTGCGTCTGGCCCGCCCGCTTGAGCCCGGCTTCGCGCTGACGATAGAGCCGGGTGTGTACTTCATACCTGAGCTGATAGACCTTTGGAGGGGCCAGGGCATGTACACAGACTTCATCAACTACGATGAGCTGGAGCATTGGCGCGATTTCGGCGGCATACGCAATGAGGAGGATTATCTGATCACCGCCGACGGCGCCCGCCGCCTTGGCAAAAAGATACCTCTTACCACCGAAGAGGTAGAGGCTTTGAGATGAAGACATCGGCACGCCCTGTGATGCTTGGCGCCGCCGCGGTGCTGAGCTGGTCGACTGTGGCCACGGCTTTCAAGGTGGCCCTGAGCCTTATGGATCCGTTTGAGATGGTGTTTGTGGCCGGGGCTACGGCTCTTGCAGTATTTGCTGTATGGATGTGCGTCTCGCGCTCCTGGGGCGAGCTGCGCAGGCTGCCTGTGCGCGGTTGGCTTCGATTCGCCATGCTTGGGCTTCTGGCTCCTGTGGCCTACTATCTTGTGCTGTTCAAGGCCTACGACTATCTGCCGGCGCAGGTGGCCCAGCCCATCAACTATGCTTGGCCGATATTGCTGGCGGTGATGCTTGCCATATTCACCCGCCGTCCGATACCCGCGGCTAAGTATGCCGGCATGGCTGTATCGCTTGCCGGCGTGGCTGTGATATCGCTTGGCGGTCAGGCTATCGGCGAGTCTCTGTCGATAGGCGGAATAGCCCTTGCGGCTCTGAGTGCTCTGCTTTGGGCTACTTACTGGATAGTGAATGACAGCCTTAAGGATACGGTGAGCGAGGTCACCGCCCTTTTCCTGACCTTCCTCTTCGGCATGGTGTACATGAGTCTTGGCACCATAGTGCATCCGATGCCTCATCTCAGCATGCCGGCCATATTGTCGGGCGCCTATATAGGTCTGTTTGAGATGGGCATTCCTTTCATATGCTTCGGCCTCGCCATACGCACCACCGACAATCCGGCCCTCATCAACCAGATGTGCTACCTGTCGCCTTTCCTGTCTCTATTCTTCATATCTATGATATTGGGAGAGACGATAGTGGCCTCTACCTACATTGGCCTCACCCTGATCGTTGGCGGCCTTGTCTACAACCAGTATTTCGCTCCCAGGAAAGCGACGGCGAGATAATCAGTTATGTAAAATAATCATGGATTGCGCGGATTTCATCAAGATAAAGATGATCTGCGCAATCTTTTTCAGTATCAAATGAGTTATGGCTGATACAGAATGTCAACATAAAAAGAAAGCGGATATGCTTTGGATAGGGCTTTGCGTGGCGGCGTTTGTGTGGTTTTTGCTTCAAGGCTTGTGCATAGGCGATATGGGCGATGACCTGTCATACGGAGCGTATCACAACTATTATGGAGGAAACATTTTGTATTATCCGCGTTGGGTGGTGCGCCATTGGGCTATCAACAATGGGCGCGCGGCCAATTATCTGGCGCCGTTGATGCTGCATTTCGCTCCCCGATGGTTGATGGTGGCGGCAAACGCTTTGGTGGCCTCGCTGTATTTCTATTTCGCAGCCCGCTGCATTGGCAAGGTGGGGGCGTGGGGTAGAACGTTGGCCATATCCCTGTTGCTTCTGACCATGGCTTGGTGGGATTCGTCGACGGTGTTTGATGTTTCGTTCAATTATGTTTGGGCCTCGGCTTTCGGCCTTGGATTTTTGTATATATTGTTAAGGCTCAATAGCGGAGCGGTGCATTGGAGGAAGCCTGTATTCATCATGGCGTGCGCATTCGCTTTTGTGGCCGGGCAGATGCATGAGGCAATGTCGGTGGCTTTAAGCGCCGGAATTATAGTGTACTATTTCATAGGAGACAGATGGAAGGCCGCCGGGAAGATGATAAAGATTTACGCAGGATGCTTTTTAGCCGGAGCATTGCTGTGCCTGGGATCTGTGGGCACATGGCGGCGCGTTGCGGCCGATAAGGCGGCGGATGACAGCGTTGGCATGATATTGCTCAAGAGCGATTTCTATGCTTTGATTCTGTTGATTGTCATTGTTGCCTACGCCTTGTTCAGGCGTAGGGAGCTGGTGGATAAGATGAAATCGGCATGGGGCATATTGGCTGTCGCGGCTATGGCTTCGATGTGCTTCAGCGCGGTTGGCGGCATAGTGGGCAGAAGCGGATGGTTCGCGCAGACATTTGCGCTGATGGCCTTGATCGGGTGTTTTTGGCCTGCGACTGTGAGCAAAGCGATGAAGGCAGGGGTATGCGCGATCAGCGCATTGTCGATATTGTGCTGGACGGCGATGACGTATGAGCAAATGCGCCTTGGCGCCGAGGCAAAGGAGGCAGCAGAGCGGTATTTGCAAAGTACGACAGGGACATTCTACATGGATCACACGCCTTTTGATGGAGCAGGATGGTGGACGCTGATGCGCCCGCGAGGCGCTGTCAGCAACAGCAACCATTATTCGCGTTATCTCTACGAGCAGATGTATCGCCCGGGCAGGCCTTATGCGATGCTGCCTGCCGCCGATGAAAAGCTCTCAGCCGACA
Organism: uncultured Muribaculaceae bacterium; assembly: GCA_947525975.1. Classification (GTDB taxonomy): domain Bacteria; phylum Bacteroidota; class Bacteroidia; order Bacteroidales; family Muribaculaceae; genus CAG-873. The sequence goes on along the minus strand of CANNVE010000019.1, from coordinate 4,422 downwards.
GCCTGCTGCGGACAAACGCATATGCAATTGCCCCAAGGGCGCAGCAATTGATGCTTGAAAAGCCTTATCACGGGATATGGCGCGACAGCCTGGGCGAAGTGTGGGTGGAGGTTGAGGCCACGCATCGCGGAAGTCGCCTCTATTACAGCGAGCGCATGGAATTGCTTCCCGGTGACCGCCTGCCCCGTGGATTTTGAGTATTATCTGTATTTGATGTATTTTTGAGGTTGGTTTTGGTGATTTTTTGGCGATTTTTTTCAGAATAACGTTGACATTGGATTGAAAAAATAGTAAATTTGCGGAAGAAGAGCGGTAAGACCTATCCGCCTAAAGCCTAAATCAATAAAAAAGGAAAAACTTTATATCTTATCATATTTTTTCGCAATGGAAAACACAAACACACAATCATCATCAGCAGCAGCGAAGGCGGCAAAGACCGCCTCGCAGGCCTCGGCCCTCGACCAGGTGAAGGGCCACCTCATCGACGAGCGCATCATCCCGCCTGCGCCGTCGTCGGCTGTGTTCCGCCAGTACATGGCGCAGCAGCCCTCGCTGGCTACCGGCGCAGTGGCCGTAGACATCCCTATCTATACGATAGACTTCAAGGGATTCCGCCTGCCGATAGCGCTGAAGTACCTGTCTAACGGCGTGCGCGTGTTCGATTCGCCCTATCCCTGCGGCTATGGCTGGAGCCTGCATCCCGGTCTGCGCATATCGCGCACTGTGGTGGGACGCCCCGATGAGCGCTTCCCTCGCGCGGGAGTTTGGGAGGATAGTGCCAACCCGAACCGAGAATGGGGAACGGAGTATGACTTCGCGCGCCGTTGTCTGCACGATGGGCCTGTTCCGTTTGATGGATACAATCTTGACGCCGGCCATGACATCTACACGATACATCTTGCCGACAAGAGCTATGTGCGCATAGCCGAGTTCACGGACGATGCCGTGGAGTTCAAGGGTGCTGACAATGAGCTGAAGATCGAGGCTACGCGCGGTCTTGACAGCATCAGTGTCACTGACCCGAATGGGGTGAAGTATGTATTCTCGGGCGTCCGCGAGGGCGTGGAGGCATACGGCGTAGTGACCACTTGGATGGCCACCAAGATAGTGCTTCCTTTCGGTCAGGAGATTTCGCTGAAGTGGGGGCAGAAGGAGAATAGGGCCCTGCGTCGCCAGGTCATCGGACAGGCTGTGTGGAGTGATGACATAGCTACGGTATCCGGGCAAATATACACTCACGACACTCCAGGAGACCAAGGAGAAGAGCCATACGTATATGTAGATCCCCATGCTTCTATCTTCGTGCTTGAGAAGATAGAGTGGGCAGAAGGCGCTGTGACCATTTCATACGACAGCGTGGCTAATCCGGTGATCAAACACATCAGTGTGGATTCGGCTGAAGGGAATGTTCTTAAGGCCGATTTCGGCTATGAGAGCACTGAACTGTTAGGCTCGTTGCTTACATCGGTCTATTTATCGAGTGAGGGAAAATATGAGTTCTCCTATAATCCGCGCCGTTTCGCTTCGGATACGGCTCAGGACTGGTGGGGATACTACAATGGTGCAGATAGCAACCGTTGGCTGTTGCCACGTGTCAAGATGCTCACTGCTGAATACACCTGGCAAGAGCATAAATATAAGTGGCTTACGGAGTTTGATGTAAACCGAGAACCTGATGCGGAGGCTATGAAGGCCTGCATTCTTGAGAAGGTGACTTATCCGACAGGCGGATGGACCGAGTTTGAGTACGAACCCCACAAGTTCGCACCGAAAATACAATGGCACTACTATGAAATAGACGAAAACTACAATCATACGCTCTCGATTGGCGGAGGCCTTAGGTTGAAATCGTCTACAACCTGCGCCGGCGACGACTCACCTGCCATAACTAAGACCTACGTCTATGGTAAGGACGGGGACGGGCTTGCCGTGTGCGAGCGAGTGCCATCGCCGATAACATTCGTAAAGCAGAGGTGGACACAGGGCGTGCCTTTTACTCCTCAAGGCGGACCTGACGGACAATATACTTATACTTACCGTCAGACTATCATATCTGCATTTTCTTGGTACAATGATTTTAACTTCGGTGGCACGCCCATTTGGTACGCCGAGGTATCGGAGCAATGCGGAGATGTCAAGAAAGTCAATAGACTTGCACAGATCGCGGCTCCGAATGAATATTCACTGCAGGGATATGCATGCGCGCCAGTATATCTGGGAAAAGCGGCGTCGCAAGGCCCCGTGGTTGTCGCCTCCGAGAAATATGCAAATGTCAAGGGAGAGTGGAAACTGCAGGAAAAAGAAGGGTACGTTTATAAGGAATTCAAACGTGCATCAGATGTGCGTGACACATACGTAAGGCAGGTGACTGTCAACTCATTTACCAAGGATGCTCCGTCTTATCCCCTCGGTTTCAATAATCAGGGCATAGATAAAACTCAGCCGGTGGTGATGGATACATTATTTCTTGCTGTGGACGAGAGTGAGGTCTATACATTCAACACCTACACCCTCAGCCTTGGGGAGGAGAGGCTTGTGGAGAAGAGCGTCACCACTTATCGCGACAACGGCAGCGCCACGCTCCGCACTTCGTATGAGTACGTGGAGGGCACGGGCCTCATCGAGAAGGTGACTGTGACTGACGGCACTGAAACGAGGGTGAGCACGGTGACTTATCCTTCGGCTGACACTGCCGTGGGGCAGGGCATGATCGACAAGCACATGATCGGCGCCACTGTGGCCACTCGCGAGGAGCGCGACGGCATGAGCATAGAGACTCGCTACGACTATGCGGCAGTGGGCAGCGCCTTCGCTCCCGAAAAGGCCTATCTTCGCAGGGGCGGAGAGGAGATTGAGGTGGCGAGGCTGTCATACAACTCTGATGGCAATCCTGTGAGCGTCAACGTGCTCGGTGAGCCTGGCTATTCGCTCCTGTGGGATGCCGCCGGCCTGCATCCGACGCGCAAGATACAGTATTCTGTGGTAAAACAACTGTTCGATCCCGATCGGGTGGTGCTTCGCTCGGCGCCGTCGCTCACACTCGCCGGTTCGCTCGAATGGGGCTTTGAGTTCAAGCCGCTTGTGGGTCTTGCGTCGACCACCGACCCTGCGGGGGTGACTTCGCGCTACGCCTACGACAGCCGCTCTCGCCTTGTTGAGGCCTCGGTCGACGGCCACGGGCCTGTGAAGAGGTGGGAATACGGTACGGTGTCGGACGGCGACAGCGCCAACTTCGTGCGGGAGACGAAGATGCTGTCGGCCACGGGCGGCGTGGCTGCCTGCGCCTTCTACGACGGCCTTGGACGCCAGTGGCAGAGCGCGAGCGAGGGCGCGGCTCCGGGCGGCGGCGCGGTGTGCGCCATCACCGAGTATGACTCCATGGGCCGCAAGGTCGCGGAGTGGATGCCCGCCGACGCTTCGGGCAGCGCGTTCGGCTCTGCAGATGAGTTCAAGGCTGCCTCGGCATCGCTCTACGGCGACTCCTGCGCCCGCACCGACTACGGCTACGGCCTGACGCAGGGGGCGGAGCCTGACACTGTGACGAGGCCGGGGAGCCTGCTTCGCGAGAGCGGGGCGTCGATCGTGACCGAGCGCCTTGTCAACGAGGAGGAGGGCCTGCTCTCCTGCATGGACCTGCGCGTGTCGGCCACTGGAAGGCTCGTGAAGAAGGGCGTGCACGCGCCGGGCAGGCTTGCGGTGACTGTCACCACCGACGAGGACGGACGCCAAGCCCTGGCTTTCGCCAACCTCTTCGGCGAGAAGGTGATGGAGCGCCGGGTGATGGGCGACGGCGAATACGCCGACACCTATTTCGTGAGCGACGGGCACGGCGACCTGCGCTACATGGTGCCTCCCATGCTTGCCGACACCGTGGCCTCGGCTGCCGACGGCACGGAATGGGATGCCTCTGACACTGAATTCGACCGCTACGCCTACTATTACGAGTACAACCGCGCGGGCAAGCCGACGGTGAAGAAGCTTCCGGGGCGCGAGGCTGTGGAGTATGTCTACGACGAGGGCATGCGCCCCGTGCTGTGGCGCGACGGCAACCTGCGCGCGGCGGGAAAGTGGGCCTACCGCATCCTTGACGCGCACATGCGCCCCGCGCTCGAGGGGGAGGCTGAGATGGAGGACGGCGTTGCGGCTGCGTTCGGCGGCTGCAGCCCCACGGCCAAGGCCGACTCGTCGAAGCCCCTGGGGTACGCCGTGGTGGGCCTGCCCAAGGGGGCGGACCTGGGCGAGGCCGACCTTGCGACCTACTATGACGACTACTCGTTCATCGGCGACGCCGAGGGCTTCGGCTCCGCGCCTTCGTCGGCCCACGGCTCTGCCAAGGGGCGCATGACGGGCCGGAGGGTCAATGGCAGGCTCGAGGCCTGCTACTACGACCTCGCCGGCAACCTTGTGGCGACCTGCGCGGAG
>CANNVE010000018.1 GCA_947525975.1 uncultured Muribaculaceae bacterium | reverse complement strand
CCCAATCCTCCAAATTTTTCGGCCGCTTTTTTCTGAAAAATTTTCATTGTTTCCGACGCTCGCCTGATTAACAAGGGGTTACAAATTTCACTTTTTTCATGTCCTTTCGAAGATCTCCGTTGAATAACTGACTTTGGCTCGGCAACAGCAACCAACAGCATGAATCCAGAGCGCGAGAAATCTTAAAACATCTACTCACCTACGTGATACAAAATTTTGCAAATTTACGATTTTCCATTGTCGAAACAGGATATTTTGGCCAATCCAGGCGCAAGATCCACCCTTCTACGCCCGAACCAAAGAAAGGAATGTGGGTGATTTTAGAGAATATTTCGTATTTTTGCCGAAAAAGAAAGCATACAGAATCCATGAGACGAATATTCTGCATTTTGGCATCGGCCGCACTGCTCACGCAGGCGCATGCCGACGCCCCTTTATATAATAAGGTGGAATACCCTCTGCCTGCGGTCCCCGACAGCATAAGGCTGCCGAAGGACAGGGCCGACTTCGCGGTGTCACATTTCTGGGATGCATACGGAGAAGAATCGGCCTACGCGACAGACACCGCCTGCGTGGAGCAGGCCCTGGCCAACTTCACTGCCATAGCCAGGCTTGGGAGCCGCGGGGCCGAAGTCGCCGAGGCGGTGGAGCTCCTGACCGCTAAAGCCGCACGATCGGAGCAAGCGGCATCGCTGCTCGCTTTTGCCGCCGACAAATATCTTGACGGCGCGGATTCGCCGGTGCGCGACCGCGAACTCTACGCCATTTTCGCGCGAGCCTTCGCCAACGCCGAAGCAATGCCCGACTGGATCAAAGCCAAATACGGCACGCTCGACAGGCTAATGTCGCTCAATGCGGTGGGCACAAAAGCATCAGATTTCGAAATGCAGCTTCGCGATGGCACAAACACTTCGCTGCACAAGGAACTCGGAAGAGACTACACTGTGGTTCTGCTCTACGACCCTGAATGCGAGCATTGCGATAAGATCATGCGCGAACTCGCCGACGAACCCATCGTGGAGAAATGGATCAGCGCCGGCATGGCCAAGATCATAGCCGTGGACATACGCCCGGCCCAATCGCCGGAGGCAAAGGTTTCCGGCTTTCCGGCAAGCTGGATAGCAGGGACTGACGCCACGGGCATCGAAGACGGCGAGATTTATTATGTGCCGGAGACTCCGGCGATATACCTGCTTGGCCCCGACGGGACGGTGTTGCTAAAAGAGGCGGATGCGACAGATGTGCTTGAGGCAATCTGGATGGGAAAGAAATAGCCCGACCTTAAGGCCGGGCCATGTATCTGTCAAATAGGATGGCGGAATCAGAGTGAGAGCGGCGTATATTCAAGACCAAATGCCTCGGCAACAGCCTTGTACGTGATTTTGCCGTCAACGACATTTACGCCCTCGGCAAGCCCCGGGTCAGCCTTGCACGCATCGCGCCAGCCCATATCGGCCAGGCGCAGGGCGTAGGGCAATGTGGCGTTGGTGAGGGCGAGCGTGGAGGTATAGGGAACGGCGCCGGGGATATTGGCCACCGCATAGTGCACAATGCCGTCTACCGTATACACGGGATCGGAATGCGTGGTGGGGTGCGAAGTCTCAAAGCTACCGCCTTGGTCGATAGCCACATCCACGAGCACAGTGCCCGGCTGCATGTCCTTGAGCATATCCGACGTGATCAGATGCGGAGCCTTCGCTCCGGGAATCAGCACCGAGCCCACCACGAGGTCGGCGTCAGCCACTTCGACCTCGATATTGTGGGACGAAGAGAACACCGTGGTGACATTTTTAGGCATCACCTCTGAAAGATGGCGAAGCACCGGCAGCGAAATGTCCATTATAACCACCCGGGCGCCGAGGCCGGCGGCCATCAGCGCAGCGTTGCGGCCAACAACGCCACCACCGAGAATCACGACCTTGGCAGGATTCACGCCGGGGACGCCGCCGAGCAGCTTGCCCTTGCCTCCCTGAGGCTTCTCAAGGAATCTCGCGCCTTCCTGTATCGACATACGGCCTGCCACCTCGCTCATGGGAGTGAGCAGCGGGAGGGTACCCTGCCTGTCGACCACAGTCTCATAGGCCACGCACACCGCGCCCGAGCGCAGCATGGCGAGGGTGAGCGCCTCATCGCAAGCGAAATGGAAATACGTGAAAACCACCTGCCCCTCGCGCACAAGAGCGTACTCCGGCTCGATCGGCTCCTTCACCTTTATTATCATCTCGGCTTTGGCGTACACGTCTTCGATCGAGGGCAGCATCTCGGCCCCGGCTTTGACGTACATTTCGTCGGGGAAGCCAGAGCCTATGCCAGCCGTGCGCTGCACATACACCTTGTGTCCGTGCCTGACCAGTTCTTTCACGCCGGCAGGAGTGGCCCCTACCCTGTTCTCGTTGTTTTTGATCTCTTTGGGAATACCGATTACCATATCGCTTGAATTTTGAATTAGTACTTAAGGTCGGTGTCTCACTGGAAAATAGCGCATGCCGCTTTCCAATCCCAAAATTATAACGAGAAAAGGCCGAATACAATAGCGTTAATGATTTTTAGCGCATAAATCGCGAAAAAACCTCTCCCGCCGGACAATGAATCAATACGTCATCCTCGGCTCCAGCTCCTTTGCCCGCTCGATGATCCTCTCAAGCTCAGCGAGCGACGGAATGCGGTTGCAGAGATTTTTCTGATCGTTCACTTCCTGCATCTTTGTGAGCAGGTTGGCAGCCACGCGGTGGCGGAGTTCCTTGACGGTATCGACGCCGGCGGCTTCAAGAAGTTCGGCGAACTGGCCCGCCACGCCCTGTATGCGGAACAGGTCGGCATGGTTGGTCCATCTGAGTATGAGTTTTTCTGAGATTCCGGTCTCTTCGGCCACCGCAGCCCTTCCGGCTTTTGACGCGCATCGGTCAAGAAGGTCATCGGTAGTCTTTATTCCGGCGGCGATAAGCTTTTCAGCGTAGGCGGGGCCAATGCCCTCCACCCTGTCAATCTTGTAGTCCATAGTGTTTGTTTTAATTTTTTTGGATAAACATGAAGCGGGGACGTCCCCGCACACAAATAAAACAAATATCAATAGCAAAAAAATCGCCCGCGCATAACATAAATGTGTAAATTATAGCAAAAAAGGGCCGTGGCGTTGTCGGTGCGGTCTTTTTTTTGTAATTTTGCGGTTAATATTGACGCGAAGCACACGCGTGCGAGCGCCTGACCAATCAGCAACATAACAAATCAAAATCAGACAATAATGGCACAACAAGAAGACGTCTTCAAGAAAATCGTTTCACACGCCAAGGAATACGGTTTCGTCTTTCCGTCAAGCGAAATATACGACGGCCTTTCAGCCGTGTATGACTACGGCCAGAACGGCGTAGAGCTCAAGAACAACATCAAGCGCTACTGGTGGGAAGCCATGACCCTGCTGCACGAGAACATCGTGGGCATCGACTCCGCGATATTCATGCACCCGACCATCTGGAAGGCATCGGGCCACGTAGACGCCTTCAACGACCCTCTGATCGACAACCGCGACTCAAAGAAGCGCTACCGCGCCGACGTGCTCATCGAGGAGCAGATAGCCAAGATAGACGACAAGATCGAGAAGGAAGTGGCCAAGGCCGCCAAGAAATTTGGCGAAAGCTTCGACGAAGCCCTCTATCGCCAGACCAATCCGCGAGTGCTTGAGCACAAGCAGAAGCGCGACGCCCTGCACGAGAGATTCAGCGAAGCCATGAACGCCAACGACCTCAACGAGCTGCGCCAGATCATCCTCGACGAAGGCATAGTATGCCCCATCTCAGGCACGAAGAACTGGACCGAGGTACGCCAGTTCAACCTCATGTTCAAGACAGAAATGGGATCTACCGCCGACGGCGCCATGACCGTGTATCTGCGCCCGGAGACCGCCCAGGGCATCTTCGTCAACTACCTCAACGTGCAGAAGACGGGCCGCATGCGCCTGCCCTTCGGCATTGCGCAGATAGGCAAGGCATTCCGCAATGAGATCGTGGCCCGCCAGTTCATCTTCCGCATGCGCGAATTCGAGCAGATGGAGATGCAATTCTTCGTGCGCCCCGGACAGGAGATGGAATGGTTCAAATACTGGAAAGAATGGCGCCTGCGCTGGCACAAGGCCCTCGGCCTCGGCGATGAGAAATACCGCTACCATGACCACGAGAAGCTCGCCCACTACGCCAACGCCGCCACCGACATCGAATTCCAGATGCCTTTCGGATTCAAGGAAGTGGAGGGCATACACTCGCGCACAAACTTCGACCTTTCGCAGCATGAGAAATTCAGCGGCAAGAAGATACAATATTTCGACCCCGAGCTCAACGAGAGCTACACGCCGTATGTGATCGAGACCTCGATCGGAGTTGACCGCATGTTCCTGTCGGTGCTTTGCTCGTCATACGAGGAGCAGCCCCTTGACGGAGGCGACAGCCGCGTAGTGCTCCACCTGCCCGCCCCGCTGGCTCCGGTGAAGTGCGCCGTGCTTCCGCTCGTGAAGAAGGACGGCCTTCCCGAGAAGGCCGTGGAGATCGTCAATGACCTGAAATTTGACTTCGCCACCCGCTATGACGAGAAAGACTCTATCGGCAAGCGCTATCGCCGCCAGGATGCCATAGGCACGCCTTACTGCATCACCGTCGACCACCAGACGCTCGAAGACAACACCGTGACTCTGCGCGAGCGCGACAGCATGCAGCAGGAGCGCGTGGCCATAGCCGACCTGCACAAGCTGATCCACGACAAGGTGAGCCTCAACTCTCTGCTCAGGAAGCTGGGGTGATGATGAATGCTGAATGCAGAATGCTCGGCTGTTAATGACTTTTAATTATTTTTTTTGACTGTGATTCGATACATCGATAAATCGGTTTGTCGATGTGTCGAATCAATATTTTTGACATGAAGAAATTTCCTTTTTACATACTCCTTTTCGTAATGGCGCTGTGCGCGGTGCCCGCTTGCTCTGACGACGACACCTCCACCCTCAACGAGGCATACAAGGACTGGCGCGAGAAGAACGCAGACTGGCTCAAAGAGCAGCAAGCCCGCACCAATCCCGACGGCACGCCCTATTTCAAATCGATCATCCCTGACTGGGATCCGAGCGCCTACGTGCTGATACATTATTTCAACGACCGCGCAGAGACCGAGGGCAACCTCACTCCGCTCTACACATCGACAGTCGACACACGCTATCACCTGTCATACTACGAAGGCACCGCCATCGACTCTTCGTCGCTCATGACTACTAACGGCCCCGGCATCTTCCGCACACAGCTCACATCGGTCATCCCCGGCTGGGTGATAGCCATGGAGGACATGCGCGTCGGCGACACCGCCGAAGTGCTCGTGCCCTATCAGCAAGGCTACGGCACAAGCACCACATCGGGCATCCTGCCCTACTCGGCACTCAAATTCAACGTGCGCCTGGTAGACATCGTAGACTACGAGAAAAACCCCAAGTGACCATTACTATAGACCAATAGCCAGCCGGACATGAAGATTGGAGAGATTGACCTCGGACCTCGCCCCGTGATGCTCGCTCCGATGGAGGACGTCACCGACTCGTCGTTCCGCCTGATATGCAAAGAGATGGGCGCAGACCTGACCTACACAGAATTCGTGTCGGCAGAGGCGCTCGTGCGCGATATCCCCTCCACCCTGCGCAAGCTCCACATCAATCAGGCCGAAAGGCCCACCGCCATACAGATCTATGGCCGCGAGCCGGAGCCCATGGCCCAGGCAGCCAAGATAGCCGAAGCGGCATCGCCTGACCTGATCGACATCAACTTCGGCTGCCCCGTAAAGAAAGTGGCAGGCAAGGGAGCCGGAGCCGGATTGCTGCGCGATGTACCCAAGATGCTTGAAATCACCCGGGCCGTAGTCAGCGCCGTAAGCCTGCCCGTGACCGTAAAGACGAGGCTCGGATGGGACTGCAACAGCAAGATCATAGTAGAACTGGCCGAGCAGCTGCAGGACTGCGGCATCGCAGCCCTCACCGTGCACGGGCGCACACGCTCGCAGATGTACACCGGCGAGGCCGACTGGGAGATGATCGGGAAGGTCAAGGCCAATCCGGCCATCAAGATTCCCGTGATCGGCAACGGCGACATCCGCGACGGCGAGGGGCTGAAGCGAGCATTCGACACCTACGGAGTTGACGGCGTGATGGTGGGACGCGCATCGATCGGTGCGCCGTGGATATTCCGCGACCTGAAGCGCTCTATCATAGGCGACTCCGCCGGCCCCGAGCTCTCTCTCGCAGAGAAGTTCGCCTGCGTACGGCGCCAGATCGAGGAAAGCATCGACCGCATCGACGAATACCGGGGCATACTGCACATACGCCGCCATCTGGCCGCAAGCCCCCTCTTCAAGGGCATACCCAATTTCCGCGAGACACGCATAGCGATGCTCAGGGCCGACACGCGCTCTGAGCTGCTTGAGATACTCGCCTCTGTCGAGGCCATGCTGGCATCGGAGACCGCCCCCCAAGCCTGAAGCCGCCGCACCATTCCACCCCACTTCAAAACCCATTCAGCCCGAATACGCAATGCCAATACGCACTATCATCAGCCTGGCTCTGGCCTGCATCGCCCTGACCGCAGCGGCGCAGACCGACCGCTACGTCACCAACATCAAGGACTTCACCGAGCTCACGGTGGCGGGAAACATAAATGTGGTGTACCGCAACAGCATCGACTCGGCAGGAATAGCCGTGTATGAATGCGACAAGGCGACAGCCTCGGCGCTGACATTCTCAAACAACAAAAACAAGGTGAAGGTGCAGGTGATCTCCGACACGCCCATCGAGCACACACCGGTGCTGTACCTCTACTCTACATCGCTCAACAAGGCCGAGAACTGGGGGGATTCGACCATCACCGTCTCAAAGAACGCCCCCTGCGCCGAATTTCAGGCCAAGGTGATCGGAAACGGCAACATCGTGGTGCGCGACATACACGCCACCGAGGTCAAAGCCTCCGTAAAGGCCGGAGCAGGCCACATTTTCCTCGAAGGAAAGGCGCAGAACGCCCACTACACCATAATGAGCGCCGGAGCAATCGAGGCTGCCGGCCTCAGCACCACAAACACCAAGTGCATGATGTGGGGCACGGGATCAGTCGACTGCTCGGCCACCTCCGAGCTCAAGATCTATGGCATGGGATCGGGCGACGTATACTACAAAGGCGAGCCCGCCTCCATCAAGAACCGCGCCGTGGGAGTGCAGGCTATAGAGATGCTCAGCGGCGGCGCCGACAGGCAGTCAGACGATAATCCCGAGCAAGATGATCAGGAAGGTGACTGACTCCACGCCCGCCGACCCGGCGGTGAGCGTGATCATACTGTCATACCGCAGCCGCGCATACATCGACGCGGCCATAGCCGGGGTGCTTGAGCAAAATACCCGCTTCGGAGTGCAGATCGTGCTCAGCGATGACGCCAGCGACGACGGCACCGCCGATATATGCCGCCGATACAGAGACCGATACCCCGACAAGATAACCCTGATAGAGCATTCGGCCAACGTGGGCACCCAGCGCAATTTTCTCGACGCCCACGCCCGATGCAAGGGCCGATACATAGCCATGTGCGACGCCGATGACTACTGGTGCGACAGCCGCAAGCTGCAGACCATGGTAGACTTCATGGACGCCAATCCCGACTTCGCTATCTGCTTCCACCGGGTCATAAACTCATACGAGGCCGACGGCACCAAGAGCCTGAGCAACGGCGGCCAGAAACCTGTGTCGACCCTGGCCGACCTCTGCCGAGCCAACTTCATCACCAACTGCTCCTCTCTCTTCCGCCGCGGCTGCTGTCCCGAGGCCCCCGGATGGATGGCCGACATAGTGCTGTGCGACTACGCCATGCATCTGGTCAACGCCACGCACGGAAAAATCAAATATTTCGCCAAGCCCATGGCCGTGTACCGCAAGCACAGTTCATCGCAATGGGTGGGCGATGCCGGCGAGGCGAAGCGCCTGGGCCACGCCGTGGCCGTGCGCGAAAAGGCCCTCGACCTGCTCCAAGGCTTGCCCGAAAGAGAGATCATGCTCAAAAACTACACCGACAACGCCATTGCGCTCATCTCTGCCCTGCGGGCCGAAGGCGCTGACGCCGACGCAGCCACCACAGCCCTGATGCGGCGCCGCCCCGACCTCGACGCCGCAGAAATCGACCGGCTCATTGCCCTGCGCCGGGCATCGCGTCCGCGCCAGTCGGCCATCCGCAAGGCGCTCACATCGGCGCGCAAGGCAGCGTCGCGCCTCATGCCCCTGCCCCGCCCATCATCAAAATTCCGAATCGATGGATGACGCCGGCATGAAGACCAAGGTGGCCCGCACCTTGAAGTGGAACACCGTAGACAAAGTCCTCAGCCAGGCGCTTTACGCCGTGACAGGCGTGATCCTCGCCAACGTGCTTCCGCGCGAGGCTTTCGGCCTGGTGGCCGCCGCCATGGTGTTCCAGGCCTTCGCCGCCCTTTTCGTCGACAGCGGCTTCTCCTACGCCCTGGTGCAGAAAAAATCGCCCACCGACGCCGACTACAGCACCGTATTCTGGTTTAACCTCGGCATGGCCGCCGCCATCTACGTGATCCTATTCTTCGGTGCGCCGCTGATTGCCGACTGGTTTGACGGCGACCGCCGCCTCATCCCCATCTCCAGGGTGATATTCGTCTCATTCATCCTCAACGCCCTGGCCATAGTGCAGACCAACAAGCTCATCAAGGCCATGGACGTGAAGATGGTGGCCGTGGCCAACACCATAGGCCTTGTGGCGAGCGCCGCCGTCGGCATCAAACTCGCCCTCACCGGGGCAGGTGCATGGGCCATCGTGTGGCAGACGATTGGCCTTTCCGCCGTGAAGACCGGCATACTGTGGGCCACGAGCCGTTGGCGCCCGGCGCCGATATTCTCGCTCAGCTCCCTGCGCTCGATATCAAAGGTGGGAGCGGGCGTGATGGGCGCATCGGCCCTCAACGTAGTGTTCCAGAATATTTTCGCGGCGGTGATAGGCCGCTGCAACGGCATGCTGTCGCTGGCCTACTACTCCCAGGCCGACAAATGGAGCAAGATGGGAGTGGCCTCACTCTCCAACATCTTTAACACCTCATTCCTGCCCGCCCTGTCGCAGTATCAGGACTCCCCGCGCGAATTCGCCGCCGCCACCTCCAAGATGAACCGCCTGGTGGCCTACCTCCTCTTCCCCTGCATGATGTTTCTCGCCGTGATGGCCGCCCCGCTCTTCCACGCCCTCTTCGGCACGAAGTGGGACGCTTCGGTGCCTCTGTTCCAGCTGCTTCTGGCGCGCGGCATCTTCGTGGTGCTGTCGGCCCAATACAGCAACTTCATCCTCGCCCGGGGCCGCTCGCGGCTGCTCATCGCGGCCGAAGCCCTGCGCGACGGCCTCTCGCTGCTGGCCATCGTCATGTGCCTGCCGTGGCTCGGCCTCGGGGCCGACCAAGGGCTCACCAGCGGAGTGCGCATATTCCTGTGGTGGCAGCTGGCGGCCACATTCGCGGCGTGGGCCGTGACCCTGGCTATGACAGCCCGCCTGAGCTGGCGCACATCATGGCAATTCCTTGCCGACCTCATCCCCTACGCCGCCATCACGGCCATCATTTGCCTCCCGATGCTCGCCCTCGCCCGCTGCATATCCCAGCCCTGGCTGCTGCTCGCCGCCCAGGGCGCCTGCGGCATTGCCGCCTACTTGGGCGCCAACGCCGCCCTCGGCTCCAAAATACAGGCCGAGGCGCTGCTCTATCTGCGCCAAATGCTGAAAAAAGAGCGCTAAAAAGAGAAATAATCACGAAAAACGTGAAAAAATAAGTCCCAAAGCCTTTGTCAGTTACGGAAAAAGCAGTACCTTTGCACACGGTTTCGCAATCTCTGGCGGGACACGCAGCCCGTTAAATTGCGCTTAATGCTAACTTTATAAATATTATCACGAAATGGATTTGATCAAAGTTGCCGAAGAAGCTTTCGCCACCGGCAAAAAGCACGAAGACTATTCATTCGGCCCCGGCGACACCGTCACAGTCGCTTACCGCATCAAAGAGGGTAACAAAGAGCGTATCCAGCAGTATCGCGGCGTCGTAATCCGCATCTCTGGCCACGGCGACAAGAAGCGCTTCACCGTACGCAAGATCAGCGACAACATCGGCGTAGAGCGTATCTTCCCCATCGAGTCTCCCTTCATCGACTCTATCACCGTAAACAAATACGGCAAGGTGCGCCGCGCCAAGCTTTACTACCTCCGCGGCCTCACCGGCAAGAAGGCCCGCATCAAGGAGCGTCGCGTAAACCTCAAGCCCCAGGCATAAGGCTCTCACTCACCATATTGTAGAACAATTTTAAACGAATTGCAATGAAAAGGACATACCAACCCCACAATCGCAAGAGAGTCAACAAGCACGGCTTCCGTGAAAGAATGGCCACAAAGGACGGCCGCAAAGTGCTTTCGCGCCGCCGCGCCAAGGGCCGCAAGCGCCTCACCGTATCTTCAGAGATCGGCAGCAAGTAATCGACTCGCGAAATAAATAATCAGCCAAGGGCCGCCCCTCACGGAGCGGCCCTTGATATGTAAGAAATGCAAGTAAAAAGTCGCTAAAAGATTTGGAAATAGCGGGTTAAATTTGTAACTTTGCAGTCCGATTATGTCCAAATAATGCTTCGACTTTTGCGCCGCAATGCTTTTGGCCGAGCCGCGAGCGCGATGTCAACAATGTACTAATCTTTAAACCAACAAATTAAAAGTGGATACTTTAAGCTACAAGACCCTCAGCCCCAACGCAGCGCACTGCAACCGCGAGTGGGTAGTGATCGATGCTACCGACCAGGTGCTTGGCCGTCTGTGCTCACAGGCAGCGAAGATACTGCTGGGCAAGAACAAGCCGTGCTACTCACCCTTCGTTGAGTGCGGCGACAACGTGATCATCATCAACGCCGACAAGGTGAAGCTCACCGGCAAGAAGTGGACCGACCGCATCTACCTGCACTACACAGGCTATCCCGGCGGCCAGCGCGAGACCACTCCCGCCCGCCTGATGGAGAAGTCAAACAACAAGCACATCAAGGCAGGCAAGCACCCCCTCTTCCTCCAAGTGATGAAGGGCATGCTCCCCAAGAACCGTCTTGGCCGCAAGCTCATCAACAACCTCTACGTCTACAACGGCGCAAATCACCCCCACGAGGCACAGAATCCTAAGACCATCACCCTGAAATAATAAATTCGAAGCATGGAACAAGTAAACGCAGTCGGCCGCCGCAAGGCCGCAGTTGCCCGCGTAATCATCCGCGAAGGCAACGGTAACATCACCATCAACCACCGTCCTCTTTCGGTGTACTTCCCTTCTTCGATCCTCCAATTCATCGTAAAGCAGCCCCTGAGCCTTCTCGACGTGATTGAGAAATACGACATCCTCGTAAACCTCGACGGCGGCGGCTTCAAGGGCCAGGCAGAGGCTCTTCGCCTGGGCATCGCCCGCGCACTGGTGAAGATCAACCCCGACGACAAGTCGATCCTGCGCAAGCACGGCTTCATGACCCGCGACCCGCGTGCCGTAGAGCGCAAGAAGCCCGGTCGTCCCAAGGCTCGCAAGCGCTTCCAGTTCTCTAAGCGTTAATCCCGCCTTCATCTATTTCTTCTCGCCGACGAGAAAAATCATTGTTTAGAATCTAAACCGCGAGGATGGAAAGCGTTCCCTACCGCGCGGCTGAATAAAAAAAAGAACGTAAACAACCCCAACACAAATATGGCAACTCCCACATTTGAACAACTTTTAGAAGCAGGCTGCCATTTCGGCCACCTCAAAAGAAAATGGAATCCTGCTATGGCGCCCTACATCTTCATGGAGCGCAACGGTATCCACATCATCGATCTCTACAAGACCGCCGCTAAGCTCGAGGAGGCTTCGGCTGCTCTTAAGAACATAGCAAAGTCAGGCAAGAAGGTGCTCTTCGTAGCCACCAAGAAGCAGGCTAAGCAAGTAATCGCTGACCACGCATCAGAGGTAGGCATGCCCTACGTGATCGAGCGCTGGCCCGGCGGCATGCTCACCAACTTCCCCACTATCCGCAAGGCAGTGAAGAAGATGACCGCCATCGACAAGATGAGCAAGGACGGCACATTCGACAACCTGTCGAAGCGCGAGAAGCTGCAGATCACACGCCAGCGCGCAAAGCTCGAGAAGACTCTCGGCTCTATCGCTGACCTCAACCGTCTGCCCTCGGCCCTCTTCGTAGTCGACGTGCTCAAGGAGCGCATCGCAGTGGCTGAGGCCAAGCGCCTGGGCATCCCCGTCTTCGCAATGGTCGACACCAACTCAAACCCCGACAACATCGACTTCGTGATCCCCGCCAACGACGACGCCTCAAAGTCAATCGAAATCGTGCTCAGCACCGTATGCTCGGCTATCGCCGAGGGTCTCGAGGAGCGCAAGGCCGAGAAGGTTGACGCAGTGGCAGCAGGCGAAGGCGCTGAGGCAGCAGCCCCCAAGCGTGAACGTCGCCGCGTGCGCCGCAACGACAACGCAGCCCCCGAGGCTGTTGAGGCTGAGGCTCCCGCAGCCGAGGAAGAGGCTTGATCCACGACATAACACCGATATGACGCAATATCGTGACCGCGATATTGCGTCATATCGAAATTCACAACATTACCAACGCTAAAAACATACCCAAGATATGGCAATTTCAATGGCAGACATCAAGAAGCTGCGTGACCTCACGTCAGCTGGCTTGACCGATTGCAAAAAAGCCCTTGAGGAGAGCAACGGCGACATGCAGGCAGCTGTCGAGTTCCTCCGCAAAAAAGGACAGGCCGTGGCAGCCAAGCGCGCTGACCGCCAGGCAGCCGAAGGTTGCGTGCTGGCAGGCACCAACGGCAAATACGCCGCCATCGTGGCTCTCAACTGCGAGACCGACTTCGTGGCCAAGAACGAAGGCTTCGTAGCCCTCACCCAGCAGATCCTCGACCTGGCTCTGGCCAAGGAGCCCAAGAGCCTCGACGAGCTCAACGCTATCGAAGTAGACGGCCGCAAGCTCGCCGACCTCGTTGTGGAGAAAGGCGGACAGACCGGCGAGAAGACCGAGATCGGCGCTTTCGAATTTATCGAAGCACCCACTGCCGCAGCCTACACCCACTTCAACAAGAAGCTCGCCGCCATCGTAGGCTTCAACCTCGAAGGCGTTGACGCCGAAGTGGCTCACTACGTAGCCATGCAGGTGGCTTCGATGAACCCCGTGGCCGTAGACCGCGCAAGCGTGCCCCAGGCTGTGATCGACTCTGAGTACAACATCGCAGTGGAGAAGACCAAGGCCGAGCAAGTGCAGAAGGCTGTGGAGGTTGCTCTGAAGAAGGCCGGCCTCAACCCCAACCACTTCGACAGCGAAGACCACATCGCCTCAAACATCACCAAAGGATGGCTCACCGAGGAAGACGCCGAGAAGGGCAAGAAGATCATGGCCGAGGCCGCTGCCGCAAAGGCTGCAAACCTCCCTGAGCAGATGATACAGAACATCGCCAACGGACGCGTCAACAAGTTCTACAAGGACTTCACCCTCATGGAGCAGGAGTTTATCAACGACCCCAAGCTCACTATCGCTCAATACCTCGACAACTCTCAGAAGGGACTCGTGGCTGTAGCGTTCAAGCGCGTCAACCTCAACGTTGACTAAGATATTTTTGGCCAATACCTCAGGCGGCCGTCCCTTCGGGGCCGGCCGCCTTTTTTTGTAGTGTCGGATAAAATTCGTACTTTTGCATAGGATTAAAACGCATGACTTGTGGCAAAAAAAATAGTTGAGACACCTCTGATGAAGCAGTATATCGAGATGAAGCAGAAGCATCCCGACGCCATACTGCTATTCCGCGTAGGAGACTTTTACGAGACTTTCTCTGACGACGCTATCGCCGCGTCGGAGATACTTGGCATCACTCTCACCCGCCGGGCCAACGGAGCAGCACAATATGTGGAGCTGGCCGGATTTCCGCATCACGCTCTCGACACCTACCTGCCCAAACTCGTGAGGGCGGGCAAGCGCGTGGCCATCTGCGAGCAGCTTGAAAACCCTAAGCTCACGAAAAAGCTCGTGAAGCGAGGCATCACCGAGCTTGTGACCCCGGGAGTGGCCATGACCGACAATGTACTAAACCACAGAGAAAACAACTTCCTCGCCGCCATGCACATTGGCAAGATGGGTGCAGGCCTGGCCCTACTCGACATCAGCACAGGCGAATTTCTCGTGGGCGAAGGCTCGATTGACTACATCGACAAGCTTCTGGCCAACTTCCAGCCCAAGGAATTGCTGATAGAGCGGGGCAAACGCCCTGCCGTGGAGGCTGAGCTGACGGGCAAATACCTCACCTTTGACCTCGACGACTGGATGTTCACCTCCGATGCCGCCCATGAGCGCCTGCTCAAGCAGTTTGCCACGGCCAGCCTCAAAGGCTTCGGCATCGACAAGATGGAGAACGCCATAATAGCAGCCGGAGCCGTGCTCTACTATCTCGACATCACCCAGCACACCCGCACGGGCCACATAACATCCATTGCCCGCATCGAGGCGGACAAATACGTGAGGCTCGACAAATTCACCATACGCAATCTCGAGCTCGTGCAGCCTATGAGCGAAGACGGCAAAAGCCTGTTGAGCGTGATCGACCGCACTGTAAGCCCCATGGGGGCCCGCATGCTGTCGAGGTGGATAATGTTTCCGCTGAAAGATCCGCGCGCCATCAATGACCGCCTCGACATCGTGGAGCATTTCTTCAAGCACCCCGACGACCGCGAGACCCTGCGCACTGCCCTGGAGCACATAGGCGACCTGGAGCGCCTGGTGGGCAAGGTGTCGACTCAGCGCATCACTCCGCGCGAGACCGTGCAGATACGCATTGCCCTCGACAATCTCGATCCCATACGCGACATCTGCCTCTCTTCGGGCCAGTCTTCGCTCAGGGCCATAGGCGAGCAGCTCAATCCGCTGCCGGCCATCAGGCAGCGCATCGCATCCACCCTGCGCGATGACGCGCCGGGCACCATAGGCAAGAGCCAGGTGGTGAGGCCCGGATGCGACGCCGAGCTCGACGACCTCCGCAGCCTCGCATCGGGCGGCAAGGACTATCTGCTGGCCATGCAGCAGCGAGAGATAGAGCGCACGGGCATTTCGTCGCTGAAGATCGGATTCAACAATATTTTCGGATACTACATCGAGGTCACCAACACCCACAAAAGCAAGGTGCCACCCGAGTGGATACGCAAGCAGACGCTGGTCAACGCCGAGCGGTACATCACACAGGAGCTGAAAGACTACGAAGAGAAGATACTCGGAGCCGAGGAGAAGATCCTGGCTATCGAGACACGCATTTTCGCCGACCTTGTGGCCGAACTGGCCAAATACATACCGGCCATGCAGCTCGATGCATCGCTGGCGGCAAGGCTCGACTGCCTCAACTCTTTCACGCGCGTATCGATCGAGAACCGATATAACCGTCCGGTGGTAGATGATTCGCTCGACCTGCGTCTTGTCGAGGCTCGCCACCCGGTGATAGAGCAGCGGCTGCCCGCCGGAGAGCCGTACATATCAAACACCGTAGACCTGAGCAACGAGGGCACGCAGGTGCTGATGATAACAGGCCCGAATATGTCGGGCAAATCGGCCCTGCTGCGCCAGACGGCTCTCAACGTGCTGCTGGCCCAGATCGGATGCTTTGTGGCCGCTGACAGCGCCAAAATAGGCGTGGTCGACAAGATTTTCACCCGCGTGGGCGCAAGCGACAACATCTCGCTCGGCGAGTCGACATTCATGGTTGAGATGAACGAGGCCGCATCGATCCTCAACAATCTCAGCCGCCGATCGCTCATCCTGTTTGACGAGCTCGGGCGCGGCACCTCCACCTACGACGGCATCTCGATAGCGTGGGCCATCGTGGAGCACATACACGAGTGGTGCGGCATACATCCCAAGACACTCTTCGCCACGCACTACCATGAGCTCAACGAGATGGCCAAGAGCTTCCCGCGCATCAAGAATTGCAACGTGTCGGTGAAGGAAATCGACGGCAAGGTGGTGTTTCTGCGCAAGCTGGCCGAGGGAGGCAGCGAGCACAGCTTCGGCATACACGTGGCCAAGCTCGCCGGCATGCCCGGCTCTATTGTGAAGAGGGCATCAGAAGTGCTCGTGCAGCTCGAAAAAGCCAACACCCGTGGCGACATCGAAATCTCAGCATCTTCGGGAAATGACGGCTACCAGCTAAGCCTTTTCTCGCTCGACGACCCTATCCTCAACGCAATCCGAGACGAAATCGCCACCCTCGACATCAACAACCTCACCCCCCTCGAAGCCCTGAACCGCCTCAACAACATCAAAAAAATCATAAACCAGTAGGCGCAAACCGCGCCCACGCCGCGCTGCGCCGCGCTGCAAGCCGAGGTAGGGGCGCGATAAATCGCGCCCGCACCAAACAAAACAACCCACCGCCCCATTATAAGATTTATAAGATTTATAAGATTTATAAGATTTATAAGCCCTCCCCCACAAAAGCAGCCCCGCAGGCCAAAGCCTGCGGGGCTGCTTTTGTGGGGGAGGGCACGGTCACTTGCTGATCTTATCAGTGGCGGTGGTGCCGTCGGCGAAGACGCTAACGCGCACATACACGCCGGGAGCGGCCTGCTCTATGTCTACGGGCATGCCCTGCAGATTGTAGTAGCGCACTTCCACTGCCTCATCTCCTGCTATGTCATCGATGCCGGCAGGATTGGGCACAGTGAAGTTTACGGGGCCCGCGAGTACCTTGTCGGCAGCGTATGTGAGGCCATCCACGAGATACAGGTTGTAGCTATAGCTGTTACTATAACTTAGGTTGGCAGCGCCGTATACCTCGACAGCCTTGCTTTCGCCTGCATAAAGTGAGAAGGGGGTCACGCCCAAGGTAGACACTTTCATGGTGGGTCTGTTGCTGCGGGTGATGATCACATTAAGATCCTTGTTGAAGAATCCGGCAGTGCAGCTGATGTCAAATTTAACTCCGATGCTGTTGGCGTCGACATTCTGCGTGATGCCGTTGATAAAGCCGAAGTCTGACACCGTATATTTCGTCTCCGCATCGGTGGGTGTGCGCTCGAACGTAACGTCGAACGCCTGGCCAAGCAATTCGTAGTTATTATTGGGATTATAGAACGCAAGCTTATACTGGCCGGCGGGGGCAGTCTTGAACTGAGCGTCGTAGGGCATCTCTATAGTTTCGCCCGGAGCTACGTCAACAATGAAAGTGGTGCCTACGTATGCGGGCTTAGTGCCTGAAGTGGGTGTCGATGTGTAGAGACCTGCCACCACATCGCCGTAGTATTCGTTTTTGGATGTGTTGGTGAAGGTGACGGTGAACTGCGCAGGCTGGCCGGCATAGAGCTTCTTAGTGCGCACCTGCAACTTGGTGGCCTTGATCTGCGGAGCCTCATCATTGGCCTTGAGTGTGACGTTGCTTCCGCTCACTGTCATGGTGTAAGATTGACATTTGTTAACCTTTACCTGAGTCTCATAGACTGTGCCATTGCTTAACCTCCACGCCGGCGTCACAATATATGTACCGGGAGCGAGCGATGCGGGCACATTCACATTATATGATGTATTATAGAAATACATTGGATCCAAACCACTGAAATTGTATCCGCTTACGTATTGGGTGCTGCCATTGGATGATTTAATGTTCACGCCAAGCGAACCGCTTATAGTCCATGGCGAATTATTTGTAGGACAAGAAGCCACAGTGAGCGCTCCCCCCAATGTAGTAGAAGATTGGTTGATCTTAAAATCATCGTCCAAACCCATCGAATAGAACTTCTTTGCTCCGGCCTGGGGCTTCTTGGCGCCAAGGAGCATACCCTGCCTTTCAGTGAATCCTGCGCCGGGCGAATATCCGCCGATGCCCTGCGAAGAAGGATTGAGGGTGGAGAGCAGGAAGTATCCGTCGCTCACGCCTCCCCATCCCCAATTGAGGTGGAAATATCCCTGACCGTCGTAACCGTCAACTATGAAGCAGTGGCCGCCTTCGTCAGATGCTCCTGCGTAAAGCACCGGCCCCACGTTCTTGAGCTCGTTGTAGGCCATTTCCTGCCATGCCGACATGGAATAATAGTCGCGGTTGAGGAAGCGGCATGCTTCGTCGTATTTGAAGTATTCTACCAAAGCCGTTGCCACACGAGCCGATTGAGTGCCACTCGCATCTAATCCATACTGCATGTTAACCGACACGCCGCAAGCAACCATCAGCTGAGCCACGGCATGCTTCTGCACGTCGGTCGACCGCGAATCGTAGGTGTCGGTCATGTCAGCCCAGTTGAATTTTACATTGGCGAAATTTATAGTGACTGGGACGAATCCATACGTAGAGTTTGTCTTCTGTCCCTGGCCTACCTCGGGATAGTTGTGATATTTCATCAGCTGCGCCATGGCTGTGGCCACGCAACCGGTGTAGGCACGCTGTCCGTTGCTGGTCGACACGGGGCACATGTCGTTGTAGGGCGAGCCTTGGTCCCACTTCGTGGTGCAGAGGGGAGCGATGGCTGCCCAGTTGGCCGCATAGGCGGGAGCCTCGTATGTGATGCCGTTAGCGCGGGCGTAGGCTATTTCTTCAGCGTATGTGTCGAGCCAGTAGCGCATGTTGTCGGGGATGTTAGCTGGATCGAACTCTCCTTCGTCGCTGTATCCGAGCACGGGAGCCACAGCATCGTCAGCCGACAGCAGCATAAATCCGCCTTTGGCCTTCTCAAAGACATAGGAAGCGGGCTGTCCGTCGAAAACGTCGGTGTAGACAAGCCTTGGAGCAGCGCCATCGAGCGAAGCGGCCTTAGCCGGGCCTCCTGAGAGAGCGCGAGCGAGAGCCTGATCGGGAGAGAGGACATCTGCCTGAGAGGCGATTGCCGTCGCGGCAAAAGCCAGAATGAGTAGATTTTTACGCATATATCAATCTATTTATGTAATCTATCGCAAATATAGACAATATTTCAAGAATAATGCGTTAATCGGTAGTTAAAATTGCAAAAGTCGACTTCAGTCGGTGAGCAGGCATGTGGCCATGGCCGCAATGCCCTCTCCGCGGCCTGTGAAGCCGAGGCGCTCGGTGGTGGTGGCTTTCACCGACACGCAGTCGATGCCGATGCCGAGATCGGCTGCTATGTTGGCCCTCATCTGCCCGATGTGGGGCAACATCCTGGGAGCCTGGGCCATGATTGTGACGTCGACGTTGCCGGGGCGCCAACCGTCGGCGGCGATGATGTCGGCAACAGCCCTGAGCAGCATGCGCGAGTCGGCTCCCTTCCATTGCGGGTCGGTGTCGGGGAAGTGCTTGCCAATGTCGCCTTTGGCGCATGCTCCGAGCAGAGCGTCGGCGAGGGCGTGCAGGGCCACGTCGGCGTCGCTGTGGCCGAGGAGGCCTTTTTCGTAGGGGATGTCTACCCCGCAGATGATGCACCGGCGTCCCTCTACGAGTCGGTGCACGTCAAATCCATTACCGATCCTTATCATAAAAAATTATAAGATTTATAAGACTTATAAGATTTATAATCATTCTTCACCGGCCGCCGAAGAGATCTTTGAGGCCGTCCATGTCGAAGGTGAGGGTGAAGCGCAGGGTCTGGTCAAGGGGCGAGCTCTGGGCTGTGGCTATCATGTAGCTGGCGTCGAGGCGCAGCACATTGAGGGCGAATCCGGCGCCCATGGCCAGATATTTACGGTTGCCTTTGAATTCGTTTTCGTAGTAATAGCCGGCGCGGAGGAAGAATTGCTGATTGTAGTTGTATTCTGCGCCAAGCGAGAAGTTGATTTCGCGCAGCTCTTCCTTGAAGCCCCCGGGAGCATCGGTGAACGACTTGAATATGCCTGTGATCGGCGACATGTCTTTCCAATCCTGCAGTTTCTTCTCATATTCGATCTGGCCCTCCGACGTGGTCATGTCGAAGTCTGCCTCGCGCGGACGCGCAGGCACGAGCAGCTTGTTGAGGTCGAGGCCGAGAGCGAGATTGTGGTAGTCAGCCAGAGGGAAGGTGAATGTGGTGCCGAGCTTGAGGTTGGTGGGCAGGAAGGCCGGGTCGTTGCCGTCGTTGAACGACACCTTGGTGCCTATGTTTGAAATGTTCCAGCCAAATGCCCACTGGCATTCGTTGCGGCCCACGATGGGGTATGTGACGTAATATCCCGAGATGTCGGCCGAGAAGGCCGAAGCGCCGGTCTGCTGGTCGCCGGCGTAGGAGTCGGAGAAGCCAAGCGCGGAATAGATGTAGCGGAACACTACGCCCATCGAATATTTCTCCGAAAGCTTGCGGGAATATCCCACGTCGAACGACATCTCGTAGGGGTTGTAGCTCATCACGTCGGCGCCGCTCTGGTCACATCCCGACACCTCGCCGAGCGAGAAATAGCGCAGCGAGGCGCTCAAGGCCTGATTGTCGTCAGACCCGAGCTTCCAATAGCCCGACAGGTCGGCAAGGAAGATGTCGTTGACGAGCTTGCGGAGCCAGGGAGTGTAGTTGAGCGACACGGCAGCGCGGCTGTAGGCGAAGGCGTATTTCGACGGATTCCAGAATTGCGAGTTGGCGTCGGGGTCGGTGGCGGCTCCGAGGTCGCCCATCGAGGCGCCGCGCGCGTCGGGAGCGATGCCGAGCGATGTCACGCCGGTCTCGATCGGATTGAATTCGTTTTTTTGGGCCGAGGCCGTCAGCGCGCCTATCAGCAACATCACGGCCGGAAGGAGGTATTTCATATTGTGAGAGATTTCAGAATATCGTTATAACGTTATATCGATATAACGTTATAACGATAAATTGCTGACTTTATTATCTTATCTTCAGTCGCAGCACCTGCTCGGCACCTATTTCGGCTGTGATGACATCGCCGGGCTTAAGGCTGACGGTGCGGCCCTTCACGGGCGGGATTATCACATCGCCTGTTTTGAGCGTGGCTATGCCCGAGGCCAGCGACAAGGCTGATGCGGCGTCTCCCTCCGTGTCGGAGGCCTGCCACTGAGTGAGCCAGCGGCCTGTAGTGACGGCGCTATCCATGAGCGACAGCCATCCGGGCACTGCTCCGGCCTCGGGCCTGACAGAGGCCGGGTGCATGAGGGCCACTACGCTCACGGCATCGATGTATCGGTCGGCGTATTTGGCGGGCACGCTCTTGCCCAGACGACCCACCCTGTAGGCCGGCATAAGCGTCACGCACCAGTCGCCCTCGATCTCGGGGATGAAGAGCGGCTGCACGTCGCGGCCCACCGCCGAGTCGGCATATAATGATAATTTCAGCGGGGCATCCCCCGCGAGAATCGTTTTCATATCAATAGTCTGTTAATTGCTTCCGGCCTGTATCAATGCCATACAATCTCTAAATTTTAATCCGTGTAATCCGTGAAATCCGTGGTTTCCGTGTTCTTGGGACAACGAATGGCCAACAAGTGGGACAACGGGTTATTGGCCGGTGACGGCGAGCTTGCGGTTTTGGGTGGCGTAGGACACGCCGTCGGCCGATATGGAGGCGCGGTAGAGATATATGCCCCTTGGCACACGTCTTCCAGCCATGTCAGTCAAGTCCCAAGTGATTGGAGCCGTCTCAAACATATCGGCCTTCGCCTTCACGGTCTTCGACCATACGGGCCGCCCCATCAGCGAGTACACAGTGAGGGTTACGGTGAGCTCTCCGTCGGGGCGGTCGTGGCTCAGGTAGAAGTTGGTGTGGTCGCGCGCAGGATTGGGAGTGCAGTATGTCTCATAGACAGTGGGCTTAAGCCCCTCGACCGATGCGAAGCCAATCTCGCGGCTGGCCGAATTGCCCGAAGTGTCGAAAATGCGCAGGCGCAGGCTGTGGGCGCCGTCATCGAGAGCCGACAGCGGATAGGCTATCGTGCCCGAGGGCGAGCCGTCGGCCGAAGGCGTGTAATACATGGCCACGTCGGTGTATGTCTTGCGCCCGTCGACGGTGATGGTCATCTGGTGGCCGATGCCGGCGGTGGATAGGTTGATGCCCACGTCGTCGCTCACGTCGGCTATGAGCATCGGTGTCTCGTTGACCACGTCGCCGTCGGCGAATGTGTCATGGTTGAGCACAAGGCGGTCGATCGAAGGCGGCACGTCGTCGACCGGAGCCGACTCGTCAAAGCCATAGACGTAGCATTCGCGGCTCACTCCGGCGGCATCGGCGCTCATGTCATCGGCGTAGGCGTACATATTGATTGTGGCCGGGCGGAAATTGTCGGCTATCTCGCCGGGCATGGCCACATTGACCGTGAACCGGCCATTGACCACCTTGGCCGAGCCGGCGAAGAGCTTCTCGCCGCGCTGGTCGAAGGCAATGGCCTTGTTGTCCTCACGCTTGCCCTGGGTGACGAGGCTGCGCTCGGCATCGTAAATGGTGAGCGAGACGAGGCCGTTGAAGTCCTCCAGCACCGAGCCGTCGGGAGAGGTGACGCTGCCGTTGAGGCGCGCGCGCTGCAGGGCCATGAGCGTCACCTGCTCCTCCTCGTTGACCGGGGTGCGGCCCACGCTGTCGAGGCGCACCACATTGGAGGGCATGGCAAGCTGCAGGGCCGGGTCGCCCATCAGCACGTAGCGCAGGCGGTTGAGGTCGCTGTCGTGCTTGCCTTCGTCATTGAGTATGTTGTTTTTTGCGGTGCGGTAGATGTCGCCAAGGCGCATGATGCTGCCATCGGGCTCGCGCTTGTTGATGGCGCGGCCCACGGCCCGGGTGAAA
Organism: uncultured Muribaculaceae bacterium; assembly: GCA_947525975.1. GTDB lineage: Bacteria > Bacteroidota > Bacteroidia > Bacteroidales > Muribaculaceae > CAG-873. The sequence goes on along the minus strand of CANNVE010000018.1, from coordinate 32,459 downwards.
TATCCGTTGAGGCTGATGTAGACCGGGCGCGTGGCGCTGATCATGGCTATGCAGCCGCCGTTGGGCTCGTGGTATAGGATCTCGCCGGCGCTCAGGGTGTTGCTGTCCCAGCGCAGGAAGTCGCAGGTGGCGGCCAGAATCACAGGCACATGTTTGAGATACATCGAGTTGATGTCAGTGTAGTTGAGCAGGTTTTCGCCCGTCCAGGAGTGGTTGTTGGCGTGGCCGGTGAAGTTCCACCACACGGCGCCCTCGTCGAGGGCGCGGTACATCTCCGTGCGCCCGCCCTCGCAGCTGCCGCCCACTATGTCGTAGGCGTCGACGTAAATCTTGGTGAATAGGTTGTGGCTCTGCGGGGTAGCCAGCATATTGCCGATCATCAGCTCGGTCTCCTCCACGTGCACGCCGTCGTCGCCGTCATCGGCCAGGAACACAAAGCTGTTGCGCCAAGTGCCGGGCTTGGATGAGGCCATATATTTCTCGAGTTTGTCGGCGGCCTGCATGGCCTCGGCGGAGTTGTGGGCAGGGATGCGGCCCACGGCCAATGTCAGGTCGTCGAGGCCCATCTTCGCTCCCGACCCATCGGCGAGCATGGCTATGAAGTCGTCGGTGCCGAATCCGGAGTTGTCGCTCAGCTGCTCGCGGCGTGAGCCTGACATCCAGCTGGGCACCACCCCCGGGGCCGACTTTGAGTCGAAGGCCGAGGTGAGCCGGCGGTGATCGTAACTGGCGCGCCCCATCAAGAGGGCATAGCGCAGATTGCCGCTACGGTCATAGAGCATCTTGAGGCAGCGGCGCAGAGCCGATACATCGGGCGCGCCCGACGCGAATTCGTTGTACGCCTCTTCCACATCTATCACCTCCACCTTCAGCGGCCTTGCGGCCTGCGCGTGAAGCTCGGCTATGCGGCGGCTCGCGGCGGAGAGCTCGGGCAGGGTGAAGATTACCATATCGGGGGTGTCGAGGCCGTGGAGATTCTGGTTGGATACCCGCCCCACGAATGCCGGCGCTGGCAGGGCGGCAGCCTGCGTGAATGCCGCGTAGCTGCGCCGTGCTCCGAAATCGTTGGTCCAGGCGGTGAGGCCGTCGACCCGGGCTGAGTTGACCTCGGTGATGGAAGCCGGGTCGGTCACGTCCCAGACGGTGACATCGGCGTCAGCGGCCATGGCCACCCTGGCCGCATTCGATATTTCGAACGCCAGATGGCCCGAAGCCGGAATGCGCAGCTCTGTCTCCACGTTGACGGCGAGATAGTCGAGCCAGCAGTCGGTCATCGACGTTGAGCGGTCGATGGTGAGCGTGATCTCGAGCTTTCCGGCGTTGGCGACATCGAATTGATGCTTGCTCACGCTGTATGTGGCATGGAGATATTTCAGCGATGACGTGGCGCTAATCTTGTCGAGGGCCGAGGCTTCGAGAGCCTTGCCGTTGACGCTGAAGTTCATGCGCGAGTCGAACGTTGAGTTTGTGACCACGCCGCATTCGAGCGCATATCTGCCGGCGGGCATGGCGTCAAACGCCACTTTGCGCGTAGGCTGCGTCTTAAGGCTCTCGCCCACGAGCAGCCATCCGGCCTCGCCGGGCGAGATGCGGTCATATTCATGCTGACGGCGCACCATGTAGGTCGACGGCTCGGTCAGTCCGGCTCCCGGAGCCGATTGCTGCCTGTCTATCGACCTCTCGTCCTCGCCGGTTTCACCGATGAAATAGTATCCTGCGCTTGAATATATGTTGCTTTCGTTGATGTATACCCCGTTTGAGCTTCGCTTCCAGTTTTCGGGGCCCACGCCGTAGAAGACGATGCCGCGAGCCGTGCGTGCGGTCTGCACCAGGGGCAGATCGTCGACGTATGTCGATGCGTCAAGCACATCGGCTATGCGCCGGCCGCCATAGCCGTAGACCCTGACCTTGGCGGGGTCAGTGAATCCCCACTGGCGCAGCTGCGCGTCGGTGATGGCGTAAAGCCCTGATTCCGGCACGCTGACCTTAACCCAGCGTCCCTCTGCCAGACGCGAAGTTCCTGCGTAGGAGTCGGGCTGCAGAGCATGGGCCGAAACAAGGCAAAATGCGCCCATCAAGGCCAAAAGCAGGCGCAAAGTATATATCTTCATGTGATTGTCTGTTTATTCCAAACGTATAACGCCTCACCACCCCCAAATATTGTATCATCTCACGAGATTTGCACTATAAAACCACCACAGATTTCACGGATTACAGGGGGGGGGCGCAGCAGAATGGTGTGGAGGTGCGCCTCTCCGAGGCGCACGGGCGGTGGGTGGTGACTCACGGATGGCTGAGGGTGATGGGGGCTGCCACGTTCGCCTCGGAGAGGCGAACCTCCACTGGGTGGCATCCGCAAGGATGCCGATTTATAGTATCCGGGTATGCCGAAGCGAAGAGCAGGCATGCCCGGTAGGGACACTACTGTGCTCGGCATCCGCCAGGAAGCCGATTTGACCCTTTCGGCTTTCTCCGAATGCCTCAACTCATCGGGGTGACACCCCCGCATGACTTCGCTGCGCTGCGTCATGCGGGGTTACTATAATTCGGCATCCTGCCGGATGCCCCGCAGGGGGCGCGGCAGAATGGCGTGGAGGTGCGCCTCTCCGAGGCGCACGGGCGGCGGGAGGGTGACTCACAGATGGCGGAAGGTGGCGTGAGGTGTCTCACGGATGCCGGCGGCGATGGGGATTGGCACGTTCGCCTCGGAGAGGCGAACCTCCACAAGGTGGCTGTGGCATCCGCAGCCGAGTACATGGATTACAGGGGAGGCGAACCTCCACAAAAAAGGCCGGTGGCTTCATCACTGGAGCCACCGGCCTGGGTATTAATGATTATAAATGCTGTCTATAATCGGGGATTATCTGCGGATGATCTTGGCGTCAACCGGCATTGTTCCGAAGAAAGTGCCGATATTTGACCTACGGTTGCGCTTCTCGAATTTAACGTCGATCTGGGCAGCGTTTGCAACACGCTGGAAGTTGTTATTGCTAACTGCCTTGCGGATAGCCTTGGCAGCGGTAGCGGCCTTGGTGCCCTGAGGCATGGTCAACTGCGAGGGATATTCATCCTTCCAATTGTACTTAAGATCAGCAATGTTTGAGGAGAATTTATTATCAGCACCCTGAGCAAACATAGGCAGAGTAACTTCAAGCACACCACTTTCATAGTATGATGCCAAAGGAGCCAAATTCGGGTTAGCAAGAACCTGATCTTTTGATACGCCACCTACATTCTCGGCATACCAATTGAAACCGGCAATCCACTCCATCCCCCTTTTTCCGTCGTCATAGCCAGAAGACTGGAAGGGAACCAGAGGCCAATCGGGATCAGCGATATTGAATACGACATTGACTTTCTTTGTATTCTTATTCGCATCAGCAAGGGGGAAGTTGCCGCTATAAGGGTTGACCATGCGGTATTCGCCATCTACGTCGAGATTCTTCTCAACCTCAACAAGATAGGGGAAGTCGAAAGGATTTACATATGATCCATCATTGAGCTGATAGGGAGGAAGAACCCAGCCGTCGACGTAGATGCCCTCGCCGATGCTTTCCCAGTTGCCGGCTTCAACGCCTGCAATGGTGTATGACACGAAGTCAGACTCGACGATCTCACCCTTTGAGTAAGAAACGGCAATCATGGTGTAGTCGCCGGCACCGGGCACTGCGCACTGCACTCTAACGGGAGTCTCGCCATTGGCGTCGTACATCTCGCCTTCGAGTGTGCCGTTGGCGATCTGCTCGAGAGCGGTAGCCACGTCATCGCCGACGATGTTGACGATCATAACTTCCTCAACGTCTTCACCTGTGGTGAACTCGCCAATTGCGGTGAGCTCATCGTCGCTGTTAGTGAAGTAGCCGAGGTAGTCAAGGTATACCTCATATTTCGGGAAGCCCGAAAGCTGCAGATACTCATATCCCTCACCGATATAGCTACCCTTATCTGTGGGTGTGTCAAGCTCTCGGAGAGTGTAAGCCATATTGATGGTGAAGCGTCCGGTAGCAGTCTCATAGTATGAGATCAGCTCCTCATCCATATTCGGCACCTGGTCTTCAGATACACCTGTGAGATAGCACATATATGATGCCATATCCTCTACTTCACATGTGACCTCGCCTACACCGTTTATCTTGACTTTCTGAGGGAGAGCCTGGTGAGACACAGTCACAATGTAGCCGTCATCACCATATTTCCAATTCTTATGCAGCACGATAGAGAGATCCATCGGCACTCGCTCCTGGCCGAAAGTCATCCAGCTCTTCACCACGTATGTCTCGATATCGGGAGTAGTGATGTTGACCTGCTTCTCAACGTTTACTTCCTGCGAGCCGGGGCCAAAGAGCACGTCGTTGTAAGTGTAGACAGAATTGTTGTATTCAGTGATCTCAAGAGGAGTTCTCAGCACGAAGTCAAATTCGTAAGAGCTCTTGCCCCATGCGTTGAGAGCGCCATCGAGAGAGAGGGTGACAGGATACTCGACGTCCTTCTCGATCTTTGAAGCATCGTAAGTGACGTGGATCTGCGCGGTGCTCTCATAGCCGACAAATGTCACGCTTGAGGGGATGGTGAAGAGACCCGAAGCATCGGTTGACTTCAGCTGGAAGGTCTCGTCGCTGGCTATCTTCGCGTCGCTGCGACGCACGGTGATGTCGACAGAGTTGCCGTCAAGGGGCAGTTCCACGACGCTTGGCGCTTCAGCGGGGAAGAATGCGCCGGGAGTGGAAACGGGCATCGTGTAGTCGTCATCGCAACATGCAGCCATCGTTCCTGCCAGGGCAAGCGCCAGAAGGGAAAGCTTATAGAGTTTCATATTATTGGTTGGCTTATTAAAAAGTTTTTTGCTTCCGATTATTCATTCACGGGCCTGGGGTTGGGCGAAGTGGTGTTGCCCTGCTCTACGCTGATCTGACGGTTAGCGGTAATCTCGCTCATGGGCACGCAATAGAGGAGCACCGGATCAAGAGGCTCGATCACAAAGCGATAGATATAGGGCTCGCGGTTGTTGCGGCGGTCGATGCCCTTGTTGAGGCGCATCACGTCGAAGAATGCGAGGCCTTCGCCCCAGAGCTCGAGGCGACGCTGCCACCAGATTTCCTCCTGAATAACTTCAGCCACAGTAGAGTTGAAGTTATATGAAGGATTGCGGTAGGCCTTCACGAAGTCAACGAGAGTCTGGAGGCCGCCGGTGGTGTTGCCAGACATAGCCTGGCCTTCGGCGAGGATGTAGTACATCTCTTCGATACGCATGTAGGGGACGTCATTGCAGTTGACAGTCTGGCCGATCACGCTCTGATATGAGTCAAACTTGACGTTTGTCTGAGGGTAGAGCACTGCGGTAGCGTCGATGCCGCCGAGGATATTTGTCAGGTTGAGGTTGGGATCGATCCAATCCTCAAGATATTTCAGATGCTGCTCTGTGACATTGGGGCTGAAATAGTTGTCGTCGAGGAACCAGCCCTTGCGCACATCAGTGGCGGGGATGTAATTCCAAAGCTTATAGCCGCAAGCCTTCCAAGCGCCGTTGGTAACGTATCCATCAGCAAATGTGCAGCAGAAAGAAGGCCAGTTGACGATGCCTGAAGTCACCACGCGGTCGGTCTCGGCGATAGCCATGCCCCACATCCAAGAAGAGTCGTCGAGGCTTGCGAAAGCGGGCTTTGAAACCTCGGCCATGCTGTAGGGCCGGCCGGTGAAGCTTGTGATGGCCTTCTGGGCGAATTCGGCAGCCTTGGCGTATTCGTGCTTCACGAGATGCACGCGAGCACGGAGACCATAGGCCGTGGCGAGAGATATCATGCGCTTGGGCTTGGTTGAGATCACATCAGAGGGAGTGGTCTTAGACTTCTCGAGGAGAGAGATAGCCAGGTCGAGATCACCCTCGATGAGTGCGTAGGTCTCAGCCACAGTGCTGCGGGGGCAGCCATTGGCGGCAGCCTCATCCTGGTTCTTTTCGGTGAGAAGGGGCAGGCCCAGGGCGTTGGGGTTGACGGTGTAGTTAAACTGATAGCACTGCACAAGAGTGAAGTAGTCGAATGCGCGCACTGCCAGGCCGTTGGCCAGATAGAACATCAGCTCGTCGTTCTCGGTGGCGGGATCGATGGTGGCGATCAGGGCATTGGCGGAATTGATCTGCTTGTACATGTAGTTCCACATCATGCCGGTGGGCACACCGCTGTTGTTACGACCGATATAGCGCTGCCAATCGAGATGCCAGTTATATCCGTTGGCCTTGCCCATGTAGTCCTCGGTCTGCAGATCAAGGCCCATCATGATGGCGGGGAAGCCAAAGTCGAAGTGGTCTGAATATACGCCCAGACACTGATTGAGAGTGGCGAACGTACCGGTTACGCCTGCCTGAGCCTTGGAGGGATCTTTCTCCAGGGTCTCTCCTTTCTGCTCGGTGGAGACCCAGTAACCTAAGTATTCGGTATTCAGGTCGTCGGCGCAGCTTGCGGCAAGGAAAGCCATGGCACCGATCGACATGTATTTATATAATGATTTCATATCTTAACTGGTGTTGGATAGATTAGAATTCTACGCGCACGCCGCCTGAGATGGTGCGGATAGGAGAGTATGTAGAGTTCCTTGACGACACGAAGTCCTGGCGAGGGTCAAGACCCTTGCGGCGGCTCCAAAGAGCTACGTTCTCAGCCACGCCGTAGAAGCGGATAGACTGCACGGCAAACTTCTTGGTGAGCTTAGAGGGCAGGGTGTAGCCGAAGGTGATGTTGTTGAGAGACACGTAGTTGCTCGATGTCAGGAAGCGGTCGCTCATAGCGCTTGCGAATGCATACGCACCACCTGTGGTATAGAGCGCGGGAACGTCGGTGTTGGTGTTGGTCGGAGTCCATGCTTTGAGGGCGTCCTTGTGCCATGCATTGCCTGTGCCTGTGCCGGCGTGCATCAGGAGCTGATAGCCAGTGTCAAAGAGGCGGCCACCTGCCTGGTAAGCGAACTGAACAGAAAGGTCAAAACCGTAAGCCTTCACGCTTGTGCCGAAGCCACCATAAACCTTGGGCATGATATTGCCTGTGCTCTTGCGATTGGTGTTGTAAGCCGTAGAGTGGTCAGGAGTCAGGTACTCCTCGTAGCCCTTGATGATCGGTTCTCCGTTTTCATTCATCTCGGGCACGCCATTTGCGTCAAGCGCGTAGATAGGCCTCTTGGCGCGGAAAAGAGCGAGACCGGCTGCGTCGTAGGGAGAGAGAGAGACTGTGCCGTCGGCGTTGTTGGTGGGGATGTAAGCCTCTGTGTCAGCCTGGCCTACGCCGCAGTATTCTACGAGGTAGAGCTGATACATCGACTCTCCTTCGCGGTAGATCTGACTGCCTGACAGCCACTCGCCATCATTGTTGAGGATAGCGGGGTCGAGCTTGATCACCTTGTTGTTGGGGATAGTGGCGTTTGCGAACACATCCCAGGTGATGTTGCGGTTGTTGATGATGGTGTAGTTGAGTTCGATCTCACCGCCATAGTTGCGCATCTTGCCCACGTTCATCGGGATCGAGCTGTAGCCAAGCGAGTTGGCGGTAGGACGGTAGAGGAGCATGTTTGAGGTCTGGCGGCTGTAGTATTCGATGGTACCCTGCAGCTTGCCGTTCCAGAGAGCGAAGTCGAAGCCGGTGTTGAACGAATTTGACTTCTCCCAAGTGATGTCGCGGTTACCCTTGCGATAGAGAGTGGCGTCAGAGAAGATGCCGTCAGCGCCGGTCATTCTGTAGTAGTCAGCGTATGCGTTGTAGAGTGTGTTTCCGCCGATTGCGTCGTTACCGTTCTGGCCGAAAGAGATCTTGAATTTCAGGAGGTCAAGCCAAGTGGCGTCTTCCATGAATTTCTCGCTGCTGATGTTCCAGCCTGCAGATGCCGACCAGAAAGAGCCCCAGCGATGCTCGGGAGCGAAGCGTGAAGAACCGTCGCGACGGAACGAAGCCATGAAGAAGTAGCGGTTGTCGAAGTTGTAGTTCAGGCGACCGAGCCAGCCGATGTGCACGAGGTTAGACTGAGCGCCACCGCCATTCTTCTGGTCGATGGTGTTGTTGACAACGAAACTGCTGGGGTTGTAGAGGTTGGAGCCTATGGCATTAACCCATTCCAGCTGCATGTTCTGGTATTCATAGCCTGCGAGAAGGTCGATGTTGTGCTTCTCGGCGAGTGTGAAGCCGTAAGACACGAGGCCCTGGGTCTGCAGAGAGCGCAGACGCTGTTGCTGTTGGACAGCCTGACCGCCAAGAGTAGCGAACTGGCCATAGACGCCGTTGAGCACCTGGTGCACACGTGTGTTGTCGACCATGTAGCCTACAGTGCCGGTGATGTTAAGGTTCTCGATAGGAGTGATTGTAGCATACCACTTGCCGTCGAATACGTCAGCGAGATAGTCGGTGGTGTCATAAGTGAGCTGGCCTACGGGGTTGCCCGAAGGAGTGCGGGTATAGCCGATCGGGCCGTTGCCGTAGTCCCTGCCGTCGCCGTAATCATAAATCTTGTTGCCGTAGGTAGAGTTGATCATGATCTGGCCATTGGCGTCACGCACATAGAAAGGATAAACCGGGCCAAGGCCGTTGATGAAGTAGAAAGCGTTGCCTGACGATGTAGCAGATTCGTTGGTCATATCATCGGGATAAGCGCTGTTGGTGTAGGCGTATGCCATGTTGGTACCGATTTTCAGCCATTTCTTTGCCTGATAATCGATGGCGGCGCGGGTAGAGAGACGATTGTAGTGAGAATTCTTGATGATACCGCTGTCTTCGAGGTAAGAACCCGAGATGTAGTAGTTCAGACGATCGTTACCGCCCTGGATGCCGATGGTGTATTCCTGGCGGAGGCCGTTGATAAGGGTCTCCTTGGTCCAGTCGTCGGCCATGAAGGTGTAGCGTCCGTTAGAGTAGCCGGGAGTGGCGTTGGGGTTGAATTTACCATTGCGGTCGAAAGCGTATTCGCCTGCGGGAATGGTGAAGATCGGATAACCGAAGTCATTGATACTGTTGTTGGCGAAAAGGAATGCAGCGTCGCCCGTCAGATCGCGATAGTTGACAGCATCATTCATGGCAGCCTTGAAGTATGTCTCATAGTACTGGCGGGTGTCAGAGATGACGTCATACTGAGGCACAGCGCGAGAGTTGGAGCCCCAGCGCATGTCGACAGTGATCTTGGCCTCGCCGGCCTTGCCTTTCTTGGTGGTGATGAGGATGACACCGTTGGCGCCGCGCGCACCGTAGAGAGCGGTAGAAGCTGCGTCCTTGAGCACTGTCATCGACTCGATGTCGTTGGTGGCCAAAGCGGCGATGTCGCCGTCGAAAGGCATGCCGTCTACTACGTAGAGAGGCGATACGCCGGCATTGATAGAGCCGACGCCGCGGATGAGGACGGTAGATCCTGTGCCGGGCTGGCCGTTGGAGTTAAGGGTCTGCACACCTGACACCTTGCCGCTGAATGCGTTGGTGACGTTGGCCACCATGGCGTCTTCAAGCTGCTCAGACTTCACTACAGAAGCCGAACCGGTGTAGGCGGCCTTCTTTGTTGTGCCGTAAGCGACAACGATAGTCTCGTCGAGCGTGGTGCTGTTGGGCTCGAGCTTGACATCCATCTTGCCGTTCGCGGGGATGTTGACAGTCTTGTCGTGCATGCCTACATAAGAGAATGTAAGCTTCTGCACACTGGTGGGAACCACGATGGAGAAGTTGCCATCGATATCGGTGGAAACACCCATGTTCTCACCGAACGGGAGTACCGAAGCGCCAACGAGGGGCTCTCCGGTTGACTCGTCAGTCACAGTTCCGCTGACGGTGCGCGTCTGAGCCGACGCGGCCAGTCCGATCGATAGAACTGCAACGAATAGTAAAAACAGCTTTTTCATACCTAAAAATTAAACAAACATTATATTTATTACTTTTTCTGCCAAATTGTTGAAATGATTTGGTTGGAGGGATTAGGCGCCTGCACCGGGCGGGCTTTTTCGTTTCAGAATCTTTATTTGCAGTTATAAATTAAATTTTCTAAAATTGCACCTAAGTTTATAATCATTATTTTGCAAAATTATAAATAAATTTTGTATTACGACAACTTTTCTTTAATTTTTTTTCACTAAAAAGTATGCAAATTTTATGATTTAACAAATGAGACGACTTAATGCGCTGATTGGCAAGTGTATTTGATGATTGTTAAAATAAGCAATTTTAAGTATGCGCCATCACGCATCACGCAATCTTTTTTAACACAGCGCCCTCGGAGGGCAGGCGGTGGAGGTGCGCCTTTCCGAGGCGGACGGGCACACGGTGGTGTGGGAGCAGGCTGGCCCGTGCGTTTCGGAGAAACGCACCTCCACAACAAAAGCCCGGCTCAGCAGCCGGGCTTTTGTTGATTTTCGTTATAACGATATATCGATATAACGTTATATCGAAGTTTCGTTATTTCGATTTGCGGGTGGAGGCGAGGTAGAGGTAGGCAATGATGCCTGCGTAGGCCACGAGGCCGAGGAGCTGCACGGGCACTTCGTTGTTGTTCTCTGGCAGGGGCACGCCGCACATGATGGTGAGCGCCGAGAAGACGCCGAAGAGGGCGCCGCCTGCTATCAGGCCCGACGATATCAGTGTGCCGCGGTCGCCGCGCTGCTTGGCCAGCTCCTTGTCTTTTGTGCTACGGCCCACAAACCACGACACGAGGCCGCCCACGAGCATGGGAGTGTTGAGGCTGAGGGGGATGAACATGCCCAGGCAGAATGCCAGGGCCGGCACGCCGAGCCAATTGAGGATGAGGGCGAGGATGGCGCCCACGATATAGAGGGTCCAGGGAGCTTCACCGCCGGTCATCATAGGCTCGATGACCTTGGCCATGGCGTTGGCCTGCGGGGCTGCAAGGGCGCTGTCAGGGCCGAAGCCGTAGACCTTATTGAGCACCATGATCACGCCGCCGACTGTGGCCGCCGACACAAGGGTGCCGAGGAATTTCCACGACTCCTGCTTGCGCGGAGTGGTACCGAGCCAGTATCCCACCTTAAGGTCGGTGACAAAGCCGCCGGCCATGGAGAGGGCCGTGCAAACCACGCCGCCGAGCACCATCGAGGCCACGATGCCTGATGTGCCGTTGAGGCCGATGGCCACGAACACGCCCGAGGCGATGATCAGGGTCATGAGGGTCATGCCGCTGACGGGGTTGCTGCCCACGATGGCGATGGCGTTGGCCGCCACGGTGGTGAAGAGGAATGCTATGATGGTGACCACCGCCCAGGCGATAACAGCTTGCCAGAGGGTGTGGATCACGCCAAGCCAGAAGAAGAGGAACACGGCCACCAGGGCGAAGATGGTGAAATAGGCAATGTACTTCATGCTGATGTCGCTCTGCCAGCGCACCTGGGCCTTGCCCTGGGCACTGCCTTTTAGTTCACGGCCCGCGAGGCCCACGGCCTGCTGTATGATGGGCCACGACTTGATGATGCCGATGATGCCCGACATGGCTATGCCGCCGATGCCGATCATGCGGGCATAGTCAGAGAAGATGGCGCCGGGCGAGAGAGCCTGCATCTCGGGGGCGCCGTAGGTGCCCATGATGGGGATGATGATCCACCAGACGAAGATGGAGCCGGCGAAGATGACAAACGCGTATTTGAGGCCCACAATGTAGCCCAGGCCGAGCACTGCGGCTGATGTGGAGCAAGAGAAGGCGAACTTGGTCTTCTCGGCCAACTGCGCGCCCCATGAGTAGGCGGTGGTGGTGACGGTCTCGGCCCAGAAGCCGAATGTAGACACCAGATAGTCATAGATGCCGCCCACGAGCGATGCCACAAGCAGCATGGCGGCCTGGCCGCCCTTCTTCTCGCCGTCCTTGGCCGCGCCGCCGTTGCCGCTGATGAGCACCTGGGTGGTGGCTGTGGCTTCGGGGAAGGGATACTTGCCGTGCATGTCCTTCACGAAATATTTTCGGAAGGGGATGAAGAAGAGGATGCCGAGCACGCCGCCGAGCAGCGAGCTGAGGAATATCTCAAGGAAATTGACGGTGATGTCGGGATGCGTCGCCTGCAGGATGTAGAGAGCCGGAAGGGTGAAGATGGCGCCGGCCACGATCACGCCCGAGCAGGCTCCGATCGACTGTATGATCACGTTCTGGCCCAAAGCATGCTTCTTGCCGGTGGCGCCGGAGATGCCCACGGCTATGATGGCGATGGGGATGGCAGCCTCGAACACCTGGCCCACCTTGAGGCCAAGATATGCGGCGGCAGCGCTGAAGACGACGGCCAGGATGAGGCCGAGCGTGACGGAATAAGGCGTGGCCTCGGGGTAGTCATGCGCGGGGCTCATGACCGGGACGTATTCCTCGTCAGCGGCCAGCTGGCGGAATGCGTTTTCGGGGAGCTCAGAGACGTTGACCTCCGCCGGGGTGATTTTTGGGTCTTTTTCCATTTATATATAAGGTGTGGAGTTTGGCGTTTGCGTATTCACCAAGTTTGGCGTTTTTTTGCGCCTTCACCAAATTTGGCGTTTTTTGCGCGGGCGCGATTTATCGCGCCCCTACTTGGGTATCTTCAGCTTCTGGCCGGGCTGCAGGCGGTCAGATTTGAGGCCGTTGGCAGCCTTGAGCTTCTTGACGGTGGTGCCGTGGCGGCGTGCTATCTTGTCGAGGCTGTCTCCCTTGCGCACCTTATAGGTGGTGGTGGCTGCCTTGGCCTTGCTCTTGGCGGGAGCTTTCGTCGATGCCTTGGCCTGCGTCTTGGCGGGAGCGGTCTGCGCCGGCTCCTGACGGTCAGCCTGGGATGCGGATGCCGAGGTGTCGTTGAGGTAGCGCTTGGTGTAGACGTTGACCTTAAGAGTCTTGCCGGCCTTTACGGAATTTTTCTTGAGGTTATTGTCCTTGCGCAGCTGAGCCGATGTGGTGCCGTATTTTTTCGCTATCGAAGCCAGATTCTCTCCCTTCTTCACCTTGTGGTAGATCACGGTGAGCTCTTCGATGTAGTTTCCGCGCTCGTCAGAAGACACTACGCTGCCTTTGTCGTTGCGTCCGGCCGGAGCATAAGTATCGGCCATGTACGCCGCGATCGAATCTTCGTTGGCCGCATAGCAATAGCTCTGCACCGAAGGCAGAATCAGGTGGTAGGGGCGGATATTGCCGGGGATGACTTCGGCGCGGTACTGGGGGTTGAGCATGCGGAGCTCATCCATCGGCACGCCGAGCACGTCGGAGATCTGACGGAAATGGATGCGGCGGTTGATGTGCACCGTGTCAGTCACTATCGGCCGGCGCGCGAGTGCGTGGGAAATGCCGTGGTCGGCATAGAAATTCATGATGTAGTTGGCGGCGATGAAGGCGGGCACGTATCCCTTTGTCTCCTCGGGCAGGAAGGGGTATATCTCCCAGAAATCCTGCTTGTCGCCGGCCTTTTTGATGGCCTTGGTGACATTGCCGGGGCCGCAATTGTAGGCCGCGATGGCCAATGGCCAGTCATTGAACACATTGTAATATTTCAGCAGCAGGCGGGCTGCGGCGTCGGATGCGGCCAGCGGGTCGCGGCGCTCGTCGATGAGCGAGTTCACCTCCAGGCCCTCGCCCGTGGCTGTGGAGGGCATGAACTGCCACAGGCCTCCGGCTCCGGCCTTGGAGATGGCATTGGGGTCAAGAGCCGACTCTATGATGGGCAGATACTTGAGTTCATGGGGCAGCTGGTATTTCTCCAGCGCATCCTCGAAAATAGGCATATAGTAAAGCCCGAGGCCGAGCATGCGCTCCACCAGCTTGGGCTTGTTGACATACATCATGATGTAGCTGCGCACCACCGGATTGAACGGCATGTCGATCACCACGGGCAGGCGCTGCAGGCGCGAGATCAGCACCTCGTCGGTGACTTCGCCTCCGCGGGCATTGCGCGCCACGCTGTCGAGCACGGTGTAGCGGCGGAGATACCAATTGTCGTAAAGATCGCGCGTGGCATGGTCAAACGATGACGGCGCCACAATGTGCCTGTCGGTGATTGTGTCTCTGGCAGCGAGCTCCTGGGCCCTCGCAGGCATGCAGGCAGCGCAGGCCAGAGCACATATTATCAATAGTTTTCTCATGAGTTTATATTTACTTTTCGGATATGCGATTATGTTGGTCAAGCCTCGGGCGCCAAGCCTCACGGCCTGAGGGCGCTGACGCTGCGGGGCATCAGAAGGTGAAGGCCCAGAGCAGGCCTACTGACGGCAAGCGGTTGCGGCCATCCTGTATGAGAGCCGGATGCACGTCCATCGACAAGTCAGGGCTGATGTCGAAATGAGCCAGCGAAGCGTCGACGTATGCGTCGATCATGGCGAGGAAATAGACGCCTATCATGCTGATGATGCAGAGGTCGCGGTTGCGGCGGAAATAGTCGCGCTTATTCTTGAGCACGTTTGTGAGCCAAGCCTTGTCGAGGCTGCTTTCATCCACGGTGGGCGGAAACAGATTCATGTACGACTTCGTCTCAGGGTCAGAATCGAGCAGATCGCGATAGGCGCGCGTATAGTCAGTGAGCATGGTGTTGTTCCACGATGTGGCGTAGGCCAGACCGAGGTATCCGCCCACTATGATGGGCAGCTTCCAGTAACGGCGGTTGTAGACCTGTCCGAGGCCGGGGAAGAGGGCCGAGAGCCACACGGCTCGCGTGGGGTCGGGATTGTAGACTACATCGCGCTCCTCCCACTGGTTGTATCCGGCGAATTTATTGAAAGGCACGGCCAGGGGGATGGTGTCAGTGCCGAGCACCGACATCTTACCATCGGCGGTGGAGAACTCCTCCCCTACCAGCTCGTCGGCGTCATCTCCCTCAGGCGCATCGATGTCAATGACATCGGGCATCTCTGCGTAGACGCTGTCGGCGGCCTCTGCCGCGGTCACAGGCTGCCGGGCCACGCTGTCAGGGGCAAAAGCCGACGCAAAAGACTGCGCCACGGCGGCGCAGCATATCAAAAGCGATAATATTCCTCTCTTCAGGCTCATAGGGGTCATTGGTTCTGCTTAAGAGAGTCAAACCTGGCTATAAGCCTTTCGAGCTCTTCGTCATTCTTGAATGTGAAGGTAATCTTTCCTTTGCCCGACTTGTCGCGGCTCATCTGCACCGGCATGTCGAACACCGTCGACAGGTGCTTCTTCAGGATGCCGTAGTCATCTGTCCGCGGGGCGGCGACAGGCGGCATGGCATCAGCGGCGGCGGCGTTGCGGTAGGCCTTGGCCAACTCCTCCACCTTGCGCACCGAGAGACCGTGCTTCAGGATTTCGTTATACAGCTTGAGCTGCATCGACGGCTGCTCAATTGTGAGCAGCGCGCGGGCGTGGCCCATGTCTACTCTGCGGTCGCGCAGGCCAAGCTGCACCTCGGCCGGGAGACGGAGCAGACGCAGGAAGTTGGCTATCGTGGCCCGGTTGCGCCCTATGCGCTCGCTCAGCCGCTCCTGCGTGAGATTGTATTGGTCTATGAGTTTCTTGAAAGCCAGCGAGATTTCTATAGGGTTGAGGTCTTCGCGCTGGATATTCTCGATAAGCGCCATCTCGGTGATTTCCACGTCGTTGGCGGTGCGTATATAGGCAGGCACCCTGTCAAGCCCGGCGAGCTTGGCGGCGCGGTAGCGCCTTTCGCCGGCTATGATCTGATATGTGTCGGCGCCAATCTTGCGCAGCGAGAGCGGCTGTATGATGCCGAGCTCGCGTATCGAATTGGCAAGTTCGGCGAGCGACTCTTCGTCAAATAGCGTGCGCGGCTGGTCAGGATTAGGTGAAATGCGGCTCAGCTCTATGTCGCTGATGGCGCTCGACCCGCGTGCAGGTGCGTCATCCATCGATATTAGAGCGTCGAGGCCTCGGCCAAGGGCGCTGCGTTTCTGGGGAGCAGACATAATTTAAGCTGATTATATTGTTGATATTGATTAAAAACAAGATGGGGGAGAGCGCCGGGCTGCTATGAGCGTCGGTGCTTGGCTATGAGTTCCTTGGCGAGCATTACGTGGCTCGTGGCACCTCTCGAATCCGGGTCATAAAGCAGAGCCGGCAGGCCGTGGCTCGGAGCCTCGCTCAGGCGTATGTTGCGGGGGATCACCGTGTCGAAGACCATGCGCCCGAAGTGGCCCTTGAGTTCCTCATAGATCTGATTGGCCAGGCGCAGGCGCGCATCGTACATGGTGAGCAGGAAGCCCTCGATCTCGAGGGCGGGATTAAGCCTGTTTTTAAGGATACGTATGGTATTGAGCAGCTTGCTGATGCCTTCAAGAGCGAAATACTCGGCCTGCACGGGAATTATGACTGAGTCGGCGGCTGTGAGGGCATTGACGGTTATGAGCCCCAGCGAAGGGGAGCAGTCGATGAGAATGTAATCATATTTGTCTTTTACGGGAGCGAGCATGCGCTGCATCACCCTCTCGCGGTCGGCCTTGGATATGAGCTCGATCTCGGCTCCGGCCAGATCGATGCGCGAGCCAAGCAGCTGCAGGCCCTTGACGCATGTGTCGACCTGGGCCCCGTCGGCTGGATAGCCGTCAGCGAGGCATTCGTAGATCGACGAGTCCATCGATCGCGGGTCAATCCCATACCCCGAAGTGGAATTGGCCTGAGGGTCAGCGTCAACCAGCAGCACCTTCTTGCCCTGGGAGGCGAGGGAGGCGGCAAGATTGATGGCCGTCGTAGTCTTCCCGACGCCACCTTTCTGGTTGGCGATTGCAATGATTTTTCCCATTCTGTGTATCCTATAGTTTAGAATTGTGATTCACGATTGCAAAGATACTGAAAATAATCGGAAATATGAAATTTTAAGAAATTTTAGGGCTGAAGGCCAAATCGCAATAACGTTATAACGCAATAACGAAAAAATACGAGGGGCGAGCCAAAAGGCCCGCCCCTCGGGGTATGGGAGTTCAAAAGCAATTATTTCTGAAGTCTGAAGGTCACGGGGAGGTTGTAGGTAACCTTCACGGGCTGACCGTTGTTACGTCCGGGATTCCAGTTGGGCATCGCCTTCACTACGCGGAGCGCCTCCTTATCGAGGGCCGGGTGACGGCCGCGGACAACCTGCACATTCTCGATAGCGCCGGTCTTCGATACCACGAACTGCACTACGACGCGTCCCGACACGCCTTCCTCAGCCGCCTGGGCGGGATATTGCATGTGGTCGTTGAGCCATTTGTACATGGCTGCTTCGCCGCCGGGGAACTCAGGCTTCTGCTGAACGTTGGCCGTGGTGTAGATAATGTTATCTTCCTTGGGCTTCTCATCAACTACGATCACCTCTTCCTTGATGACCTCCTTGGTGAAGTCGTCGACACCATCGCTGATGTCCTGACCACCGATCATACGGTCATCATTTCGGAGTTCGTCCTGAGTCTTCACTTCGTTAATAACCTTCTCATCCTCGACGATGTCGATGATGGTGTTCTGGATCTGGTTGGCCACTTCCTCTTTTTCCATCACCACTTCCTCGGGCTCGGGGATTTCGATGATTTCCTCTTTCTGGATCTCTTCCTCCTGCTCGGCGTCGTACATAACTACGTCCTCCTGGGCAGTGGCGGCATCTGGGCCGTCTGACTCAGCGCGCTGGAAAACGCCCGAGACAGAAAGGATCAGAAGAGTGAGGATAACGGCCAGGCCGATTATAACTATGACCACAGATTTGTTGTGGCGAGCCGTAGATGTGGCGCGCATCTCGTATGCGCCATATTCCTGGTTCTTGCCGTCAAATACTATGTCAAGCCATTCTTTTGATGAAAGATCTACATCTTTTGCCATAATCTGTCAGTGTTTTATTTGTTAGAAGATGTAGCGTTTTCACTTCTCACGGGAGCGTTGATCACGTGCTCTGACGGGTGCCTGCGCTGGTAGTCCTCAAGCATGAGAGTGTCCACATGGGTGGGGAGCTGGATGCTGTAGCGGGCGATCTGGTTGATCTGCATTTCGTCGAGCGCGTTGATGAGGCTCTCGTATGTGGCGTTGGGGCCGGGTTTGATGATCACAACGGGGCGGGTCAGGAGGGTGTCGCCGGCGTTAGCCTTGGCAAGCGAGTCAAAGACCTCTTTGGTCATCTTCTTGCCTTGCCAGTCACCCTTGTTGCGCCAGATTTCCTTGTATTCATCATACTTGGCGAGCACTTCAGTGTTCTGAGCGCGGAGGATCTTGCGGATGCCCTGCTGAGCCTTGACACCGTTAGCGTCGCGACCGTCGCCAATGAAACGCTCCTTGGCGATGAGGTTGGTCTGGAAAGTGGTGTCGGGCAGTCCCTTGTACCAGTAGATATTGTGAATAGTCTTGCCGGATTCGGGGTCTGCGGCCGGAGTCAAGCCATCCTCCTTATACTCGGTGTCGAGTATGAGCGTGATCGCTTCTGACTGCTTTGCCTGATTCTGCTGCTCCTTTTCAAGCTTTTCGTTTGTGGGGAGAGTGATCTGCAGGGTCTGCGATTTGATCATCGTAGTACAAAGCATGAAGAACGTGATCAGAAGCATGTTCATATCCACCATGGGCGTAAAGTCCACGCGGATAGTCATTTTTTTCTGGGCGCCTT
Source organism: uncultured Muribaculaceae bacterium (assembly GCA_947525975.1). Taxonomy (GTDB): domain Bacteria; phylum Bacteroidota; class Bacteroidia; order Bacteroidales; family Muribaculaceae; genus CAG-873. The sequence goes on along the minus strand of CANNVE010000018.1, from coordinate 13,972 downwards.
TTTTCTTTTTGCCGCCTTCTTTTTCTTGAACTTCTGCCATGGTCTTTATTCGTCTTCAGAGGTGAGTGCTGTCATCAGGGAGAACTTGTTGAGAGCCATTGTCTGGAGGTTGTCAAACACCTGGTTGACCGTAGTGAACGGGGTGTCCTTGTCAGCCTTGATGGCAATGCCCTTGCCTTCCTTTACGATTGCGTTATAGAGGTCCTCCAACATCTTTGCTTCCTCGGCGGTCATGCTTGCGTCGAGAGCCTTGTCATCGTGCATCTGCTTTGCGGTCAGATAGATGGCGCGGCACCATACCTGGAAGTCATTGAGGTTGGCGTCCTTGTTCTTGTTGTCATTGATAGGAATTCCCGTGTTGGGATTGCGCAGGTCGCCCTGCTCCTTGTCAATATCGCCCATGCTCATGCTGAGGAGCGTGGGGAGGTGCTTGAAGTTGGTGCCAAGCATGTTAGTCTCGGCAAACACCTTCTTCTGAGCGTCGTTGAGCGAGATCTGATCTTTCGGATGCTGTTCATTGTAGACTTGCACCGCATTGTCGAGCACTTTGCGCCTGATGTAGGGCGCAGCCTGCGTTGAGTCGAGACCGCCGGAGAAGGAGATGAAAATCTTACCTTCTGTGGCCAGCGGGTCTTCGCCCTCTTTGGCAGCCTTGTCGGCCGAGGAAATGAGAACGGTGATCAGGTTGTTAACCGGCACCTTCTCTTCCGAGACAGACGAGGGAGTGTAGACAATGGTAGGTTCCTTCTGCAGGAAGGTAGAAGTCAACATGAAGAAAGTAAGCAAAAGAACGGTCACGTCACTCATCGCGGTCATGTCGATGAAGGTGCTCTTCTTCTTAACTTTTACTTTTCCCATATTTTACCTTTGTTTACGGATTGTTGAAAAACTCGGATAATCAGGGATTAGTGAGTTGCGGCGAATGTTTGTACGATAGAGAAGCCGATCTCGTCGATAGCGTAGGTCAGCGTGTCGATCTTGTTCGAGTAGTAGTTGTAAGAGATTACAGCGAATGCACCGGTTGCGATACCGAAGGCGGTGTTGATAAGAGCCTCAGAGATACCGGTAGAGAGCTCGGTTGAGTCGGGAGCGCCTGACTGGGCGAGAGCCTGGAATGACTTGATCATACCCATTACAGTACCGAGAAGACCAACGAGGGTACCGAGAGTGGTGAGGGTAGCCACGATGGGGAGGTTCTGCTGCAGAGCGGGCATTTCGAGAGCGGTAGCCTCTTCGAGCTGCTTCTGGATGTTGAGGATCTTCTGCTCCTTGGTGAGGGTGGTGTTGGCGTCCATCTCAGCGTAGCTGGCGAGAGCTGCGTTGACAACAGCGGCAACAGAGCCTTTCTGCTTCTTGCAGAGAGCCTGAGCGCCTGCGATGTCGTTCTTCATCAGGCAAGCCTTTACGTTGGCCACGAACTTAGAGATAGAGCCGGTGCCCTTGGCGCCAGAGAGAGCGAACCAGCGCTCGAAAGAGATCACGATCACAGTGAGGAAGAGGGTCTGGAGGATAGGCACGATGAAGCCGCCCTTGTAGATGGTGCCCCAGAGATCAGAGGGATGTCCATCTTCGTTGAAGTGGCTGGGGTGGCCAAACCAGAAGATGAAGAGGAGAACTGCGATGATGCAGCATACAACGATCACCCAGAATGCGTTTTTGATGCCGGGAACGTTAGTTTTCTTTGCAGCAGTAGCTGCGGCAGCCTTACCAGCTTGGGCAGTAGGCTGACCAGTGGGCTTTTGAGCTTCCATTTGGTTTAGTTTACTGTTTTGTTAATTGAGGTTATTTTTTTGGTTGATTAGTATAGACTTAATGGTAACCGGCCAGCGCCATTAAAGGAGAGGCCTTTTGGAAATTGCAAAATTTTCGTTGTTCCTACTTGCAAAAGTATCAAATTATTTTATTTCCACCAAAAAAAAAACGCACAATTTGGAGGAAATTTGATTTAATGTGTTTTTTTCGCAACTTTTATCATTACACACCTTAACATCCGTTAAACAATATGACTTAATCGCCTGTACGAAGGTTAGAGCCGTTTCGTCGAGTGGTCGTTCCAAGGTACGACCGCACCAACCACTGCGTTTCGTCGGGTGGTCGTTCCAAGGAACGACCCTGCCGGTGATTTTTCATCACACATGCGTTATATTTAAATATTTTTTACTAATTTTGCGCGTTAATTACTTACGCCCCCGCGGGCGCTCTCCATGCGAGAGACACAGAATCCGACACACGCATAGAAAACAACATAAACAACATACCCTCACTGACATGAACATCAAGATTAAGAAGGGATTGGACCTGCGACTGGCCGGCGCGCTCACCGACACAGCCATCGCGGCCCGGGTCATGCCCGACTCTGTGGCCGTCATCCCCGATGACTTTCCCGGCTTGGCTCCCAAGCCCGAGGTGAAAGAGGGCGACAAAGTATTGGCCGGGCAGCCCTTGCTGCGCGACAAGACCTATGAGACGCTCAAAGTAGTATCGCCCGTGAGCGGCACCGTGCGAGCCGTGGTGCGCGGCGAGCGCCGCAAGATAGAGCGCGTGGTGATCGAGCCCGACGCCGAGCAGAAAAGCGCGACGGCCGATTCAGCGCAGAGCGCCATCGACCTGCTGTGCGCCTCGGGCATGCTCGCCATGATGCGCCAGCGCCCCTACGACATAGTGCCGCGCCCCGACCGCCAGCCTCGCGACATATTCGTCACAGCCATCGACAGCGCTCCCCTCGCCGCCCCCATGACGGCCTCGCTCGCCGGCAAGAAGGACCTGCTTGAGGCAGGAGCCAGATTCCTGGCATCGGCTACCACAGGGAAAGTATACCTGTCTGTAGCCGACGACTGGAGCCTGGGCGACATCGACGGCGCGGAGATGGTGCATGTGCAGGGGCCACACCCGGTGGGCAACGCCGGCGTGCAGATCGCCAACATAGCGCCGGTCAACAAAGGCGAGACTGTCTGGACCCTCGACGCAGTCACCCTCGCCCGCATCGGCAGGATCGTCACCGACGGCACATTCGATGGCTCCACCCTCGTAGCCCTCACCGGCTCCGAAGTGGAGAAGCCATGCATGATCGAGACAGTGATGGGAGCGCAGCTCTCGGCCATAGTGGGCGGACGCCTGAAGAAAGCCGACCACCATGTGCGCATAATTTCAGGCAACGTGCTGACAGGCACCGCCGAGGACGCAGACGGATACCTGCGCTTCCCCTACCGCCAGGTGACCGTGATACCCGAGGGCGACGACGTGGACGAATTCATGGGATGGGCGTCTCTGTCTCCTTCGAAGATGAGCACGAGCCACACATTCCCCGGACACTTCCTGCGCAAGGCCTTCAGCCCCGACGCCCGCCTGCTGGGCGGACGCCGAGCCATGATCATGTCAGGCCAATACGACAAGTACATGCCTATGGACATCATGGCCGAGTATCTGCTTAAGGCCATCATCGCCCGCGACATCGAGGGCATGGAGCAGCTTGGCATATACGAGGTGGCCCCCGAGGACTTCGCCCTGGCCGAATACGCCGACACCTCGAAGATGCCACTGCAGCAGATAGTGCGCGACGGCCTTGACTACCTGCGCAAGGAGACAGAATAACCACATGAATTTCCAAAACATTGAACATTAGATAAAAGTGAAGCCTTTAAAAAGATTCATCGACCGCGTCAGGCCAAATTTCGAGGAGGGAGGCAAGCTCCACGCTTTCCACTCTGTATTCGACGGCCTTGACACGTTCCTCTTCACGCCATCAGCCACGGCCAAGCCGGCGGGAGGCGTGCAGATACACGACAGCATGGACAGCAAGCGCACCATGATCATGGTGGTGCTGGCTCTGATGCCATGCTTCTTTTTCGGCATGTACAACACCGGATACCAGCATTGGCTGGCCTGCGGCATCGCCGACAAACCCTTCTGGCCCCTGATGCTCTATGGCTTCCTCGCCATCCTGCCAAAGGTGGCGGTCAGCTACATCGTGGGCCTCGGCATCGAATTCATCATGGCCCAGATCAAGAAAGAAGAGATACAAGAGGGATTCCTCGTCACCGGCATCCTCGTGCCCATGATCATCCCAGTGGAGACACCCCTGTGGATGCTGGCTGTGGCGGTGGCCTTTGCCGTGATCTTCGCCAAAGAGGTATTCGGCGGCACGGGCTACAACGTATTCAACGTGGCCCTCATCGCGCGAGCATTCCTATTCTTCGCCTATCCCGCCAAGATGTCGGGCGACCACGTATTCGTGGCCACCGGCACCCAGCTCGGCTACGGCCCCGTGGCCGCCGACGCCTACAGCTGCGCCACGCCGCTGGGACAGATAGCCACATCTTCAGGCCAGGGACTCAGCCTCACAGGCGCTGACGGAAGCGCCATCGGATGGTGGGACGCATTCACGGGCCTAATCCCCGGATCATTCGGCGAGACTTCAGTCATCTGCATCCTGCTCGGAGCCGGCATCCTCACCCTGGCCGGAATCGCCTCTTGGCGCATCATCCTCTCGGCAGTGGCCGGAGGCCTGCTGATGGGCTGGATAGCCAACGCTTGCGCCACACCCACCTACCCCGCGTCTTACCTGACGGCATGGGACCAGCTAATATACGGCGGCTTCGCATTCGCTGTGGTCTTCATGGCCACCGACCCGGTGACAGCCGCCCGCACCACCACCGGCAAATACATCTACGGATTCCTCATCGGCGTCATTGCCGTGCTCATTCGCACATACAACAACGGATACCCCGAGGGTGCCATGCTGGCAGTGCTGCTCATGAACGCATTCGCTCCGCTGATCGACTGGTGCGTGGTGCAGAGCAACATCCGCAGGCGCATGAAACGTCTCACCGCTAAAACACAGCAGCAATGAACAAGCAAAGCAACGTTTACACCATCATATATATAATAGTGCTGGTGGTGGTAGTGGGGTCGGCCCTCGCTCTGACGGCCACAGCCCTCAAGCCTCTGCAGACCGACAACGCCAACGCCGACAAGATGAAGCAGATACTGGCAGCCGTGCACATATCCACCGACGCAGCCGACGCCAAGGCCGACTTCTCGAAATACATCACCTCGCAGCTCGTGATCAACGAAGCCGGAGAGACCGTGGGCGACAACGCCTTTGACATCAGCGTCGAGAAGCAGAGCAAGGCTCCGGCAGCCGACAGGCAGCTTCCCGTATACGTATGCACCACCGACGACGGACAGACCAAATACATCCTCCCCGTCTACGGAGCAGGCCTGTGGGGCCCGATCTGGGGATATGTGGCCTTCGACGCCGACGGCAGCACAGTCTATGGCGCATATTTCGCCCATCAGGGCGAGACTCCCGGCCTCGGAGCCGAAATCGAGAAGCCGGCGTTCAGCAACGAATTCAACGGCAAAGAGATGATCAAGAGCGGGCGCTTCGTGCCCGTGGAAGTGGTAAAGGCCGGACAGAAGCCCGCCAACCCCGAAGCCGACTACGTCGACGGCATCTCCGGAGGCACAATCACAAGCAAAGGCGTGGGCGCCATGCTCGACAACTGCCTGAGCCCCTACGCAGCATTCCTCAACAATCTATCAAACCGGAAATAAGCCATGGCAGACAAAGTGAACCTGAAGGAAGTGCTATTCAACCCCTTCTCAAAAAACAATCCTGTGATCGTGCAGGTGCTCGGCATCTGCTCTGTGCTCGCTGTCACGGCCAAGCTCGAGCCGGCCATAGTGATGGGCCTATCGGTGATAGCCGTGCTGGCATTCGCCAATGTCATCATATCGCTTCTTCGCTCCACCATCCCCACCAACATACGCATCATCGTGCAGCTCGTGGTGGTGGCAGGCCTCGTGGTAATCGTAGACCAGCTCCTCAAGGCCTACGCCTACGACGTCAGCAAACAGCTATCCGTATTCATCGGCCTTATAATCACCAACTGCATCCTGATGGGCCGCCTCGAGGCATTCGCCATGGGCAATAAGCCCTGGCCGTCGTTCCTCGACGGCATCGGCAACGGCGTGGGATACGCCATCATCCTGATCATCACCGGATTCTTCCGCGAGCTTCTGGGCAGCGGCACCCTTTTGGGATATCAGGTGATACCCCAATGGTGCTACGACCACGGATACGCCAACAACGGCCTGATGATCCTGCCGCCGATGGCCCTCGTGGTGGTGGCCTGCATCATCTGGGTGCACCGCTCGCGAAACAAAGACCTGCAGGAGTCATAGTCAAAAATCTCGATTAATCGGCATTTCGCATCTGCGTCATATCGATTTAACGATTCAACATTGTCAAAATGGAAAACTTCAATATATTCATACGGTCGATTTTCGTCGACAATATGGTCTTCGCCTACTTCCTCGGCATATGCTCGTTCCTGGCCGTGTCGAAGAATGTGAAGACGGCCTTCGGCCTTGGCGTGGCGGTGACTTTCATGCTCGTCATCACCCTGCCCATCAACTATCTGCTGCAGACCTACGTGCTGAGCGCCGGAGCACTGACATGGCTCGGCCCGGAATACGCTGACGTCGACCTCAGCTTCCTGTCGCTGATCATGTTCATAGCCGTCATCGCATCCATGACCCAGCTCGTGGAGATGACCGTGGAGAAATACAGCCCTTCGCTCTACGCATCGCTTGGCATCTTCCTGCCGCTGATAGCCGTGAACTGCGCCATCCTTGGCGGCTCGCTCTTCATGCAGCAGAGAGATTTCCCATCTGTCTGGACTGCCGTATGCGCCGGAGGCGGCTGGGGCCTCGGCTGGCTCCTGGCCATCACAGCAGTGGCCGCCATTCGCGAGCGCCTGGCCCAATACAGCGACATCCCCAAGCCCCTGCGCGGCATCGGCATTACGTTTATCCTCACAGCGCTCATGGGCATAGCGTTCATGAGCTTCCTGGGCATTAAAATCTGACATACAGCCATGACATCAGCTTATATCTTACTCAACAGCGTGACCACCCTCACGCTCCTGGCAGGCGTAGGCATCTTCCTCGCCATCACCCTGCTGCTGGTCATAGTGCTGCTCGTGGCCAAGCGCTTCCTTGTGCAGAGCGGCGATGTGACTGTCACGGTCAACGGCGACACCAAGATGGAGGTGCAGAGCGGCAAATCGCTCCTCTCGGCCCTGGCCGACGAAAATGTGTTCCTGCCCAGCGCATGCGGCGGCAAAGGCAGCTGCGGACAATGCAAGGTGCAGGTGTTTGAAGGCGGAGGCGAGGCTCTGCCCACCGAAAGCGTGCACTTCTCGCGCAAGCAACTGCAGGACCATTGGCGCCTTGGCTGCCAAGTAAAGGTGAAAGGCGACATGAGCATAGGAGTGCCCGCATCGGTGCTCGACGTGCGCGAATGGGAATGCGAGGTCATATCCAACAAGAACGTGGCCACATTCATCAAGGAATTCATCGTGGCCCTGCCTCCGGGCGAGCACATGGACTTCATGCCCGGATCATACGCCCAGATCAAGATACCGCCCTACTCGATGGACTACGACAAGGACATCGACAAGGAGAGCATCGGCGCCGAATACCTGCCCGCATGGGAGAAATTCGGCCTCTTCAGCCTCAAGTGCAAGAACGAAGCCAGCACCATACGCGCATACTCCATGGCCAACTACCCCGCCGAGGGCGACCGCATCATGCTCACCGTGCGCATAGCCACGCCGCCCTTCAAGCCCAAGCCACAGGTCGGATTCCAGGACGTGATGCCAGGCATAGCATCGAGCTACATATTCACCCTGAAGCCCGGCGACAAGGTGATGATGAGCGGCCCCTACGGAGATTTCCACCTCATACTCGACAGCAAGAAAGAGATGATGTGGATCGGCGGCGGCGCCGGCATGGCTCCTCTGCGCTCTCAGATCATGTACATGACCCGCACCCTGCACTGCACCGACCGCGAAATGCACTACTTCTATGGCGCGCGAGCCCTCAACGAGGTATTCTACCTCCAGGACTTCCTCGCCCTTGAAAAGGAATTCCCCAACTTCCACTTCCACCTGGCTCTCGACCGCCCCGACCCCGCAGCCGATGCCGCAGGAGTGAAGTACACGCCCGGATTCGTGCATCAGGTCATCTACAACACATATCTTAAGGATCACGAGAATCCCGAGGACATCGAATACTACATGTGCGGCCCCGGCCCGATGTCAAACGCCGTCAACCAGATGCTCGACAGCCTCGGCGTAGACCCCGAGAACATCCATTACGACAACTTCGGCGGATGACCGCCAACGCTTTGACATTTCACACAAGCGAAATACCAGATTAGCAAAACTTTTGCGAAACGGGTGATGTTATATCTATGACATCACCCGTTTCATTTTTTTAACAACCAAGTTTCAGCTATGTCAATCACACGTGTCTATGCAGCCCTCGCCATGCTGTCTGCCGCCTTCTGCGCCAACGCCCAGTCGACCCTTGTGGGCGAAGCCCGTCAACAAAAAGTGCAATCGCACAAATACGTCCATTTTGGTGAAGGCAAAGCCGACTCGATCGAACATGCCAGGCTGATCGAGCAATTCTACAACGACCAGTTCACCCACGCACAGGACCCGCAGGCACCATATTTCCTGCTGATGAGCCGCGACAGCAAAATAGCAATGGGCGTGGGCGGAAGCATCACCGCCATAGGCGCATACGACTGGCACGGCGTGATCGACGGCGTGGGATTCACCCCCTACGACATCCCCATCCCCGCCAACCATTCGCAGCCCAACGCTTTCCAGACATCGATAGGCAATTCGTCTTTGTTCCTCACCGTCTTTGGCAACCACGACCGCATCGGCGCTTTCAAATTCTACATCCAGGCCAAATTCGCCGGCGGAGGCGACAGCCATTACTTCAAGCTGAAGAAAGCATACGCCACAGCCGGAGACTGGACTCTCGGATACGCCAACTCCACATTCACCGACCCCGCATCGCAGCCGTCGACCGTGGAGACGTCCGGCCCCAACTCTGAAGTGAGCGACACACGCATGCTCGTCAGATACATGCACACGTTCAGGCACGGCATCACCCTCGCCGTATCGGCCGAGACGCCCGACAACACATACGCCGTAGACAACACCACAGAGGCCGGCAACACATACATGCCCGATTTCTCGGCTTTCGTGCAATGGAGTTGGGCCAGCAGCCAGCATCTGAGGCTTGCCGGAATAGTAAAGGGCATCAGATACCGCGACCTCGTTGAGGCACGCAACAGATACGTCACCGGATGGGGCGTCAACCTCTCCACAGTGTTCAATCCATGCAGCCACATCACTGTCTATGGAGCCGGATACACGGGCCGAGGCATCGGCAACATGATAAACGACCTCTCAAACGGCAACAACGACGTGGTGGCCATGGCCAGCGCGCCGGGCACAATGAAGGCTCCCCTGAGCTACGGATGGTATGCCGCCATGCAATATAATTTCAGCCCGAGCCTCTTCTCAACGCTTATCGTGAGCCAAGAGCGCATATTGCCCGAAAGCGGCATGGCATACGCCGGCACTGAATACAAATACGGCTTATACGGCACGGCCAACATATTCTACAACATCACGCCGCGCTGGCAGGTGGGAGCCGAATTCAACATAGGCAAGCGATCAAACGTCGACGGAGACCACCGCATGGCTTACCGCGCCTGCTGTCTGGCCCAATTCAATTTCTGAAACATCTGCCCCCAAGCATCAAAAGCCCGCAATTGCGGGCTTTTGATGCTTGGGGGCAGATGTTATAAGTCTTATAAATTTTATAATCCTATTTATCAGTCATTCATCGTGCGCAGGAGCTCGTCGTTGTCGCGGGTGCGCTCCATGCGGTCTTTGATGAATTCCATAGCCTCAATGCTGTTGCGGTCGCCGAGGAAGCGGCGCAGTATCCACATGCGGTTGAGCGTCTCGGGGCGCAGCAGCAAGTCGTCGCGGCGGGTCGACGAAGCGATGATGTCGACGGCGGGGAATACGCGCTTGTTCGACAGTTTGCGGTCAAGCTGCAGCTCCATATTGCCCGTACCCTTGAATTCCTCAAAGATCACCTCATCCATCTTCGACGACGTCTCGGTCAGGGCCGTGGCTATGATGGTGAGCGATCCGCCGTTCTCGATGTTGCGGGCTGCGCCGAAGAATCTCTTGGGCTTCTGCAATGCGTTGGCGTCAACGCCGCCTGAAAGTATCTTTCCAGAAGCAGGCGAGCAAGTGTTGTATGCTCGGGCCAGGCGGGTGATCGAGTCGAGCAGGATCACTACGTCATGGCCGCACTCCACCAGGCGCTTGGCCTTTTCGAGCACGATCGACGCGATCTTCACATGATGCTCCGCCGACTCGTCGAATGTAGAGGCTATCACCTCGGCATTGACGCTGCGGCTCATGTCGGTCACCTCCTCGGGGCGCTCGTCGATAAGGAGTATCATGATGTAGGTCTCGGGATGATTCTCGGCGATGGCGTTGGCTATGTCCTTGAGCAGGATGGTCTTGCCGGTCTTCGGCGGAGCCACTATGAGGCCGCGCTGTCCTTTGCCTATAGGAGCGAACATATCCACCACTCGGGTAGAGATGTTGCATGTAGAGCCGCTTGTGAGATCAAATTTCTCATCAGGGAAGAGAGGCGTCAGATGCTCAAACGATACGCGGTCGCGTATGAATTCAGGCGAACGCCCGTTGACGTTGAGCACCGAAGTCATGGGGAAGTATTTCTCGCCTTCGCGCGGAGGGCGTATAAGGCACTCCACCACGTCGCCGGTCTTCAGACCATAGGCCTTGATCTGCTGCGGGCTCACGAGAATATCGTCGGGCGATGCGAGATAATTGTAATCACTCGAACGCAGGAATCCGTGTCCCTCCTGCACCACCTCAAGCACGCCTTGAGCCTCAAGGAAGTCAGAGAAGTCGTAATAAGGTATCTGCGGTATCTGCTGCTGATACTGACGGTTTTTCTTGTTTTTCTTTCCTGTGCCGGGCGGATTGGGGATATTCTGTCCCGGCTCGCCTATCATTATCGCCATCGGAGCCATCGGCTGCTGCGGCTCTTTGGGCTGCTGGGGCCTCGAAGCCTGCCTTACGGCAGCCTCTTCCTTCTCTTTCTGGCTGCGCGGCACAAACTTGCGGCCATCGCTGCGCGGGAAGAACGATCCGAATGCGCTGTCTGCTCCCCCTTCAGCGCCCTTGGGCTGGAACACCTTGGGCGCCTGCTCTGCAGGAGCGGCTTCGCGCACGGGCGCTTCAGCCTCGGGCTTCAGCTCAGGCTGGGCCTCCACGGGCTCTGCCTCTGCGTTTGGCTCTACGGGAGTAGCGTCGGGCTGTGCCTCGGTTGCGGCCGGCTTGGCGCCCTTCTTGCCTTTTTTGGGCTGCGCGGCCTTAGGCTGCTGCGCTTCCTGGTCATCAGCGTTTTTGCGCGGGCGTCCGCGCCTTTTTGGGGCTTCGGCGGGCTGATCCTGCTCTGCGGGAACAGGCTCATCGCCGGCTTCGGGCTTGGCTACAGCCTCGTCGGCCGATGCCTTGGCAGCCTCAGGCTGAACCTTGGGCTTGCGGCCACGCTTCGCTTTTTTCTCGGGCATGGGCTTTTTGGCAGCCTCTGTGGCCTGGTGGTCAAGGATTTTGAAAACAAGATCGGCGGCCGGTGTTTCATCGGCTTCCTTGATGCCGAATTCTTGGGCAATGGTCTTGATTTGCTCAGGAGCCATCTCCTTAAGTTCGTCAATTACGTACATCTATGTATGATAGGGGTGGAGGGATGATAATTACAATTCAGATTAGACTGCGCAGAGGGCCATTGGCGTCCGCACATAATAAGCCTCAAAAGGCAGAAACGGTTTGGAATAAAAAATAGTGAAGTTGGAATTTCAACAAATAATGTTGACAAAGTGTTTACACGGTGATAAATATTCTCGTGATTTTTGAGGAACACCGCAAAGTTAAGCATTTTTTTTCAAACAAAAAAACAAATGTGACAATATGACGCGGCCTGACGCTGCAATCTTCACCCTTTTTCACACCATGGCGGCGGCGAGCAATCCGAGGCTGTAGGCGAGCATCAGCATGGCCGTGGCGCCAAGCAGCGGATTGAGCCGGTGGCCTTGAAGCCGGGTCATGGCGCGCCAGACACACGTGTGCCCCACAAGATAGGCTATCGGCGCAGCCAGCCAGCCTATGCCGAAACTTTCCCAAATGCCGAGCATAAGCCCGACGCCCACGTATCCGTTGAGCAGATACATCACGCTTACGGCGCTGCGGCCCCACTTCACGGCAAGCGTGCGCTTGCCCACGGCGGCATCGTCGTCAGCGTCGCGGTAATTGTTCACAATAAGCACATTTGAGCCCATTAGCCCTATCGACAGCGAAGCCAGCGCCGCGGGAAGAGAGAAAAAACCGGTCTGCAGATAAAAGGTGAAATTGACGGGCACCACTCCGAAAAACAAAGCCACCGCCACTTCGCCCAATCCATTGCGCGAGAGCGGATAAGGCCCGGCGCTGTAGGCCACGACGCCCAAGGCGATGGCCACCCCCACCGCTATGAGCCACCATCCGCCCCAATGCACGAGCGACAGCCCAAATGCGCAGGCGAGCGCCAGAGTGGCGAATGTGGCCGCCTTCATGGCCCGGGGCGTGATGTCGCCCTCGGTGACGCCTCGCCTTGGGCCTTCGCGCCCGGGCTTGTCGAGGCCTGCCATGAAATCATAATATTCGTTGGCGAAATTCGACGCCACCTGAGCCAGCACCGCAAAAATCAGGCATATGCAGGCCGGCCAAAGGCTGAAGCCGCCGACAGCAAGCGCAAGCGCCGTGCCGGATATCACGCCAGCCACCGACACCGGCAGCGTGCGCAATCTCATAGCCTCAATCCATGCTTTCAGTTTCATGCGGCAAAATTAATAATTTTCTTTCATGCGTTAAAATTATTTTGTAATTTTGCGATACCTTGAAAATAAACCATTTTTACCTGATGACAAAAAAAATCACCACTCTACTGGCTGCCACAGCGATAGCCTCGGGCGTTGCCTGCGCGTCGCAGAACGCAGAGGATCAATACGCAGCCTACCTTTTCACTTATTTCACCGGAAACCACATCTCGGAGGAAGCCATCTGCTATGCAGTGAGCAATGACGGATACAACTTCCGCGCGCTCAACGGCGGCAATCCTATCATGGATTCGCGCCTGATCAGCTCCACCGGCGGCATGCGCGACCCGCACATACTGCGCGGCCAGCAGGATTCGGTATTCTACATGGTAGCCACCGATATGGTGTCGGGCAACGGCTGGGACTCAAACCGCGCCATGGTGCTGATGAAGAGCTATGACCTGGTGGACTGGACCTCAAGCGTGGTCAACATGCAGAAGAAATACGCCGGGCAGGAACGGCTCAAGCGCGTATGGGCGCCACAGACCGTCTTCGACCCCGAAGCGCAGAAATACATGGTGTATTGGTCAATGAAGCACGCCGATGGCCCCGACATCATATACTACGCATACGCCAACCCGGAATTCACCGACATCGAGGGTGAGCCCAAGGTGCTGTTCGAGCCCGCCGACAAGAAATCGTGCATCGACGGAGACATCGTGGAGAAAGACGGCACATTCTATATGTTCTACAAGACCGAAGGCCACGGCAACGGCATCAAAGTGGCCAAGACCAAGAGCCTGACATCCGGCAAATGGGAAGAAGATCCCGAATACAAGCAGCAGACCAAAGACGCTGTGGAAGGCGCCGGCACATTCAAGCTCATAGGCAAGGACAAATACATACTGATGTATGACGTGTACATGGCCGGTCGATACCAATTCACCGAGACCGACGACTTCAAGAATTTCAAAGTCGTGGACCATGACGTGACCATGGACTTCCATCCTCGCCACGGCACAGTGGTGCCCATCACAGCCGCCGAGCTCCGACGCCTCACCGAGGCCTACGGCACGCCCGAGGGAATCACCGTATACGCCAACCCCGTGCTGCCCGGATACCATGCCGACCCTGAAATCCTCTGGGATCCCATCTCGGAAAAATACTACATCTACTCCACCACCGACGGAGTGCCCC
>CANNVE010000017.1 GCA_947525975.1 uncultured Muribaculaceae bacterium | reverse complement strand
AGTTTGGTTTAGGTCGGGTAGTATATACCCGAGTTAAACCAAACTTATATATAGATCACCGAAAAGAAAAACTGCCACCGAGAAAAGGGCTGGCGAGAAGAAAAATGCCGCCGAGCGTTGTTGCGATAGCTTGTGCTGTCTATGTATAGGGAGGTTGATAAGGTGAGGCCGGGCGAGAGAAAGGCTGTGCCGCTGCTTCGGGTGTATTAAAGAAAGTTAATAAATCCAAATTCAATCTATTCAGTTGGATTTGCGGCGGTTCAGTGGGGTTGAATCGCTGACTTTTTCGAGGCTCGCTGACAATTTGCTGACAATTTCCGAATGTAAAAATCGCAAGTAATTGATTTTCAACTACTTGCGATTTTGTGGGGTGCCCAGAACAGGACTCGAACCTGCACGCCTCTCAGCACTCGCACCTGAAACGAGCGCGTCTACCATTCCGCCACCTGGGCATCGGTTGGTTTTGATGTTGCAAAGTTAGGCATTTTTTTTGAATTGACAATAGGAAAATACGTTTTTTTTCGTAATTTTGCGTTGTCATTTGATTTTCAGTTTAATTTTTTTTTGATTTTTGTTATGAGCATTCTTAAACCGGGCGTAAAGGCCGGTCTTTGCAGCGATCATGCGGGCTATGAGCTTAAGTGCATCGTCGAGGGCTATCTTGACGCTAACCATATTGAGTATACCGATTTTGGCACCAACAGCTCTGAGAGCTGCGATTACGCCGATTTCGCCCATCCATGCGCTTTGGCCGTTGAGGCCGGCGATGTCTATCCGGGCATAGCCATGTGCGGCTCGGGCAATGGCATCGCGATGACGCTCAACAAGCATCAGGGCATACGCGCGGCTCTGTGCTGGACTCCGGAGCTGGCTCGCCTGGCCCGCGCGCACAATAATGCCAATGTGCTGGTGATGCCAGCGCGCTTCATCGCTCCGGAGGTGGCCATCGAGATCATCGAGACGTTCCTGTCGACGGAGTTTGAGGGCGGACGCCATGAGCGCCGCATCGAGAAGATGCCGGTGAAGTGACGTGGGGTGGCCTCTGCGTGCCGCCTTCCCAGGGCGCAAAAAAATATGCGGCCCGCGACGTCAAAAGTCGCGGGCCGCTATTGCTTTATTCAGTCACGGCAACCGTGGTTGCCTGAAGGG
Source organism: uncultured Muribaculaceae bacterium (assembly GCA_947525975.1). Classification (GTDB taxonomy): domain Bacteria; phylum Bacteroidota; class Bacteroidia; order Bacteroidales; family Muribaculaceae; genus CAG-873. The sequence goes on along the minus strand of CANNVE010000017.1, from coordinate 56,326 downwards.
TTTTAGAATCCACCCCATTCGCAGGCGATCATGTGGAGGTTGGGGCATGCTTCGGTGCGGAAGTCGGTGATGGTGTTGTAGCGGCAGTTGATGTATGTCAGGTTCTGGTCGAACGATACGTCAAGCATGTTGAGCTGGTTGTTGTTGCAGAGGATGCGCTGCAGGAAGGTCTGGTTGCTGAGGGTGAGGCTGGTGAGGTCGTTGTAAGAGCAGTCTACGAAGAGTAGCTGGGGGCAACCTTCAACGGTGAAGCTGGTGAGGTCGTTGTAAGAGCAAACGATGTCGAGGACGCTCTTGCAGTCGCGCACTGCCAGGCCTTTCATGTTGTTGTCGCTGCAGATGAATGTGCTGAGCGAGGGCAGGCCTTGCATCACCATGTTTGAGATGCGGTTGTCGTCACAGTTGAAGTTTGTCAGGCCTTCTACTCCGGCGAGCACCACCTGGGTGAGCTTGTTGTATCCGCAATAGAGATTCTTGAGCTTGGCGCATCCCTGGATGTCGAGGACTTCAAGGCGGTTGCTCTGGCAGTTGAGGGTCTCGAGGGCGGGAGCGCCGGAGAGGCTGAGCTCAACGAATGCGTTGTTTGAGCAGTTGAATGTCTTGAGCGCGGGGATCTGGCCGAATGTCACGTCGGTGAGCCGGTTGTTGTTGATGGCCACTTTCTCGAGGGCTGTTGCACCGCTGAGGTCGCAGGCAGTCATTTTGTTGCGTGAGGCGTTGAGCTCTACGAGGGCTTCGTCGCCCGATACGTTTACGGCCGAGATGTGGTTTCGAGATACGTCGACCTTCTTAAGATTGTCAAATCCGGAGATGTCGAGTGAGCCGGCAAGTTTCTTGCCTTTCCAGTCGATAGCGGTGATATGACCGTTTTCTACAGTCACGCCTTCCCAAGTAGAGGGGTTTTTGAGGTCTACAATATTGAGGGCCTGTGCGTTTGTGGCTGCTTCTGCGGCAGGCTGCTGCAGGAATGCTTGCATCTGCTTGAGTTCTGCCTTGTTGGGTTTCTGAGCGAAGACCATCACACTGCTGAGTGCGAGGGTGATCATTAATGCGACTTTTTTCATAATAAATAGTTGTTTAGTTAGATGATTTGTAATTCTAACATCAGTGGCTCGAAAAAGGTTCAGATTTTTTTTATTTTTCCCTCGCCATTTTTTTCAGCAAATAGTTTTCTTTCAGTGAAAAAGTCTGCAATGCAATAGCATAACATTACCTTTGCGAGAAAAGCGCCTAATGGCAAAATGCGTGGCACGGGGCGTGGGATTTGACCCGTAAGTTTCGGAGAAACGCACCTCCGCATAAACAGAAGAGGGCGCGCGTGTTGTGGCTTTTGCGGAAAAGACGTATCTTTGCGCATGGAATTTTTGCAAGAGTACAATTTGCTTGGCCTTGCCATCGGGGCCTGCACATTTCTGGTGATCGGGGCTTTTCACCCTGTAGTGATCAAGTGTGAGTATTATTTCGGCACTGGCTGCTGGTGGTGGTTTCTGGTGCTTGGCGCGTCATGCATAGCGGCGTCAGTGTTTGTGTCTGACGTCTTCTGGCAGTCAGTGCTCGGCGTCACAGCCTTCTCGTCGTTCTGGACCATCAAGGAAATATTTGACCAGCGCAAGCGCGTGGAGAAAGGGTGGTTTCCGCGCAATCCCAACCGCAGGCGCTAATCAATCAGCGATTTCGCGCGCGAGGCTATCCAAGAGTTGATCGAGTCGGCCAAGCCGGCGTTGTCCTTTTTCAACGCCCAAGACTGGAATTGGGTGAACGACACCGGGGTGGAAGCGTCAAGTCCGGGATAGTCCGTAAGCATGCGCCGGGCTATGTCTTCGTTGACAACGGCCAGCCTTATCTTGCCCTTGGCCACGAGAATCACCAGATGCTCGGCGCTGTACTCTGCCGACTGGCGCACATATATGGTGTCGCCTATCTCCCGCGACAGATGCGATATGCGCGCCGCGAACGGGGAGTCGGCCGCGAGCCACACAGTGTCTGATGCGAGCTGCAGCTGGGATGTGATGATGCCGGCACCCGTCGAGTCGCGCCTCTGCACGAGCACTTCTCGGTCAAGGTACACCGGTTCGGTGAGCAGGAAACTGTCGCGCAGCATGGCTGTGGCCGGCAGCGAGGCGGCCACCAGGTCATAATGCCCTTGCCTGAGGCCGTCGAGGGCGTGGCGCAGGGGCACAAAGGGATGAAATTTCACCGGCCGGCCTATTTCGGCCGACATGCGGCTGATCATTGCATAGTCGCGGCCCCAGACGCTGTCGCCTGCCACGGAGTATATGCCCGGAGACATCTCTATGGCCACGTCGAGGGTGTCGCCTCCTGATTTCACGTATGCTTTGGCGAATGGCGACTCCTGGCGCCTGGAGCACTGCGCGGCCAGGACCATGAGCAAAGCCACAGCCACCAGGGCTATGATCATAGATCGCATGCCGGCTTTGCACTGCTTAAGAGGTCGTAGAGCCATGGTCAGTCAAGGAAATCGACCGACAATCCCATCTGGAAGCGGCGCGGATTGAGCGGATAGTGCGGCAACGAGAAATAGTCATTTCCGAATACGCCTTGGTTGACGTGCGACATCATCACGTAGAATCTCACCCTGCCCAGCTTCATGTTGGCGTATGCGTTCATGAAAGGATAATTGCCGAGCTTCATCTCGCGCTGATTGTAGAACGTGGCCGTCGCGGGCTGATATCCCGGAGCGTAGTATTTGGAGTAGTAGCTGCAGTCCACACCGAGCTGCAGATGCAGGGTGGCAATGCGGCAGAGGATATAGAGATTGCTGTAGAGCGCCACCTTGGGCAGAGGCATCACCACATCGTTGGTCGATGTCTGGAATGTCACTTTATTGTTCCAGTGGAGAATGCCAAGTTTGAAATTCTGGTCGAGTGTGGCCGAGAACACCTGCACTCCGCCGCTGTTCTGTCGCGGGAGGGCATCCCGGTCAAAGTAGATAAGATTCTGCAGGGTTTCGGTGCCGATGTTGAGGGCGGTGTTGGTCCATGGGATAGTGAGTATGCCGCCAAACCTCATGCGCCTTTCCTTGCCGAATGAATTTTGCCAGATGAAGTGGTTGCTGATGTATTCGCGCAGCAGATATGACGGAGATGTGTTCTTGAGAGAGCCGTAGGCCGTGATGCCTACCGTGTCTCCGAAGAGCGGAATGCGGGTCTTTATGCTGCCGTCGATCTTAATTTCGCCGGCGGCATCGCCGAGAAATCCTATCTGACCTGTGGCCTCATACGTGATTATCGATCCCTGCTGCTTCGAGATCTGCGCTCCGGCCCATGCCATATTCTGCGATTTGCGGGCGAGCACCGACTCGATTCCTTCGGGAAATGGCGTGAGGCCAAGGCCGCCCTCCATCGAGCGATCCATCGTGTCGACAGCCTGCTTGTATTTGCGCATCTCGTAGGTGACGAATGCCGACATGCCGAACTTAGCGTATTTGTTGAAGCCTTCGAGCAGCGACACGCCCACGGTGTTGGCCAGCGACGAATAGTTGGTGCGGTCATCTGTGATGTCGGGGTTGAGGTATGAGCGCCCGAAAAATTCCTCCACCTCTATCATGTTGTCGTCGCGGAATATATGCTTGGCGTTCTTGAAATTGAGGGTGTAGAAGAAGGCGGTGAACGGGATGTATTCCCTCAGCGTGGTGGTGTCGTCCACTTCCTCCTCTCGCCAGTATCCTATCTTGTACCGACCGTTGAGGAAGAGCTCTCCTCCCACTATCTTCGTGTGGGCGTGAGACAAATTTGTGGGTATCGACTTGGGATTTATGGTCGACACTCCGCCCTGCAGCTGGGCCGGGTCGGTGATGTATAGGTCATCGGTGATGCCTCCGTTCTCCTTGTTGAGCAGATTGTAGTGATTCCATGATCCCTGCACCTCGAGCCTGTCGCCCATGTGCGATCCGCTCACTCCCCATATCAGGCCCTTGGCCGCCTGGTTGTCATAGCTGCCTTTTGAGTATATGTAGTCGAGGTTGGCGCCGATCTGCGTCTTCTTTCCGGCATTTCCCGAAAATAGCATGCGCAGGCGCTCCTGGGCATTGTCGCGGCCGCCTCCGGCGTCGTATGACACCTGAGTCATCGGTATGCGCGTGTTGTAGAATTTTATGTCGGCGTATGTCGGCGTCCATGCCATCTGGGCATCCTGCAGGAAAAATTCGCTGATTGGCCTCTGCTGCATGAAGAGCATATTCTTGCCCTCGGCGCCGAGATTGCCGGTGCATGCCCATGCGTATGATATCTGCGAGGGGATGGCGCGCTGGAAATAATTGTATTCGAGCGTATCCATAGGCGCCTCCTCATGCTGGCCCGATGGCCATAACGGACTCCAAGCGTAAGATATCTGCACTGGGGCCGCCGCCTTTTTGGCCTCGCCGGTGTCAGGCTGGCGCTGCGCGAACACCCCGCACACAGCCGCCACAAAGGCCAAGGCCACGGCCAAAGCCCGATATTTGATCGTAATATATGCTTTCATATCCTTATATTATCGCAAAGTTAGGCATTATTCACGACATATCAATACGCCCGGCAGTTCATTTTTATTTTTTGAGACAATGTTTATGGGCAAAGTGTGGCGCAATTTGAAAATTATGGCTAAATTTGCAATAATGTAAATTATCACAGACAAATTGCCATAACATAACATGAAAATTATCACTCTCGGCGAAATCATGCTTCGCCTTTCTCCTGCAGGCTGCCACCGCTTCGTGCAGGTCGACAATTTCGACGTCATCTGGGGCGGCGGCGAGGCCAACGTGGCTGTCAGCTGCGCCAACTATGGCCATGACGCATACTTCGTGAGCAAACTTCCCAAGCACGAGATCGGGCAGGCCGCTCTCAACGCTCTCCGCCGCTACGGAGTGCACACCGACCATATAGCCCGCGGAGGCGACCGCGTAGGCATCTACTACTGCGAGACCGGCGCATCGATGCGCCCCTCAAAGGTGATCTATGACCGCGCGCATTCATCCATCTCGGAGGCTATGCCCGAAGATTTCGATTTCGACAAGATCATGGAGGGCGCCGATTGGTTCCACTGGAGCGGCATCACCCCCGCTATCAGCGACAAGGCCGCCGAGCTCACCCGCCTCGCCTGCGAGGCAGCCAAGCGCCACGGCGTCACTGTCAGCGTAGACCTCAACTTCCGCAAGAAGCTCTGGACATCCGAAAAGGCGCAGTCGATCATGCGTCCGCTCATGCAATATGTCGACGTCTGCATCGGCAACGAAGAGGACGCCGAGCTCTGCCTTGGCTTCAAGCCCGACGCTGATGTGGAGGGAGGCAACACCGATGCAGAGGGATACAAGGGCATCTTCGAAGCCATGATGAAGGAATTCGGATTCAAATACGTGGTATCGACCCTGCGCGAATCATTCTCTGCCACTCACAACGGCTGGAAAGCCATGATCTACAACGGCAAGGAATTCTATCAGAGCAAGCGTTATGACATCAACCCCATCATCGACCGCGTAGGCGGCGGCGACTCATTCTCGGGCGGCCTCATCCACGGCCTCCTCACGATGGGCAGCCAGGCCGAAGCCCTCGAATTCGCTGTGGCCGCCTCGGCCCTGAAGCACACCGTGCCCGGTGACTTCAACCTCGTCACAGCAGCCGAGGTAGAGGCTCTCGCCGGCGGCAGCGCCAACGGTCGCGTACAGCGCTGATCATAACATATCCACACGATACAACAGCGAAAAGGCTGTCTGACACCGGGTGTCAGACAGCCTTTTTCACTTAATACAAAGGTGCTTATCGCATGGCACCAAATAGAATCGCGAAGCATCGGACCGGGAGCACCAACTTTTGACAAAGAACTCGGATTGCACGGATGTCCACGGATGTTTTTACAGACGCACAATGCCTTGGAGGAGATTCTCATAAAAAATAATCTGTGTGAATCCGTGCAATCCGTGTTCCCGCGCCAAGGGATGGAGAGGGCTGGCACGTGCGTTTCTCCGAAACGCACCTCCACTTGGCTCAATATTTAACAACTATTTGTTTTGATGGGCAACGCTTCTGCCCAAGGCGTATGCTACCTTTGCAATATAAAGGATTATTAACCACTAAAAACAAACAGACAATGAAAACATTCGGATCAAACGATATCGTATTCGCAAGAGCATCGGTCATGGGCCGCGAACTTCTCAATGTGCGCATCTGCGGCGCCGAATCAATGTCAGCACTCATCTCCGCGATCAGGCGGCAACTCGGGTCATACATAGGCATGGTGTCATTGCAGATTCGCAACCTCACCCAAGGGTGGTCACACCAGCGCACCTATGTCATACAAATGCCTTGACGCTCAATCACGCACTTTTCGGGAATAGATGATATACTCGGCTCTCGCCATTGATCACATAGGCTTCTTGCCATGCGAGGGGTCGTCATAATAGCCCTGACGGTCGAGAGCCTTAACCACAGCCTGCACCTCCGATGCATGGCCGCTCTGTATGGCGAGACGCGCATACTTGTCGGCATTGGCGTCATCGTGCAGCAGCACCGACACGCTTGCCGCCGGAGCATAAGCGGGCGCATATCCCTTTGCAGCGAGAGCCAGAAGGGCCTTCTGCCTTGATTTGAGGTCAGCAATCCGCATTGCCGTGCGCAGCTCCTCGGCCATCAGCTGGTCGGGGGTGGGTCCCTGCTGCTCTGCTACCTCGGGCTTCTTCTCCTCAGGCTTCTTCACATCAGGCTTCGGCTGAGGCGTGGGTTTCGTCTCCTGCGGCTTGGAGGCAGGCTTGTCGCTCTTGGCAGGCTCTTGCTTGGCCGGCTTCTGGGGCACCATCTCCTGCGCAGGCTTATTGGCCGGCTCAGGCTTGACCTCTGTTTCGGCGTTCTCCACCTTTCCTTCAGGCTCTACAGCTACCGAGGCCGAGTCCACAGCCTCCTCGACAATTGCAGCCTCCTGCTCCACCCTGAGCGTATCGGGGTGAGGACCGGGCTTCACGCCTTCGCCTCCCAGGAAGATGAATCCCAGGACTATGAGCAACGCGCCGATAGCCGCAGCCACGCCTATGATGATCTTGCGATCGATTCCCGGCTTCGGCGCAGGTTTCGGTTTCGGCTTAGCCACCCTCGCAAACGGGTTTGTGGGCTTGTCAGGCTCAAAGGCCGGAGACGGCCCGGGCGAGGCGGCTGACTTTTTGCCGCCCTTGGGTATATCAAACACAGAGGGCGACTTCACCTCAAACGGCGATTTTCCGGCTGCCTGCTTCGCGTAGACTGGCATGGTCTTACTGTCGGGCTCAAAAGCCTGACTTTGTTCTGCTCTGGCGGCCTCCTTGCCCGACGGCGCCTCGACCCGAGGCACATCCTTGAGCATGGCGCTGAATTCAGCGGCTGTCTGCGGCCTGTCGGCCTTCATAAGGCTCATGGCCTTGTACACAGCTTGGCGCGTAGGCTCGCTCACGCTTTCAGGCAGAGGCTCGAGGTCCTCTCCCGCCGTGCGGAGGGTGGCGCTCACCGGCGTCACGCCCGTAAGCACATAATAGAACGAAGCCCCAAGGGCGTAAAGGTCTGTGGCGTTAGTGAATCGGCTCGTGTCGCCCGTCAGCTGCTCATTGGGTGAATATCCCGGCGTCTGCACCACATTTGATGTCACCTGCCTCTCCTCCGAGCTCGCGTTATCGAGATATTTCGATGCGCCGAAATCGATGAGCACAGCCTTGCCGGTGTCGTCGATCATGATGTTGTCGGGCTTTATGTCGAGATGAAGCCTATGGCGTGAATGCAGATATTGCAGGGCCTCGCATATCTGCCGCATGCAATCGATGGCCTTCTGCTCTGGCATGGGGCCTTCATCCCTGACAATCTCGGCCAAGGTGCGGCCTGAGATGAAGTCCATGGCGAAATATGCCGTACCGTTTTCCTCGAAGATATCCGACACCCTCACTATCGAGCGGTGGCTCATGCCATAGAGCGTGCTGGCTTCATCCACAAACTTCTGCCTGCACCGGTCCACGATCGACCGGCTCTCTTCAGTAGACGGAGCCACCTTGCCCGTGCGCTGATCTCGCACACAATATTTCCCCATAAAAAACTCCTTAATGGCCACGCGCGTGCGCATCATCGGAAACCGAGCCTCGTAGGTGCAGCCGAAGCCACCGCTGTTGATGAAGCGCACGATTTCATATTTTCCGCCCTGCAGCTTAGTGCCGTCAGGCAAGTGTTTCACGTATAATTCAGCCATTTCGCTATTTTGGGGTTTGATGCGTTTAATTGTGCAAAGATAGCGAATAAACCTTAAAACAAAAAATATTTGCCCCGCATATCAGCCGGGTCAGCGCATATTCATGTTGGCCCTGCGGCGAGCCGGGTCGCCCCACCAACCCCACTTGTTGAAATATCTGAACATATTCGCAATGTGCACCCACAGCATGCGCCCGCTCGCGTAGGATTCTGCCCTGTGCAGATGCCTCACCACGGCTCCGGGCCAATACAGCGCGCGGCTGTCGGCGGCTATGCGGCGCGTCAGGTCTATGTCCTCCGGATACATGAAAAAGCGCTCATCAAAGCCCCCCACCCTCTTGAGCGTCTCAACGCGCAGAAGCATGAAACTCCCCTGCATATAGTGCACATCATGCTCCAGGGCATGGTCAAGATGCTTCAGCAGATAGCGGTCGCGGCTGCGGCGAAACATCCATCCCGGCAAAAAACGCCGCACCACCAGATCAAAAGGCGTGGGAAGCATGCGCACAGCGTATTGGTCAGCGCCATCCGCCCCCACTATCCTCGGCTGCAGCGCTCCGATGCCCGGGTCAGAATCCATGCGGGCCACCATGCGGGCCAGCGCCGGAGGGTCAAACTCGATGTCGCTGTTCATCACCAGGTGATAGTCGGCTCCCTGCTCTATCGATTGGCGTATGGCCAGATTATGTCCGGCTCCGTATCCATTGTTGGCCGAGCCTATGTACTGCGCCCCCAGCTCCGCGGCCAAAGCCTCCACCCGCTTCTCGCGGGCATTGTCCACGATGCTCACGCTGCAGGCGGCATCCCGGTCGACGCATGATACCGCCCTGCGCAATTCATCGCTGTCGGTATGATAGGCCACAATCGACACCGCCACTCTTCCTCCGCCTCGCATACCCATCTATTTCACATGGTTACGTATTCGCGCACAGGAAGGGGCGAGCCATTGTGCCACAATTCAAACGAGAATGGGTATTTGCGCCCGTCAGCAAGCCCTATGCGGGTGCCGGCGCTGACTTTTCCGCCACGGGTGACGAAAGCCTCGGCCAGGCCGGTGTATATCGACACGAAATCGTTGGGATGCTGCACCACTATGGTCAGCCCGCGCCCGGTGGTATAGTACGAGTTAAGCACCGTGCCCCTGTACACCGCCGACACGGGCGCCATGCTTCCCGGCACCGCCACTGCCGACGGAATGCCGGCCTCTGACACGCGATCCTCTACCATGAGACCCGAGACGGGCGGAAAAAACGTCATGCCGTCAGCCAGTATCGGCGACAGCACCGACAGATTGTATCGCTCGGCCTGCTCAAACCGGCTCACGAAACTCCGCTCGGCGGCCGACGACTCTATCAGCGAATCAAGCGGAAGCACTTTGGGCACCGTCTCGCCCGATGGCGCGGCTGCAGCCGTGTCGGCGATGTCTGTGAGCATCAGCACACGCTCTATATTGGCCGCGTATGCATCGGTGACGCGCTGTGCCTCTATGATAGAATCAAGCCTCAGCGACATCTCGTCATAGTCCTCGCGCAGGTCATAGCTCATGCCCACAGGCAACACGCCGCGCAGGGGTGTGTAGACATAGACCAGAAACCAGAACAACCCGGTGGCCGCGAACACCCCCACAGCCGACATGATCATGCCTCGACGGCTCGCGCGGAACTCCCACACATCAGAGAGCGAGCTCAGGCTCCGCAGCGTGAGGCTGTATCGCCGCCTGCGCACGAAGTCGCCCTTGTGCCTGCGCCTGCGACGCAAATAAGCCGATATGCGGGTCTTGATTTTCATGTCTGGAAGATTGCAGATATGGCAAAGTTACGAAATTATCCTTAATCATCAAAATCTCAGTGTCCCCGCCGCGACGAAAAAAAGGCGCCCACCTTGCGGAGGACGCCCAAAATTGAATCGGAAACCTTGAATTTACCTATATCCTTAATTTACCTTTTTATCTTACCACGACCTTGGCGGTCTTGTTGCCCTGGCGCATGATGTAGAGGCCGGGGGTGGGCTCAGCCACCTTCACGCCCTGGAGGTTGAAGTATTCTACGGGAGCGTTCTCCTCGATTTCCACGTTCTCGATGCCGAGAGTGCCTTCAGCCAGCACGAGGTTGTTGTTGGCCTCGTCAGCCTCAAGGTGGAGGTCAGCGTTGGTGAGAGTAAACATCTCGGTGTTTGTAGTGCCTTGGATAACTACAGCACCTACTTCACGTGCAGCGCCAATAGTCACGGGAATAGCGTCGCCGCTAACGCCGGCTGCGTCAACAAATGCCTTTGAATTTGTCTTCTCAAGAAAAACTGATACGTTCTTCATCTCACCGGCAAAAGTGGTCTGACAGTTGTCTCCAATGAATACCATTGATTTTCCTTCAGGTACCACTACATTTTCAAATGCAACGTTCTTGAGCATCGACTTGCCGGCATTCTTGTGCTGGATAGCATCGCCTGAATTCAGATCGAAATCTTTGAATGTAACATTGTCAAATGTCACGGTGTTTTGGCCTTTATTGATCTCAAAAATGGCCTTATTTGACGATTTGCCGGATCCGGCAAAGATCAGATTCTTGAATGCGATGGAGCCCACATTTGCATTACTGGGAATCAAGAACATAATGTAGTTGTTGTTTGATGCCTTGATTACCTCGTTGCCGGTAGCGCCGGAAACGGTCACTGCCTTGGTGATGCTATAGCGCGAGCCGATGGTCTGATCCTCGCTGATGACGATTTCTGCACCGGCTTCAGCAGCGTTAAGAGCGTCAGTGAGATTACCATAGGTAGCCCCTGTGGTTGAATTGAGCACTTGTGCCGACGCACCAAGCGCGAATGCAGCCGCAGCTGCAAGAGAGAGTAAACGTGAAATCATAAATGTTTATTTATTGGGTTTTGGTATTGGTCAAGGTAGTGAATTGCAGTGATTGCACAGGTTATCACACGATGCAAAATTAAGCATATTCCACGCCAACGCGGTATTATTAAATCCTGATTCGTATAGGAAAATTAGTTAACATAGACTTCCACGCAATTCATTGCGTAATAGCCGCATAACAGATTGCGACACCGCGAAGGCATAATAATTTGAGACTTGGAGGCGATGGAAACCTGCGGTGAACGGGCGCGACGGGAGCGCGCCCGCACCTTAAACCGAGTCCATTTTCGTCTCACCGCAGGCCCCGCAGCCGTCAAAGCGGATTGAAGCGCACGGCTACTCCGCCCTGAGGCTGAAGGTCAAATTTGAGCACATCTTTAGAGGTCACTTTCTTCTCGCTGACGCGCACGTGGGTCTTGCTGTCGACCTTGGGGTCGTCAGTGTAGATCGTGGCCATGTATTTCTTGCCGGGAGTGAGGAAACCGCAGTCTATCTGCTGGGTAGATGCCTCATTGTTGGTCATGGCAGCGGCATACCAAACATCGCCGCTGCGACGGGCCATTACGATTGACTCGCCGGGATATCCGCTCAGCACCTTCGAATCATCCCATACGCTCTGCAGCTGCTCAAACCATGAAATTTCCTTCTCGCCGCCATAGAGAGCCGGCGTGTCATACCAGAATAGGGTGAGCAGAGGGCTGTAGTATACGAGCGAAGCCGCAAGCTGATGTGCGTGGGTGGTATTTTTCAGGCGCTTGTCGTAGTAGCAGATGGTGTAGTCGGCGGCGCCGTTGATCATGCGGGTGAATGGCAGCGTCACATTGTGCGTGGCGTCGGGCCACTCCTCGTTGCCGCAAATTCCTTCCTGGGTCAGGAGGTTGGGATATGTGCGCGAGAAGCCTGACGGACGGTATTCGTCGTGGATGTTCATCAGCAGCTTGTTTTCGGCGGCGAGGCGCACCATGTCATGCAGCCATGTGGCCCAGCGGTGGGAGGCATACTGCACGAAGCCTGACTTCACACCGGCCACTCCCCACTCATGCAGCAGGGGGAAGAGTTCATCCATCTGCTTCTGCAAGGCGTGCTGGTTGACGTAGAGCCAGATTCCCACGCCCTTCTCCTTGCCATAGCGCACCACCTCGGCCATGTCGATGGCATCGATCACCTTGGTGGCATCGCCGTCATGGCTTGTGCATGGCTCATACCATTTCCAGTCGTAGAGCATATACTGCATGCCGTGGTCGGCGCAGAAATCAATCACTTCCTTGGCTGCATCGGTGGTGAGCTTGGTGCATCGCATGATTTTGCCGGGCTTCACCCATGAGGTGTCTTCGATCTCGCAGGGAGGATTGAGATTGAGCACAATGTCATTCTGCTCGATGAGCTGCCCGGGGGTGTCGGCAGTCATCACTATCTTCCACGGAGTGGCGTAATAAGTGACAATGTCTACAGGCGAATACATCACCGAACGCAGAGTGCCGGGCACTTTGGGGTCAGCGACATACTTGGTGAGGCACCAATCATCGACATCGGCGTCGAGGAGAGCCACCCAGCCCTTGCTGTCGGGCAGCTCGAGGGTGAGAGCGCGCTCCACGGGGCGGGTTATCGAGTCGACAGGCGTAACGTCGAATGTCGACTGTGCCCACTTCTCGCTCCATGCCTTGGTGCCCTCCGGGAAGTTGTATGACGTGAGGTCATCGACCACCTTGTGGAAGATAGCGTCGGGATGCTCCGGAAAGAAATAGCGGAAAGCCAGGCCTTCGTCGTAGGCGCGCACCTCCACATCAAGGCGATATTTGCTCTTGTCGTGGCGGCTCATGTGCATTGTGGCCGTATTGTACCGGTCGTGCACGGTGCTGCGCTCTCCGTAGAGCGGATGCCACACGCTGTCGACAGGTGCGCCGTAAGTAACAGAGTCCACCTCAAGCAGATCCATCCAGCAAGCGGGCTGCTTCAGGTCACGCTTTCCGAGAGCCATCTCCCACACCCAATTGTCGATGTCAAGACCCGCTCGGGCATCCACGATGACCGGATTGCCCTTGTAGCTTACCGAATATGTCAGTTCGCCTGCAGGCTTGCGCATGCTGATCTCATTCACTCCGGAAGGCGAAGTCAGCGTCAGCGTCTCGGCGCAGAAAGCCAGCGAAGGAAGAGCCAACATGGCTATGCAAATAGTTTTATTCATTAGATTTCGGGTAAAAAAGATTAACTTCGATATATCGTCATTTCGATTTTTTTATGTAGAAACTCCGTTCTACGGGCTCAGCCGTCTGCACCTTGTCCTTCAGGCCATACTGCCAAGCCACCACTGTGACCTTCACCGGGAATTTTGCCCTCGGAGGGATAGGCGTGAAAAACAGCCTATCGCCATCTATCACCGCCGGGCCTTCCTTCACATAATAGCTCACAGGCAAACCTTGGTCAGATGTGGCTTTCAGCTCCACGGATTCTGCCCCTGCCTCCACATCCTGGATCGAGGGGAAAAGGATGGCCTGACGCAGGCCGCCGGTGTGACGAAAAGGCAATTTGATCTCTATCTGCTGCACCGATTCCTTGAATGTGTCATCGCCAGGAGCCTCGGCGCACAGCACCATATCCCAGGTGCGGCGCGGATTGTTCATGCCCATGCGGTAGAAGTCGACCTTGAATGTGGTGTCGTTGACCACCTTCACCGGACCGCAGATTCGCTTCACCGCCGGCTGCGCAGCAGGGTGGCTGCCGGCGAGGGCATTGTGGGTGGTGTCGACAAACACAGCCTTGATGTGATATGTGATGCCGTCAGCCTCAGGCTCGAATTTGGCGCGGGTGCGCACATGCAGATTCTCGTCATACAGCAGCAATTTTCCATCCTGCTCAAAATTGATGGTCATGGGCTGCTTTCCGCGAGTCTCTGCATAGCGGGCTTCGGTGAGATCGACCATCTCCTTGTCGAAATACCAGAAAGCCTCATGCTGATTGCCCTTGTATTTGCCCCAGGGAGCGGCCTTCACGCGCTTGGTTTGCGCAGGATCCCACTGCTCCGCCAGCCAGCCGTCCTTCGGATCTACTTTCTTCATCCCGGGACGCGCGGCCAATGATTTCTCTATGAATTTAGCGATGTAGTCGGCAGTGCGCTCAGCCACATCAAAGTGTCCGCGGCCCGCATCGCCAAGAAATGACACACAGCTCCCGGGATATTTCATCTTGAAAGCGAGAGCCGGACGCACACGGGCGTCCCACCACTCATATTCGCCCTCAATCATCAGGCCGGGGATGCCGTCGATGTTCCGGTCCCTGCCCCACTCTACGTTGGCGCGGCCATAACCGCAAAGATTTGTGCGGGGAGCATCGCCGTGATATGATATCACGCAAAGAGTGCGGTCAGGATTCCAAGCGGCGAAATTCCATGGCATTGTGGCCTGCGCCGAATGCCCGAAAGGGATGAGCGGAGCGGTGGCGATCTCGCTGTAGCCTGATGCCTCGGCAAGATCGGCGAGAGCCTTGTCAAACGGCTCCTGCACTCCCTTTGTCACATCCCACTCCTGGCCAAAGCCGGGCGCGATCCACACCATGGCCACATCCATATCGGCCAGATGGCGACGGAAAGACTCCATCTCGAAGATGGTCTCCTCGTTCATGTTCTGAAACGCGAAGATCACGGCCTTCACGCTGTCGCACCGCTCAGGCACCCATAGAAATGCGTCGGGATTGTCGTTGGTCTCACCCGAGACTATCCCGGTCACGGGCACACGCCACTGCCACTGGGCCATGGCACCGAGTGCCGCGCAAAAAAGCGCTATCGCTGTAAGGAATCTTCTCATGCCTTGATCACTCTATGGGATTTTTGCCAAGATATGCGAGAATGCCGCCGTCTACGTAAAGAATGTGGCCATTGACAAAGTCAGAGGCATCCGATGCGAGGAACACGGCGGGTCCCATCAGATCCTCGGGAGTGCCCCATCTGCCCGCCGGAGTCTTAGAAATGATGAAGCGGTCAAACGGATTGCGGCTGCCGTCGGGCTGCAGCTCGCGCAGCGGAGCGGTCTGCTCTGTGGCTATGTATCCGGGGCCAATGCCGTTGCACTGTATGTTGGCCGCGCCATATTCAGAGCAGATATTGCGGGTCAGCATCTTCAGGCCTCCCTTGGCTGCGGCGTATGCGCTCACCGTCTCGCGGCCCAACTCGCTCATCATCGAGCAGATATTGATGATCTTGCCGTGTCCCTTCTTGATCATGCCGGGGATGACTGCCTTGGCGCATATGAAGGGAGCCACAAGGTCAACGTCGACCACACGGCGGAAATCATCGACGTCCATCTCCTCCATCGGCACACGCTTGATGATGCCTGCGTTGTTGACAAGAATGTCGACGGTGCCCACTGTTGCCTCCACGTCGGCGAGCATCGCCTTCACAGCGGCCTCGTCAGTCACATCGCACACATAGCCCTTGGCGTCGATGCCGAGTGCTTTGTATGCCTCCAGGCCACGGTCGACGGTGGACTGGCGAGAACAGTTGAACACGATTTTGGCGCCTGCCTTCGCAAGCCCCCGGGCTATCGCAAGCCCTATGCCATAGGCGGCGCCGGTGACCCACGCCACCTTGCCGTCAAGCGAAAATTCATTCATATCCGTTAAATCTAAAAATCTTAAAAGTTCCGAATGGCAGTTTCTGCGCGAGCGATCACTTCTTCAGGCGCAGCATCGCCTCGTAGAAATAATAGTCAGCGTAGACAATGCTGTAGTCGATCTCGCTGCCGGCAGGGCGGTGACCTGTGGAGTGAAGCAGGAAAGAGTCGCTATCGGCCGACCAATAGTCGTCAGAAGTAAGGCTCGTCAGCATAGCTTTGGCCTCTGAATCATACCTCTCGCTGTCAGTTTCGCCAACATAATCCTTGAGCTCGAGCAGAGCCGATGCCACCACGCATGCCGCCGACACGTCTTTGCTGCAATGCGGTATCGTGGGGTCGTTGAAGTCCCAATAGGGAATCTTGTCGTCAGGCAGCATCGAGAGGTAGGCGTCGGTCACCTTCTTCACGAAAGAGAGATACTTAGGATCTTTCGTCTCGCGGTATACCATGGTGTATCCGTAGATGGCCCAGGCCTGTCCGCGCGCCCATGTTGACGAGTCGGAATATCCCTGATGGGTGCAGCCGCGCTTGAACGCGCCGCTCTCGGGGTCGTATACGGCCACATGGTAGCACGTGCCGTCAGGGCGGAAATGATAGGTCATCGTAGTGTCGGCGTGGCTCACGGCTATGTCATAGAGCTTCTGGTCGCCGCCATTCTTGGCCGCCCAGAAAAGCAGCTCAAGATTGATCATGTTGTCCATGATGGTGTTGTGGCCTCCAAACATCTCCACATTGCGGGGCCATGAGAGCAGGGTGCCCACCTGCGGGTTGAAGAGCGTGGCGAGCGAGTCGGCGGCATTGAGCATCACCTTCTTATATTCGGGGTCCTGTGTGCACTCATAGCCCTTGCCGTAGCTGCACAGCACCAGGAATCCGAGATCGTGGTCGAACACCGGAGCGTCTACAATGGTCTTTATCGACTCTGTGTAGGCGCGGGCCTCGCGCTCCACCTTCTTGTCGCCGTTGGCGGCATAGTCCATCCACAGCACGCCGGGCCAGAAGCCCGAACACCACTCTTCGGCGCATACGGGGCGCTGGTGCCAGGTGGTCTGGCCGGGGGCGATATTGCGCGGAGCGATCATGTAGTTGATGGCTCCGGCAGAGTCTTTGAGAGATTCAAGTGAATTAGATACCTTATTGTGGCAATCAGCGAAAACGCGGTCTATGTCTATGGCCGGAGCCTCTTCAGCCTGCGCCTTTGTGCAGGCAACCACCGCTCCGGCAGCTGCGATCGATATCAGCGAAAGAGATAAGATAGTTTTATTCATGTGTATTATTATTTTTTTCAATCTACAATAAACTCGTCGATGTCGAGCCATCCGCGGTCAGCCGAACCGAAATCCACGCTGTAAACGCCAAGTTTGGCTCCGATCCACTTGCCGGGACGCGCCTTGAAAGGCTTGCCGATGCTCACGTATTTCTTATTGTCGGTGCTGTATGAGAAGCGGCATTCGCCGTCCTTCCCAACCTTCACCCTCAGCCAAAGCTCGCAGTCATAGACAGGATGCAGACCGGCGCCATACTGATGAGCCTTCACAGGAGCAGACTCTCCGGTGACTTTCTCGGGGCTGCCGGCTTCGGCCTCGTTGCATTCGAGCAGAGTCACCACAAAGTCATCGCCTTTCTTGCTCACTGCAAGGCGGGCATAGTCGCGGCCCATCACTATCAGGCCTGACTGGGCCTTTTCGTCGCGTGTCGACACCTTCACTTTGGCGGTGGCGGTAAACTGGGGTTTGGCGAATTTCTGGAGCAGCTGGTTGGGAGCCGACCACATGTTTTCGCCCTCCGCCAGTGTGCGGCTGTATATGCGCATAGCGTCAGCCGGAAGCGGCATACCGAATGTAGGGTCGTAATTGCCGTGCCATTGCCATTGCAGGCCGGGAGCGCCGTTGTCGAAAGTATCAGACGTCTGATGCTCGCGCTCCACCACCTTGCCCTTGGGCATCTCATGCTTGCGCACGGGCTGGCCGTTAACGCCCATCATGGGCCATCCGTCCTGCCAGTTGACCGGGTTGAGATGCACGATGCGTCCCCACGGCTGCAGCTCCTGGAAGTGGATGAACCAGCTCTCGCCCTCAGGCGTCTCCACAAGCGCGCCCTGGTGGGGGCCGTTGATGTCGGTGTCGCCCTGCGCGAGCACGATCTTCGACTCATAGGGGCCATAGATGTTCTTCGAGCGCATGGCCAGCTGCCAGCCGGCATCAACGCCGCCCGCCGGGCAGAGGATGTAGTAGTATCCGTCGCGCTTCATCATCTTGGGACCCTCGCAGGTGTGGTTGCCGTCTTCGTTGCCGTCAAAAACGATGCGCGGATTGCCGATGAGCGAAGTGCCGTCGGGAGTCATCTCCCACACGCAGAGCACGCTGTTGAAGTGGCTGCGGCTCGCCGCCCAGGCAAACGTCAGGTATGCCTTGCCGTCCTCATCCCAGAAAGGCACAGGGTCGATCATGCCCTTGGCGCCATGCACGAGCACAGGCTTGCTCCACTCTCCGAGCGGATCGGCCGTCTTCACCATGTAGATGCCGAAGTCAGGGTCGCCCCAATATATGTAGTATTCGCCGTCGTGGAATCTGATCGACGGCGCCCATACGCCCTTGCCGTGCATCGGCTTCCGGTCATAGACCTCAGTCGGAGGCACTGCGTCGATGGCATAGTTTACGATCTCCCAATGCACAAGGTCGTCGCTGTAGAGAATGGGCACGCCGGGCACACACTGAAAGCTCGAGGCAGTCATGTAATATCCCTTGCCGTCATGGGCCGGGATGGCGTCGGGATCGCTGTAGTCAGCGTAAATCACCGGATTGGTGTAGGTCTTTCCCCAAGCCACGAAGACTGCGCAGAGCATCGCGGCGGCGGTTATGATCTTTTTCATATCATTTATGGTTGATATCGATTTTTTGCAGCATTACATTGTCTACGCCGGAAAAGTTGGCCTTAGGATCGGCATCCGGCATCAGGAAATATAGATTCTCCATCAAAAGCGATCCGATCAGGTTGCTTCCGTCTATGAGGGTCTCCACCCTCGCCCACTTTTCTCCGGGCTTCCAGAATGATGAGTTGCGGATCTCTATGCTTTTGTAGAAAGGCGTCAGCTTCGAGGCGTCGAATCCGAGGATGCGGATGTCGCCGTCGGCCTTGCGGCCCACCACCGAGTTGAAATTGTCGAAGTAGAATCCCTTGAGCTCCCTGCCCTTCGTGTCGGTGGGACGGTCATATTTGCGGCTGTTGAGGCCGATGCGTATGCAGTGGGCGGTGCGGGTCCAGCCCAGGGTATTGCTCACGCGTATATTTTCGGTGTCGCCGGGACTCCACTGCAGGCGGTCTTTATTGTATACGCCTGCCGCAGCGAAGGTATTGCGAAACTCGGCGGCATTGGCGTCAGTGTCAACAAGGTCGATGCCGGGATTCTCCCGGTATGTGCGCGCCGGAAACTCGTCCGACGGATTGTAGTGGCCTGTGGCGAATGTGTCGTCATTGCCGAGGGTGATAGCTCCGTCTACAGTCACGTTCCTTCCGCTCGAAAGATTGAGGCCGTCGATCCAGCCGTGGTTGTAGGGCGAGAGGCCATGGACATTGCTGAATGTGACATCGTCTACATCGTGCGTCTCGAAATTCCACTGCTGGGCATCGCGCGAGTATGTGCCCTGCAGGCTTATGTGGCTCGACTTGCGCACCACCACACCGCCCTGATGAGGCGTGTTGCGGGCGTCCTTGCGGTCCATCGCGAATGTGTAGCAGCCTTGGCCGTCGTGCATGCCATGGCCGGTGAGGGTGACATGGCTCGAATTATAGATGAAGATGGCCGGCTCGTTTGATTCGCGGCACTCTTTCAGCCTGTTCACCATCAGCGCGCCTTTGTCGGTGTGGATATAAAGCGGCTTTCCGCCCTTGGCGGCGTCGCCGTTCCAATTCTCGATGCGGAGGCCTGACCAAAGATACACTCCCGCCGGTATGTAAAGCACATTGAGCGCGGGGTTGGTGCGTATCTCTTCAAGGGCTGCCCGGAGAGCGTCGCTGACGTCATTGCGGTTGCGGGCCCTCTTGTCGGGGAAGGCCACGATCTTGCTTTCATATGCCCGGTAGACGCCTTTTCCGTGATTCCAGGTGAACTCGCGGTCATCATTGAGGCTGTTGTCGGTCACAGAGCCTGCTTTTCGGCATACGGCGCCTGCTTTGTCCTTTATGGGATGCTTTTTCAGATAGGCTTTGGCGAATTCGGCGAAATTCAGCACGTTCGCGCCCTCGGTGAATTCCGGTTCAAGCGGATCATTTATGATGGTGAGCTGCGGCTTCGACTCAAAGGCATCCTGCGGGTCAGCACCGTTGATGGCCACGATGGCGTATGGCAGCGCCTCTGTCATGGCGAACCGGAGAGTCTTCCTGCCATTGTCGACC
The DNA here is from genome assembly GCA_947525975.1 of uncultured Muribaculaceae bacterium. Taxonomy (GTDB): domain Bacteria; phylum Bacteroidota; class Bacteroidia; order Bacteroidales; family Muribaculaceae; genus CAG-873. The sequence continues at coordinate 36,266 of CANNVE010000017.1, read as the reverse complement.
GTGATGGCCGACTTTGGATAGTACCTGACCGGGTGTATGGTGACGCTGTCTATCTTGTCACCGTCGAGAAGCGTGATCTCAACCATAGGGGTCTTGGTGTCGGATGCGAATCGGGCCACATCCATGTTGTGGCCTTGGTCGCCGAATCCGGTGTTGTCATACTCCACAGCAGCCACATCTGCGCCGCACACCTTCACAGCATAGCGGGCAGATAGCACCTCGCTCCTCACATGAGACGGAAGCTTATGCCCGGCTATGCCCGTGCCGCTCACCTTGAAAGGAGCGTATGGCTGCACCTCTGCGGCGAAAGCCATCGCCGACGCCAGGCAGCAGCAAAGCACAGCGCTGAATATGCGTGATGCCTTACTTGCCATCGCCTGAATTCAGTTTGATTTTATAAGAACCGTCCTTGGCCGCGAGGTTAGCGGCCTTGCCGTTGACGTTGATGCGCTTGGGCTTGAATGAAGGGGTGAACGAAGCATTGATGCGGGGCTGGCCCGATACGCTCACATTGAGGTTGTCTCCGGCTCTTTCCTGCAGGAAGTTGAGCTTGGAGAGCGATGAGAAGAGCGTCTTGCCGTCTTTGCGCAGCGCGCTGCCGTAGCCTACGAATACGTCGTCGCCCTTGGTCACGAGCAGATATGCGTCGGTGTCGTATCCGTCGCAGTTGATCCAAGAATTGAGGTGCATGAGGCGTCCGTCGGCGAGTTCGTTGATGTATACGTTGGTCACCTCTCCGTCGGTGCCGGTGATCTTCAGCCCTATCCAGCCGTCGCCCTTACGGCGCTCGATGGCGGGAATGGCTTTCTGGTCGGGGGTGTCCTTAAGAATGATGGCTGTCACGCCCTTGATGCGGTCATGTGAGCCGGGGAGTTTGAATGAGTAGTAGTCTTCGGTGCCTTTGAGGTCTTCGGTGGGGCCTTGCAGCACGTCCCAATAGAGCATCTCCGGGTAGTCATGCACAAAATTGCTCGGAGCCAGGGTCTGCGGGAAGAGCGGGCGTATCACCACCGATGAGTTCTCGTTGGTGATCTGCAGATCGCCGCCCACCTTCTTTGTCACGCCTCCGGGATGCCACAGCCATTCGTATTGGCCCGATTCGTGGCTCTTGAGGTCGTCGATGACGAGGATCACATCGTCAACCCACAGATAGTGGCGGAAATTGCGGGCGAAGAGGTCGCTTGTGGGGCCGGTGGCATCGGCAAGCACATATTTCAGCCCGTCGCCTGACACAAGCGATGACACCGATCCGGGCTGCATGGTGCCGTGGTACTGCTGATACCTCGATTGACCCTTGCCGTTGAACTTCACCACATTGTGGGCATCGCTCTGGAAGAAATAGTTGCGGTAGGCAGGTGTGCCGTAGCTTGAGTTACCGGCATCCTTGATGATGTCATGGCCTTTGTGGAAAAGGATGAGCGAGCCGGCATCGGCATGCGCGTGATTCCATGTCATGCCGCTCTTCACGGCGAGCATGGTGGCGTCAGGCTCCCAGCTGTCGCGCATGGTGGCCCAGCCGAAATCAGTCCATACGCGGTCCTTGGCTGCCTGAGGCTCTGCCGGAGCACCCTTGGTGTCGGGCAGGTAAAGGAATCCCATGGGCATATCGGGAGCGAATCCCTCGCGGTGCTGGCCGGGGCGCACCTGGTTGATGTACCAGAGGGCATCGGGGTCTTTCTCGCCCATGGTGTAGGCAAGCGTTATACCTGACTCTCCGGTGACATTCTTGTGCGAGTCGCCGAAGTTGATGCTGTAGAGTATGTCGCCGGTGCGCGGATAGCATGCCTGGCAGAAGAAATCGGCCAGAGGCTGCATCTGCGGTATGTCTTCGAGCTTCGCGCCGGGATGAGAATTGAGCCATGCGAGGCGCAGCAGCAGGGCCTCGGTGATGCCGAAGCTGGCGTAGTTGATAGATTCGTACATGCCTCCGTCGCGGTCGAAGGTCTTCGGCTTATTTTGGAGAACATCGCCGGCGAAGTCAAACCATTCGGGCAGCGACTCCACGGCATCACGGGCCATATCAGCGGCCTCGGGCACTTCGTTTGAGATGGCCAGGGCAAGCAGGCCGCCCATGCCCACGCAGCTGCTCCACCAGTTGTGCCCCATGGAGTTGAGGCTGTGTATGCGGGTGGACTCTTCAAGCCAATCGCCGAGCAGAGGCTCCACAGCGAGGCGATACAGCCCGCGGGCCACCTCTTTGCGGTCAGAGGCTGACATATCGTTGTATACGGCGTCGTATGCCACAGCCAGCTGGAATGACCTGTGGGCCATCTGCAGCTCGCTGCGCCATGCCGGATTGCGCATCATCATCTCGCGATCGGCCCATGACTCGGTCTTGGCCACGTCCTTGAGCATGGATATGATCTTGTCGCTGTATTTCTTGTCGCCGGTGAGCTGGTAGGCCAGGGCCAGATACTCCATCTGGCGCACATCATTTTTCTTGAGCAGTCCTTCGGCCCTGTCTATGATCCGGTCATAAGCTTTGCCATAGACCGTGTCGGCCTTGGCGCGGCTTTTGGCGGCCTCCACCCTCTGCGGGGTGAAGAGCAGCGACGGATGCTGTATCTTTTGCGCCTGGGATGAGATGGCGCACGCGGCGGCAATCGCCAGGAGGGTGATTCTATTCATCTTCTTTTAAGGTATGGCTTATTCGGTTATGAAAGTTACATCCTCCACGTGCTCGCCCACGAACATGTTGGCGAAGTCAGATGTCTTGTACCACTTCGGCTTCTCGGGCATATCATCGGAGATAAGACGTCCGTTGAGGCGGAGGTTGACGAATTTCACGCCTTTCACCTTGCGTGCCTCATTGTATCCGGCTATGATCGAGAGGGCGGCGTTGTCGCCGTCGTAAGTTACATTGCGGAGGGTTATGTTTTCGATGCTCCTGCCCGGAGCCTCGCAGTATTTCTTGTTGTAGAAAATGCGCATGTTGACGAGCTGGCCTTTGCGGAAGTTGTCAACGCGTATGTCGTCAAATGTGATATCTTTCACCAGGTTGTTGTCGCCGCAGTTGATGGTGAGGCATCCCTGGTAGTCGATCTGGTTCTCGCTGTGGTCGAGAATGTCGATATTGCGGTAGTGAGCGCCGACCACCGAGTCGGGCTTTTCCGGATTGAAGCTGCCGTGGAGTCCGATCATGATCGGGTGAGCCACATCGGCCCAGAGCACGGCGTCGTCCATTGTGATGTTGCAGCTGCTGCCGTCGTATCCCTTGCGTGTGCAGTAGATGGTGTGGCAGTCATCGCTGGTGCGCGCGAACACGTTGTTGTAGCGCACATTGTTAGAGGCAAATACGTTGAAGCCGTCGCCCCAGCCGTACCAGCTCATCACCTTCACGTTGCTGATGCCGACGCTGTCGCTGCCGCCCACCGCGCATTGTGTGGTGAAGAGGCCGCTGACCTCTACGTTCTTGCTGTTGCGCACGGTGATGCCGAGCGCGTGATTGGGATAGACCATGCCGCGGCCTATGAGGCGCGCATTCTCAGCGTCGAGCACCTCGATGCAGCCGTCGATCACTGCCCCGCCAGCCACATACACCGTCTGGCCCGAGCCTATGCGCAGAGCGCTGTCGAGCTTGTGGTATCCGGGAGCGAAATAGACATAGTCCTTGTTTTTCTTGAGTTTTTTGAGCGCCTTGGCTGTGGGCGCGTCAGCATCTATCGGATTGACGAAAAGATGCAGATTGTTGAATATCTCGCCGTTGACCTCCACGCTCATCTGCTGCAGAGGCTTTGCGGTGAAATATAGTGTGTCAGCCTTGATTTCGGGGGTGATGCCGTAACTTTGCGGGCGCACCTGTGCCGTCTTCACGGGCTGGGCATTTGAGATCACCATCACATTCGCTTCTGCGTCGCAGTCGAAGTAGGCCATCGACACGGGGCGAGCCACATGCTTGGCTCCTACCACCTCGTCGACCTTGACTTTGTATACGTCGACCTGCTGCCAGTCACCGCCTTTCTCGCATACCTTCACGGTGAATGCGTCGTTGAGTTCGGCGCCCTTCGGGGCAGGATAATTTACGATCGCGGCCTGCGATGCAAGCGCGATTAACGAGAAAGAAGCGATAGCGAAAGACCTCATTTTTGTCAATTAGGAATTAGTAATTATTCAATTAGTAGTTAGTAATTAGTAATTAGTAATTAGTAATTAGGAATTAGGAATTAGCTTTTGGCAAATTTAGTTTTTTTAGGAATCAGGAATTAGCAATTAGCACATTAAATTACTAATTACTAATTCCTAATTTCTAATTCCTAATTAGGCATCACTCTCCCTGGTACATCATCAGGGTGTTCCAGCCTACCTGGTCGAAAGCGCCGGAGTTGAAGCCGTAGCGGGCATCGCCTGAGCCGCACTCGGGACGCATCTTGTCAGCGGCCATCTTGGCGTACTTGTAGCCGGTGGCGAGATTCTTCTCGTTCTTGTAGTGGTTGTAGAAGATCTCCCAGTTGGGGCGCAGATTGCCGCGACCGCCGTCGTTGGCCACCTGTGTGTGGGTTGCGCCGTGGGTGTGAGCGCCCCTGCAGCTGCAGAGGGGGCCTTCCTGGTTAGCGCCGCCGCAGTAGATGTATTTCTGGAAGGGGAAAGTCTCTGCGCTCTTCACCAGCCAGCTACCCTGGGCGTTACCCTGGTCGTTGCCGTCGCGGAGGTTGAAGAGAGCCACGTATTCCGCCATCTTCATCAGAGCGTTGTCGTTGGCTGCGAAGAAGTCGAGCTGGGGCTTGTCGGGGTTGGTCTTGAAGAGCGAGTAAGCGAGCTGGGCGAGCTGGCCTGCCACAGCCACCGACATCTGGGCGTGACCCTGGTCACGTCCGCTCTCCTGGTTCTGGCCGATGATCTCGCCCGAGCCGAGGGGATCGTTGTGGAATGCGTTGCAGAGGCGATAGATGTTGCCGTTGCTCATGCCCTGGTCGTTGCCGCGGTAGAAGAAGTTGACCACGTAGTTGATCATCTCATCGTTGCGGTCGAGGATGCCGATCGAAAGGTAAGAGCACATGCACACGAGGTCCCAGTTGCTCCAGTAGTGCTCGAGGCAGGTGTCGTGGTGGCGATCCATGAAGTCCTTGTTGCCCGAAGCCCACTTCTCTTTGAGCCACTTCTTGAAAGTCTCCTGCTCGCTTGCCTGCCAGCCGGTGTATTCCTGCAGCATGAGAGCGGCGCAGGCGAATGTGTAGCTCTGTGCGGCCAGCAGCGTAGCGTTAGAGTCGGTAGAGAATCCGCCCTTGCACTTTGCCGCCCACTGGTTCATGATGTTGGCGCAGGTGGCTGCGTACTGGTCGTCGCCGGTCAGGTGCCAGAGCATGGCAGTCTGGTAGGCGGCGGTGGCGTCATTCATGAATGACTGATAGTTCTGGCCGCCGGCGGCGTTGCCGTGGTTGCCGTCATCCTTGCCGCGCACCACCCATTCCAGAGGATTGGGGATGTAGTTGATTCCAGCGAAGCGGCTCTGCTTCAGGAGTTCGAATTCCTCCTTGACCTTGGCGGGAGCGGTGCCATCGGCGAGGGCAGCCTTCACGCGGGCGAAGTCGCTCTTGTTGTATACGCCCATGTTCTCTGCGGTGATGTCGTATTCGTAGTCAACGGGCTTCACCACTGTGGGCCATGAATCGATGTCGGTGTAGCCATCCTCAATCTCGGTGCAGGATGATGCACCGAGACTGATGGCTGCGCCCAACAATATATAGCTGAAAAATTTCATTGTTTAGTTGGGTTGTAGAGAGTTGGTTATTGTATGGGGTTTGCTTCTGCGTCGGCGGTAGCGAATGCCTTGGCCTCGTCAGCTGTTGCGAACGTGCGGATCCAGAAGATGTCGTAGTAAGCCTTGTTCCTGTCAACGTTGGCGTTGGGGATGTCGGCCACCTTGAGCTGGAAGAGGTTGAAGCCGTGGAAGGCATCCCAGCCTGCGAACTTGGCGGTGAGGTCGATCATGATCAGACGGGTGCCGTCGGGCAGAGGGAAGCCCGCGTTGTCCTTCGGGTTGCCTGAGTCGCGCACGTCCCAGGTGTTGTTGCCGCCCGTAGGCACTGTGTTGCGGAATGCGAGCACGGGCATCGACTTGTGCATTTGGAAGAGGTCGTTGTTGCTGCAGTTAAGCTTGAAGTCACGACGCCACTTGCCGGTGCCGGCATCGGGGAAGTGAACGCGCCATACGCCATTCTCGATGTTGGGGTTCTCGTTGTTTGAGATCCATGATGTAGCCTTGTTGATGCCCATGAAGCCGTTGGCTGCATTCCATACATACCAGCCTGCGGGGATTTCGATGGTCACCTGAGCCTCTTCGCCGGTCTCGACGCAAGTGCCGATGATGGTGACTGTGCCGAAGCCTGTGGGGGTGACTACGCCGCGGTGCACGGTGGCGACGGTCTCGTCAGATGACTTCCACTCTACAGAGCCGAGAGTAGCACCTGCGGGGGTGTAGGTGACGTTGAGAGCCACGGGGCCGCCTACGATGCAGACGGGTTCTGCCAAAGGAGCGATAGTGATAGACTCGGCTGCGATGTAAGGCACGATGTCGAGCACGATCGAGCCCTTGACGCCGCTGCGGTCGGTGGTGATAGCGGTGAGCTCAACCTGGCCGGGAGCGAGGCACTTCACGAGGCCGTTCTCATCTACTGTGGCGATGCCCTCGTTTGACGAGTGCCATGTCACGCGGTCGTAGGTGTGGTTCTCGGGCAGGATCTGGGCCTGGAGCTGAATCTCGTCGGTCACGAATATCTTGCCTTCCTCGCCGAGGTCGGTGGTGTTGACCACGGTGAGCGACTCGGCCTTCACCACCTCAGAGATCACCTGGATGGTGACGTTAGAGTAAGGGCCGAAGCCGATGGGGAGGGTGCAGGTGATAGTGGCTTCGCCCACCGACACGCCATGCACTGTGCCGTCGGGATCGACGGTGGCCACATTCTCGTTAGAGGTGAGGAAAGCCACTTCGCGATCGGGGAAGTCGAGAGGAAGCAGGGTGTATGACAGGGTGGTGTCCATGCCCACGCCCACGGGCAGTATCTCGCTCACGTGGAGCTGCACCTCGGTGGGGATGCGAGTCTCCTCAAAGTCAGTGGTGAGCAGCTTTTCGTCGTCGCACGATGTCAGCATCAGCGCCGATGCTCCGACAAAAGCCATGCCTTTAATTATATTGTGAAGTTTCATTTCCGGAATTTTCAAAATTCAAATTCAAAATTCAATATTTAGCTTGCCCAGCCGGGGTTCTGGCCGAGGTTGGGGTTGAGTTGACGCTGGTCAACGGGCAGGGGCAGCAGGTAGTTGCGCTCAAGCCACTGGCGGTCGCCTGCGGGCTCGAAAATCATGAAGCCTTCTGCATCCTGTGTGCCGCCGCAGAATTTGCTGCCGCGGAAAGCCTGGGGCATCTCGGTCTCGGCTGTCTTCCAGCGCTTGAGGTCGTCGATGCGGAAGCCTTCGTTGAAGAGCTCGATGGTGCGCTCGCGGCGAATCTCGGTGCGCATGTCAAGGCCGTTGGTGCTTACGAAGGCGTTGGTGAGGTCAGGCATCTTCTCGTTGATGCGCTTGCGGGTGAGGTTGATCGAGATGGCCAGATCCTCATCGCTGATGCGTCCGTCGCGCTCGTATACAGCCTCGGCGTAGTTGAGGAGCACCTCGGCGTAGCGGATGATGGGGAAGTCAAAGCTTTCCTTACCGGTGTTGGCGGTGCGCTCGCCCACCCATTTCCAGCTGTTGTAGCCGGTGTTGTAGTTGGGCTGGAAGTTCTTGATCTGGGGCTCATCGGTCTCGTCCCAGTTGGTGTGGGCCTTGTAGCCGGTGACGTAGATGTCAGCTCCGGGAGGGCAGAGGATGGTGCTCATGCGGGTGTCGCGGTTCTGCCATTCGCTGCGTATGTTGGTGTATCCCTGGAAACGGGGCGATATCTCGATGGGCAGACCGTCGCTGCAGAGGAAGAGGTCGGCGAATTTCTTCGATGCCAGTCCGTCGCCGCCCGAGGGGCTTGTGCCGTAGCTGATGTTGTAGTTGATGGGCTTCAGCACCTCGTCGTGGCAGCGCACGAAGATGTATTCCTTGTTGGCGCTCTTGGTCAGGCCTGCGGGGTTGTTCTTCACATCCTCGAGGATGAACATGTAGCGGTATGCGTCGGTGCCGAGGGCGGGATTCTTGAAGAGTTCGAAAGTCTTCGAGTCGATCACTTCCTTGGCGGCCTTTGCGGCGATGTCGAGGAATTCCTTGGCCACGGTCTCGTTGCCGCGGAATTTCTGCCATGTGCCTTCGAAGAGGGCCACGCGGCTCAGGTAGGCGTATGCGCCTTCCTTGCTGATGCGTCCGTAGGGCACTTCCGAGAAGTTCTTGAGCTTCTCCACGGCGTTGTTGAGGTCGTCTACGATGAAGCGGGCTACCTCCACGCGATCGTTGCGCTCAGCCTTCATCAGCGCGTCGGTCACGTCGAGCGAGTGGTCAACGATGATCAGGTCGCCGAATGCCTGCATGAGGTTGAAGTAGTTGTAGGCGCGGAAGAAGTAGGCCTCGCCTACGTACTGGGCGATGTCTTCCTGCTGGGCGAATTTGGGGGCATTCTCCAGAAGGAGGTTGCAGCGGCGTATGTTGGCGTAGTTGCCGGTGTAGAGGCCGTCAGAATTGGGAATGGTGTTTGTGCCGTTTGCGAACACGTTCTTTCCGCCTTTGAGGGCCATGATGTCAGAGCGAACGTCGCTGTGCTGGCCGTCGCGAATCACTACGGAACCGAAATCAATGGTCCAGCCGTAGAAATTGTTGGCGAAGTTTTCGAAGTCGGCTGCGCGCCCCCACAGGTTGCCATCCGCGAGCTGATCCTTGGGATCGAGGTCGAGGCAAGATGTCGACAGCAGGGCCAGAGCAGCGACTGTCATTGATTTTATGATTGATTTCATTTGTTGTGCTTTGTTTTATTGAATCCGAAACTCAAAAAATTGGATTTGGGTTATTAGAATCCTACGTTAAGACCCACAGTGTAGTTGCGCAGGAAGGGATAGCGGTTGAGGCCGCCCACGTTGCGCGAGGCTTCGGGGTCCCAGCCGTCGTTGATCTTGCTGTGCTCCCAGAGGTCGGTGCCGGTGAAGTATACGCGCAGGCTGTTGATGCCTTTGATCTTCTTCAGCAGAGAGGGCTGGAAGGTGTAGCCGACGGTCAGGTTCTTCAGACGCAGATAGCTGCCGTCCTGCACCTGCCATGACGAGCACTGGTAGTTGTAGTTGTTGATGTCGGCCTGGTTGGTGAGAGAGGGATAGAAGCCGTTGGGGTTATCCTCTGACCAGATGCGGCCTACAGAATATGCGGGACTGTTGAGGTAGACAGAGCGCATGGGGATACGGTTGGCGTCGTCGCGCCATACGGTGCGCTTCGAAGCGCCCTGGAACACGAGCTCTACGTCGAAGCCCTTCCACTCGATGCCGAAGTTGAACGAGAACTGGATCTTGGGATCGTCAGTGCCGAGGTATACATAGTCGTCAGAGGTGAGCTTGCCGTCGCCGTTGACGTCCTCATACATGTTGTCGCCGAGGCGGAGCTTGCTGATGTTGCCTATCTGCGATGTGGCAGCGTAGCGGTCGATGTATTTCTCAAGCTGCTCCTGGGTCTGGATCTTGCCGCAGTAGCGGAGACCGAACACCGAGTTGAGGGGATAGCCCTCGCGGTTGCTGCGCACGCCGCTGGCGACAGAGCCGTCGCCGCCGTTGTCGAGAAGTTCGTTGTCAGCGTAGGTGAATGTACCGCCGATGTGGTAGTTTACGTTGCCGATGCGGTCACGCCATGCCACCTGGCCTTCCCAGCCCCATGCCTTGAACTTGCCGAGGTTGGCTGTAGGAGCCTTGTCGCCGAGGATGCCGGGGTAGTTGACGTCGATGAGCATGTTGTTGATTTTCTTGCGGAAGATTTCGACCGTACCGCTCAGGCGGTTGTTGAAGAGACCGAAGTCAACACCAAGGTTGTAGTTGTGCACGCGCTCCCATGTGCGGTCGGTAGAGATGAGCTTGCCGTTGGTGTTGAGCGTAGACACGAGCTGGCCGTTGATCAGGATGCCGCTGCTCGATGCGAAGTTGTAGAGCAGAGAGCCGTCATAGCGGTCGATGCCGCCCTGGTTGCCGACGTTGCCGTATGATGCGCGCACCTTGAGTTCGTTGATGAATCCGCGCAGGGGCTCGAAGAATTTCTCCTGCGAGATACGCCAGCCTGCCGATGCTCCCCAGAATGCCGCCCAGCGGTTTTCGGGCTGGAACTTAGAGCTGCCGTCGTAACGGATCTGTGCCTCCAAGAGATACTTGTCGAGGTAAGCGTAGTTGGCACGTCCGTAGTATGACATGATAGCCTCTTCCCATGCGCTCGGGCCGATGGTGATATCGCCTGAGCCGTTGATCACGTCGAGCGAGGGGTTGATTTCCTTGGCTGTGGTGCGGGTGTAGTCATACTGCTTGAGGTTGTACTGCGCACCGCCCATGAGCTTGACATCATGCTTCTCGGCGAAGAGCTTGCTCCACTCGAGATAGCCCTGCACTGAATAAAAGTCGGTGCGAGAGTTTGACTTCTCATAATATGTGTCGCTGCTGATGGGGCTGGTGTTGATCTTCTTGTTGCCTGCATAGTTGTAGAAGTCGATCGAGAGCGACTTGATATCGCGGGTGGCTGTAGAGGTGTTGTAGCCTACGGTACCCACGGCGCGCAGTCCCTTGAGGATCTCCCAGGTGATGGTCTCTGAAATGTTGATGGCCGACACCTTGAGCTTGTTGTCGCCGCCGAGCTCAGCCTTCCAGTTGGGAGTGCCCCATGTGCCCCATCCGTAGGGCTTGCCGTCGATTGTGCTCGAGGGGAAACCGGGCTGGGTGGTCTGGCTGTTGAGAGCCGCGCCAATCTGGGTGGGAGCCACCTGATCCTGACGGTTGTAGCTGACGATCGACTGCAGCTTCAGGTTGCTGGCGAGGTCAAACTGGTTGGTGAGGCGGAAGTTGAAGCGGTTGTTGTTGTTGTTGCCCCACTTCAGGTTAGAGTCGTCGTACATGTATCCGAGCGACAGGCGGAAGAGCGCGCCTTCCTTACCGCCCGACACGGCTACCTCATGGGTGGTGGCCCAAGAGTCGCCCCACATGATGTCATGCCAGTCAGTGTCGAAGAATGTGAAGTCGGCCACGTCGGTGAATGCGGTGCCGCCCCAGGGATGACCTGAATGGTCGAGGTCGATGTAATGGTTGCGGTGCTCGAGAGCGAGCTTGGCGTAGCGCACCCATGTGTCGGTGTCGTCGTAGCCGTCGTTGTAGCGTGCCTGGAGCACAGCGTCTGACCACTGGTCGAGCGACATCATCTCTGATGACAGACCGATCTTCTTAAGGGTGAACGATCCGTTGTACTCTACGCGGGTCTTGGCCTCGGTGGCGCGCTTGGTGGTGATGATGACAACGCCGCCGGCAGCCTTGCTACCATAGATTGATGCGGCGGCATCCTTGAGGAAGTTCATCGACTCGATATCCGAGGGGTTGAGGAGGCGAAGCTCGTTGACGCTCTCGTATTCGATGCCGTCGATGATGATCAGGGGGTCTGAGCCGTTCTTTGATACGGCACCACGCAGTTTCATGCCCCAGCTTTCGTCGCCGGGAGCCGATGAGCTGCGGGTGATGATTACACCGGGCACCTGACCCTGCAGAGCCTGCACGGGGCTGGAGAGGTTGCCCTTCTTCTCGAATGATGCCGAGCCGATGGCGGTGACAGCGCCGGTCATGGTAGCTTTCTTCTGCGTACCATAGCCCACTACCACCACTTCGTCAAGCACATTTGAGTCTTCGTTCATCACGATCTCATAATCGTGAGCCCCATCTACTTTAACTTTGATGGGCTTGAAGCCGACGTATGACACTTCCAGCTCGGCCCCTGTCGATACGCCGGGGAGAGTGAAATTGCCATCGATGTCGGTCGATACTCCGACCTTGGTGCCGGACACAATCACTGACGCGCCAATCAGAGGCTCGCCTTCAGAGTCGATCACCGTACCCTTGATGGTGTAGGTGCCTTGCTCGGCTGCGTACATTGCCATAGGCGCGCTCCACGGCATCAGGGGCGCACCCATCAGCATTGCGGAAGCCACGACCGCAGCGCGAACGCACGAGTCGATACTTTTGCTCTTTCCTTTCATGAATTGGTTTTGGTATTATTTGGTAAAGTTGGTTAAGTTTTCTTCAATTTTTCATGGTCGTCCGATACGGCATTCCAATCATTTTAATCACAGGTCTTATGCCCATTCGTCTGCAAATTTACTGCCTTAAAGCCCCCGTTCTCGTATCATATACCTATTATATGTTGTGAAAAATTATAATGAATGTTAAAACCGATTATATCCTTGGATTTCAATAATATAATAAATAGATACTTTATGGTTTGATAATAAATTGATACTTCATTTCCGTTTCATACAATTAGAAGACAATGGTTTGAAGCCTTGGAGCCGGGAACTGACGAGTCAGTCGCCGATGGTGAAAAAGTAGGATGCCGTATGCATTATTTATCTGAAAATTACACCATTATTCACCAGCCACTGGGCGTATGCAATGATTTTGCAACATTTTTTAGTGTCAATTTATTGTTTATTACAAATATTCTGCCTAAATTTGCCATCATATCACCTGAAACACTTAAATCCACCATGCATAAAGACACCCTTCTCATCATCAAAGCCGCAGCCATAGCCGCCATGGCCTCTGCCATCTCAGCATGCTCTGACAACGGCGCCGGAGCCATAATCGTGACCAACGACTCCCCCTCTGACAGAGCCGACGAAATAGTGGAATTATCGCCCGCGCCTGAAATCCTGTCTGACACAGCCACCGTCTACGTCATCGCCGATGCCGCAGGCCAGCCTGTGACATTCCAAATCACGCATGACGGCGCACTGATCTTTCCAGCATCTGTCAAGGCGGGCCAGTCGGCCACTTACAATATTATAAAAAGGACAGACCTCAACGAAGACCTGCTCAAAAGCTCAATGGCAATGACCGAGGCGTCAAATATCGCTTATACGGTGCGCCCCGACTGCCAGGACGATTTCGCTTGGGAAAACGAGCATTCCGGCTACAGGCTCTATGGCCCATCGTTCAAAAAGGGCGGAGGCAAGGTGCACGGATACGACATCTGGTGCAAACGCGGTCCGGCACCGATTGTAGACAGATTCTACAATCTTGACCACGGCCCCGAGAAAATAACATATCACAAAGACCACGGAGAGGGCTTTGACGGATACACCGTGGGACCAACCCTTGGAGCAGGCGCCAACGCCCTGATGCTCGACTCGGCCATATGCTATCCCACAGCCTACGACAGTTACGAGGTGCTCGACAATGGCCCCCTGCGCCTCACTGTGCGCTTCACCGTCGACTCAATTCCTTTTGGCAATGACGCTTCCGGGGCGCAGCGATACATCACGGAGACACGCACACTGTCACTTGACCGCCTGTCGCACTTCAACAAGGTCAGCACCATATATGACGGCGTCGACTCCCCCACTCCAATCGTGGCCGGTATAGTGGTACACGCCGACAAGCCCGACGGATACACGCTTATTCCTGACGCTGACGCCATTTCGGTCATAGACCTTTCCGACGACACCTCGGTCGACAATGGCGAGATCTACGTTGGAGCCATCGTGCCGGGCGCCGACACTCTGCGCTACGCCGCATTTGACGAGGTCAAGGCCAATGCCGTAGGCCAGGCTCTGGCATCCTCAACCTACACTCCCGGAGTGCCCTTCGTATACTATTGGGGCTCAGGCTGGAGCAAAGGCTCCGTGCCCGACTCTGCCCGTTGGCAATCGATAATCAGCGCCCGCAAGCAGGCAATCGATGCTCCGCTTAAGGCAAGCCTAAAGAAGTAAACAGCCCCCGGATCTTCACTTCATCCCCGCCCCACCAACTTAATCAGAACCTATGCCACGAATACTGCTGGTAATAACATTCCTGATATCGGTGAGCCTGGCCGGCCTGGCCAAGGCGCCGATATTCATCGACATTCCATCGTCAGGAACTCTACGCACCTCTACCGTGCATACATTCCTCAAAGACAGCGAGCAACTGCTCTGGATAGGCACTGATAAAGAAATCATAGCGTTTGACGGCAACAACAGCGCCGTGACAGCGATCATCGACAACAACAACCTCCCGGCCATAACATACGCCTTTGTGGAGACAGCAAACCATGACATACTCGCAGCCACAAGCGCCGGACTCTACGAAATCGACTTCACACTGACCGACAATAAGCCCGCTCCGCTGTTCAGCAAGAAAATAAAGTCAGCAAACTGCCTGGCTGTCACCGCCAGCGACTCTATCATCGTGGGCACCGACAACGGCATCTTCTTCATCTCTCCCAATCTTAAATATTGCAGTGCGGCATTGCTGCAGCCTTTAAAAATCAGGGCAATAGCCCCCGATGGGCAGCACGCTTTCCTGGCCACGGACCAGGGAGTGTACTCAATCGACCTCGCCACCAAGAGACTGACGCTGATCTACGGTCCATTCAATGCCACAGCCCTGCTGCGCGATTCCGACAGGCTCTATGCCGCATCATGCACCGACGGGCTGGCTGTGATCGACCTGACAAGCGGCGCAGCATACACTGTCGATGTCAACGGTGCGGTGCTTCGACAGCTTGACAATGACTCTGACGGCAACATCTACATCGCCACTGACGGCGACGGCATCCTCATGCTCCGTCACGGATCGACTGCTGTGACGCAAATGCCTATCGGACACCTGAAATCAGGTGATGAGCACAACAATCAGATATATTCGCTGATGATTGACAAGTTTGACCGCATGCACGTGGGATATTATCTCATGGGCGCAGAGCACTCGCTCCTGTCATCCGACGCATTCTCCATGATGCCAATCCCCGGCATAAGCCACGGCGCCTCGGTGAGAGCCGTACATGCCGATGGCGACAAGCTCATGGTGGGCACACGCAACGGAGCCTTTTTCATCGACAACGCGTCGGGCAGGTCTACGCACATCACCAAAGAGCAGCTCGGATCGGGCCTCGTGCTCACCATTGAGAAGCACAACGGCAAATACGCCATCGGCACATACGGCGGCGGCCTGTCTATCTTCGACCCAAAGACCGGGAGCATAACACGATACGGCGACAGAAACCTGCGCGGCTCGATATTCTCTCTATCCACCGACAAGAACGGAGACCTGTGGATGGGGACATCATCAGGCATATACAAGACCGACGGAGAGAAAACCATCTCACGCATCCTCACCACCGACACAAATGACTCACTCGCAAATATTTACACAGTATTCTTCGACTCAAGCGGTCGCGGTTGGGCGGCCTCGGCGCTGGGCACATACACTATCGACACCGATAAGGGAATCCTGCGCCCGTCAGACCGCATTACCGACAAAGATGTGCGCCAGATATATGAGACACGCAACCACGACCTTTGGGTGGTGACAAATTCGGGCCGCATCACCGTATACAAATCCGACCTTCAGAAATCTGACATCAACAATCTGGTATCTACCATCACTGACGCCCGCGGAGTGGTGGAGGACGAGAAAGGAAGAGTATGGATCACAACCACCAACGGCCTTTACAAATGCTCTCCTTTCGACGAAGCCCTATCCTCTTACGGATTTGCCGACGGAATCCCGACGCCGATGTTCAACTCCGGAGCACCTAAAATCGGTGAGGGAGGCACTCTGTACCTTTGCCACACGGGAGGCCTGCTCACAACCGACCTCAAATCGGTGCCCGACGGCGTGCTTTCGCGCAGAAAGGCAAGGCCGTCATTCGTCACTGACGCCAACGGCGCCCGTATGCTGTCTGACAGGAATTCCGCCGAAGCATCGCGCATCGACCTGCTCTCAAACCAAAAAATGATAAAACTGTCGCTGACCGACGCCGCATTCGCCGGCAGCGAGATGGCGAGATACGAATATTCGCTTGACAACGGCAATTCCTGGATGCGCGTGGGCCCCGATATGAACATCACGCTCTCTCCTATCGACAAAGCCACGCTCGGGCTTAAAGTCAGGCAGATAGGAAATCCGCTGACCGAAACTGAATTCACAGTAAACAATCCCGAATCCATGAGCCTATGGCTGTGGCTGGGCCTCTCTGCGGCGATAATATTGATCGTATCAGCCGGATGGCTATATACCATCTATGTCTACAAAAAGAGGCATTCCTCCGCCGTCCCGGGCAATGCGGCTGAATCATCAGCCCCGGACACACCCGATGCCGAAGCCGCCGGCAAGCCTGACGCAGAACAACCCGATGCGCCCGCGCCTGAACAGGAAAGCAAAAAATACGCCGCCAACTACCTGTCGGAAAAGGAATGCGCCAAAATAGCCAAGCAGGCAAAGACCCTGCTGCAAGACACCAAGCTATACACCGACCCTGACCTGAAGATAGCGACAATAGCCGAAAAGATAGGCGTTTCGAGCCACAAGCTCAGCTACGTCTTCAGCCAGCACCTCCATACGTCATACTACGACTACATCTATCAGTTCAGGGTAGAGGAATTCAAGCGGCTCGCGCAGGCCGACAAAAAGCAGGCCTACACGCTCGTGGCTTTGTCGGAAAAAGCGGGTTTCAACTCAAGGGCCACCTTCTTCCGCGCCTTCAAGAAATTCGAAGGGGTCACTCCCGGCGACTACCTGCGCCAGCTGCGCGCCAAGGAATGACCCCTCCCCGCCTGCCTCGGCAGGCGATTGTCAATAATCATAGAGTCGCACGCGCAATATCTCCCACTTCCCCACAGGGATGCGGGCATGCCGTCCTTGATGCGTCTCATCGCCGTTGTAGCGCCGCCTGACACGCATCTCGCCCCTTCCGTCAATCTCTATCCGGGCAACGTCAAGGATACCTATGCGCCGCCCTCCCCCATCGGTCTTGGCCGGAATGCCTGCTTCTCCATCAAGCGAAAATCCGTCCTCACCAAGGAGAGCATTGTCACTCCGCCCTGACGCATCTTCAAATTTCGCCACCACGCCGGTGCCGGCTATGATGTAGTCCATCGGCGCAAGCTTGATGATGATGCATCCTGTGGTGGGCCAGTTGGCCGTATCGGCGGCAGCCGGATCCCATGGCAAGGTGTAGAAATGCGAAAGCGTCATGCGCAGGTCACCATCAGCGATGACAGTTTCCGGATTGGAGAAATCAAAGAGCGCACCATCTGTATGATTCGCTACGGAGGCATCATAGATCTGATCTATTATCCGGTAAGCGTGAGCCAGATTATCATCAGCAGACACATTTCCGTTCTCGATAGAGAACGGGCTGAAGCCCACGGCATTGTGCTTTCCGAGAATATAGAGCGCCTGCGCGCCGTTGGAGTCACTGCGCCTGGCTTCAGGCACGAATAGCGCATTGTCGGGCATAGCGTATTGCTCCACCCATGATTCAAAGCCCGAATCATAGATGTCAGGCGAGAGCATGTCGACATCCGGAGCCGCCGCTTTCCATACATCCTTAAGATGCGCCAGAGGCCCTGCCGAGGGATATTGCCCCGGCTTGCGCCCGCGGCTGTTGAGAGCGGCGTTGACATATACAGGCCTGCTGTCTATGCTTTTGGCAAGCGCCGCAAGCTGCTGCACATAGCCGGCGTAGGCCCACGCCTGAAATATTTCATCTGTCTCTATGCCTTCGCCAAATACCTCTTCCCACGTTCCGCCGGGCTTGCACCCATTGGCCTGCCACCGCGACAGCAGCCACGGATGCATATCGCGCTTGTGCGCTTTTAGCCACGATGTCAGCCTTTCAGGCACCCCGCGGCTGTATTCGGCGTCGGCAGCAGCGCTATGGTCCCGGGCATCTTCAAGCATCCCCACTTCGTTTTCAATCTGAAGCATGATCACACGCCCCGAAGTGTCACGCCTCTCTATGTAGCGGCATAATTCTCCGAAAGCCCGCTTGTCGGCCTCCAATATGGCTGGATAGAACGGCGAAGCAATCTCGAGCGCCTTGCCTGTCGAAGTGCGCACGCGGGGATACCGCGCCGTGTCGACTTTCACATATGCCGGGGCGTAGCAGCTCATCGAGTTTTTCCAAGCGCCGAACCATAGAGGCACCACCCTCATATCCTCGCGCTCAGCGGCCGCAATGATCATATCGACCTGCGAATAATCATATTTCCCCTCTTCAGGCTCAAGCATGTCCCAGTAGACGGGCACAAGCAGCGTGTTGAGGTGCATCTGCTTCAGTCTTCTGAAGGAATCGTCGATATCTTCGGCGCAGGAGGCGCCGCTGTTGCCAAGCTCGCCTCCCCTGATAAAGAAAGGCTTGCCGTCGACAATTATCTTTCCGCCGTCGAATGCGCTCTCGGCGAAGGCTGCGATAAACAATGAAAATAGGCAGGCTGACAATATCAATCGTTTCATGGCTTAGTATCATTAAAATGCTCCTGCAGGCCTATGCCGCCTGCGGGTGACTGATTAATCGTTAGAAATCAAAGTTTGACCGACACTTTTCGTCCGGCGTAAGACACAAGGCGCGATGTGCCGTCAGGAAGGACCACATTGAATGTGCGATTTTCGATCATGCCGGGATAAGATCCCTTGCGCTGGCCTATGGTGAGAGTGCGCGACTTGTCGTTCCACTTCATCGGGATCTCTGTGTAGGCGCCATTCTCGTAGTTGTAGTTGTCGCCCTCGTCCTCATAGAGCGTGAAGTCTCCGTTGGCTCCGGGAAATACTTTGATCGTGAGGTCGTCCCAAGGCTTTTCTGAAGCAAATTGCACGTCGGGCCCTACGGGCACGATGGCTCCGTCGCGGGCAAAGACCGGAATCGTGGCGAGCGTGGCCTCGATAGTGGCGGTCTCACCTCCCTTATAGCGCTTGCCGTCGAAATATCCCCACCAGTCAGTTCCGGCAGGCAGATCCACAGTCACTTCCCTCTTGGCGTTGAAATCTACGCCGCCTATGCCCTGCACGGCTGCATCGCCGCCGGTCTTGGCCCAGCCGTCTTCATCAGTCTTGGTCTTTTTGACGATCTCAGGCGTGTACAAGGCCTTGATGATTGGAGCCGCGAAGAGCTGACGCCCAAACATGAAGGCATCGCTGCGGTTCCATGTCGATTTGTCGGCGGCGAAATCCATAGGCAGAGCGCGCATGAAAGTGCCGTGATTGTTGGTCACATCCCACGATGTGCTGTAGATGTAGGGGAGCAGGCTGTACCTGAACTTGATTGCGTCGACAAGAGCGTCATACACCGGCTCGCCGGGCTTGCCATAGTAGTAGATTTCGCGGGGCACCTCTGTGCCGTGGCTGCGCATCATGGGCGTGAGGGCGCCCATCTGCATCCATCGGGTGTAGAGCTCCTGATATGCGGGATTTCGGGTTGCCGAGCCATCTCCCCATACGCGGTTGTATGATCCGGCGAAGAATCCGCCTATATCGCTGTTGGTGTTGGGATTGCCCGTCATAGAGAAGTTGAGCATGGCTCCGAGCTGGGCGCGCAGATTCTCCCATGTAGAGGTAACATCGCCTGTCCAGACGTTGCATCCGTAGCGCTGCTGGCCTACCCATCCGCTGCGGGTGAGGATGAATACGCGTCGGTCCTTGTCTATAGCTTTCTGATGGTCATGCACTCCGCCCACGGTGGCTATCGGGTAAGCGCCGCGCCATTGGCGGTATGTGCCAATGCCGGTAGGAGTGTCAAGATTCTCGGGTGTGGGATCGAAAAAGTCAGGCTCGGTGCTGTCCATCCACCACCCGTCGATATTGAAATCATAGAGGCGCTTGAGATTATTCCAATAAATGTCGCGTGCCTCGGCCCGGTAGGGATTGTAGACCCTGACGCCCGACGGATAATCCATGCGCGGAGGCCATATGTGCGAAATGCCGCTTTCAGGCCATGTGCGTATGTTGAAGAGAGCGCCTATGGAGTCCATCTGCCGGTAACCTTTGGTCATGGGTCCGAACGATGACCATATCGATATGATCAGGTGCGTATTCATGTTGTGAAGGCTGTCGACCATCTCCTGCGGACGCGGAAATTCCTCGTTCATGAATTCCATGGCGTTCCAAAGATAGTTATTACCCCAATATTGCCAGTCCTGTATCATGCCATCGATGGGGATGCCGCCCTCGCGGTAGCGGCGGGCCACCTCCATGATCTCGTTCTGGCTCTTGTATCGCTCGCGGCTCTGCCAGAAGCCGTAGGTCCAGAGCGGGAACATAGGCACACGCCCCGTGAGCTCGCGCACACAGGCCACCACGCCGTCGGCGTCGCCGCCCTGCATATAATAGTAGTCTACAGCGGCTCCCACGGGCGAATCAAACTTCACGGCTGTGCCGGAGTCGGATATGCCTGTCGGCGAATAGTTGTCCCAATATATGCCATATCCCTTCACCGACTGGAAGAATGTGATGCCATCCTCCACGTTTCCCGGCTCAAGAGTGCGGTTGACGCCACGCTGCGATATGCGTCCGTTCTCAAGGTTGCCGAGGCCGTAGATAGGCTCATCGCCATCCATGGTCCAGGCCTGCGCCACCCGGTATAGCCCCTTGTCGGCGCCTGAGGTGATGGCGCTGAATTCAGCCGCGCCGTCCTCGGCCACCATCAAGGCGCCTTTGGCGTCGAAATATTTTATCGCGCCGCTGGCCTTGTCCACGCTGACGCGCATGTCAGATGTCGTCAATGTGGCGTCGTCCTTGCCATCGGCGTATTTTGCCTTCACTGCCTGCGGAGTCATCACCACGGCAAAGCCCTTGGCTATTTCGGCGGCTTCCGATGTTGGATACTTTATTATGCGGGCTATGTCGTCGGCATAGAGCACAACGTCAACCCGCTGGCCTGAAGCCGTAGTCACGCTCAAGCCATTTTCCGTGCGCACCGATGTCTGAGCCGAAAGGCAACCCGCCCCGGCCAATGCCGTCATCGCGAAAATCAGGTATTTCTTCATGGTCATGTCTGTTAATGATTGACTACGCAAATTTAACGTTTAATCAAATCATATCCTCACACAGCGTGTAACATATCCTTGCCGCGATGTTACATCGCGGCTAAAGCAATGTCGAAGACTCGCAAATGCCTCTGACGGCCTCGATTTCGCCCTTGTCAAGCCGCTTCTGCGATAACGCGTATTCTAACTGCCGCAATCGGTGGGTATCCGAGCCGACAGCCGCATACATGCCTTTCTTGAGCATCTTCCGGGCCTTGTGCTCGGCCTCGGGGCCGTACATGCCAAACAGCGAGTAAAGATTCAGCTGCAGGCGTATGCCTGAGCCATGCAGTCTCTCAAGGTCCTCCACCTCCATATACATATACCGCTCGGGATGCGCCAAAAGCGGAAAATAGCCCGCCTCCTTCACGCGGTTCAGCTTGTCGTCGAGGTCTGCGGGAGGCGTGAAAAACGATGTCTCCACAAGCAGATGGTCGCCGCGCTCGCCAATGGGCAGGAAATCGTTGCCCTGCAGGCGCTTCTCAAATAGGTTGTCTAGCATATTCTCTGAAGCGAGCCTAAGCCTTATCTTTCCGTCATACGCCTCGGCGAGCTCGTCGAATTTGCGGCGAAGCGCGTCAGTCTCATTGGGCATATCCTCCATAATGTGAGGGGTGATCCAGGCGCTCTCGATTCCGGCCTCCTCGAAAGCCGACAATATGGAGAGGGCTTCGTCGAGTGTCCTCACGCCGTCGTCCACTCCGGGGAGCAGATGGCAGTGACACTCGGCGAAGCCTCTCAGGAGGCCGCTTTCGTCAAGATTTTTTTTAGATGAAAATGGCCACATAATTCTGAGTTACAATAATAGTGTCTAAAACAGGGCTATCATTTGCCGAGCTCCTTGAGGAGTTCGTTGACGGCAGCCCTCAGCTGTGCGTCCTCGCCCTTGACCACATCGGCGGGGTTGTTGTCAACCTTGATGTCGGGCTCGAGCTGATGATTTTCAAGATAGTATCCCTCGTTGGTGCGGTGACCGGTGACGGGAATGCCGAAATACAGCGACGGATCCTGCAGGGTGACCCAGTTGACGCTGGTCATGGTGCCGGCGATGGGCATGCCCACAGTCTTGCCAAGCCCCTTGAGGGTGTAGACCCATGGTGTGCCGTGGGCATTGGAGTAGCAAGGCTCGGCCACGACCATGATCGAAGGCTTGTTCCAGCGGCGTGAAGGCATAGAGCCAACTTCCTGTCCGCGCACCACCTGGGTGAGATATTTCTCACCCGAGAAGAGCACCTCGATGTCTTCGTGAAGGCGGCCGCCGCCATTTCCGCGTATGTCTATCACCACGCCCTCGCGGTCGTTGTATTTGCCAAGGAGATCGGCGTATACGCGGCGGAACGACTCGTCGTCCATCGACTCGATGTGCACATATCCGAGGCGGCCATTGCTCCAGCGGTCTACGTCGGCGGCGCGGTTCTTCACCCATCGCTCGTAGAGCAGGGCGCTCATGGCTCCCTGGCTGATCGGACGCACCACCTCATCAGTCCTCTCGCCCGTAGCCGGGTCATAGAGCGACACGAGAGTCTTCTGGCCCACAACATCGGTCAAGAGCATAGTGTAGTCATTGTCGGGTGTGATTTCCTCACCGTTGATCTTCTCGATGATCACGCCCGGGTGAGCCTTGGTGGCAGCGCGGTCAAACGGACCTCCGGCCACGATCTCCTCTATGCGCATGCCCTTGCCCGAATAGGTCAGGTCATAGAGCACGCCGAGATTGCCTGTGCGCTCGGCTGTGCGGGCCGATGCGGCGCCCCGGTAGCCTGATCCGGTGTGGCTCACATTGAGCTCGCCAAGGATCTCGCTCTCCATCTCGGCAAAATCGTAGTTGTTGTTGATGTGAGGCAGGAACTTGCGGTAATGGTCGGTCAATTCTTTCCAATTGACGCCATGCATGCCAGGCTCATAGAATCTCGCACCTTCTTCGCGCACGATGAAGTCATACATATACTGGCGCTCTGCAGCGGGGTCGATCTTGAATGTGGCGCTGTAGGTGATGGGCGTAAGCTTGCCGCTTGCGGGAGCGAGCTTCTGTATGGTGGAGCCCACCACAAGGATCGTCTTCAGGTCATTGGTGGCGTCAAATCCCCTCAGGCCGCGCGATATGCTTTTTGACGACGAAATCTCGCCGGCGCGCATGTCATATTCCCAGAGCGTATTGTTGTCAGTGCCGGAGGTGATGAAAAAGAGTTTGTCGCCGTCGGCGGTGACGATAGCGTCCTCGAGGTCAGATGAGAAAGGCGAGAGGCGCACTACGCGGTCGCGCACATTCTCAGGCTCGACCACGATGGCCTTGACTTCATCATCCTTGGCCTTGTCCTTGTCTTTGTCCTTGCTCTTGTCCTTGCCATCGGCTTTTTCAGCCTCCTTCTCTTTCTTCTTCTTTTCCTTCTCGGCGGCGTCGGCCAGTTCGGCGTCTTCCTTGTTGAGCTGGAATTTATCGTAGGCTTCGCGGTTGAGGAATACGATCATCACGTCGTTCATCGAGCCCCACGATGCGTGGTTGCGCATGCCGTAGCGGTCAGAGGCGAAAACTATGGCGTTTCCGTCCAGTGCCCAGCGGGGCGCCATGTCGAAATATCCGGTCTCGGTGAGATTGTACATGGTGCCGTCCTCTACGTTGACAATTGCTATGTCGTAGTAGGGATCATGCTTGCGGTCAACAATCTCGAGCGCTATCCACTTTGAGTCGGGGCTCCATGAATATCCGAATGCGCCGTTGCGTGAGGTAGTGGTCTTGCCGTCGGTCACTTCTTTCACCTTGCCTGACTTCATGTCTTTGACAGCGAGTTTTGTGCGGTCAAGGATGAAGGCGAGCTTCTTGCCGTCGGGCGACATCACCGGCACAGTGCGCTCATGGCCATCGGCCTTGAAGACGGGCTTCTCCTCGATTACGGTGGCATTGGCGAAGTTCTGGTCGCCGTCATGCGCCATCTTGGCCTCATATATGTTGTATCGGCCATCGCGCTCGCTGGTGTAATATAGAGTCTTGGAGTCATGCCCCCATGTCACGTGCCTTTCAGCTGCGGGGGTGCGGGTGATCTGCTTTGTGGTCTTATAATCAGCCGTAGTCACGAACACCTCGCCGCGATACACCATGGCCACGAGCTTACCGTCAGGCGAGACGGCCACCTCCGAGGGCGTTCCAAGCGATGCCTTGTATTCTTCCTCCGGGATATCCACAGTCAGGTCGATAGCCACTTTCGCCGGCTTTCCGCCGGGAGTCTGCGTATAGAGCTCGCCGTCATAGGCGTAGCAAAGCGTCTTGCCGTCAGCCGAAGCAGAAAGGAACCTCACCGGGTGAGATTTGAACGATGTCACAGCCTTGGGGCTTGCGGCGTCGGCCAGCGATGCCTTGTACACATTCATGCTGCCGCCGTTGCGCTCGCTCAGGAAGTAGACAGATCCGTCGGCCATAGCCACAGGGTTGCGGTCCTCACCGGCGTGGTTTGTCAGGTTGGTGTGGGTGCCGGCTGCGGGATCATAGATCCAGATGTCGCGGGCGGCGCTTGACGTATGGTGCTTGCGCCATTCATTCTCCATGCTGCGCTTGTCTTCGTAGAGCATCTTGCCATTGCCGCCGGGCACATAGTTGATCATGGCGGCCGGGGTGCCGAGCACTTGCTTCATCTCGCCTCCGCCCACAGGCACGCTGTAGACCTCGGTGAAGCGCCCCATCGGGAACATCACGCTTTTGGCCGGGTCCTGGATAGCGGCCGAAAAAATCACATATTTGCCGTCGGGCGTGAATGACTCAGGCGTTTCGGCCGCAGAGTTGTAAGTGAGCCTCATCGGGGTGCCGCCCTGGGCGTCGACCAGGAAAATGTCGGCATTGCCGTGTCGGTCGCTTGCGAAAGCAATCTTCTTGCTGTCGGGGCTCCAGATGGGATTGCTCTCGTATGACGGGAGCGATGTGATGCGCTTGGCGGCGCCTCCCTGCGCAGGCACAGTCCAGACATCGCCCATGTAGGTGAAGGCTATCTGCTTGCCGTCGGGCGAAATCTGGGCGTCCCTAAGCCAAAGGGGCGTGATGGCCGCAGCGGCAACAGGCACAGCGGCCAACGCTGCCAATAGAAGTCGTTTCATACGTTTAAGTTATTTAGATTTAATGCGTTTGAGTCATGATGGGCTTATAAGCCGAAAGACGCGTCAGATGGCGCGCCTTATTTTACACCGCAAAGGCGCAGCCGTGAAGGTTGCGCCCAAGGAGTGTGTTTCTGTGATAATATTTTAGAGTTCGATGCTGTCGATGTCGATGTCATTGTCGGCCAGGAAATCCTCATCGATGTATTCCTCCAGCGAAGGCTCGGTGTATCCGCCGAGGGCCTGCACTGTGATGTTTTCATCGGTGATGTCATACACTTCGTTCTCGCTCACCACGCCGTCGCCGTTCTCGTCAACGTAGAGCACGTCAAAAACGCCGTCATTGTCGATGTCGGCCATGATCACCTCTGTGTTATCGACGGTGACGTAGGCAGTGCTCACATCATTGGTGGGATCGTAGTCTACGTGCTCCACCTTCACCTCGGCCACGTCGTTGTTTTCCTCCACCTTATTCTCATGGGAGTTGTTGTCGTTATGCTGGGGCTGCTCCTCGTGGATGTGGTTCTCGGCCATGTGGGTGTCGTCGTTAGCCTGGTGGTGCTGGGTGCGCTCTGCGGCCACGTGAGATGTGCCTGCTGTGAAGGCGCTCTGCTGGTCGGGGCTCAACGCATCCCACTCGTTGCCGTAGTATGTGCCGTAGACGTTGCCGTGCCATTCAAACACGCCTCCGGCATGCACCTCGGCGCGTGCTGCGGCGAATGCCTGGGCAAATGTCATGTCGTCATTGACAGATGTCGCCATCTGCAGCGACGGATTGAAGTCAGCTGCGCCTGCAGCAGGGGTCTCGACTGCCGCTTCAGAGCCGCCCTCGGCAACATTGTCGTCAACTTTGGGCTCGATATCCTCTGCGTCGCCGCCATTGTCTTTGATCATTGATGTGGCTGCGTAAGCCGCTCCTCCGAAGGCGATAGCGCTGATGCCGCCTATGGCCACCTTTTTCCAGGTGTCGCTGTTGTCTGCCTTCTTGCGGTTGGTCGGAGTCACGGGCATTGTGGCTGATGAGTTGTTGCCGAAGTTGATAGTTGTTGCCATTGTATTGTGATTTTAATTGTTTATGCTTGTGTCAGGATGTATGTCTTGGTTGACATTGCAAAGTTAAAGCGAAAAAATCCAAACACAAAACATAAATTCGCTTCTTGTGCCAACACATAGGTTTTTTCAACCAAACCCACTGTTTGCCACCCGCCGCCACAGGGCGTCAGTGGGCGAGCGAGCGGAAAAATTCCTCTCGCAGGGCGGGCGAATCTTCGAATATGCCGGTGTAGTCTACGGTGGTAGTTGCCGAGTCCTGCTTCTCCACGCCGCGCATCTTCATGCACATGTGCTGGGCCGTGCAAGCCACTATCACACCTTTGGGATTGAGGGTCTGCTGCAGCGCATTGGCTATCTGCGATGTGAGGCGCTCCTGCACCTGCAGCCTGCGGGCGTAGACATCGACGATGCGCGCCAGCTTGCTCAAGCCCACGATCTTACCGTCGGGGATGTATCCGACAGTGACTTTGCCGAAGAAAGGCAATATATGGTGCTCGCACATTGAGTAGAACTCTATGTCCTTGACCACCACCAGGCGCGAGCCTTCATGCCCGAATACAGCCTCCCCGATCATCTGGCCTGCATCCTTGGCATAGCCTGAAGTCAGGTAGGCCAGAGCCTTGGCGCTGCGCAGGGGAGTCTTGCGGAGGCCTTCCCTGCCGGGGTCTTCGCCCATCAGCTCGATGATGGCCTCGATGTGGCCGGCTATTTTTTCTATTTTTTCTTCTTGCGTCATGCGCTGGTAAAATAAAGTCAAGTTTCCGCCTTGACAGAAACTTGAAGGGGTTAGTGGTATTCCTGGATTTTCACGATGCCGCCTAATCCTCGGCGCCGACAAGCGTCACTGCGAGCGTCGAGCTGAATTGATGCGCTCCTTCACTATCTTGGCGTCGGAGGCGAATGAAGGATATTGCTGCAACAGCAGCTGCAGGGCCTCGTCGGCCTCGCCATATGTGCGGTAATCGCCAAATTTCACGCGCCAGTAAGGAGAATCAAACACGATGTATGCCCTGGTGCCCGGCAAAGCCTGCTCAACGCTGCGCTTGCGATATTCGGCTCCGGCCTTGGCAGTGCGTATATTGTTGTCGCTGAATACCTGTATGCGGTATCCCACCAGGCGCCCGTGGGCATGATGCGATTCGTCAGATGCAGCCGGGCCGTTGGTGATATAGTCAAGCTCAGGAGGCTGCGATATATACACCGATCCGCCTTTGGCGTTGATATCGTCGACTATCGACTCTGACGAAACGGCATCGTCGGCCAGGCCGCTCTGCGAGCAGCCGGCCGCCAACACCAATATCGCTATCTTTATTGAAGCATTCATGTTTTATCGCTTTTGGCCTTTGCCATAGGCCGGCGGCTGGAGGCTGCCTGCCATAGCTAAAGGCCTACGACTGAAAAAACCTTTCAGAAAGCCTTCACGATGCCCATGAAGTCCTCTGCCTTGAGGGCTGCGCCGCCGATGAGGCCGCCGTCAACGTCGGGCTTGGCGAAGAGCTCGGCTGCGTTGCTGGGCTTGCAGCTGCCGCCATAGAGGATAGATGTGTTCTCGGCCACTTCCTTGCCGTATTTGTCAGCGATCACGCCGCGGATGAATGCGTGCATGTCCTCGGCCTGGTCGGCTGTGGCGGTCTTGCCTGTGCCGATGGCCCATACGGGCTCGTAAGCGAGGATGATCTTGCCGAAGTCCTCGGCGCTGAAGCCGAAGAGGGCTTCTTCGATCTGAGCCTTGACCACTTCGTTGTAAGTGCCGTTCTCGCGCTCCTCGAGCACCTCGCCGATGCAGAAGATGGGGGTGAGGCCTTCAGCCAGCGCAAGCTCGGTCTTTGTGCGGAGAGTTTCAGAAGTCTCGCCATAGTACTGGCGACGCTCGCTGTGGCCGAGGATGACGTAGTTGGCTCCTGTCGAAGCCACCATGGGAGCCGAAACCTCGCCGGTGTAAGCGCCCTTAAGGTGGTCAGCGCAGTTTTCGGCGCCGAGGCCGAGCTTTTCCTTGTTGATCACGCCGCATACGGGCACCAGGTGGGTGAAGGGCACGCAGATGATCACATCGCAGTTAGCGTTGAAGCCTTCGAGGCATGCGTTTACTTCCTTGGCGAGCGCTACGCCTTCGGGCACGGTGGTGTTCATCTTCCAGTTGCCCGCAACGATATTCTTTCTCATTTTAGGTTGTAGTTTAAGTATATTTTGTCGATTTATGCTTTCTAATCCGCAAAATTACGAAATAAAAATGAATTAACGCCCCACAAGTCTACAAAAAAAGTATGGTCGCTCCAAGGAACGACCACTTAACGAAACACAGCGGCGTCGACAACCACCTGACCGGACGCAACGAGGGCGCCGATCGGTCGATCGGCGCCCTCGTTGCGTCTGCGCGCGAATGGCGTCACTGTATGATGCCGTGGGCGCGGAATACTTTCTGTATCTTTTCCAAGGCTGTGGTCACCTGCTCTTTCGAGTGCGTGGCCATCAGCGAGAAGCGGATGAGCGTATCGGTCGGGGCCACTGCGGGCGACACTACGGGATTGACAAAGACTCCCTCTTCGAGCAAGTCGCGCGTGATGGCGAATGTCTTGAAATTGTCGCGGATGAAGAGAGGGATAATCGGCGTGCTGGTATTTCCGATCTCGCATCCCATGTTGCGGAATCCGTCGAGAGCGTAGTGGGTCAGCTCCCACAGGCGCTCCTGGCGCTCAGGCTCCTCTATCATGATGTCGATGGCCTTTAAGGCGGCTGCCGTAGAGGCCGGAGTGATAGAGGCTGTGAATATGTATGAGCGCGAATGATGGCGCAGGAAGTTGGTGATCTCCTTGTCGGTGGCGATAAAGCCGCCGAGCGAGGCGAATGACTTGGAGAATGTGCCCATGATGAGATCGACATCGTCGGTGAGGCCAAAGTGGTTGACTGTGCCTCGTCCGCCCGTGCCGAACACGCCGATGCCGTGGGCCTCGTCGACCATCACGCTCGCGTCATATTTCTTGGCAAGGCGCACGATTTCGGGTATGTTGGCCACATCGCCCTCCATAGAGAATACGCCGTCGGTGACGATGAGCTTCACCTTGTCAGGCTCGCAGCGCTGCAGCTGCTTCTCGAGCGACTCCATGTCATTATGCTTGTATTTCAGCTGCTGTGAGAATGACAGGCGCCTGCCTTCGATGATCGATGCGTGGTCCTGCTCGTCCCAGAGTATGTAGTCCTCGCGGCCTGTGAGCGTGGAGACTACGCCGAGGTTAACGCCAAAGCCTGTGGAGTATATCATCACGTCTTCCTTGCCTATGTATTCGGCAAGGCGCGCCTCAAGCTGTTTGTGCAAATCAAGCGTGCCATTAAGGAATGGAGATCCGGCGCAGCCTGTGCCGTATTTCTTAGTAGCCTCAATGGCCGCTTCCTTAATGCGCGGATCATTGACAAGGCCCGTATAGCAGTTGCTGCCAAACATCAGCACTTTCTTGCCGTTGATGATGACTTCGGGGTCTTGCTCTGATGAAATCGCTCTGAAATAAGGATATATGCCGGCCGCTTTAGCCTGTTGCGGCACAGTGTACCTGGAAAGCTTTTTCTGTAATAGCTTCATGATTTTGGTCTTTTTTCACATTAGGTTGCAAAGTTACTAATTTTTATGAAAAAATCACCACTATTTGCAAGAATTAAGAGTTGACCAACTTTTTATCCATATTTTTTGTTCGTAACTTTGCGATTGTGAAACAATATCCAAATCAATCATTTTCCACTACCACACGATGACAGCATTAATCATATCTTTGGCCCTTGGTGCAGCCGTTTGGCTCGTGCTTCCACCGTTTCTCGAAGGCTTTTTCAAGAGGAAATCCGCGCGCAAGGCCACAGCCACGCTCTGCAAGATCATCGGCATCGCCATTATGGCCTTTGCCGTCATCAATTTCATCACCGGGCTGATCGGAGACTGAAGTCCTTTTCAGGGCATCAGTTTGCGGCCATAGACCACGCTCACGCCGGCGCCTATGAGCATCACAGCCCCTGACACCGAGAGCACCAGGCTCATTCCGCCCCAATGCAGCAGCATCGGCATCAGCACCACACCGGCCACAGCGCCCACCTTGCCAAACAAGGCGGCTATGCCTGAGCCAACGCCTCGGTCAGAGACGGGATAGATGCGGGCCGGTATGATGTACGTGATCAGATGAGGGCCGGCGTTGAGCGCTACCTCAAAGATCACAAAGCCTGATATCATAGCCCATGCCGGCCACTTAAGCAGAAATGACGCTAGAAGCACTCCAAGCCCCACGGCGCTGAATATGAAGCCTGTGGCCATCATCTTCACATTGCTCACCTTGCTCACGAGCCAAAGGCCTATGATGAATCCGGGCAATATGAAGAAATTGACCAATGCCGTGACCTCCACCGAATTCTCTACGCGGGGTATGCCCGTGACGCCCGCCTTCTCTATGCCGAGGGCCATCACCAGCACGGGCAGAAACACGCTGAATCCGTAGACTGCAAGACCCTCGCACGCCCAGGGAATGCCGCTGAATATGATGCGGTCAATATTTTGCCTGACACTGAATTTCCCCGGAGCAGACGCTTTGCCGTCGCCTTTTGACTCTGCCGCGAAAGCGTCAAAATCGGCGTCCTTGCCATAGAATCGCTCCAAAGCCTTGCGGGCATCGTCCACCCTGCCCTGCGCCAACAGCCACTTCGGGCTTTCGGCCCAATTCAGGCGGCAGAGAAACGCCACCAGGCCGAGAGCCGCGATCACAATCACCATGCGCGGCCATATCTGCGGATGCGGATCTGACGTAAGTATGAAATAGCTCACCACTGCGGCGCCAATGAATCCGATGGAGCAAGTGGCCTTTGCCGCGCCCACCATCATCATGCGCCACTTGGGCGGCATCAACTCCGATATATAGGCCGAGTCGAGGCTGTATCCGCCTCCAACACCCACGCCCGACACAAACATGCCCAGCGCTAGAAACGGCACATCAGTCAGAAAATAGCAGATGGCGGCGCCACCAATTATTATCAGCGGACACAGCCTGAAAAGACCAAGATAGCCGGCCTTGTCGGCAAGCTTGCCTATCACCATCGACCCGCAGCCTATGCCTATCAGGCCCATGGCGCCGAGCAAGCCCTGCTCCCACGATGCCAGCCCGGGCCTATGCAACATCTGCAGCATCGGCAATATCACTCCTATCACGGTCGACAGCGCTCCGCCTATCAGCTGCTCAAGCGACGAGACCGCCACAATCCATATTTCCCTGCGTCCCAGACCCCGGGACGCTCCCGCGTTATTTCCCATCATAAATAAACCTTATTGAATTATATTTTCTATATCCAACAAAAAAACACGCCGCATTGCTCTCGTCTCACGAAAAAAGCGCATTAGCAAAAACTTTTGGCCAATCTCTGTTGTTTTGAAATTATCAGACGCGAGTATTCACCAAATTTTATACATACTATGCATTTTACGCCAAAAGAAGAGGACAAGCTCAAACTCTTGACCATCGGCCTCATAGCCGAGAGGCGATTGAAAAAGGGCCTTAAGCTCAACTACCCTGAAGCCGTAGCCTACATCACCTCATGCGCCCTTGAAGGCGCCCGCGAAGGCAAATCAGTAGAGGAAGTGATGCACGATGCCGCAACGGTCCTGACAAAGGACGACGTGATGGAAGGCGTCGCCGACATGATCGACCTGCTGCAAGTGGAAGCCGTATTCACCGACGGCTCTCGCCTCGTGTCTATACATCAGCCTATAAAGTGACCTTTAAAAACTAAAACTATGGCCAACCCCGAACAAT
Organism: uncultured Muribaculaceae bacterium; assembly: GCA_947525975.1. GTDB lineage: Bacteria > Bacteroidota > Bacteroidia > Bacteroidales > Muribaculaceae > CAG-873. The sequence continues at coordinate 4,439 of CANNVE010000017.1, read as the reverse complement.
ACACTACACCTAACGGTGTTTTCGCCGGACAGCCCGACATAAGCTTTCCGAAATCACCGGCATTCCAGCCGGCGACGCCCGTGCCGGTAGGCGGAGTTATACTCAGCGACGCTCCGATCGAATACAACAACGACCGCCGCACTGTGAAGCTGACCGTCCGCAACACCGGCGACCGACCCATACAGATCGGCAGCCACTACCATTTCTTTGAAGTCAACCGATACATGGAGTTTGACCGCGAATCAGCTTTTGGCATGCACCTCAACATCCCCGCCACCACGGCAATCCGCTTTGAGCCGGGCGAGGAAAAGGAGGTAGAACTCGTGGCTTTCGCCGGCAAGCACAGGGTGATCGGCTTCGCAGGCCTCACCGACGGATACGCAGGCCTCGAGGACACCCCCACATACTATCCCGCCAAGATCAACGCATTCAGGAAGATGAAGGAATACGGATTCAAAGACATCTCCGAAGAGGAGGCCGAAGCCGAGTTCACATCAGCCCCCGCTAAAAAAACTCCACCTACCGCAAAAAAATAACTATCATGGCTACAATATCAAGACAAGAATACAATAACCTTTTCGGCCCGACGGTAGGCGACAAGATACGTCTTGGAAACACCAACCTTTACGTCGAGATCGAGAAAGACCTCCGCGTATACGGCGACGAAGTTGTCTACGGCGGCGGCAAGACCATCCGCGACGGCATGGGCACTGCTAACACAGTCACCTGGAAAGCCGGATCGCTCGACCTGGTGATCACCAACGTCACTATCATCGACCCCGTGCAGGGAGTAGTGAAAGCCGACGTCGGCATCCGCGACGGAAAGATCGTGGGCATTGGCAAGGCCGGCAACCCCAACATAATGAAGGGCGTTGACCCCAACCTCTGCACAGGCCCGTCGACCGACGCCATCTCGGGCGAGCACCTGATCCTGACAGCCGCCGGCATCGACGGCCACGTGCACTTCATCTCGCCCCAGCAGGCCTACAACTGCCTGAGCAACGGCATCACCACTCTCATCGGCGGCGGCGTTGGCCCCACCGACGGCACCAACGGCACCACCATCACTCCCGGCCCCTGGAACGTCAAGAAGATGTTTGAGGCTTGCGAGGGCCTCCCCATCAACATGGGATTCCTCGGAAAGGGCAACTCATCGGTCAACGACACCCTCGAAGAGGTGCTCAACGCCGGAGCAATGGGATTCAAGATCCACGAGGACTGGGGCTCGACACCGGCTGCCATCAACGCTTGCCTCGGCGTGGCCGACCGATATGACGTGCAGGTGGCTATCCACACCGACACCCTCAACGAGGGCGGATACGTAGAGGACACCATCGCTGCTATCAACGGACGCACCATACACACATACCACACCGAAGGCGCTGGCGGCGGACACGCTCCCGACCTTCTGAAAGTGGCCTCAATGATGAACGTGCTTCCCTCATCAACCAATCCCACCCTGCCCTTCGGCATCAATTCCGAGGCTGAGCTCTTCGACATGATCATGGTTTGCCACAACCTCAACCCGAAGATACCCTCTGACGTGGCATTCGCCGAAAGCCGCGTGCGCCCCGAGACACAGAGCGCCGAAAACATACTGCATGACCTTGGCGTAATCTCCATGGTATCGTCTGACTCGCAGGCCATGGGCCGCGTGGGCGAATCATTCATGCGCACATTCCAGATGGCATCATACATGAAGGACGCCCGCGGACGCCTGCCCGAAGACAGCGAGAACAACGACAACTTCCGCGTGCTCCGCTATCTGGCCCAGATCACACTCAACCCCGCCATCTGCTACGGCATCGCCGACACTCTCGGATCTGTCGAAGTAGGCAAAATGGCCGACCTCGTGCTTTGGGAGCCCGCTTTCTTCGGCGTAAAGCCTAAGCTGGTGATCAAAGGCGGCATGATCAACTGGGCGAATATGGGCGACCCCAATGCGTCGCTTCCCACCCCGCAGCCCAAGATCATGCGACCGATGTTCGGTGCGTTCGGCAAGGCTATGCCACAGACTTGCCTGCGATTCACCAACGCCACCGCCCTCGAAGCCGGCCTCAAGGACAGCCTCAAGATCGCCAATCCGCTCTACGCCGTCAGAGGCGTGCGCCAGCTCAGCAAGGCCGACATGGTGCGCAACTACGCCACCCCGCAGATCGAGGTCAACCCCGAGACATTCGACGTCTACGTCGACGGTGTCCTCGCCTACGTGCCGCCGGCAAAAGAGCTCCCGCTGGCTCAACTCTACTGGTTCAGCTGATAAGATAATCAAATACGCATAAAGTTAAATGCCCGAGGTTGGGAGCGCGAAGTTTGAATGCGACACTTTCACTTTTGGCCCCGGGCATTTGACTTTATTTAATATCCACCTCACCCCTCAACGTTTCAACTCACACAGCAATGCAAATTTTCACAGAAGTTGTGGGCAACGCCCACGCACCGCAGTGGAGCGAAAAACTCCGCGATTGCCACATCGAGACAATATACCTCGACCAATGGACTGCGCAGAAGAGCCGCTTCCTCGCCACGAGCGACCATGGCAACGAATATCCCATAGCCCTAAAGCGTCAATCACAGATAGCCGACGGCGACATCATATATTTCGATCCCGAAAAGAAAGAAGCCATAGTGCTGCGCCTCGAGCTCAATCCCGTGCTTGAGATAGAACTCGACGCCCTGAAAGACAAATCCCCGGAAGAAATCATACGCACAAGCGTAGAACTCGGACACGCCATCGGCAACCAGCACTGGCCGGCCGTGGTAAAGGGCACAAGGGTATACGTCCCCCTTACCGTAGACAAGAAGGTGATGCTCAGCGTCATGGAGACCCACCACATCGAGGGCATTACATACGCCTTCCACCAGGGACAGGAAGTGATTCCCTACATGGCGCCTCACGAAATCAGGCGTCTCTTTGGCGGAGCATCTCACGAAAGCCACAGCCACGTGCATTGATGCCCCGGCTGCCCCACAATCAGAGATACATACACAAAACATCAATTGTCATGAACCACATAATGCATCTGCTGCAATTCACCGACTCCACCTTCCCCGTAGGCACATTCTCATTTTCCAACGGGCTGGAGACAGCGTCATATCTGGGCATCGTCAAGGATGCATCATCGCTTGAGCAGTACACCCGCTCGGTGGCCCTCCAGGCCGCATACAGCGACGGCGTGGCGGCATTGCTCGCCTACCGTGCCGCCAAGGCAGGCGACTACGACGGGGCTTTGCGCGTCGATGAGCAGATATATCTTTTCAAGATGAACGATGAAGCGCGCCAGATGCTGCAGCGCATGGGCAAGAAGATGGCCGAGCTTTGCGTAAAGCTCTTCCCTGACTACGATATGTTTGCCCGATGGCTCGCCGACATCGCATCCGGAGCGGCAAAGGGCTGCTATCCCGTGGCTCAGGGCCTGGCTTTCGCAGCAGCCGGCCTTTCGGAAGAGGAGCTTTTTTCAAGTCACCAGTACGGCGTGATCAACATGGTGCTCTCCGCGGCCCTCAGGCTCGTGAGAGTATCGCACTATGACACCCAGGCCATCCTCTTCAAGCTGTCGGCCGAAGTGCCTGAATATTTCCGCAAGGCTAAGGAAATGAGATTTGAAGACATGAACTCATTCGTGCCCGAGATGGACATCCTGGCATCCATGCACGAGAAAGGCCAGATGCGAATGTTCATGAACTGACATAAAACCACGTATTCAACCAACCCAACTAAAATTTTACATCAGCATATGTCAACCTGCAGAATAGGTATAGGAGGCCCCGTAGGGTCAGGAAAAACAGCCGTGATCGAGGCCATAACACCCAAACTAATGGAGCGCGGCCTGAGCGTGCTCATCATCACCAACGACATCGTCACCACCGAGGACGCCAAGCACGTGCGCAAGACCCTGAAGGGAGTGCTCGCCGAAGACCGCATCATCGGCGTGGAGACGGGCGCCTGCCCCCACACCGCAGTGCGCGAGGACCCCTCGATGAATATCGCCGCAGTCGAAGAGATGGAAGCGAAATTCCCTGAAGCCGACGTGGTGCTCATAGAGAGCGGCGGCGACAACCTCACCCTTACGTTCAGCCCCGCGCTCGTAGACTTCTTCATCTACGTGATCGACGTGGCCGCAGGCGACAAGATCCCGCGAAAAGACGGCCCCGGCATCTCACAAAGCGATATCCTCGTCATCAACAAGACTGACCTGGCGCCTTACGTCAACGCATCGCTCGAAGTCATGGACCATGACTCAAGGCTCATGCGCCCCGGCAAGCCATTCGTCTTCACCAACTCGATGAAAGGCGACGGCATCGACGAGCTCGTGGACCTAATCTTCAAGATGGCCCTCTTCGACAAATAAAACTAACCGACTTTTTTCCCTCCCGGGCCCAAGGCGTCGGCCATGGCCGACGCCCGGCCCCAACAACAATCCGCAAGATGCTTTACT
>CANNVE010000016.1 GCA_947525975.1 uncultured Muribaculaceae bacterium | reverse complement strand
CCCCTAACCTACAACACAAAGCCACAAGATGGATAGAATCAAGGTAAAGATAATCAATAATTCAGGATTTGAATTGCCTGCCTACGAGACATTCTCGTCGGCCGGGATGGACGTGCGCGCCGCTCTCACCGGGCCGGTGACGCTGATGCCCATGGAGCGCAAGCTCATACCCACAGGCCTGCGTGTGCAGCTGCCTCATGGCTATGAGATGCAGATGCGCCCGCGCAGCGGCCTGGCCCTGAAGCACGGCATCTCGCTCGTCAACACCCCCGGCACAGTCGATGCCGACTATCGCGGCGAGATCGGCATCATCCTCATCAATTTCGGCTCAGAGCCGTTTGTGGTCAATCCCGGAGAAAGGATATGCCAGATGGTGATCGGGCCTTACACGCATGTGGAGTGGGAGCCCGTTGACCGCATTGACGAGACGCAGCGGGGCGAAGGAGCTTTCGGGCACACCGGCCTTTCCTGATTATTTGCAGACTTATAATATTTTTCGTAATTTGGACTTAAGGCGCTACATATTCATATTTGCGGCCGTGGCCATCGGAGTCGCGGCCTGGGCCAAGGCTGATTGGGATGCCAAAGCCGCCAAACGCAAGGCCGAGATGGCATATCTCGAAGGTCAGAACCGATACGGACAGCTGAAAATCGATGATTACGTGATGCTGATGATGCGCGCCCACGAACTCGACAGCACTGACCTTGAGATAAATGCCGAGTGGGGGCAGGCTATGCTCATGCTCGGCCCCACTGACTCTTTGGCGGCAGAGAAGGGATACCGCGCCATAAAGAACCTTTTTGAGGCCAACAAAGACAATTACCTCACCGGCCTCACATTGGCCCGCATAGCCCGAAACTCCAGCAGATTCTCTGACGAGGCCTACGTCTGGGAGACTCTTGACTCTGTGTTCCCGGCCTATGCGCAGCCTCTGCAGGAACTCGGGCAGGCCTATCTGCTGTCATACGCTATGGGCGACTCCGCCGGATATGGAAAGGCGCTCGACGCGTTTGGCCGCCTCGAGGCCGACAACGGCAAGAGCGTGTCGCTTTCAGCCCAGAAGGTGAGGGCGTATATGTTCAGAAACGACACCGCCTCGACCGTCAAGGAAATAGAGGCGCTGGCCGCAAGCGCGCCTAATGACTGCTACACGGCTTTCTACGTGGGCACGATCTACAACTATCTCAACCGCAACGATAAGGCTCTCGAATACCTCGACCGCGCCGCTGAGCTTGACTCAACCATCGGCGCCATCTATCTGACGCGCGCTGATGTCTATAAGGCGCAGGGAGACACCGCAGCCTATGACCGCGAGATGAACATGGCTCTGCTCAGCCCCAATCTTGAGGTGGAGCAGAAGATGGATATCATGCGCCAGTATGTGACGGGCATGATCGGCGATTCCACCCAATATGGCAATCTCCGCTCGCTCTTCGACCGCATTGAGCAGATTCACCCCGGTGAGGCGCAGGTGCACAATCTTTACAGTTCGTTTCTCTATACGATAAAGGATTATCAGGGAGCCTCCGAGCAGGCAGGCTATTCGGTGGCTCTTGACGGCGATGACGAGGAGGCATGGACTCTGATGGTGCAAAGCAGCCTATTGGCTGACGATGACGCCAATGCGCTTGAGTCAGGGAAAGAGGCCATGGAGCGATTTCCTGAAAATCTCTTCTTCCCGATGGCTGTGGCCCAGGTGCTTAACTCCGCCGGAAAGATCGGCGAGGCCATTGCGGTTGTCGACTCGGTGCGTATAGCGCAGATCAACAATCCCAAAGCCGTATCGCGGTTCATTTCATTCAGAGGCGATCTCCACACGGCCAACGCCGACACCGTGGGCGCTCTCCGCCTCTATGACCAGGCCGTGGAGATTGACCCTGACAATTACATGGCCATGAACAATGCCGCCTACTTTATGGCTCTGCAAGGCATAGACCTCGACAAGGCGGAGAAATACGCAGCGGCAGCCGTGCGAGGCGAGCAGACCAACCCCACTTACATGGATACATACGCCTGGGTATTCTTCCGCAAGAAAGACTACTCGATGGCCAAGAATTATATTGACATCACCCTCAACCTCTACGGCATAGGCGAAAAGCCTGAAAACGGGGACGCCCCTGACCCGGCTGAGACCGAAGAGCTTGTGGAAGAGGTGGCCGAGGAGGTGGACGCTTCGCTCGATCTGGCGCCGTCTTCCGACGTGTTTGAGCATGCGGGCGATATCTATTTCATGAGCGGCGAGCCGGCTAAAGCGCTGGATTTCTGGAAGAAGGCTCTCGACCTCGATCCCGAGCGCGAGATACTGCAACGCAAGGTTAAGCATAAGACGTATTTCTACGAATGATCAGCTTTCAGCACCGGTCGGCTCTTCTGGCGTGCCTGTGTGCGGCGGCCTTGGGCATTGTCTCCTGCAGCAGGCGCAAGGATCAGCCCGCTGTTGATTTCTCTGTGGCCCTGGAGGCTACAGAGCCGCTTGACTCTGTCTATGCGGCCATAGTCCGCACCTATCAGACATGGGATGATGTGCAGATGCCTGTCACGGTAACTCTCATCGACGCCGAGGGCAAAGGACAGTCGCTCTCCGGAAGGCTGACCATGGTGCGCGATTCGGCTATCGAGATTTCTCTGCGGGCCATGGGCGTGGAAGCCGCTAACGCCTACATCGATCCTGACACGGTGGTGGTGGCCGACAAATACCACAAGCAATATCTTGCCGAGCCCTACTGCTCTGTGTTTGGCGCGTCAGGCCTCTCGGTTGGCAACTTGCAGGATGCTCTGCTTGGCACGCCTTTCATTCCCGCCGATATGCCTCAGGCTTGGAGGGCGCAGGCCGGCGACAGCATCATGCAGGCGCTCATATTCGCCGACGATGACGTGCGCGTCATAGGCCTATATGGCGACAACGACCTTGATGTGCTCGCCGTGATGGCCGACAAGCAGGCACGGCTGGCTTTGAAATTCAATTTTGACCAGGCGAAATGGGATACAGGCCGAAGTTTGCGGCTGCGATCGCCGAAAGGAGGCACCCGCATATACGGCGTTGACATAATGCAATCAATCTATCAGCAGCAATGAAAAGACTCTCCATATTGCTAATATCCATCCTTGCCATGGCTCTGGCTTTTGGCGCCCAACCCCGGCGCAGCAAAAGCCAAGTGCGCAACGACAGGCACCGCACAAGCCAGCAGGTGAAGCAGACAAAGCAGAAAATCACTCTCAACGAGGGACAGCTGCGCACATGCCTCAACAATCTTGATGCGCTAAACGCCGAGATTGCGCTTTCAAATAAGAAAATAAAGGCAACGGAGCGGAGCGTGGACTCTACGAAGACCGCGATAAAGGCTGTCAGCGACACGATAGCCAAAATCACCGGTGATGTGTCGAAACTCACCGAAAGCGCCAAGAAATCACTCCGCGAGGCGAGAAAGCGCAGGCAGACCATGAGCGAGGCCAGCATGATCCTGTCTTCTGAAAATTTCAGTCAGGCCACGAAGAGGCTCGGATATCTTAAGGAACTCGACCGGAGCCTGGCCAAGAAGACGCGCGAACTTCAGGACAAGAAGGCGTTGCTGACGAAGAAACAAGACGAATTGTCGGCTTTGAAGCAGAAGCAGAGCAATACGCTGGCTCTGCTGGCACGGCAGCGCAAGAAGCTTGTGGCTGACCAGGAGCAGGCAAAAGGGCTCGTGGGCGACTTGCGCGCGCAAGGCAAGGCGCTGGAGCGCGAATTGGCTTCAAGGCAGAAGAAAGCGGCTGAGCTTGACGACGAGCTCGACCGCATCATAGCCGCAGAGGCAGAGGAGGCCAGACTGGCCGCCGAGGCTGAAGCGAAGCGGCTTGCCGCTGAAGCAGAGGCTGCACGCCTTGCCGCTGAAGCAAAAGCAAAGGCAGAGGCAGAGGCCAAGGCCCGCGCCGAGGCGGAGGCGAAAGCCAAGGCCGAAGCAAAACCATCAAAGTCAGCCGCGGAAAAACAAGATAAAAAGCAAGAAAAGAAGAAAGATAAGAAAAAAGATAGCAAAAAGGACAAGAAGAATCGCAACGAAAGGCCCGCTTCTCCGGTGCCATCGGCTGAAGAGACAAAGGCGCAGGCAGCAGCTTCGAAGCCGGCAGGCGCGGCCGACAAGGCGACATCGACAGCCCAGAGCGTGGCAGCCCTGTCAGGCTCATTCGCGCAAAACAAGGGGCGGCTCCTTTTCCCGGCGTCGGGCGACTGCCGCGTGGTCAGTCAGTTCGGGCGCACTCGCCACAATGATTTCACAAAGGTGGAGGTGCAGAATTCGGGCATCGACATTCAGACCCCCTCCGGCGCCAATGCCCGCGCCGTATTTGACGGCACGGTGTCGTCGATCTTCTTCCTCAAAGGATTCCACAACATAGTGATGGTGCGCCACGGCGAATACATCACCGTCTACGCCAATGTCGACAAGCTGTCGGTGCGCAAGGGCGAGAAGGTCAAGGCCGGGCAGACACTCGGCAAGATCTTCGCTGACCCCGACGATGGCGGGCGCTCTATCCTGCACTTCGAGGTGCGCAAGGAGAGGGAGAAGCTTGACCCAATGCTCTGGATAAAACAATGACCCGCAGGCGCACCATAGGACGCGGACTCACCGGCCAAGCCGTCAAAGCCCTCAGTGTATTCGGCGGCACGCAAGTGGTGGGCATCTTGTGCTCTGTGGTGCGCTCAAAGTGCATCGCCGTGCTTATCGGGCCGGCGGGCGTAGGCCTCTTCGCCATCTACAACACTGTGATTGAAATGGTGGCCGGTGCCACCCAGCTCAGCATGCGGCAGACAGCCGTGCGCGATGTGGCGCAGGCATCACCCTCGGAGTCAGGCAGGATAGCGTCAGCCGTGCGTTGGTGGGGGCGCATCCTCGGCCTGGCCGGAGCGGCTGTCATGCTCGTGTTTTCGCCCCTGCTGTCGATGGCGAGTTTCGGCGGAGCGGGCCATTGGTGGGCTTTCGCCCTGTTGTCGGTGTGCATGCTTTTCCTGTCGGTGGCAGGCGCCGAGCAGGCGCTTATGCAGGGGGCCGGACGGCTTCCTGCCTTGGCCAAATGCCTTGTGTGGGCATCGGTGATAGGCACTGCTGTGTCGCTGCCACTGATATATTTTTGGGGCGAAAGTGGCATAGTGCCTTCGCTGATTGTCTTTTCGCTGACGGCAATGCTTTGCGGCGCAGGCTTCAGCGATGTGCGCGGCATCCGCCAGACCGCGAGGGAGAACATAGCGCGCGGACGCGGTTTCCTGCGGCTTGGTGTGTCAATGACCATATCCACGCTCGCAGCCACCGGTATGTCCTATGCGTTTCTGTCATATCTAACTCGCGTGGCCGGTGAGGAGACTACCGGTGTGTACCAGGCCGGCTATACGCTGACGGTGAAGTACACAGGGTTGATATTCACGGCCTTGGCCATGGACTATTATCCACGGCTTTCGGCGATATGTCATCGCCGGCGCATGACATCGGCTTTCATATCCCACCAGGCGTCGCTGCTCATGTGCGTGATAGCGCCAATGACAGTGGTGTTTGTCAGCGCTGACAGCCTGTTTCTGAAATTGCTCTACACTGATGGTTTCGCCGCTGCGTTGCCTATGATGGGGATAGCCATCGGAGGCGTCGTTTTCCGGGCGTTGTCGCATTGCTGCGCCTATGTCATAGTGGCCCGCGGCGATGGCCGGGTCTTTGTGATCACTGAGGTGGCGAGCAGTCTCGTGGGCTTGTCGGTCAGCATATTGGGCTATGAGGCAGCCGGCCTTTATGGCGTTGGCGTCTCTTATGTGGCTTGGTACGCCATCTACGCCTTGATGTGCCGCGAAGTATGCCGCAGGCGCTACGGCGTTGACATCAGTCGCCGTGCGTGGTCTGTCACGGGCTTTGCCGTAGCGATTGTTGGGGCGGCTATTGTCGCGCGCCTTGCCGGCTGGTGGCAGCCTTTGCTGCTGCTGCCGCTGACCGGGGTGCTCGCAGTCTGGGCGTGGCGGAAGCGGTGAGGCTTATTTCCAGGCTCCACGAACAATAGGCCATCGGCGTGTGTTTAGATGATAAAACATGGCGGTCGGAGGCCGCCGCAAAATCATAGATATTATGGACGAATTTAATAAGATTATCGCCAGTGAGAAGCCGACATTGGTCGACTTCTTCGCCACATGGTGCGGACCTTGCAAGGTGCAGGGCCCAATACTCGAGACAGTTAAGGAGAAGGTAGGCGACAAAGCCACCATCATCAAGGTAGACATAGACAGCAATCAGACTGTGGCTGCGCGCTACAATGTGCGCTCTGTGCCCACTTTGATCGTGTTCAAGAACGGCGAGCCACTATGGCGCGGAGTAGGCGTGCATGACGCAGAGACCCTCGAGGCCAAGCTCAAGGAGTTCATTTAAGGATAAATCCTCTCCATCCATAACAAGCCCATAAAGGTGTAGCCCGCTCACATCGGGCTACACCTTTATGGGCTTGTTATGGAATAGCTTCGGGAAAGATGGCCCATGCGTTTCGGAGAAACGCGCCTCCACCATAGATAGTCACTTTGATTCGAGCGACAATTTCGCAGGCTTCACGCCTTTGGCCGATGCGGTGAAGGTGATGGGGCCGGGCTCGGCTGATGACTGCACGATGGCAGTGGCCGCTCCGCTGAAGAGCGGCATCTTGGGCTCGTGGAACGGATAGAGGCATGTGGGGTCGCCGTTGGCGGCGGCGCGGAAAGAGCCTGCTCCCTCCACCTTAAATTTGACTTCATTGTCGGCCCAAGGCACGATGTTGCCGTCTTTGTCGGCCATCTCCACGGTGATGTATGCGAGGCTGCGTCCGTTTGCGTCAAGCACGGTCTTGTTGGCCGTGGCCACCAGGTGGTGAGGTTTCCCGGCAGTCCTGACAGTCTTTTCGTCAGCCTTCCGGCCATCGGAGTCGTAAGCCACCACCTTTATTTCTCCGGGCTGGTATACTACGTCGTTCCACATCAGGCGATAGCGGCGCTGCAGGGCGAGAGAGTCGGTAGACTGCACATATTCCTCGCGCGAGAGCTTGCGCTGCCGCCCCTGGCTCTTGCCGTTGACGAAGAGTTCGGCTTCGGGGTAGTCGGTGTATACGTAGACCGGCGTCACGAGGCCTTCGCGTCCGGGATGAGTCCAATGGGGTAGGATATGGAGCGTGTGGTCATTCTTGTTCCAGACACTGCGGTAAAGGTAATATCGGTCTTTGGGCAGCGATGCGAGGTCGATGATGCCGAATACAGAGCTGTGGTTGGGCCAAGCGTCGGTGTCGTATGGCGAGGGCTCGCCGAGATAGTCAAATCCTGTCCATACGAATTGACCTATGACCCAGGGGTAGTCCTCATCCATCATAAAGTCGATGTCGGGGGTGTTTGACCATGAGCAGGATTCGTTGTCATACCCCGATGATTGGTGGTCGGCGTGGCGCTTGGTATAGTGCTCGGCATATCTCACGGGCCAGTGGTATACGCCGCGCGATGACACGGTCGAAGCCGTTTCTGAGCCGAGTATCAGTCGCTGTGGGAGCATGCCGTAGGCGCGGATGTAATGCTGAGGCTTGTAGTTGAATCCGGGGATGTCGAGGGCGGCGGCGAAGCCATTGTCGAGCACGGCCCTGATCTGGTCCATTCCGCAGGTGACGGGGCGTGTCGGGTCGAGTTTGTGCACGAGATCCTGCAGCATAGTGAGCTCAGCCACTCCGTCGGGGCTCCATTGCGAGGGCACTTCGTTGCCTATCGACCACATGGTCACCGATGGAGAGTTGCGGTATTGGCGCACCATGTTGGTGATGTCGCGTTCGGCCCATTCGTCAAATACCTTGCCGTATCCGTTGGGTGATTTCGGGCGGAATCCCCAGTCGTCGAAAGGCTCGACCATGAGCATCATGCCGAGTTCGTCGCAGATTGCTGCGAGCTCGGGCGCAGGCATGTTGTGTGATGTGCGTATGGCGTTGGCGCCCATGTCCTTCAGCAACAGCACCTGATGGCGCAGTGCGTCATAGTTGACAGCCGCTCCGAGGGGGCCGAGATCGTGGTGGTTGCATACGCCTCTGAATTTCGTAGGCTCTCCATTGAGGAAAAATCCCACTTCTGGTATGTATTGTATCTTGCGTATGCCGAATCGGGTGTCGTAGCAGTCTATCTCCTTGCCATCGGCAATAAGGCGGGTGCGGGCCGTGTAGAGCGATGGAGTTTCAGTCGACCACAGCTCGGGCGAAGCGACATTGAAGCGCATCGTCATGGGCTGGCCATGCGCCACGTACAAGGCCGTGTCGGCAGCCACCACTTCGCCCCGGGGCGAGAGGATGTCGGTGGCGATGTCGATGCGGCTTCCCTTTGCCGCGCCTGCCACCTCAACGCTGAGGTCGACTGTGGCCCTGTCTTTTGTCACATCGGGCGTGGTGACATAAGTGCCCCACACGGGTATGTGCGTCTTGCCGGTGGCTACGAGGTGCACATTGCGGTAGAGCCCGGCGCCGGGATACCAGCGCGATTGCTTTTCAAAATTCTCTACCTCTACGGTGACCGTGTTCTCTCCCGGGCTGATGAGCGAATCAATGCAGACGTGGAACGAATTGTAGCCGTAGGGCCACGTGATGGCGTGGCGGCCATTGACAGATACGCTGGCGTTGCTCATGGCTCCGTCAAAAATGAGCGTGAATGATTTTCCGGCGGTGTCGGGAATCGAAATGGTGCGTGTGTAGGCTCCTTTCCCAATGAAAGGCAATCCGCCTGTGCGCCCGGTCTTCCATGTTTCGGTGGTCTCGCCGTTCTGCTTTACAGCCACTTTCTGTAGGTCGTTGTTCCGGTCAAAGGGGCCGTATATGGCCCAATCATGCGGCACCGTGACTTTCTGCCAAGGCTCTTCGCTCTGAAGGCCGCCGTGACGGAACTGCCATCCGTCGGTGAGGGTGGTGCTTTGGCGCTGTGCGCCGGCGTGGGCCATGGTTAGCAATGCGGTGGCCAAGAGGGCGTATTTCAATGATTTCATGGTATGGAGTGGGTTATTATGAAGAGGCTTATTTCGCTTTTCCGCACTGCATGGTGGGCTGCATCATCGGTGTCGACAATCGGTATCGCCCCTTGTGCAGCGCGATGGCGTCGTTTGGGCAGATGGCCGAGCAGTCGAAGCAGCGCACGCAGCGGGAGTTGTCGACTGTGCAAACCGTGAGATCGATGCACGATGCTTTGCACACATCCTCGCATTTTCCGCAGTGGATGCATTTGTCAGTGTCGATATCTATGCGGTATACGGGATTGCGGCTGAGCAGGCCGAGCAGGCCTCCCACCGGGCACACGGTGTTGCAAAGTATGCGTCCGCATTTCCAGGAGGAGAGCGTGATGGCGGCGCCGCAGATGGCTGCTGCGGCGAGCGAGCCGGATGTGATGGCGAGAGGCTTGAAAATGGCGAGCACTATGTTGCGGTAGACGTAGGCGGGGTCGGTGCATTCCACCACAGACGTGAAACCGACGAAAAGGCACGCGCACACGATGGCCGGAATCGGGAATCTCAAGGCATTGGCCGGAGGCAGGTAGCGATATCTGCGCCTGTCTTTAGGCAGGCATGCCTGGCGCATGCGCCCCACGGCGTCCATGCAGGTGCCCATAGGGCATACCGATGAGCAGTAGATGCGCCCGAACGTGATTGTGGCCAGCACCCACACCACAAGCCATATGGCCGAGCCGGCAAGCACTGCCGGCACTATCTGGGTGTGGACCACCCAGGCGCCGATGCGAGTGAGGCCGATGGCGGCGTCGACTGAAATCCATGCCAAAGCCAAGGCAAAAATCAGGGATATGGCTATGCGCAGTCGGCGCAGGTGGCGGTATCTGTTCACTCTCTTTGTCAAGCAAATCTGTGGTCAGCCTTTGCGCATGCTGAATTGATCCTTGATCGTGTCTACCACGTTGATGATGTAGTCGCCGGTCTTCTCGAGGTCGCCCACGAGATCCATGTAGTAGATGCCGGCCTGGTATTCGTAGTGGTGATTGTTGATGTTGGGCACGTTGGCATTGCGGTATTGGTTGCGCAGGTTGTTGATCTCGCGCTCCTTGTTGTAGCTCTTGATGATGTCGTGCTCGTCTACGTTCTCCACGTCCTTGAGCATCTGCACCATCATGTCCATGGCCTCCTGCACATATTTGAAGAGGACGTCGATGTTGGCCATGATCTCATCGTTGAATGTCACGTTGCTCTGTATCTTGCGCAGGGTGATCTTGCCCACGCCGTAGCAGCAGTCGGCAATGCTCTCGATCTCGCTGATGATATTGAGCATCGCAGCCACCCTCATCTTGCCTTCGTCAGAGAGGCGTCCCTGTGCTGTATGGTTGAGGTAGTTGGCGATCTCTATCTCCATGCGGTCTGAGATGTCTTCGTATTTCTCTATGCGCGAGAGCAGCTGGTTGAATTCCTCGCTGTTTTCCTTGGTGTGCACGAGTTCCTGTGCCATGCTGATCATGCGCGCCACGCGCTCGGCGTATACGCCCATTTCCTTTTCTGCCTGGGCGATGTTGAGCTCAGATGCGCTGACGAAGCCCGATGAAATGTATTTGAGGCTGAATTCCTCCTCATTCTGCTTGTGCTTGGCGGGCACGAGTTTCTTCACGATCTTCACATACAGGTTGGTGAACCATATCATGACGCAGACATTCACGAGATTGAATGTGGTGTGGAACATGGTCAGGCCGAGCGAGGCGCTTGACTGAAGCGCGCCGAGCTGCTGCACCATGTCGGCGTTGGGCTCTGAATTGCGGAATATAGAGTTGTAGAGCTCGGGGTCGGTCTGCTCCAGGTTGGTTACGAAATTGTAAAGCCCGTTGGGGTCGCCCATGCCCATTGCGTTGGTGAGCCAGGCGTTGAAGTCGGCGAATGGGATGAATATGCACACGCACCATACAGTGCCGAGCACGTTGAAGAGCAAGTGGCCCATGGCTGTGCGCTTCGCGGCTATGTTTCCGCTCATCGATGCCAGCAAGGGGGTGACCGTAGTGCCTATGTTTGAGCCGAGAACCACGGCGCAGGCGAGGTCGTATGTGATCCATCCCTTTGTGCACATGATAAGCACGATGGCGAATGTGGCTGCCGATGACTGTATGATCATAGTGACCACGAGGCCCACAAGCAGGAATATGACAATCGACCAGATGCCCATGGAGGCGTATTGCCTGAGCTGGGCGAAGATTTCGGGATTGCTCTGCAGGTCAGGCACATAGTCGCTGATCATGTTCAATCCCATGAATAGGAACGCGAATCCGACAATGAACTCGCCCACATTGCGCCATTTGCCTTTGTTGATGAAAATCAGCAGCACCGCGCCGGCCGCTATCAGCGGGAGGACTACGGCTGAAACGTTGACTTTGAATCCGAAGAGGGCTATGATCCAGGTGGTGAACGTGGTGCCGACGTTTGCGCCCATGATCACCGCCATTGACTGCGCCAAAGTCATCAGGCCGGCGTTGACAAAGCTGACAACCATCACGGTCGAAGCCGAGGAACTCTGTATCAGGGCTGTGATTCCGAAGCCGGTCATCAATCCGGAGAAGCGGTTGCGGGTCATTGCGCCGAGGATGTTGCGCAGGCGGTCGCCGGCGGCTTTCTGGAGGCCTTCGCTCATCACCTTCATGCCGTAGAGGAAGAGGCCGACTGCGCCGAGCAGGCTAAGCAAGTCGAGGATGCTGTAGTCCATCGTAGATGCGATATTTAAGTGAATTTCAGATGAATGGGTGTCGTTGCCGACGCCCGTTTGATCTCTTTGTTATTAATGTATGCAAAGATAATGATATCTGATGAAAAAATCAGCATACCGAGGCGATTTTTTTGTGCAGGGCGTCATTATTCGTCGCAATCGGTGCGCACGAAATGGTGAGCCGCTCCGCATTGGTGTATGGTGCGGTCTACGATCAGATGGCGGTTGGCCATGTCGGCTATGGTGGTCATCTCGTGCGACACGAGCAGCACTGTGGCGTGGCTCGCCACATCGGCTATGATCCTGTAGAGGCGCTCTTCAAATCGCTTGTCGATATAGCTCAGCGGCTCGTCGAGCACGAGCAGGTCGGGGTCGCTGATGATGGCTCGGCCCAGTAGTGTGCGCTGCAGCTGTCCGCCCGACAGCTCGCCTATGGGGCGGGCGGCGTGGTCGGCCATGCCTATGCGGTCGAGAGTGTCGGCTGTGAGAGCGTTTTTCTGCTCGCGCGTGAGGGTTTTCGAGGCGAGCAGGCCCGACCTCACCACCTCGCGCACCGAGATTGGGAAGTGGGAGTCGATCATGTTTTTCTGAGGCAGATAGCCTATGCGCAGTCCGCTCATCAGCTCCACTGTCCCTGAAGATGGCTTAAGCAGCCCGAGAATTATGCGCAGCAATGTGGTCTTGCCTCCGCCGTTTGGGCCAGTGATGGCCACGAAGTCGCCTTTCTTGATGGAAAAGTCGACGTCTTGGAGTATCACCCTGCGGTCGCGCACCATCGACACGCCTTGGAGCCGTATGATGTCGCTACTTTGAGAGTTCATCCGCCGCGATCATTATTTGCTCTTCCCAATCATAGGCGAGCGGGTTGATGTTGACTATGCGTGAGCCAATCTCGTTGTTGACGTTCTCGGCCTGGCGGGAGTCGTATTCTTTCTGGAAGAAGAAAACCTTCACCTTATTTGCTTTTGCCGCGTCGATCACCTCTTTGAGCCTGCCGATCGGCATCTCCTTGCTTTCCTGCCCTACTGCTATCTGGCGCAGTCCGTAATCGCGGGCGAAATAGCTGAGCGAAGGGTGCCACACGGCGAATGCTCCGCCCCCTGCCAGGCGCTCGGCCACGACATTGTCAAGCGAGTCATAGCGGTGGGCCATCCTGGCGAAATTTGACCGGTAAGTCTCGGCGTTGGCCGGGTCGGCCTCCACGAGGCTTGTCATCATGATGTAGGTCATGGCTTTGGCGTTGCGCAGCGAAGTCCACACGTGGGGGTCAGCATCGCCGTGGTCATGTGCGTGTGCGTGTGCGTGGTCATGTGCATGGCTGTGCTCGTGAGCGTGGTCATGCTCATGGCCGTGAGAGTGTGTGCCGGTGACGGGCATTATGCCTACCGAAGTGTCGATTTTGGGCAATCCCGGAGCCACTGTCTGCTCAAATGGCAGGTGCCCAACGGTGAAGTACGCCTTTGCGTCGGCGATTTTCGCTCTTGTCGACATCGGAGGGTCATAGGTCTCGGGGTTGGCGCCTGCCGGCATCACCGAGACCACCTCGAAGCGGTCGCCTGCAAGCTCTTCGAGCATCTTGCGCTGCGGCTCGATGCTCACAGCCAGCAGGGGCTTTGTGGCAGCGTCGCCTCCGCGGCCCGTGCAAGCCGAAAGGGCCGCGGCGAGGGCTGATAATATGGCAAAATACAGGTGAGATTTCATTCAGTATAAATTTTATGGTCAGAAATAGGGCGGATAACCCATACTTGGCTACAAAATTACAAAAAATAATCAATCGCCTGTGCGGAAATTACGACAAAGTAACTACCTTTGCAAAAAATAAAGTCAATGAAGGTAAACAAAACCCAACTATGGATATCCGCCAAGGATTATGTGCTCATCACCTTGGGAATAGCCTTGTATGCGTTCGGCTTCTGCGGATTTATCCTGCCGGAGAAGGTCGTGATCGGTGGCCTTGCGGGTGTAGGCACCATTATTTATTTTTTGAGCGGCATTCCCGTGGCCGTGGCCCAGCTGATAATCAACCTGCTGCTGCTGGCCGCAGCCTACAAGGTGGTGGGGCGTCAATTCGTGCTCGGCACCATCTACGGAGCGGTCATGATATCTGTGTTCGTGGGCCTTTTCCAGCCTATGTTTCCCACTCCGCTCACCGATGAGCCGTTTCTCAACATAGTGATAGGAGGCACTCTCTGCGGCGTAGGCATCGGCACGGCATTCATCCACAACGGATCCACCGGAGGCACCGACATCGTGGCCGCCATGGTGTCGAAGCACACCAACGTCACCATCGGGCGCACCATCCTGTATACGGATTTTGTCATCATATCGTCGTCATACCTGATCACCCACAGCGTGGAGAAGATCGTGTTTGGCTTCGTGGTGCTTTTCCTTGTGTCATTCACTGTCGATATGGTGATCAACACCAACCGCCAGGCAGTGCAGTTCACGATATTTTCGCGCAAATGGGAGGAGATAGCCACCGCCATCAACAACGACGCCCACCGAGGCTGCACCGTGCTCACGGGCGAAGGCTGGTTCAGCAAGCAGCCTGTGAAGGTGCTTCTGGTCATGTGCCGCAAGATCGAGGCCGTGACAATATCGAGGATCGTGAAATCGATCGATCCTGAGGCATTCCTCACGCAGGCCAACGTCAACGGCGTCTATGGCAAAGGCTTTGACGAGCTCAAGGTGAAGATGAAGTCTCCGTCGCAGCAGCACGGCGCCGAAGACAAGTCTGACGCTAACACCTCCCTGAAATGAATGCGTTGGTGAGATTGGCCTCCCTGGCTTGCGCCGCCTGCTTCGCCCTGACAGTCTCGGCCCGGGAAGACGGTGGCTCAGATGAGCTTCCGGTATATGACTCGGCTCATGCAGAGAGGTTCATAGAGATCAATGCCCATGCGGGCATCGGCCTTTCGGCTGTGCTGCAAAATTATGGCAGCGTCATCGACAATATCAGCGATTTCTTTTTCTCGCCCGGGGTGCTGATGCGCGCCGGCCTTGATGTGCGTTTCAACATACGCAATTCCTTTGGCCTCGGCACAGGCATCGATTTCGGCATCAACAATTCCCGCTACGCCATGAGCATCGTGACCGACGGCGGGTCATCGATCAATTCGCTATACGTCACCAACCACTATTATGTGGCCACGGTGCCCGTCTACATCTCATTCCGCTTCAATGCGGGCCGCTCCATGACGTGGAGCGTGGATCCGGGCTGGTATTTCGGCAAAGGCCTCGGCGGCCACAGCACCCTGAGCGGATACACGTCGGGCGAGAATTCGCTCGGGCAGCCGCTCGTGACCCATACGTCGTACAAGCACCACTACTACAACAGCGACCGTCCGTTTGTCAACACCGTAAAGTCATTTGACCACGGCCCGCGCCTGGCGTTGGGCCTGATGTTCAAGCGTCATGTCACATTCGCAGTGGTGGGGCAGCTCAGCGCATTCAACCTCGCCACCCGATGCTCCACGCTGCCCGTGAAATACCGCCACGCCACGGTCTGCTTCCAGTTTGGATACACATTCTGAAATTTTTTTTTCGAAAAAATATACGCGCCGGCGAACCTTTTTTCGCCGGCGCGTGTTTTATTATCGTAAATGGTATTAGATTTAAGGTAAAAAAAGAACTGCGGCTGTCGTGACGACAGCTGTTTTTCTTTTATATGCTCCTCCGCAAGGCTCTGCCCCCTTAATACCGTTTTGTAATCATTTTATGCAAAATAAACCAATTAATGCAACAGTTTCATATCAATAGCGTTACAAAATTTTGATTTTATTGATGTGTGTGTCTATATTTGCGAATAATTCATAGTTCATATGTATCCATCAACAGTAAGTTCTATCTTAATAAAGATGTATAGGTATTCCAAACGACATATTATTGATAATTTGGGGACGAAATTAGAATCTAATATGTTCTTATGTATAATCACTTGCATCGTGATAATTAGTATTTGTTGTGTTGATGTAGATACTACAATCATACGTGATACTCGTTTGAAGTGGTATATTTATGTGGGGTATGTTATTACTATGTATATTGTGTGTTTAGTTAAATCCAAACAAATTGCCTTGACGACACGAAATTGTAATAATTTACCTATGTTTATGTTTTTAACTCTTCTTATTTATTTCTTTTTAAGAGGAGGTAGTTGTGAAGGTCTTATTGCTATTGGAGCGTCAGTTTTGTTAACATTTAATTTCGAGAGGCTTAGATTAAAATACGTAACAGTGTGTGTGGGACTTATTTTTGCAGGTATTATTTCTGTTATATATATTCTTTTTTTATTTATAATAAAAGGGTGTTTCGATGTTCCAGCTAGAGAGATTACACCTTTGACTCTCACGATGACATTAAGTATGTTGTCTATCGTATGTTTGTCTCGTATTGGTTCCATAAAATGGATAAAACAGTTTTCGTATATCTATATAGTAATTAATATTTTAATCTTCTATTGTATTTTGGCTAGGACTGCGTTGTTCGCATCGGTAGTTGTTCTATTGTATTCCTTGTCAAACTATAGAATTAGAATGGTCATGTCGTTGGTCGTTATAGGATTAATTGTACTTATTTCAAAAAGTAATTTAAAAAAGGTAGAATCAACAATGGGGCGTCAATATATTATACAGACGTCTATGTCTTTGTTGGAACAACCGAATGATTATGTGGTTGGCATAGGTGGAGGCGCATTTAAAAAGGAATATATGAAAGCCCAAGCGTCGTCTTTGGAACTCTTGCCTTTTGAATATAAGTTTAGGGCAGGTAATATAAGGCATCCATTAAATGAGTTTATACTTTGGATGATAGAGTATGGATTGTTTATGATTGGAATTATTGTTTTCTTAATATTCCTTGCTATAACCTCTAACAATATATTTTGTAAATTATCAATGTTGATAATTGTCGTATTTATGTGTTTTTCATATCCGATGAAATATCCCATCACTTGGCTGGTTTTTTCTTTTGCGGTTTCGGAAAGGAAATTTTTCAAACAAGATAATGATTCGATCTTAAAGAGTAAATGTATGTTTGAAGGATTTTTTTTATTTATTGTTTTCATCATAACGTCAAGTTTGTCTATAAAAGAAATTATAGGGTGCCATAATTGGAGTAAAGCTATATCATACACACAGGTTGGTAAATTTGAAGATGCATCAAGATGTTATGAAAAAGCATCACTTTTTTTATCATCTCCACAATTCCTTTATAATATGGCTTATTTTGAGAACTTGAGCGGTAACTATCAAAAGGCTTTGTATTTAATTGACAAAAATGGTATATATGATTATGAGGTGGCTATGCTCAAATCCAATGTGTACATTAATATGAGAGATTTTCCGTCCGCTATAACAGAACTTAATATGGCGCAGAGGATGTGTCCCAATCGTTTTGTTCCATTATTTGAAAAATATAAAATCTATGAAGAATTGCAAGATAGTATTTCCCTTGGAAAACTGCGGTTTGATATTGTAAATAAGTCGGTGAAAATACCGTCAAGACAAGTAGATATGATAAAGGAATATGTTAAAAAATAAATTATGGATATGAGGAAGCTAATCGTATTTATATTGGTGGGTTTCGTGTTGTCTTGCCAAAAAAAAGATAATGTCGATACACAAATAGAACAAAAGACAGTAAATGAAATAGATTTTACACTGACTCCTAAACACTTTGATATTGGTGTTATTTCTAAAAGTAATCATGATTCTATCCATGATTTTTCATTCGATATTTTAAACAATACAACTGATTCTGTGTATTTAGGAAAAGTTGATGTGAGTTGTGGTTGTGTGAATGTCATCTATAAGTCGAATGTGATACCGCCTGGAGAACATGGAATAGTTTCAGGTAATATCAACATATCTAACCAATATGGGCATTTGAGCAAGGCCATTTTTGTCAATTATGATGTTGATGGTCTGATAGTTCTTCGAATCAAAGGAGATGTTAAAGACTGAAAAATGAGGAATATAATCCTATTGTTTGTAAATAAGATTTTGGCGGTGGTCTTTTTGTGTTCTGCTTTTGTAAAAGGTTCAGAATTCAATTCTACCACAGTGACGGTAAGTGCCTATTTGGATATCTTCAATCTTAATTTTGGATCTGAAGAGGTTTTGTTGACGACAGTTTTTTTTGTCTGTTTGGAATTGTTAATTGGAGTATTTCTTCTATTCAATTTCTTTAATCAATACACAAAATGGGTGTGTCTGATTATTTGTGTCTTTTTTCTAATACTTACATATGATGTCGCGTCAAATAACTTATTGACGGATTGCGGGTGCTTCGGTTCTATGTGGATGATTGACCCCTGGACATCATTTTATAAGAATATCATATTAGTGCTTTTATCAATATTATCTATTGTTTTTAGAACAATAAAAAGTGAAAGAAAACATAATGGTTTTATTGTTTTTTTATTGTTTCTTTGGATTGGATTATTTTGTGTCAGAGCTCTGTTATATCCTGCTATGATTGATGCTTCATTCTATCGTATCGGAGACGATGTTTCCGTTGTTAGGTATGGCGCACCTATTTTTGAGATAGACAACTTGAATAATCAAAATACGCCATTAAACGTAATTGAAAGTTCTGATATCGATTATATAGATGGAGAGGAGATTTTTATCTTCTTTAATCGTCGGATGGATATAGCGGATATAGATTTTGGGATTTATAGGAATGCTATTTCTAATTTGAACAAAGACCATTCCATCTTATTTGTAACAACATATGTTTCTGATGAAGTTGCTTTTATTAAGTCCCATAAAAATCTGTATGTTATAGATGCGTCTTTGTTTAATGCCATATTCCCTTCGGAATTTGGTTTGTTGAGATTAAACAACGGAGTGATTACTGGAAAGATGGATCTTAATATGTTTTCAATGAAATTGGTTGATTTGTTATGTGTTGATTTAACTGATATTTTGTCGATATATACTATTGATAACCAAATCGTGTTTTGGATAATAAGTTTTCTATTTTTGTATTTTTGCTTTGTTCTGGAGGAATATAAAGACGGGCCTCTCAAAGTTTGTAATTACATGATGAATAGATTTGTTAAAATCCAAAAACAATTTATTCGAAAGGCTATGTAATGTAGCATAAAAAAAGAGGCCCGTCAATAAGAATTGTTAATGTTAAACAAAAGTGACTATGAAAATTAAAATTTTATTTTTAATTATGGCTGGTCTTCTGATGGGTGCGTGCACTTCAGAAGATGAGATCTTCAGCTGTGATAAAGAAGTGAATAATTGGGTGAAAAACAATCTGAAAGAAATCCGTACAATGGATCGAGAGGATTGGCTGAACTCTTCAAGTGAAGCTGCGAATGCGATGTATCGCGCCTTTACCCCTACACAACGTCTTGTCTTTTGGAATGACAAGTTTGAGGAACTTATGCTATTGCCTTGGACTAATGAAGAACTTGGGCATATCTGTAAGGCGCAGGAGTTCGTTAACTTTCATAAAGAGATATTCTCCAATGAACTTTCTATTGAAGAGCGAGATGATATCATAGATGCATTCTGTTATAAATGGATGGAATTCGCAATGGATGAACTTGGCTGGGACGAATTAAAAGTTAGAGCTGTAATTGGTTCTGGGCGTAAAGTATTGAATACCAATGGAGATTTGGCTTTAATGAAAAATACAACAAGAACGTCCATTCTTTCAGAGGATGAAGAAGAGGATAGTTCGTGTAATTGTAATCAAAAGCATGACTTCTGTAATGGTAGCAGTGAGTGTATGTCTGATTCTGGTTGTGGATCCTCAGAGCATGGATGCGGGTGGCTTATATTGCAATCCTGCAATGGTAGATGTGGTATTTATGGCTACGGACCAGCTTAGTGTATTTGAAATATGAATCCAAAATTTCTCATTTGGCTTAAGGCGGCTGGCATTGCCGTCTGCGCCTATCTTTGCATCTTCTGGGTGCTTGCCATCAAGTCTGACTCCAACGCCTGCTGGAGCTGGATGATGTGGATTTTCGCGGCCACGTACTTTATCTTGGTCAAATTCAGAGACAAGGCCGGCAGCGGTGCATTGCTTTCGGCAGCGGCTGTGGGTGCAAACCTGCTTCCCGTCTTGGTCATTGCGTCGAGTTGGTCAGAAGGCCGCATGTCGGCGATCTTCGTGATTTCGGCGCTTTTGGGCACTGCGCTCGCAGGCGTTTGCCATGCCAAAAAGAGCGCGGCGGTGTTTCTGCTGTCGGTGGCCGTGATGATTCTCTTCAATTCATTTATCGTGCCCGCATGGTTTGACCATGTCTTTATCAACTGACACTAAAGGCGAAGCCCGCTCACCGCGGGCTTTGCTCTTTCGCGTCTGTTTATGCCTGGGTCTTTGGGGTGAGGGTGATGAGGGGGGCGAGCATTTCTTCCATTGAGATGCCGCCGTGCTGGAATGTGTCGGTATAGTATTGCACGTAGTAGTTGTAGTTGTTGGGGTATGCGAAGAAGTCTTTGCCGTATGCGAAGATGTAGGCCGAGGAGATGTTGGGGGAGGGGAGGCCGAATCGGTCGGGATGCTTGATTTCGTATACTTGCTTTGAGTTGTAGTTGAGGTTCTTCCCCACCTTGTAGCGGAGGTTGGTGTTTGTATTCTTGTCTCCGATCACCTTCACGGGATTTTCCACGCGGATGGTACCGTGGTCGGTGGTGAGCACCACCTTGTGGCCTTTTTCGGCGATTTTACGGAAGAGGTCGAGTATTGACGAGTGGCGGAACCATGACTCTGTGATCGAGCGGTAGGCGGCATTGTTCGACGCCAGCTCGCGTATCATCCTGAGCTCAGTGCGGGCGTGCGAGAGCATATCGATGAAGTTGACCACAATCACGTTGAGGTCATGCTCCTCGAAGCGGCTGAATTCGCGCACAAGTTTCTCGCATGCGGCTGAATCGTTGACCTTGCTGTATGAGAACGAGCATTTGCGGCGGTATCTGTCAAACAGGGTGGATATCAGGGGCGATTCGTTGAGGTTCTTGCCTTCCTCCGCCTCCTCGTCGACCCACAGGTCGGGAAACATCTTTGAAATCTGCAGTGGCATGAGCCCTGAGAAGATTGCGTTGCGGGCATACTGGGTGGCTGTGGGCAGGATGGCGCAGTAGAGCTCTTCGTCAAAGGTGAAGTGCTCTGACAGCAACGGCATGATGGTGCGCCACTGGTCGAGGCGGAAATTGTCGATAACTATAAGGAATACTTTCTCTTTCTTGTCGAGGAGCGGAAACACCTTGCGCGGTATGAGCCTCGGCGACATCAGGGGAGCGGAGTCGGTGGGGCCGTCGGCTGATACCCAGTCCTCGTAGTTGCGGCGCACGAATTTGGCGAATTCGCTGTTGGCCTCGTCGCGCTGCATGGCCAGGAGCTCGTCCATGTTGGTCTGTGTGGAGGCCAGCTGCAGCTCCCAGTATACGAGCTTGGAGTAGAGCTCATACCAGTCGGCTATGCTGCCTGCCGAGTTGATCAGCGATGATATGTTGCTGAATTCCTGCCGGTAGTCTATTGTGGCCTGCTGCGACACGAGTTGGCCGCCATGGAGTATTTTCTTTATGGCCAGGAGTATCTGGTTGGGGTTGACGGGCTTTATCAGATAGTCGGCGATCTTGTTGCCTACGGCCTGGTCCATGATGTTCTCCTCTTCGCTCTTCGTGATCATCACCACAGGCAGCGACGGGCTTGACTGCTTGATCTGTGCCAGAGTCTCCAGACCGGTGAGGCCGGGCATGTTTTCGTCGAGGATGACGAGGTCGAGCGTAGGCGTTGCGGCCACGATGTCGAGGGCATCGCGTCCGTTGTTGGCTGTGACGAGGTCATATCCTTTGTTTTTGAGAAAAAGGATGTGAGGCTTGAGCAGGTCGATTTCGTCATCGGCCCAGAGTATGGAGTATTTGTTGTTGATCACGTGTGGCTGTTTCTTTAAGAGGTTATTAATCTTGCAGCAGGGGGTCGTCGTCGCCCTCGCTGCCTGTGGGTATGATCGGAGGAGAGGTCGGCTTGTCGGGCGCGGTAGGAGCAGGAGTTGGAGTCAGAACCGGGGCAGGAGTCGGGGCCGGTGCCGGCTCTTCGGGTGTGGGCGGCGCCTGCGCGGGCTCGGTTTCGTCGCTCGGGAGGGCGGCAGCCTCTTCGGCCTCGGGCAGGGTCTCTATCTCTTCTGCTTTGAGGATGTCGGCCTGGGCGTCGATGTAGTTTTGCTCTTGAAGGAATCGGAAATAATCGTCAAACGACCTCCCTTGCTGCAGCAGTGTGTCAAAATTCTTTGCCGAGATGGCTATGGGGCGCACTCCGCGCGGGAGCCTGAATATCGGGCTTGCGGCCATCACGCTGCGGTAGTGGTTGAGCTCGCGCTGATTGTCGAATCCCCTAATGATTAACATCCCGAGGCGGCCAAAGTTCATCACCTCGAGGTCGAAATCCTTAACGACGAAAGAGTTGAAGTTGAATCGCGCCACTTCGTAGAGCAGGGCGTTGGCCGATACGCTGTCGGTGGGATATACGAGCACCAGCAGCTGGGGCGAGTCCTCGTTGATCTCGAATGCGGCGGCTATGCTGTCGGCTGCCATAGAGGCCGAGTCGGCCGATAGCCTTATGTCCCACAGCATGCCGCGCAGGTTTCCCTCGGCCTGGGCCTGTATCTGCCGGCCCTTGGCCAGGCCGGTGAGCCACGCTGAGGCTATGGGAGTGATGTCGGTGTCGGGGTATCGGTCAAGCAGCTCGCGCAACACCGACCTGAAGCTGTCAGTGTCCTTTTCGGTGACGTATGCCAGCGCGTCGAGAAACATGAATTTAGGCATAATCGGACTCAGCGGATATTTCTCCATCATGGTGCCGTAGGCCCGGTGCACTTCGTCGTTGCGGTTGGCGAGGTAGGCCTCGTAGGTGGCGTCGTAGAGTTCCTGCTGCCGGCGGTCCATCTGCCGCAGGTCCTCGATGTAATCCGGGTTGCTGAGGGCCAAGGCGTAAGGCGATTCAGCAAAGTCGGTCAGTATCAGCTGCCTGTATTTCTCGGCCTCGGCGGTGTTGCCTTGGCGCATATACATAAGGTAGAGGTTGTAGTATATGTCGAGGCGGTATACGTTGTCGGGGTATTCGCGCAGCAGGCGGTCAAACTCGGCCAGAGCCGCGCTGTAGTCTTCGAGTTTGTCCTTGAGTATTATGCCCATGTTGTAGAGGCCGTCTTGTATCACCTCGTGAGCGGTGGCCTTCTGCTCGGGCGTGGATGGCAGGTTGGCGAGGTAGTATTCGCGGTTGTGGGGATCGTTGGGGTCAGACCCGTCAGATTTGTCGGGTGTCTCCGCAGCCTCGGTCGAGCCGGAATCGTCAGGATTGTCTTGCTCGTCTGTCTCATCCGCCTCTTCGAAGTCCGATGTGTTGAAGGAGGCTTTGTTGCGCCGGCGCCAGTCGTCTTCAAGCTTTCGGCTGCCCCATCGGCGCTGAAATTCGGTCTTGCCCGAATTGCGTGAAGACGGATTGTAGAAGTACCAGCTGCCGTCAGTGTTAATCTCATATTGACGCTGGTCGCGGTCGTTGAGCTGGGAGCCTGATGCCTGCTGCTGAGCCATGTATTCTTCGCGGTTCCGCTCCTCGGCCTCTTTCTTTTCGCGGTCCTTCAGTTCCTTGATAAGGCGGTCGATGATGGCCAGCTGCTGGTCTTCGGGCAGAGACGCCACGTGCAGCAGTGAGTCCTGCATAGAGACGTTCTGCGAGTAGACGGCAAGCTCGTCGAGCACGTCTGACCGGCGCTTGAGCAGGTTGTAGTCGGGATATGATTCAGGCAGCATCGGCACAGCCTCCGAATAGCATGGCTGAGCTTTGTCGTAGCGGCGCAGGTCGAAATAAATGTTGCCGAGGGTGATCTGCGAAATGGCCTTGTCGATGCCCCCGCGCGTGCTCTTGGCCGCCGCGAGCTCGTAGTTCTCGATGGCGTGTGCGGTGTCGCGGCGCGAGAGGTAGAGGTTGCCTATGGCGTAATATATCTGGTCGAGGTATTCCTTGTTGCGGTCATACCTGGCCATGCGCCGCAGGGCTTTCACCTCGCCCGAGATGTCGCCGCCGTCAAACACCTCGCTCTGCTTGATTCGGGCGTTGAATTTGGTGCGGTAGGGGGCCGAAGCCGAGCCTCCTGCTTTCTTGAAGGCTTCGTATGCAAGCTTTTTCTCGCCCAAAGCCGTATATATCTGCCCGAGCAGAAACCTCAGCCTCGTCTTTTGCGCGCCTGACGCCCCGTCGATGGCCTTCTGCAGATACGGCACGGCCTTGGCGTAGTCCTTGCTTCGCACCAGGAAGTCGGCGTAGCAGAAATCATAAAGCTGCCGCAGGCCCGATGTCGACAGGTCGTCGGGCTTGATGCGCGTTAATATCATCTCGGCTTCGTAGAGCCAGTCGAGCGACAGATAGCATTGGGCTTGCCAAAGCTTGGCCTCTGTCACGGTCTTGGGCAGCCAGGAGAAATGCTTCGCGACGTAGAAAAAAGTAGATGCCGCTCCGAGGAAATCGCCGTTGTAGTATTGGCTGCGCCCCATCAGCATCCAGGAGTTATGGATGAATGGATTGTATTCGTCTCTCTTGAGCCATGCCTTGTAGGCGGGGTCGCTGCCTCGCCCCGGCTTGCGCCTAGGCTTTTTCTTTATCGACCGGATCTGTATGGCTTTCTGCGCCTTCTCGATGCTGCGGTCGAAATTTCCTGATGGCTGCGGCGCCTTCGCGTCGGCCTTCGCCTCGACGGGGTGCATGAATACGAAGCGCGAATAGTCATCCTCATAGCCCGATTCCATGTCGGAGAGGGTCTCCTTATAGTGCTTGTCGCCGTTGTAGTGTATGTTGTATCGAGTGATGAATGCCGTGTACTGCCGGGCGGCTGCGGTGTTTTTTTTCTGCGCGTTGCAGGCCGACAGCAGGCACGCCGCCGCCAAGCACAGCAAGGCGGCGGCCGCATTCAGCATGTATCGGCGCGCGCGTATATCCACGATAGATATAACGCCCTTTCTGCCCGATATATTGTGCGCGCATGCCAAAGATGGGCGCCAAGCGGGAGGATATCGGCGCGAAGCCACCGTGGAGAGGCCTTTTAAGATATTTTAACGTCAAATTTGAGAGGGTCTGTGACAAACGTAAGAAAAATGTCAGTATCTTTGCGGAAGAATGTTTTTAACTGATAGTATCCATTTATTTTAAAGTGACTGAAAAGACTATTCACATCGGATCATTGCAAGAGGTGGCGTCAGCAGCCCGCGCTTTCGTAGAGGCTATGGATGATGCCACGGTCTATGCTTTCCGCGGTGAGATGGGCGCAGGCAAGACTACATTCATCGCACAATTATGCAGTGCATTAGGAGTCGAGGATGACGTGGCTAATTCTCCCTCATTCTCGATAATCAATGAATACCGATCAGAAGAAACAGCGGAACTGATCTACCATTTTGACCTTTACCGTCTCGAAAGCCTCGAGGAGGCATTTGACATAGGGGTCGAAGACTATTTCGATTCAGGCGCCGTGTGCCTGATCGAGTGGCCCGAGCGCGTGGCCGACATACTCCCTGACGACACCGTATGGGTCGACATCACCGTCAACCCCGACGGCAGCCGCGATCTGACTATGCATGGCTCCTGACGGCGCCGTATGCAGCAAGCCCCGCATATCGGGGCGCGCCTCCGTGCGCCGGTAGTCCATTTTTGGCTCGGCGCGATTCCTGTTACTGATTGCCGGTCGGCGTCTGCAAAGGCCGCCGCTCCGATGTCTGTGTATCTGTTTTTCATCGTGATTTGTCACGCCATCACTTTAATAAGTTGAATCATTATGTGTACTATCGTCTATGTCGAAGAGGCAACCTCCACCAATAATATGCTCGCGTCAGTGGCCACGCAGTTTGAGCATGGCACAGCTCTCGCTGCCCATACCCAGACGGCGGGCCGGGGACAGAGGGGCAACCATTGGGAGTCGGAGCCTGGCAAAAACCTTACTTTTTCAATACTCCTTTATCCCCGGGGCGTAGTGGCCTCAAGGCAATTTGAGATTTCGCAGGTAGTGGCCATATCCACGGTGAAGGTGCTCCGCAGCCTTCTCGACACCAACGATGTGTGCATAAAATGGCCCAACGACATTTATTATCTCGACCGCAAGCTCGGAGGCATGCTGATAGAAAATTCCATAGCCGGCGTTTCTATCGACCGCTCAATAGTGGGCATAGGCATAAACGTGAATCAGACCAAATTCCGCAGCGACGCGCCCAACCCCGTGTCCATGGCGCAGATTGCCGGGCGTGAATTTGACGTGGATTCTGTGCTTGAATACCTTGTGACGCAGATAGTCAATGACTTTGACGCATATGAGGAGAATCCTGACGGAGCGGCCCTGTCGGCCAGATACAGGTTCATGCTATGGCGCAGCGAAGGATACTGGCCATATCGCGACAATGTGAAGGGCGACATTTTCAACGCCCGCATTGCGGCTGTCGATCCGGGCGGTCAGCTCACGCTCTCCACCGTCACCGGGGCATTCCGCACATTCGACTTCAAGGAAGTCTCGCCTGTGCTCGATGACAACACCATAATGCCCAACTGACAGCAAGCCCTGATTCACCACTCATCATGCCCGCGGCGCCGCCCGAGGGCATTTTTTTTGTGCCGTAGGCCACGGGTGCCGCCCCGCCTTAAAATTCATGCGCCGATGGGCCAATCGGTCGATTTCGCGTTCCTTTAAAGAAAATTGTGTTGTATGTTTACCAAAAAATTAGTAATTTTGCGGAATCAAAATGAGAAACTACAAATTTAAGATTACAAAAACAATATAAGTATGAGTAAAGAAAAGAAATTTCTTACTTGTGATGGTAATCAGGCAGCTGCTCATGTGAGCTATATGTTCTCAGAGGTAGCCTGCATCTATCCCATCACCCCCTCCTCGACCATGGCCGAGTATGTCGACGAATGGTCGGCCACAGGTCGCAAGAACATCTTCGGAGAGACCGTGACTGTGCAGGAAATGCAGTCAGAAGGCGGCGCCGCAGGCGCTGTGCACGGCTCGCTCCAGGCCGGTGCCCTCACCACCACCTACACCGCTTCGCAGGGTCTGCTGCTGATGATCCCCAACATGTACAAGATCGCCGGTGAGCTCCTCCCCTGCGTTTTTCATGTTTCGGCCCGTACGCTCGCTTCGCACGCCCTCTCGATCTTCGGTGACCACCAGGACGTGATGTCTGTGCGCCAGACCGGCTTCGCTATGCTCGCCGAAGGCTCTGTGCAGGAGGTGATGGACCTCGCTGGCGTCGCTCACCTGTCGACTATCAAGTCAAGCGTGCCTTTCGTCAACTTCTTCGACGGCTTCCGCACTTCTCATGAAATCCAGAAAATCGAAGAGATATCGCAGGACGACCTCAAGGGTCTGATCGACCAGGATGCCCTGGCCAACTTCCGCAACCGCGCCCTCACCCCCGAGAATCCCGTGGCGCGCGGCATGGCTGAGAACGGCGACGTATTCTTCCAGCACCGCGAGGCTTGCAACAAATATTATGACGCTGTTCCCGAGATCGTGGAGCAGTACATGACCGAGATCTCTAAGATCACAGGTCGCGAATACCACCTCTTCAACTACTACGGCGATCCCGAGGCTGAGCGCGTGATCATTGCCATGGGCTCAATCACCCAGGCCGCACAGGAAGCCATCGACTTCCTCCGCGCCAAGGGCGAGAAGGTGGGTCTCGTGGCTGTGCACCTCTACCGTCCGTTCTCGGCAAAGCACTTCCTCGCAGCAGTGCCCAAGACCGCCAAGCGCATCGCCGTGCTTGACCGCACCAAGGAGCCCGGCTCTAACGGCGAGCCCCTCTACCTCGACGTAAAGGACTGCTTCTATGGCAAGGAGGACGCCCCCATCATCGTTGGCGGACGCTACGGCCTGGCTTCGAAGGACACCACTCCCTCGCAGATCATCGGCGTATACGAGAACCTCGCTCTTCCCATGCCTAAGGACCACTTCACCATCGGCATCGTCGACGACGTTACCTTCACATCGCTGCCCCTGCCCGAGGAGATGGCTCTCGGCCACGCTTCTACATACGAAGCCAAATTCTTCGGCCTCGGCGCTGACGGCACTGTGGGCGCTAACAAGAACTCGGTGAAGATCATCGGCGACAACACCAACAAATACTGCCAGGCTTATTTCGCATACGACTCTAAGAAGTCGGGCGGCTTCACCTGCTCTCACCTGCGCTTCGGCGACGAGCCCATCCGCTCGACCTATCTGGTGAACACCCCCAACTTCGTGGCTTGCCACGTGCAGGCATACCTGCGCATGTACGACGTGACCCGCGGTCTGCGCGACAACGGCACATTCCTGCTCAACACCATCTGGGAGGGTGAGGAGCTGGCCAAGAACCTGCCCAACAAGGTTAAGCGCTACTTTGCCGAGCACAACATCACCATATACTACATCAACGCAACAAAGATAGCTCAGGAGATCGGTCTGGGCAACCGCACCAACACCATCCTCCAGAGCGCATTCTTCCGCATCACAGGCGTGATTCCCGTAGACCTCGCCATCGAGCAGATGAAGAAATTCATCGTGAAGAGCTACGGCAAGAAGGGCCAGGATGTCGTTGACAAGAACTATGCCGCAGTTGACCGCGGCGGCGAATACCACAAGCTCGACGTAGATCCCGCATGGGCTTCGCTCGCTGACGAGCCTGTGAAGGAGAACAACGACCCCGCATTCATCAACGATGTGGTGCGCCCCATCAACGCCCAGGACGGCGACCTGCTCAAGGTGAGCGCATTCGTCAACAACCCCGACGGCACATGGGAGCAGGGCACCGCTGCCTACGAGAAGCGCGGCGTTGCGGCTTTCGTGCCCGAATGGGATCCCCAGAACTGTATCCAGTGCAACATGTGCGCCTACGTCTGCCCCCACGCCTCGATCCGTCCGTTCGTGCTTGACGCCGACGAGATGGCCAAGGCTCCCTTCGGCGACGACTACTCGCTGCCCGCTATCGGCAAGACAATGGCCGGCATGCGCTTCATCCAGGCTGTCGATGTGCTCGACTGCCTCGGCTGCGGCAACTGCGTAGACGTATGCCCCGGCAAGAAGGGCAACAAGGCTCTGGCCATGAAGCCCCTGGAGCAGGAGCTCAAATACCAGGCCAACTGGGAATACTGCAGCAAGGACGTCAAGTCAAAGGCTTCGCTCGTAGACAAGATGGTCAACGTCAAGAACAGCCAGTTCGCCCAGCCTCTCTTCGAGTTCTCGGGCGCTTGCTCGGGCTGCGGCGAGACTCCCTACGTCAAGCTCGTCACCCAGCTCTTCGGCGACCACCAGATGGTGGCCAACGCTACAGGCTGCTCTTCTATCTACTCTGGCTCTGTGCCCTCGACTCCCTACTGCAAGGACGAGAACGGCCGCGGACCCGCATGGGCCAACTCTCTCTTCGAGGACTTCGCCGAATTCGGCCTTGGCATGAAGATCGCCACCGAGAAGATGCAGGAGCGCCTTGCCGACCTCTTCACGAAGGCACAGGCTTGCGACTGCTGCAGCGAGGAAATCAAGGCTCTCGCAGCCAAGTGGCTTGAAAACCGCAACGACTACGCCGCTACCCGCGAGGTATGCGACAAGATCGTGCCTCTGTGCAAGGCTTGCGACTGCGACATCTGCAAGGGCATCGTCGCTCTCGAGAACTTCATCGCCAAGCGCTCGCAGTGGATCATCGCCGGCGACGGCGCCGCATACGACATCGGCTTCGGCGGCCTCGACCACGTGCTCGCATCTGACAAGAACGTCAACGTCCTTGTCCTCGACACCGAGGTTTACTCTAACACCGGCGGCCAGTCATCGAAGGCTACTCCCGTAGGCGCGATCGCCAAGTTTGCCGCTTCGGGCAAGCGCATCCGCAAGAAGGATCTCGGCCTGATCGCCTCTACCTACGGCTACGTCTACGTGGCTCAGGTGGCTATGGGCGCCGACATGGCCCAGACCCTCAAGGCTATCCGCGAGGCTGAGGCTTATGATGGTCCGTCGCTCATCATCGCATACTCTCCCTGTATCAACCACGGCCTCAAGGCAGGCATGGGTCGCTCGCAGGCCGAGGAGAAGCGCGCCGTAGAGTGCGGATACTGGCACCTCTGGCGCTACAACCCCGCTCTCGAGCTCGATGGCAAGAACCCCTTCACCCTCGACTCAAAGGCTCCTGACTGGGACAAGTTCGCTGACTTCCTCAAGGGCGAGGTGCGCTACGCATCTGTCTACAAGCAGTATCCCGCCGAGGCCGACGAGCTCTTCGCAGCCGCCAAGGCCAACGCCATGTGGCGCTACAACAACTATCGCCGCCTCGCCCAGCAGCAGTGGGGCGTGGATCCTGAAGTCAAGTAAGCAACTCACTCATACTGTATAATCGAGAAGGCGCATTCCGGCAAAGTCCGGGATGCGCTTTTTTTTCTGTTATCGACGCTGATGCGGGGCGCCAGATGGTGACGCGGCTGAAAATGATGCGCTAAATGAGCATAATCCGAGACTTAATTGTTGATTTTTTGGTGGATTTTTTAGGAAATGAAAATTTTAATCTTTAACTTTGCATCAAGAAACAGCATGATAAGAATTATTGTGCCTAAAAGTCTGCGTGACTCAGGCAATCGCATTCACGATTCACTATAAGTGAGTATCACATAATAGATAAGGTATATCAAGATTAACCACTCTAATAACAATAGAAAACAGAAAGAGCAACACTAACCACAGGCATCAATGCATGGCACCGCCGGGAGGCATGCCACCATCTTCGTTTTTTTTACATTAATATTTTGTAAGTTTACACTCTACAACACAGCCAGAAAGAATTATGGACAACGACACCACAATGTCAACGGCAGCTCAGCAGCCGGGCGAGAAGAAGCCTAAAAGGCCGAGAATCGGACAAATGCGTCCGGTCAACAGAGATGCGGATCAGCAGATGACACGATTTGACAACGGCGCTCCAGAGCGCCAGGAGGGGGAATACGGCTACCAGCGCAGGCCTTATCAGCAGCGTCAGGGAGGCTACGGCCAGCAGCGCCAGAGCTCATTCCCGCGCAGCCCTTACTATGCGCGCCAGCAACAGATGGCAGAAGGCGCAGGATCTGACGCTAATCCCGCCGCAGAAGGCGCAGAGCATCAGCAGCCCCGCTACCAAGGCGGCTATCAGCAGCATCAGGGCGGCTACCAGCAGCGCCAAGGCGGATATAATGGATACAACAACCGCCAGGGCGGCTACCAGCAGCGCCAGGGCGGATATGGCAACAATCGCCAGGGCGGCTACGGCAACCGCCAATACAACGCAGGCCAGCAGGCCGACGAAAACGGATACGCCGGCGGATACCAGCAGCGTCAGGAAGGCGGCTATCAGCAGCGCTCTGAAGGCGGCTACGGCCAGCAGCGCCAGGGCGGATACCGCAGCAACAACCGCCAGGGCGGCTACGGCCAGCAGCGTCAGGGCGGCTACCAGCAGCGCGGAAATCAGCGCGGCGGTCAGCAGCGCCCCTACGGCCAGCGCCAGGGCGGCTACGGCAAGCGTCAGGGCATATTCCCCGGCAAGGGCAAGAGCTTCACTCCCAGGCCCAAGGCCATAGAGTATGAATTGCCGATACCCGATCCTAACGAGACAGTGCGCCTGAACAAGTTCATGGCCAATGCCGGAATCTGCTCGCGCCGCGAGGCTGACGAATTCATCCAGCAGGGCCTCGTCAAGGTAAATGGCGAGGTAGTCACCGAGCTCGGCGTGAAGATCAAGCACAGCGATGTGGTGGAATACGACGAGAAGGTAGTGGCTCTCGAAAAGAAATGCTACATCCTGCTCAACAAGCCCAAAGACTGCGTCACCACAAGCGACGACCCCAATGGCCGCACCACTGTGATGGATCTCGTCAAGGGCGCTTGCACCGAGCGAATCTACCCTGTGGGCCGACTCGACCGCAACACCACCGGTGTGCTCCTGCTCACCAACGACGGAGACCTCGCCTCGAAGCTCACTCACCCCAAATACACGAAGAAAAAGATTTACCACGTCTGGACTGACCATGACATCGCCGAGGAGGACATGCAGCGCATAGCCGACGGCATCGAGCTCGAAGACGGCGAAATCCATGCCGACGCCATCAGCTACGCCACCGAGACCGACCGCAACCAGGCCGGAATCGAAATCCACTCGGGCCGCAACCGCATCGTGCGTCGCATCTTCGAATCGCTGGGATATCACGTGACCAAGCTCGACCGCGTGTACTTCGCCGGCCTCACGAAGAAGAATCTCCCGCGCGGACGTTGGCGCTATCTCACCCAGGAAGAGGTCAACTACCTCAAGATGGGAAGCTTCGAATAGTCAACCGTATTTATAATCAGCCGCCTTGCGGCATTTAAACCTCAAGTTTCGGCCTTGGCCGAAACTTGAATTATCACATATATGAAAAGGATAAAGATCAAAGACATATACGCCCTTAAGCCCGAAGGTCAGGCGGTAGAGGTGAAGGGTTGGGTGCGCAGCAGGCGCGGCAACAAGTATGTGCAGTTTGTGGCCCTCAACGACGGCTCCACCATACGCAATCTGCAGATCGTGTTTGACATGCAGAAATTCAACGACGATGACCTCAAGCTCATCACCACCGGATCGTCGCTGCGCGTAACCGGCACGCTCGTTGAGTCGCAGGGCAAAGGACAGACCTGCGAGGTGCAGGCAGCCGAATTTGAGGTTTACGGCACCGCCGACCCTGAAGAATATCCATTGCAGAAGAAGGGCCACTCGCTTGAATTCCTGCGCGAGAAGGCTCATCTGCGCCCCCGCACCAACACCTTCTCGGCTGTGCTGCGCGTGCGCTCGGCCCTGGCCTTCGCTGTGCACAAATTCTTCCAGGATAAAGGCTTCTTCTATCTCAACACCCCGCTGATCACAGCGAGCGACTGCGAGGGCGCAGGAGCTATGTTCCAGGTCACCACCCTCAACCTCGAGAATCTTCCCCGCACTGAAGACGGCAAGGTCGACTACAGCCAGGACTTCTTCGGCAAGCCCACAGCCCTCACCGTGTCAGGCCAGCTCGAGGGCGAGCTCGGAGCCACAGCCCTTGGCGAAATCTACACCTTCGGCCCCACTTTCCGCGCAGAGAACAGTAACACCCCCCGCCACCTTTCTGAATTCTGGATGATAGAGCCTGAGATGGCTTTCTATGACATCGCCGACAACATGGATCTGGCCGAGGAGTTCATCAAATACTGCATCTCATACGCCCTTGAGCATTCGCGCGAAGACATCGAGTTCCTGGCCGAGCACTATGACAAGGAGCTGATCAAGACCCTGGAGTTTGTGCTGCACAATGATTTCGTGCGCCTTCCCTACACCGAGGGCGTGAAGATACTCGAAGAGTCAGGCAAGAAGTTTGAATTCCCCGTGCATTGGGGCACCGATCTGCAGAGCGAGCATGAGCGCTACCTCGTGGAGGAGCATTTCAAGAAGCCTGTGATCCTGACCGACTATCCCAAGGAAATCAAGGCTTTCTACATGAAGCTTAACGACGACGGCAAGACCGTGCGCGCCATGGACGTCCTTTTCCCGAAGATCGGCGAGATCATCGGCGGATCGGAGCGTGAGGCTGACTATGACAAGCTCATGGGCCGCATCAACGAGCTCAACATCCCGATGAAGGACATGTGGTGGTATCTCGACACCCGCAAGTTCGGCACCGTGCCCCATAGCGGTTTCGGTCTCGGATTCGAGCGTCTGGTGCTTTTCGTGACCGGCATGGCCAACATCCGCGACGTGATTCCCTTCCCCCGCTATCCGAAGAACGCGGAGTTCTGATTCCATAGGCATCCATGAAGGAGTCAATCAACATACATCAGCATCAGCAGACGGTGCAGCGCTTGTCGCCGCGCCAGGTGCAGTTCGTTAGGCTCCTTGAGATGACAGCCCCCGAGGTCGAGGAAGAGGTGCGCAGGCAGCTCGATGACAATCCGGCCTTGGAGGCTGTCGATGCGTCTGACGCTGACACTGATGATTATGCCGATGCAGGGGCTGATGAAGCCCCCGGGACTCCCGATGCCGATGCTGACGACTATGCCGAAGCGCCCGAAAGCATTGGGCAGGCTGAAGCATACGACCGCGATGCCGACGATGATCCCGCCGACTACTACAGGCCGAGCCAGGGGGAGCAATCGCCCTTTGACTGGGGCGTGGCGGCCGACACTCCGGATCTCTACACTATGCTGGCCGACCAGCTTGGCCAGATCGACCTTCCCGACGACATACGCCGCATAGCAGTCTACATCATTGGCAATATCGACGAGAACGGTTACATCACACGCAGCCTGCAGTCGATGGCCGACGATCTTGCCATTGCCGGCGAGATTGATGCCGGCCCTGAGCAGATGCGGCGCGCTTTCGACGTAGTGCGCAGCCTCGACCCGGCGGGCGTAGGCGCAGTCGACCTGCGCGACTGCCTGCTGCTGCAGCTGCAGAGGCGCAGACCGCTCACCCTCACCCTGCGCATAGCCAGGGAGATAGTGGCTGACTACTTCGATATGCTTTCGAAGAAGCATTATGACCGCATGCAGGCCCAGCTCGGGCTCGACGACCGCGAGGAGATGCGCAAGGCCCTGGCTCTGATACGCACCCTCAATCCGAAGCCGGGCTCGGCGGTGGCCATGAATCCGGCGGTGATGCGCTCTGGGCATATCACTCCTGATGTGATAGTGGAGGACCTCGGCGATGGTCGCGTCAGCGTGTCGCTTGCAGGCTCGGTGCCAAGGCTGCAGCTCGAGAGATCATTCGCCATCGATCAGGTGGCCGACAAGCCGCGCACAAAGGGCGAGCGCGAGGCCCAGGCCTTCATACGCCTTAAGCGCGACGATGCGGCGGCCTTCATCGAAGCGCTGCGCCAGAGGGGAGATACGCTGCTGACTGTGGCCGAGGCCATAGTGCGCAGGCAGATGCCTTTCTTCGCATCGGGCGATCAGGCTCAATTGCGCCCGCTGATCCTCAAGGACATAGCCTCCGACACCGGATTTGACATTTCGGTGGTGTCGCGCAGCACGGCTGGCAAATATCTGGCCACGGCCATGGGCGTGTACCCGATGAAGATGTTCTTCAGCGAGGCGCCTACCGAAGATGCCGATGCGTCGTCGCATGAGCTGATGGATGCCATCTCCAGGATCGTGGGCTCTGAAGACAAGCAGCGTCCGCTTTCAGACCAGGCCATTCTTGAGGCGCTGGAGGAGAAGGGGTACAAACTTGCCCGGCGCACGATCACCAAATATCGCGAGAAACTCGGCCTGCCCGTGGCAAGGCTGCGCAAAGGCGATTGAGATTATTAGATCTTGAATTAATGATTATGCAAGAAGATTTGCACGAAAATAACATGC
The DNA here is from genome assembly GCA_947525975.1 of uncultured Muribaculaceae bacterium. Classification (GTDB taxonomy): domain Bacteria; phylum Bacteroidota; class Bacteroidia; order Bacteroidales; family Muribaculaceae; genus CAG-873. The sequence continues at coordinate 27,945 of CANNVE010000016.1, read as the reverse complement.
AGGCTGCGTGTCAGGGAGGCGATGACCCGCTCAAGCATCCGGGCCACGGTCCGGCAGGAGCGGTCAACACTCTCTCGCTCCTGCTTTCGGGCGTGTTCTCGCCGTTGCTTGTGCCTACGTATGCGTGCGCCATGGCTCTATGGATCACGCATCTGGCTATCCTGCCCGAGCGCACGCGCTTCCTGGTGTCGCTGATAGTGTTCCTGCTTACAGCGGCGGCTCCGTTGGCCGTCATCATCTTCATGATGCGCGCGGGCAAAGTCTCTGATTCGTCCATAAGCCACCGCAGGGAGAGGGGAGTGCCTTTCCTGGTGACAGCCTTGTGCTATCTGGGCGTGTACCTGTTCATGACGCATATACGCGCCCCTCATTGGCTTGCCATGTTCTATGCCGGGGCATGCGCCTCTACGGTAATGGCATTCGTCATCAACTTATTCTGGAAAATCAGCGCCCACGGCATGGTGATGGGCGGCCTCTGCGCCATGGTCTTGTTTATAGCCGTAAAAGGCTTGGCCGTGGTGTGGATGATGCCTTGGATCACAGGGGTTGTGCTGATAGCCGGCGCTGTCGGGTCAGCTCGCCTCTATCTTGGCCGCCACACGCCTTGGCAAGTCTATGCCGGCCTGCTTCTCGGCGCTGCCGTGGAGTCGATATTCCTTTACGTCTGATTTGGTTTCACACAGATTGACAATTTAATATACGATAATACCCTACACCCCATGACCCCAATCGTTAGCATCATCATGGGCAGCACCTCTGACCTGCCCGTCCTAAAGAAAGCCGCCGACTATCTTGAAAGCATGGAAGTGCCTTTTGAGATGAACGCACTCAGCGCCCACCGCACCCCCGCCGAGGTGGAGGCATTCGCCACTGGAGCGCGCTCCAGAGGCATAAAGGTGATCATAGCAGCCGCAGGCATGGCAGCCGCTTTGCCGGGCGTGATAGCCGCCCAGACCACTGTACCCGTCATTGGCGTGCCCATCAATTCGAGTCTCGACGGTATGGATGCCCTGCTGTCGATCGTGCAGATGCCTCCGGGCATACCCGTAGCCACAATGGGCGTCAACGGAGCCATGAACGCCGCCGTCATGGCTGTCGAGATTCTGGCTCTTTCAGATGAGGCTTTGGCCGAACGCCTCGATGCCTACAAGAAGGGGCTGGCAGGCAAGATTGTGAAGGCGAACGAAGAACTCGCCAAGATCGAGGGATATAAATACAAGGTGTGAGCATGGCTTTCCGATACGTCAGGCGTGATTCAGCGCCCGTGAGGATAGGGCGCGTCACCATAGGCGCCGGCCATCCGTTGGCTGTGCAGTCGATGACCAACACGCCCACTCTTGATACCGAGGCCTCCGCCGCCCAGATAGAGCGTATAGCCGAGGCGGGAGGCGACATAGTGCGTCTCACGGCCCAGAGTGTGCGCCATGCACGCAATCTCGGAGCCATTTCGGCCCTGGTGCGCTCTCACGGATGCGACGTGCCGCTGGTGGCTGACATCCACTTCACCCCCGATGCCGCCTTCGAGGCTGCCCTCCACGTAGAGAAGGTGCGTGTCAATCCGGGCAATTTCGTCGACCCCGCCCGCACGTTCCGCTCACTGGAATATACCGACACCGAATACGCCTCCGAGATCAAGAAAATAGAAGAGCGGCTTGTGCCATTGATCGACCTGTGCAAAAGCAGGGGAGTGGCCATGCGCATAGGCGTGAACCATGGTTCGCTCTCCGACCGCATAATGAGCCGGTATGGCAACACTCCGGCGGGAATGACAGAGTCGGCCATGGAATTCCTGCGCATATGCCGTGACAATGATTTCCACGATGTGGTGATCTCGATCAAGGCGTCAAACGTATGCGTAATGACAGAGACCGTGCGCACCCTCGTGCGTGCCATGGACGCCGAGGGCATGCGCTATCCGCTGCATCTCGGCGTGACTGAGGCCGGCGACGGCGAGGATGGCCGCGTGAAGAGCGCTGTGGGCATAGGCTCGCTCCTTGCCGATGGCATAGGCGATACCATACGCGTCTCCCTGAGCGAGGCTCCGGAGGCTGAGATACCCGTAGGCCGCCAGTTGGCGGCGCACATAGCAGCCATGGCCTCCGCTCCGGCCTTTGATGGCGATGAGGCTCCGGGATACGACAGCGTGGCCCCCGCGCGCAGGAAGGTGACTTGGCCTGCCGATGCTGATGCCGCAATGCGGTCATATCCCGTGGTTGGTCTTGACGTGGAGGCGGCAGCGATTCCTGCGGGTGTGAAGGTGGTGACGGCATCGTCGGCCAACGCCCCGGCAGAGATAAAATCGCAATTCCATAAGATGATGAGGGAGGGCGATGAGTCCCCGGCCATAGTCAAGCTCAGCTATGGCCCCGACATGAGCTATGACGACATCGTGATAGCCGCTTCAGTCGATATGGGCGCTGTGCTTTTGGCCGGATTTGGCGATGGCCTTTGGATAGACGCCCCGCACATCGGCCGCGAGCGCCTTAATTCGCTCTCGCTCGCGATATTGCAGGCTGTGCGCCTGCGCATAAGCCGCACTGAATACATAGCCTGCCCAAGCTGCGGTCGCACGCTATTTGACCTTCAGGCTGAGCTGGCGCGCGTGCGTGAGGCCACATCCCATCTTGCCGGCCTGAAGATAGCGGTGATGGGATGCATCGTCAATGGTCCGGGCGAGATGGCCGATGCCGACTACGGATACGTAGGTGCCGGCGTAGGAAATGTCAGCCTTTACAAGGGCAAGCAGTGCATGGTAAAGAATATTCCGGCCTCCGAGGCTCTCCCGTTGCTGATAAAGCTGATCAAGGACTCGGGCGACTGGATCGACGCATGATCCGAGGCATGGTTAAATAGAAATATGTAGCGATAAAACAGTGTCTGCAAAGAAAAATATCGACGGAGAGGTGCTTCGGCTGCCTTCAGGTATGTCTGTGGCTTACAGGCGCATGCCCGGCGCCGCAGTGGAATATTGCGGAATAGCCGTGAAGGCCGGGAGCCGTGATGACGCGCCCGGCTTTGACGGCATGGCCCACTTCGTGGAGCACACAATATTCAAGGGCACGGAAAAACGCTCGTCGTGGCACATCAACAATCGCATGGAGCGTGTGGGAGGCGAAATCAACGCTTTCACCACGAAAGAGGAAACGGTGGTGTACACAGCCGCCCCGGCGGGCAATCTCAGGCGCGCCATGGAGCTTATCGCCGACCTCGCCCTTCACTCCAGATTTCCGCAGCATGAGATCGACAAGGAGCGTGAGGTGGTGGCGGATGAGATAAACACATATCTCGACATGCCATCTGACGCCATCTTCGATGATTTTGAAGATATCATTTTCGCCGGCACCACGCTCGGGCACAACATACTCGGCAACACCGGGGCTCTCTCTCGATTCGATTCAGAGGAATGCCGCTCCTATCTGCGCAAATGGTACGTGGCGCCCAACATCACGGCTTTCTACAGCGGGCCCGCGAGCAGGGAGAGAGTGGCCAAGGCCGTGGAGAGCGCCTTCGCCGGCATCGGGCTGGCCGATCCGAGGCCTGACGGATACGCCGATGAGGGCGAAAAGATCAGAAACAACGCGAGGTTCGACGTAGAGCGCGAGATAGGATCTCACCAGTCGCATATTGTCATGGGCGCTGTGGCCTCGGGGCGCCATCGAGCCGACAAATACGCGCTCAGCCTGCTCACCAACATACTCGGAGGCCCGGGCATGAACTCTCTGCTCAACGTGCAGCTCAGGGAGAAGCGCGGGCTCGTGTATTCGGTAGAGGCCAACGCATCGTTGCTGAACGATTGCGGCCTCTTCACCGTCTATTTCGGCTGCGATCACAGCGATGCGGCCAAGTGCAGGCAGTTGGTGGCGCGCACCGTCGAGGAAATGGCTTCAAGCCCCCTGTCGGCTTCGGCGCTGTCGATGGCCAAGAGACAATATCTCGGGCAGCTGGCCGTGGCTTCAGACAATCGCGAAAATTCGGCCATATCCGACGGGCGGGCAGCCCTTTGGCACGGTCTGCTGCCTGACAGCCGCAAGGCCGCCGAGCGCATCAACTCTGTCACCGCCGATGACATATGCCGCATGGCCGCAGAGATAGCCCCCATGTCAGTGCTGACTTTCAGATAAATGTAAATTCTTCACACCAATAGATAAGCAATCGATAAACCGCTATGGAGACAAACCGGAAATACATGGAGAGGGCGTTGGCTCTTTCGCGCCACGGAGTCAGTTACGCGCACCCCAATCCCATCGTGGGCGCAGTCATCGTGGGCCCCGACGGCAAGATATTGGGCGAGGGCTATCATCGCAGATGCGGCGAGGCCCATGCCGAAGTGAACGCCATCAATGCGGTGGCCGACAAGGAATCGCTTAAAGACTCTACCATGTATGTGACGCTTGAGCCTTGCTCCCACACAGGCCGCACGGGGCCTTGCTCCGATCTGATCATCAAGATGGGCATTCCCAGGGTGGTGGTCGGTGTCAGGGATCCCTTTCCGGAGGTCGCGGGCCGTGGCATAGAGCGCATGCGTGAAGCCGGCATCGAAGTGGTGGAGGGATTCATGCAGAGAGAGTGCGAGCAGATGAACGCCATGTTCCTCACAGCCCATCGCGAAAAGCGGCCATACATTTGCCTGAAATGGGCGCAGAGCGCCGACGGATACATCGACGGCATCCACGCCGAGGGAGAGCCCCCGACCATGCTGTCGAGCAGGCTCACCCAATTGCTCGTGCATCGCGTGCGGGCACATTTCGACGCCATCCTTGTGGGCTCGGGCACAGTGCTCTCTGACGACCCCTTGCTCACCAACCGCCTCTGGCCCGGGCCGTCGCCAAGGCCCGTAATTCTCGACAGGCGCGGCCGCGTAGGCGCCGACAGGCGCATAATGTCACTTGATCCCATCATCGTGCGCGACGACAAGCCTCTGCCTGAAATCATGCACGATCTCTACGCCGAGCATGGCTTCTCCAACCTGATGGTGGAGGGCGGAGCCAAAGTGCTTCAGGCATTTATCGACGCCGGCCTGTGGGATCTGGCCAGGGTGGAGACAAGCCCGATAGCCCTGGGCGCATACGGCGCCGTAAAGGCTCCCGATTTGCGCGGCTGGATTCCGGTGGAGACCCGCATGGCCGACGGCCATAATGTTAATTATTATTCACACAACCCATTGATCGAAGCTAAAAACATATAAAAAGCGGCAAAAAAACGTGATTTAGCTTAAAGTCTTTGTAGAATTGGATTCTAAATCATAATTTTGCAGTTTGAAAAATAATACCTCAAAAATGATTAAAAAACTGATCCTGCCATCCACCTTAGCCGCTCTGATCGGCGTCACGGCCTGCAACAGCGATTCTCCCGAGGAGTTTGTCTATGAATCCTCATCGTCTGTGCAGGTTACGGCTTTTTCGCTGAAGGCAGACTCCAAGGTGCTTGACAGCCTGGAAAATGTATTTTTCTCGATCGATCTGGTGAAGGGTGAGATTTTCAACGCTGACTCTCTGCCATTCGGCACAAAGATAAATAAGCTTATTCCCGACATCACCACTCCGTCGACCGCATCGGCAGTCACGCTCGAATATCCGAGGGAGGGCAAGACTGACTCTATTGTCGACTACCTCACAAATTCGACTGACAGCATCGACTTCTCGCAAGGCCCCGTCTCGCTCACCGTCAAGTCAGAGTCGGGCACCGTCTCGCGCACATACAAGATCAAAGTCAATGTGCACACCGTGAAGCCCGACACGCTTATGTGGAATTCGATAGACATGGCCGAGCTTCCTACGGCGCTTTCGGCGCCCACGGCGCAGAGGACCGTGAAATTCGGAGACAGATACTATTGCCTCACCACCGACGGCTCGGCATATAGCCTGGCCTCGACGTCAGACCCCTCTGCTCCGACATGGGACGTGAAGACCATCACTCTGCCTTTCGTGGCCGATGTAAACTCCCTCACAGCCTCAGCCGACAAGCTATATATGCTTTCAGCCGACGGCGTACTCTTTGAGGGCACCGACTTTGCTTCATGGGTCTCAACCAGGCAGATCTGGAAAGCCATTACTGGCATTTATGAAGATCAGGTGATCGGCACCCTCCAGAGCGGCGGCGCATGGAAGATAGCCTCATATCCCGGCCTTAAGACATGGGATGCTCCGTCAGACTTCCCTGTGACCGGAGCGTCGCAGATGCTTTCATACGACATGCCAATAGCCGAGTCACCCCAGACAGTGCTCGTGGGAGGACGCACCCCCGCCGGCTCGCTTTCAAAGGCCACATGGTCATTTGACGGCAACTCCTGGGCAAAGGTGTCGAGGAGCAATCATGAGCTCCCCGTCGGCCTCGAAAACATGTGCCTCGTGGCTTACGACCTCTTCAAGGTGCCGTCGTCAACATGGTCGCCGGTGCAGTATCCGGCATTGCTGCTCTTCGGCGGCAGAAACATCGAGGGCGCCATCAACCGCACGGTATATCTGTCGACTGACTGGGGCCTCACTTGGCGCCAGGCTCCCGAGCTGCTTGCCCTGCCCAAGGATCTGCCCACCAACTATGGTGCCTCGGCCTTTGTGCATACCACCACCCTCTATCCCACGCGTTCGGCAGGCATGTGGAAGAGCCTGCAGTTGAGGTCGCTTCCGCCGCAGTGCGTAGTAGAGCTGCCTGTCTCGTCAAGAGTCTCCACTCTCGTTGACCAGTGGGCTTGCCCCGCCATCTATATGATCGGTGGATATGACTATTTCGGAAAGCCCATCAACCAGATGTGGCGCGGCGTGATTCTGCGCTACACTTTCCGTCCGATTTGCTGACGCCTTAACCAATCATTTTCTACCGAATAGACCTTTCCGCCGCTTTAAATGCAAGCCTTGCTCCGACGATTGTCAATAATGCTGGCCATAGCCTGCGCCGCCGCTCTGTCAGCGGCTTCGCAGTCTGCGCCCTACAAATTCGATTTTGGAGGGGGCATCGGCATGAGCGGATACCTGGGCGACGCCAACAATGCCTCGGTGTTCAAGCATCCCGGCTTCACGGCAGAGGCGGGATTCAGATTCCTCCCCGATGTCAGATGGGCGGTGCGCGGAGTGCTTGGCGTGTCGACCCTGAGCGGCAACACAGCCGACATGGACAATGTGCTGCCACAGGGCAGGGAATACTCATTCTCAAGCAAGCTCGTCACGCTTGACGCCAGGGTGGAATTCAACTTCCTCCCTTACGGCATTGGTGAGACCTACAAGAAACTGAGCCGGTGGTCGCCTTATCTGGTGGTCGGTTTAGGCGTGAGCCTCGCGAATTGCGACGGATCGAACGCTTTCGCCCCCACTATCCCCATGGGCGCCGGCATAAAATATAAGCTTAAGCCGAGGTTGAATCTCGCTGTAGAGTGGACTATGACCAAGGTGATAGGCGACAAGGTCGATGGCCGCGATCTCCACGATCTCTCAGGCATAAAGACCTCTTTCATTAAAAACACTGACTGGTGCTCGCGCATCACTGTCGGACTCACATATGAGTTTGGCGAAAGGTGCGAGACCTGCAATTATAAGGACTGACAATATGGCGGATTTAGTCAATGACATACAGCTTAAACCCGTGCCGGCGCACGTGGCCATCATCATGGATGGCAACGGGCGGTGGGCAAAGGAGCGCGGGCTCGAGCGCTCGGCCGGGCATGTCGAGGGAGTCACTGCGGTGCACCGCATCACCCAGGCCGCCTCAGACATGGGAGTGAGATACCTCACTCTCTACGCCTTCTCCACCGAGAATTGGAATCGGCCTCAGTCGGAGGTCGATGCCCTCATGCACCTCATATCTTTCGCTCTCGAGCGCGAGACCCCGAGCCTGATAGCCAACAACGCCAGGCTCGAGATCATAGGTGACATAGACCGTATGCCCGACGAAGCGCGCCGCAGGCTCGACAACAGCATAAAGGCCACTGCTCACTGCACCGGCCTGACCGTGGTGGTGGCTTTCAGCTACTCGTCGAGATGGGAGATAACCCGCGCCTGCGCGCAGATTGCCAGAGAGGCCGCAGCCGGGCGAATTGACCCCGACAGCATCACCGCCGACACCATCAGCGCGCATCTGGCCACCGCCAAATATCCTGATCCCGACCTGCTCATACGCACGGGCGGCGACATGCGCGTAAGCAATTTCCTGCTTTGGCAGATAGCATATTCTGAAATTTTCGTTACCCCTACATACTGGCCTGACTTCTCGACTGAAGAGTTTGCCGCCGCGATCGACAATTTCCGCGGGCGCGAACGCCGCTTCGGCCTTACCAGCGAACAAATAAATCCAGCTCTATGAAAAGATTAATACAAAAAGCGATACACCGCATGCTCGCCTTTGGCGCTAAGTCTGACGCCCGGAGACCCTTTGCGCGCCGATCGATGCCGTCGTGGCTCGCGATTGTAGCCTTTGCTATCGCCGTGCCTTCGTTCCAGGCAGCGGCGCAGACTGCCCCGGGCACGGGCGCGTCGACCGACACAATCTATAATCCTAAGCTGATATTCAATTCTTATCCGAAGAAATATGTCATAGCCGGCATCCGTGTCACCGGAGCACCCAACTATGATGACTTCATCATCATCGGATATTCAGGCCTGAAGGTGGGCGAGACAGTGGCGATTCCAGGCTCTGAGATCACCGACGCCGCCAAGCGTCTGATGAGGCAGGGGCTTTTCTCTCAGGCCCAGATCAAGGTCGAGAAGATCTACGGCGACCAGGCGTGGCTCGAATTTGCCCTCCGCACCCAGCCCCGCATCTCCGAGGTGAGGTATTCGGGCATGAAGAAGGGCGAGCGCAAAGACATCGAAGAGATGCTGCAGCTGCAGAAGGGAAACCAGATCACGCAAAACATCGTGAACCGCGCCACCAAGCTTATAGAGAATTATTACTCGAAGAAGGGATTCGGCAACGCCGACGTCAAGATTTCGCTGCGCGAGGATCTCTCGAAGCCCAATGAGATGTTTGTAGACATAGATGTAGACCGTCACGACAAAGTGAAGGTGCACAAGATCTACATCGAGGGCAACGAAGTCTTCTCTGACCGCAAGATAAAGGGCGCCATGAAGAAGACCAACGAGAACGGCAACATCCTCAATCTCTTCAAGCAGAAGAAATTCGTGGAGAGCGACTATCAGGACGACCTTAACCGCATCATTGAGAAATACAACGAAAACGGATACCGCGATGCTGTGATCGTAAAAGACAGCGTGGCGAAGTACAATGACAATCGCGTCGATGTCTACTTGACGGTCGACGAAGGACAGAAATACTACATCAGCGACATCAAATGGGTGGGCAACACCCTCTATCCGAGCGAATTCCTTTCGGAAGTGCTCGATATGCAGCCCGGCGAGGTCTACAACCAGAAGCAGCTCAACAAGCGCCTGATGGAAGACCAGGACGCCGTGTCAAACCTCTATCTCGACCAAGGCTACCTCTTCCTCAACCTCGTGCCCATCGAGAAGGAAATCAAGGGCGACTCGATCGCGCTGGAGATGCGTCTCTACGAAGGCCAGCCCGCCCGCATCAACAATATCAACATCAACGGCAACGACCGCCTCTACGAGAAGGTTATTCGCCGCGAGCTCTTCGTGAAGCCCGGCGACCTCTTCTCAAAGACTCAGCTGCAGCGCTCGGCGATGGAGATTGCCAACACCGGCCACTTCAACCCCGAGAACATGGACATCCAGCCCAAGCCTAACCCCGAGAACGGCACCGTCGACATCGACTTCAACCTCGAGTCAAAGGCTAATGACCAGATAGAATTCTCAATGGGCTGGGGACAGACCGGCATCATCGGCAAGCTCTCGCTCAAATTCACCAACTTCTCGATAAAGAACCTCCTCTACCCGAGCACCTACCGAGGCATCATCCCTCAGGGCGAGGGTCAGACATTCACCGTGTCGGCTCAGACCAATGCCCGCTACTTCCAGGCTTACTCGATATCGTTCCTCGACCCGTGGTTCGGCGGCAAGCGCCCCAACTCGCTCTCGGTGTCGGCATTCTATAGCCGCCAGACAGGCATCAACCAGTCGTTCTACAGCAGCAACTACATGAATTATCTCTACAGCGGCATGAACTACGGCTATAATTACGGATACGGCAACAACTATTACAACGACTATAACCAGTATTCCTACGAGAGCGCATACGACCCCAACAAGCTGCTGCAGATGCTCGGCGTGAACGTCGGCTTCGGCAAGCGCCTGAAGTGGCCTGACGACTACTTCACATTCACTGCCGAGCTCGGCTACACATGGTACTACCTCAAAAACTGGGAATACCTCTACTACATGAACAATGGCGCCAGCAACTCGCTCGTGCTCGGCCTCACGCTTTCGCGCCAGTCAATCGACAGCCCGCTCTACACGCGTTCAGGCTCTATGTTCTCGCTCAGCCTGCAGATGACGCCCCCCGCTTCTCTCTTCGGAAAGAAGAATTGGGCCAAACTCGCCGAGGAAAATACCGAAGAATCGAAGAAGGAGATGTACAAATGGATCGAATATTGGAAACTCCGCTTCAAATCGCGCACCTACACTCCGCTGGCAAGCATGGAGAGCAAGTGGACCCCGGTGCTCATGACACGCGCCGACTTTGGCCTCCTCGGCAGCTATAACAAGCATCTGAAGTCTCCGTTCGAGACATTCTACGTAGGCGGCGACGGCATGAGCGGCAGCTACACCTACGCCACCGAGACAGTGGCCCTGCGCGGATACGACAACGGCTCTCTCACCCCGTGGGGACGTGAGGGTTATGCCTACACCCGCTTCGGCCTCGAGCTCCACTTCCCGCTCATGCTGCAGTCGAGCACCACCATCTACGCCCTTGGCTTCGTAGAGGGAGGCAATGCCTGGACATCGGTGGGCCAGTTCAATCCCTTCCAGATGAAGCGCAGCGCCGGCGCCGGCGTCCGCATCTTCCTGCCTATGGTGGGCATGATGGGTATCGACTGGGCCTACGGCTTCGACAATGACGCCTACGGCCAGAAGGGCGGCAGCCACTTCCACTTCATCCTCGGCCAGGAATTCTGATGACAGACTAAACTATTTGGGCTGATAAGTGTCTTATATAGTAGTTACTAACCCCAAAACAATGATGAAATGAGACGTTTTGCACTTATAATCTGCGTAGCCATCGCGGGCGCTTTAGGCGCAATGGCCCAGAAATTCGCTATGGTCGACATGGAGTATGTGCTCAAGAACATACCCGCCTACGAGATGGCCAACGAGCAGCTTGACCAGCTCTCGCAGCGCTGGCAGAAAGAGGTTGACGCAAAGGCCACCGAAGCCCAGAACATGTATCAGAATTTCCTTTCAGACAAGGTGTTCCTCACCGATGAGCAGGTGAAGAAGCGCGAGCAGGAAATCGTGGCGAAGGAGAAGGAGGCCACCGAGCTGAGATATAGATATTTCGGCCCCGACGGTGAGCTCTACCAGAAGCGCCAGACCCTGCTTAAGCCCATACAGGACGACATCTACAACGCCATCAAGAAGGTGGCCGAGGAGAGGGGCTATCAGGCCATTTTCGACCGCGCATCGTCGAGCGACATCATCTATGCGTCGCCGCGCATAGATGTCAGCAACGAGGTGCTCGGCAAGCTCGGATATTCCAACTGACATTTTATTTTTGCAAAACATCGATATATTGCAAATTTATTATTATCTTTGCACCATTGATGTTTTCAAACCGACACGCAAATAAAAATCAAACAATAAACTATGAATAAAAGAATCATTCTTGCGCTTCTCATCGCGCTGCCCATGAGCATCTTCGCTCAGAAATTCGGCGTCATCAACTTCGACGCCATCATGCTCGGCATGCCTGAATACACAGCCATGCAGAATCAGATCGCCGAAGCATCTAAAAAGTATGAAGACGAATACGGAAAGCTCAAAGAGGAGTTTGACAAGAAAATGACTGAATACCAGCAGCTCGACCAGGACGCCGCTACCCCCAAGGCCATCAAGGACCGCCGCATGCAGGAGATGACAGAGCTCGACCAGAAGGCTCAGCAATTCCTCAACAGCGCCCAGCAGGATCTGCAGCGCATGCAGATGCAGCAGGCTGCTCCCATCCAGCAGAAGATTCTTGACGCCACCAAGGCCATCGGCCAGGAGGGCGGATACGTGTTCATCTTCCCCGTGGGCCTTTCGGTTTACGAGGGCGCGCAGGTAGAGGATGTCACCAACATCGTGGCAAAGCGTCTCGGCGTGACTCCCCAGACCAACGCCCAGGCTCCCGCCGCTAACTGATATTCCCCAATCGCATAACCAAGAGGCTGTCTGACAGAGATCAGGCAGCCTCTTCGTCGTATATTGGCGAGGCTGGCTGGCCCGCTACGCTTTTTGACGGGACGGGAAGCGCGTCGATAGAGTTAATTTTTCGGAAAAGGGCCGACTGAAATTTGTGCGGTGTCAGATTATTTAGTACCTTTGCACTTTGATAAAATAGCTATTTAAGATTTCCAGTATGTCAGACCTGAAAAAGATTACCACAGCTCTTGTATCTGTCTATCACAAGGACGGACTCGACGTGATTCTTCGCATGCTCCATGACGGAGGTGTACGCTTTCTGTCAACAGGAGGCACCCGCAAATTCATCGAAAGCCTCGGCTATGAATGTGACGCCGTAGAAGACCTCACAGGATATCCATCCATACTCGGAGGCCGCGTAAAGACGCTTCATCCCAAGGTATTTGGCGGCATCCTCAACCGCCGCGATCACGAAGGTGACCAGGCGGAGACCGCTCAATACGAAATTCCGGCCATCGACCTTGTCATCGTTGACCTGTATCCGTTTGTCGACACCGTGGCCTCGGGAGCCTCGCAGGCTGACATCATCGAGAAGATTGACATCGGCGGCATCTCGCTCATACGCGCCGCAGCCAAGAACTATAACGATGTGGCCATCGTGGCCTCCAAAGGTCAGTACGCAGCCCTCGCGGGCATGCTCGACAAGAACGGTGCCGCTACCACCCTGGCCGACCGCCAATGGCTCGCCAAGGAGGCCTTCGCCGTGTCTTCGGCCTATGACTCGGCCATCTTCGGATATTTCGACTCCCTCGCCGAGCAGCCATCGGCCATGCGCGTGGCCATCGACGGATGCAAGCACATGCGCTACGGCGAGAATCCCCATCAGCAGGGTTTCTTCTTCGGCGACTTCGACGCCATGTTCGCCCAGCTCCACGGCAAGGAGATTTCATACAACAACCTGCTTGACATCGATGCCGCAGTCAACCTCATAGCCGAGTTTGACGCTCCTACATTTGCCATACTCAAGCACAACAACGCTTGCGGCGTTGCCTCGCGCGACACTCTCGCGCAGGCTTGGGCTGACGCTCTCGCCGGCGACCCTGTATCGGCATTCGGCGGCATCCTCATCGCCAACCGCCCTGTTGATGCCGTAACGGCCGAGGGCATGAACAAGATTTTCTTCGAGGTCTGCATCGCGCCCGAATACACCGACGACGCCCTCGCTATCCTCATGCAGAAGAAGAACCGCATCATCCTGGTGCAGAAAAGCGGCATCGACGGCAAGCGCTCTTTCCGCTCATGCCTCAACGGCTCCCTCATGCAGGAGCGCGACCTCAAGACCGAGACCCCTGAAGACCTGAAGGTGGTGACCAAGATCGCCCCCACGGCCCAGCAGGTTGAGGATATGCTCTTCGCCAACAAGATCGTGAAGCAGTCAAAGAGCAACTCGATCGTGCTCGCCAAGAACGGCCAGCTCTGCGCCAGCGGCGTAGGCCAGACATCGCGCGTAGATGCCCTGAAGCAGGCTATCGAGAAGGCCCGCAGCTTCAACTTCGATCTCGAAGGCGCTGTGATGGCTTCTGACGCTTTCTTCCCCTTCGCCGACTGCGTGGAGATAGCCGACAAGGCCGGCATCAAGGCTGTGATTCACCCCGGCGGCTCGATCCGCGACAATGAGTCGGTGGAATACTGCGACGCTCACGGCATGGCCATGGTCATGACCGGATTCCGCCACTTCAAGCATTGATTGACCTGAAATAATCACAATTCAGATTGACGCATCCCGATCCGGCATCCGATGGCGTGAGCCTCGGATGCCGGATGCCCGGAGCGCCAGCCCGAAAAACATAACATAACCAATAATGCGATTTTTCTCTTTCACAAAAGAAATTGCCATCGACCTGGGCACAGCCAACACTGTGATTCTCCACAACGACAAGATCGTGGTGGACGAGCCTTCGATCGTGGCGATTGATAAAAAAACCGAAAAGCTCATCGCTGTCGGCAAGGAGGCCCAGCAGATGCAGGGCAAGGAGCATGAGCACATACGCACCGTGCGCCCTCTGCGCAAGGGCGTCATAGCCGACTTCCAGGCTGCCGAGCTCATGATACGCGGCCTCGTGAAGAAGGCCAGCTCGAAGAACAACTGGTTCGCTCCCTCGCTGCGCATGGTCATCGGCATCCCCTCGGGATCTACCGAAGTCGAGACCCGCGCCGTGCGCGACTCTTCGGAGCACGCAGGCAGCCGCGACACATACATGATCTATGAGCCTATGGCAGCCGCTCTCGGCATCGGGCTCGACGTCACCGCTCCCGAGGGCAACATGATCGTGGACATCGGCGGCGGCACCACCGAGATTGCCGTGATCTCTCTCGGCGGCATCGTCAGCAACAAGAGCATACAGATAGCCGGCGATGACCTCACCGACGACATACAGAATCACATGCGCCGCGCTCACAACGTGAAGGTGGGCGAGCGCACAGCCGAGCTCATCAAGATCAACGTAGGCGCAGCCCTCACAGAGATCGACAATCCTCCGGAGGATTTCGTGGTGCATGGTCCCAACCAGATGACGGCCCTGCCTATGGAGGTGCCCGTATCTTACCAGGAGATCAGCCACTGCATCGAGAAGTCGATCTCGAAGATCGAGGCAGCCGTGCTCAGCGCCCTCGAGCAGACCCCGCCTGAGCTCTACGCCGACATCGTGCGCAACGGCATCTGGCTTGCCGGCGGCGGAGCCATGCTGCGCGGCCTCGACAAGCGCCTCACCGACAAGATCGGCATAAAATTCCACATAGCCGACGACCCTCTGCTGGCTGTGGCCCGAGGCACAGGCGTGGCATTGAAGAATATCGATAAGTTCCAGTTCCTAATACGCTGATCAATTGCGCGAGCTGATCTCATTTTTCGTACGCAACAGCAAGTGGTTCTTTTTCTTGCTGTATGTTGTGTTGAGTTGTGTGCTGCTCTTCAGCCGCAACCCATATCAGCATCACGTATACCTCACCACCGCCAACTCGGCGGTGGCGACGGTCTACGGAGCGGCCAATGAGGTGTATTCGTATTTCAATCTGCGCCAGGCCAACAACGACCTCAACGAGCGCAACGCCCTGCTCCAGGCCGAGCTCATCAGCCTGCAGAATCAGGTGCTCCGCATGCAGGAAGACACCCTTGCCAACGACACAGCCCTGATGCCCGAGGGCGCGAGGCGCTTCGAGTTTGTGGTGGCCCACGTGGTCAGCAATTCGGTGGCCAAGCCCTATAACTACATCACCCTCAACAAGGGGGAGCTCGATGGCGTCAAGCCTGAGATGGGCGTCGTCGACCAGAATGGCGTGGTGGGCATCGTCAACGTAGTCGGGCCCCATTATTCGCGCGTGATATCGCTGCTCAATCCCAATCTGAAGCTTTCGTGCAAGATTAAGGGCAATTCCAACTTCGGCTCCTTGTCATGGACAGGCTCAGACCCCCGCTACGCCACACTTGAGGAGCTGCCCAAGCACACTGTGTTCCATCCCGGCGACACGGTGGTCACCAGCGGCTATTCAGCCGTGTTCCCCGAGGGGCTTCCCGTGGGAGTGGTGGAGGAAGGCTCTGACGGCAAGAATGACAATTTCTTCACCCTCAAAGTGAAGCTCTTCACTGACTTCGCCACCCTGAGCAATGCCCAGGTGGTGATCAACAATGATATAGACGAACTCAACAAGCTCGCCGAGGCTGACTACAAGCCCGCGAGATGACAACCAGGCCTAATGTCAAAGATAGCGTTTACATATTTTTTGAAGGTGGTGCTCCTCGTGCTGGCGCAGGCTGTGATATTCAACAACCTGGTGCTGTTCGGCATGGCTGTGCCCCTGGTGTTTGTATACGCTATCATATCTATGCCCATCACGTGGCCCACTAACCTATCGGTCACAATCGGGTTTCTGCTCGGCCTCACGGTCGACATCTTCAGCAACACATACGGCGTCAACGCCCTGTCATGCACCGTGCTGGCCTTCGCCCGCAAGCCGATATTCCACCTTTACGTGCAGCGCGACGATGATCTGGCGGGCCTCAAGCCAAGCCAGCGCTCCATGGGATCCGCCGCCTTCCTGAAATATATGCTGACGATGACCGTGGCCTACTGCGCGCTGGCTCTGACGGTGGATTCGCTCGCCGTATTCAGCTTCTGGCGCATATTGCTGCAGATAATCACAAGCTCAATCTTTACCTCCGCTCTAATCTACGCACTCGACTCCATCTTCACCCGCCAACATGAGAAAGGATTATAATCTCGAAAAACGCAAATACGTAATCTGCGGGTTCATCATACTCATAGCCTTAATCTACGGCGTCCGCCTGTTCAACCTGCAGATTGCCGACGCGAAATATAAGCGCTCGGCCGACTCCAACGCTTTCCTGCGCAAGACCATATATCCGTCGCGCGGCCTGATCTATGACCGCAACGGTGAGCTTGTGGTCTTCAACCAGCCGGCCTACGACGTGATGCTCATACCCAGGGATGTTCAGGAATTCGACACCGTGAGTTTCTGCAACGCCCTCAACATGACTCGCGAAGAGCTGCTCAAAAGGCTTGCCGACATGAAGGACCCGCGCCTCAATCCGGGATACTCCTCCTATACGCCGCAGAGGCTCGTGAGCCACCTGTCGGCCCAGGATTACGGACGCCTGCAGGAAAAGCTCTACCGATTCCCCGGATTCTTCATACAGAAAAGGATATTGCGGCAATACGCCGGCACATCGGGCGCAAACGTGCTCGGAAACATACGCGAGGCTTCGCAGGCCGACATCCAGGCCGACGATTATTACGCCCCTGGCGACTATACAGGCGACCTTGGCATAGAGAAAAGCTATGAGAAGGAGCTGCGCGGCATAAAGGGCGTGGAGATACTCATACGCGACGCCCACGGACGCATCCAGGGCCGTTACGAAGACGGCGCCCATGACATCGCTCCGATTTCTGGCCGCGACCTCACCCTCAGCATCGACATCAAGCTGCAGGAATACGCCGAAAGCCTCATGGTGGGCAAGCGCGGAGCCGTGGTGGCCATCGAGCCGTCGACGGGCGAGGTGCTGTGCCTGGTGTCGTCGCCCAACTATGACCCGAATCTGCTCGTGGGCCGCAAGCGAGGCGAGAATTACCGCAAGCTGGTGAATGCTCCCGACTGGCCCCTGTTCGACCGTGCCATAATGGCCGGATACCCGCCCGGCTCCACGTTCAAGCCCACACAAGGCCTGATATTCCTCGAAGAGGGCATCATCACCGACAAGACCATGTATCCCTGCTCGCGCGGATACATCAGCGGAGGCCTGCGCGTGCGTTGCCACCCCCACGGCTCGCCGTTGCCCCTGCTGCCTGCTCTGCAGACGTCATGCAACGCTTATTTCTGCTACGGCTTCAAGGCCATGATTGATAAACGCTCGAAATACGGCAACCCCTCCAACGCATTTGAGGTGTGGAAAAACCACCTCGTGTCGATGGGCTACGGATACAAGCTCGGCATCGACCTCCCGGGCGAGCGTCGAGGCTTCATCCCCAACTCCGCTTTCTATGACAAGAACTATGGCGCCACCCACTGGAGCGCCAACACCATCATATCCGTGGCCATAGGCCAGGGCGAGGTGCTGGCCACGCCTCTGCAGATAGCGAATCTCTGCGCCACTATCGCCAACCGTGGATATTTCTACACCCCCCACGTGGTGAAGGAAATCCAAGACACTGTAATCTCGGAAGAATACACGCAAAAGCGTATTCCAACCATCAATCCCGAATACTTCGCCGATGTTGCCCAGGGTATGCGTATGGCGGTGATTGGAGGCACTTGTGGAAAGGCTAACATCCCCGGCATAGAAGTGGCCGGAAAGACGGGTACTGCACAGAATCCTCATGGGGAAGATCACTCGGCTTTCATGGGATTCGCACCTTTCGACAATCCGAAGATCGCCGTATGCGCATACATCGAGAATGGAGGCTGGGGCGCGACCTACGGAGTGCCCACTGGCGCCCTGGTTATGGAGAAATATCTCACGGGTACAATACATCCGAGCCGCAAATACCTTGAGCAGTTTCTGCTCTCCTCGTCGGTGTATTACGCACCTCCCAAACAGAAGAAATAGCCCTCTCGCCCTATGAGTCAACTACGCAATGGCCAGACTTCGATTTTCAGCCAGATCGACTGGGTCACCATAATTCTCTACCTGATCATGGTGGTGTGCGGCGCTGTCAGCATCTACGCCGCCTGCTATGATTTTGACCACGCCAATCTCTTCTCGTTCGATGAGTTTTCGGGCAAGCAGATGCGATGGATAGCCCTGTCGCTCGTCATAGGCCTCACGCTGCTGCTTGTGGAGACGCGCATCTACGAGACCTACGCCTACGTGATATATGGCGCCATGATGGTGCTCCTTTTCATCACGCCCTTCGTGGCTCCTGACATCAAAGGTTCGCATTCATGGCTTGTGATCGGCCCCATGAGCCTTCAGCCCGCCGAGCTGGCCAAGTTCGCCACGGCCTTGGCCATGGCCCGCCTTTTCAGCGGCTACAACTTCCAGCTCAATGCCAAGGCCGGCAACTACGCCAAGGCTCTTGCGCTGATATTCATGCCGATTGTGCTAATCCTGCTGCAGAATGAGACCGGGTCGGCCCTGGTGTATATGTCGCTCTTTTTCGTGCTTTACCGCGAAGGCATGAGCGGCCTTGTGCTCTTCGCGGCTCTCTTTTCGGTGGTGATATTTGTGGTGGCCATCAAATTCACCGAGTCGCAGATACTCGGGCTTGAAAGCGGCCAATTCTGGATTCTTGTGCTCGTCATGGTCATAACGGTGGGCATGAGCGTAATCTACGGGAAACGCAACATAGAGATAGCCCGCAATCTGCTCTTGTGGTATCTGCTCTGCGGCCTTTCGATGTGGGGACTTTCGGCCTTCACCGAAATCATCATCCCCGGGCGCGCCGCCATGCTTTTCGCCATCGGCGTGGCCTGCGTCTACCTCGGCTTTGAAAGCGCCCGCATGCGCCTGCGCAAGCTGCTCATACCGATAGCCACCGCCGTGCTCGCAGTCGGCTTCCTCTTCACCGTGGAGGCGGCCTTCGGCAAGCTGATGCCCCACCAGCAGCTGCGCATCAAGGTGGTGCTCGGCATAGAGGAGGATCTGCGCGGAGCCGGATACAACGTCAACCAGTCGAAGATCGCCATAGGCTCCGGCGGCCTCTTGGGCAAAGGATTCCTCGAAGGCACCCAGACCAAGCTCAAATACGTGCCCGAGCAGCACACTGACTTCATCTTCTGCACCATAGGCGAGGAAGAGGGATTCTGGGGCGCGGTGGGCGTGGAGCTCCTGTTCCTGGCCATGATACTCCGCATCATACAGATAGCCGAGCGCCAACACACCACATTCGGGCGTGTCTACGCCTATTGTGTGGCTTCGTATCTGATATTCCACTTCTGCATCAACATCGGCATGGTCATAGGCTTGTGCCCGGTGATCGGCATCCCGCTGCCATTCTTCAGTTACGGCGGCTCCTCGCTGTGGGGGTTCACCATCCTGCTCTTCATCCTGCTCCGCATCGACGCATCGCGCAAAAGCGTACTCGCCTACTGACATTAACCACTTTTTTTTGCTTCACTTATATGAGAGGAATTATCGGAATCTTGCTATTATTGTTGCTGGTGCTTTTTGGCGTGGCGCTTTCCGGCGTGGCCATATGGCTCCTCTTCTGGATAGCCAACGGCATCATGTGGCTGCTCGGCATCGGAGCCGACGCTCTTATCTCAGACCTTTTCATGCGCGATCTCGGATGGTTTGGGCGCGTGGTGATGTATATCGTAGGGTTTGAGTGGATCTATGGGCTGTTTTTCTTCATGGTGCTCACGCAGCTCTCCAATCGCTTGGAAAGTGGGGAGGGCGCCGACGGGATCACGGTGCTGACGGGCGTGGTGCTTTGCCTGACGGTGATATGCGTCTATGATCCGCGCATAGCCCCTATGCTCCCGGGCTTTATCGAAAGCGGCATCAACTTCCTGCAGACGAGCTGCGCGGCTCGCCTTGTGGGCGGTGTCAGCATGGCCGACATGAACTTTTCAGGCACTATCACCGACCCGGTGTATTTCACGCTCTTTGACGTGATAATAGCCGGCGTCACCGGTCTTTGGGCATGGGGAAACCTCTCAAACAATTGATTTCGCTGAATTTTTCCTCTTCGGAGGGTGGCTCATGGCAGGCATTTATGGGAGAAGAAGTTATGTAAGAAGCCATTTGTAGGCAGCATTGACATTGACGGATTGTCCATGCACATCAGCCACACGCTCCTCAAAGGCGGTGACCAGAGTCAAATTGTCGCAATTGAGTGATTTTCCGGCTTTCGCCAATGCGGAAGTCTCTCTATTGAGAGTTTTTTCAGAGGATATGTCATAGGAGACCTGTACAAGCTCTATAACCGTTGCTCGATGACAAACTACGAAATCCACTTCGTAAGAGTCTGTTTTGTGATAATAGATATCGTAACCGGTTCCATATTTCCTGCATAACGCCAAATAAACCAAAGATTCAAGTCTCCATCCAAAATTGTCTTTCGCGAATGCGTTTTTTCTGGCGTTCATAAGCGAAACATCTATGGGATAACATTTGGCATTGCGAATGCGCTCACTGCTTTTGGTAGAATATTTGCGCAGTTGTTTCAATAGATAGGCTTGATAAAGGTATCCGACATAATTTTCAACTGTTTTGTCATTCTTGAAATTAAAAGTCTTCTGCAAAGCTGTATATACAATTTCGCATGGGGCATTATTCATAAGATGATTTGATAGAGACTTAAAAGCATCTTTGTATCTTACCTTAAAACGTTGTACTATGTCTCTTTCCAAAATGTTTGAAACAAGTGTGTCGATATATTCATCGGCGGTTTCTTCTCCGCTGATTATTTCTGGGAAGCCGCCTGTATCCATGTACCTGTCAAAAGCTCTTCGGAGTAAAGCGTCCGTTTTTGTAGAAAGATTAGTTGTTTCCACTTTTTCCATTTCGCAAAATTCACGGAATGAGAAAGGAAGCAATTCGATTTCATTATAGCGTCCGGTGAGATATGTGGAAAGCTCGCTACTGAGTAGTTTTGCATTGCTGCCGGTTATGATCACCTTCATTCCATGACGTAGCAATCG
The DNA here is from genome assembly GCA_947525975.1 of uncultured Muribaculaceae bacterium. Lineage (GTDB taxonomy): Bacteria > Bacteroidota > Bacteroidia > Bacteroidales > Muribaculaceae > CAG-873. The sequence continues at coordinate 6,541 of CANNVE010000016.1, read as the reverse complement.
ATTGACAAAGAGATGCCATCCATCAATATTCTGTGCCTCGTCAAGAAACAGATGAGTGAAGTCTCCATAAATCTGGTAGAGACATTTTAATACATCGTTAAGGTCATCGGCTGACAGACGAACTAAACGCTCGTCGTCAAAATTCACATATGCAAATTTAACTTGGGCATTATTCAATACGTTGAAACATAATGTCGATTTTCCGCTGCGGCGTACACCTATCACAACTTGAGCCTTTTTGCTATCAAGTTTAATCATGGCTTCTTCTTTTCGTTCGCAAAAGGATTGGGAGCGAAGCGAATCAAGTTCCTCTCGTTGGTCACGCAATATTTCAAGCAATACTGAAGTATCCATTTGTCTTATATTTATTGTGCAAAAATAGCCAAACTTCGGTAAATAACCAAATATTTGTATTGTAAACTTCGATAATATGGCATATTTAGGATGTGTGTACTACGATAAATCGATACATTGTTTGTGAAATTTAGTCTGTTCTTAGGTGTATAGACGATTTTATCAAAGAGGGATTGACTTTGGATGCGTATCCGTTGTCACTTAAACAAAATAATGATGAAATAATTGGCGAAATGCTTGGTAGAGTGGCGGAAAAGCGCTATCTTTGCATGCAATTTTTCCGTAACGGGCTCCATCAAGAGGCGCGTGTCGTCCGCCCGGCGGGTTAACCTGTTTAAATTTACATATTTAAATGTACGTTATCGTAGAAATCCAGGGACAGCAGTTCAAGGCTGAAAAGGACCGTTTCCTGTATGTCCAGCACATCGAAGGCGTTGAAGAAGGCCAGACAGTAGAGTTCGACCGCGTTCTTCTCGCTGACAACGACGGCGATGTGAAGATCGGCATGCCCGTAGTAGAGGGCGCCAAAGTAGTATGCGAGGTGGCTACTCCCCTCGTGAAAGGTGACAAAGTGATCGTCTTCAAGAAGAAGCGTCGCAAGGGCTATCGCCGCAAGAACGGCCATCGCCAGCAGTTCACCAAAGTCGTGATCAAAGACATTGTCGCTTAACCCTTTAAAACCGTAAAGAAATGGCACATAAAAAAGGTGTAGGTAGCTCTAAGAACGGTCGTGAATCAGAAAGCAAACGACTCGGCATCAAGCTCTTCGGCGGTCAATTCGCCAAGGCTGGCAACATCATCAAGCGCCAGCGCGGCACACAGCATCACCCCGGCCTCAACGTAGGCATCGGTCGTGACCACACTCTCTACGCTCTCGTTGACGGCACAGTCGTCTTCACCGTAGGCAAAGAGGGCCGCAAGTTCATCAACGTGACTCCCATCGCTGAGGCATAATCGCCTGCAGACAACACACAAAAGCGCCGGAATGCGAAAAGCATTCCGGCGCTTTTGTGTGTGTTGGGGCGCGATAAATCGCGCCCGCATCAACAAAAAGTCATGGAGGCGGTGACAAAAGTAGGGGCGCGATAAATCGCGCCCGCGTTTTAGCGCAAGCTTCGGTCAGCTCATGCGGTGCTTGTAGTCGTCGTAGGTGTATCGGCGCAGGTATTGGCACTCGCCTTCGTGGTTCACGAGCGCAATGTCGGGGTGCTGTATGCCGTTGAACATCGTGGTCTTTACGGTGGTGTAGTGGTTCATGTCTTCGAGCGTGAGGCGCTGTCCCGGTGTCAGGGGCTCGGCGAAGTGCCAGGGGCCGCAGAAATCTCCGCTCAGGCATGAGTTTCCGCCGAGGCGGTAGGGGATGCCTTCCTCCGAGGCCTCTGTGATTATGGGCTGATAGGGCATTTCGAGCGTGTCGGGCATGTGGCAGGCGAATGAAGCGTCGATGATGGCCGTGCGCACGCCGTCGTTTTCCATCATGTCGACCACTGTGGTTAGCAGATCGCCTGTGCGCCATGTGAATGCGCTGCCCGGCTCAAGTATCACTTCAAGCCACGGGTAGCGGCTGCGGAAATCGCGCAGGAGGGCCACAAGATGGCCGGTGTCGTATCCTTCGCGTGTCATGAGATGTCCGCCACCCATGTTGACCCATTTCAGCGTAGGCAGCAGATGGCCGAATTGCTCCTCAAACGCGTTGAGCACCTTCTCGAGGTCATGGCTCGAAGATTCGCACAAGGCATGGAAATGTAGGCCTTCGATGCCTTCGGGCAAGGCGCCCCCGATGTCTTCGGCAGAAACGCCGAAGCGCGAGCCGGGCAGAGCCGGGTTGTAGAGGTCTGTCTCTATGACGGAGCATTTGGGATTCACGCGCAGCCCGCAAGAAACGCCTTTGGCCCGGGCCTTTTCGGCGAATCTGCGATATTGGTGGAGAGAGTTGAATGTGATGTGTGAACTGCCGTCGAGATATTCGTCGATGGTCTGCTCTGTGTAGGCCGGGCAATAGGAATGGGCCTTGTCTGCGAGGCATTCCAGTCCGAGCCTGAGCTCATTGAGCGAGCTGGCGGTGAATCCCACGCCGTATTCCTTGAATATCGGGAATGTGCGCCACAGGGCGTTGGCCTTGAAGGCCATTATGATTTTAGCTCCCGAGCGTCTGCTTACGTCTGAAATAAGGTCGAGGTTGCGGCGTATCTTATCTTCGTAGACAACGTAAACGGGGGTGGGCAGTTGGTTGGTGTTCATGTCTGTGGTCTTGAGTTATGGGCGATGCCGGGCTATATGCGTCCGTGCTCGCCGTATGAGTAGTATCCGCCGTCAGTGACTATTATGTGGTCATGGACGGTGATGTCGATTATTTCGGCGCCTTTCTTTATGCGCTTTGTGAGGTCGTCGTCCTGCGGGCTGGGGACAAGGGTGCCCGACGGATGGTTGTGAAACAATATGATGCTTGCGGCCAGGCATTGGATGGCGCCCCTGAGTATTATCTTCACATCAACCACGGTCGATGCCACTCCACCCTGCGATATACGCTCGCGCCTGATTTCGTGGCCGGAGCGGTTGATGAAGAGCACCCAGAATTCCTCATGCTTCAGGCCTATGAAATGCTGCGACATCAGATTGTAGGCAGCCTTGGCGCTGCCGATGATGGGCGCGCTGTTGAGTGACTGCGCATCGGCCACCGACCTTGCTCCAAGCTCCAGGGCCGCGAGCAGGGTTATGGCCTTGGCAGGGCCGATGCCTGTGTATTTGGCCGAAAGCTCCTGCGGGGTGTAGCGCGTCACGAGCGAGAGGTGGTTGCCGTTGTCGCGGAGTATGTCATCGCATAGCTCGATCACCGACTTTCCCTTTATGCCCGTGGCGAAGAGCAGGGCCATAAGCTCGGCGTTGGTGAGGTCTTTCAGCCTGCCGGCCAGCACCTTTTCTCTGGGGCGGTCTCCCGCGTCGAGATCCTTGATCAGTTTTGAGGCCAAAGTAGTTTGTTTTTATCTGTTTGTAAGAGCAATGGCTCTCGCCTGCATTGTCATTTGCCTTTGCGCAAGGCGATTTCCTCGGCTTCGTCGCGTCCGCGGCCAAGCAGTATCTTGATGACGAACGCTTTGATGAATCCGCATCCGTAGCCCCATAGCTGTATCAGCGACGACGGCACTGCGAGCGCGGCTATCTTGAGGCTGCGGGTCGATGCCAGGGCGGCGGCGAAGACTGCTGTCACGTATGCGGCCAAAGGCAGGATAAACCACCATCTGACAAAGATCGACAGCAATATCAGGGCCGCGCTGCCGAGCACGAATATGGCCGGAAGCGTATGCACTGCTTTCAGCGACCCGGGATAGAGGAGCTTGAGCGTGATGCGCGGGTTGCCGTTGTCGCGGAGTATGTCATCGCATAGCTCGATCACCGACTTTCCCTTTATGCCCGTGGCGAAGAGCAGGGCCATAAGCTCGGCGTTGGTGAGGTCTTTCAGCCTGCCGGCCAGCACCTTTTCTCTGGGGCGGTCTCCCGCGTCGAGATCCTTGATCAGTTTTGAGGCCAAAGTAGTTTGTTTTTATCTGTTTGTAAGAGCAATGGCTCTCGCCTGCATTGTCATTTGCCTTTGCGCAAGGCGATTTCCTCGGCTTCGTCGCGTCCGCGGCCAAGCAGTATCTTGATGACGAACGCTTTGATGAATCCGCATCCGTAGCCCCATAGCTGTATCAGCGACGACGGCACTGCGAGCGCGGCTATCTTGAGGCTGCGGGTCGATGCCAGGGCGGCGGCGAAGACTGCTGTCACGTATGCGGCCAAAGGCAGGATAAACCACCATCTGACAAAGATCGACAGCAATATCAGGGCCGCGCTGCCGAGCACGAATATGGCCGGAAGCGTATGCACTGCTTTCAGCGACCCGGGATAGAGGAGCTTGAGCGTGATGCGCGACATGCCGAAGACGTAGACCTGGCGGAGGAATTTGCGGAAATCGACTCTGCGCTTGTGCCACACCGGCGCCTGATGGATGAGGCCGATGCTGAAGCCGGCCAGGCGTATGCGGGTGCTCATGTCGATATCTTCGGAGAACATCTCACTGAATCCGCCTACCTTTTCGTAGACGCGCCTTGAGAAGCCCATGTTGAACGTGCGCGGCGTGAATTTCTCCAGGCTAACCTTTCCGCCACGGATGCCTCCGGTGGTCAGGAATGAGGTCATGGTGTAGTTGATGGCTTTCTGCACGTCGGTGAATGAATCGTGCGCCGCATCGGGGCCTCCGAAGCAATCGAGCGGATTCTCATCGAGGGCCTTTGAAAGGGTGGCGAAGTATGTCGGCGGAATCACGCAGTCGGAATCGAAGAATATGAAATATTCGCCCTTGGCCCGCTCCATGCCGTAGTTGCGGGCTATCGAGCGTCCTTCGTTCTCTTTGTAGTGGTAGCTCACGTCTACGCTTGCCGAATATGCGTCCGCGACATCGCGGCAAGGCTCTGTCGAGCCGTCCTCCACGATGATCACTTCAAAGTCCTTGCAAGTCTGCGCGGCAAGGCTTTCGAGCAGATCCCTGACCTCGTCGATGCGGTTGTATACGGGGACTATTACTGAAAAGCGTTTCAAATCCTCAGGTTTTTTTAATGTTGTCTTTGCTCAAGGGTGTAGGCTGCGGTATCGCTCGAGGGCGATGCGCAGTATCTCAAGGGCTTTGCGCAGATCGTCTTTGTTGAGCACGTAGGCCATGCGCACCTGGTTGCGTCCTAGGGCGGGATCTGAATAGAATCCGGCTCCCGGAGCCATCATCACGGTGGCGCCTTCATGCTCGAAGTCGCGCAGGCACCATTCGCAGAATGCCTCGGCGTCGTCCACCGGCAGGCGGGCCACTGTGTAGAAAGCACCCATAGGTATCGGCGAATACACGCCCGGGATGAGGTTGAGGCCGTCGATCAGGCATTTGCGCCTTTCGAGGTATTCCTCGTAGACCTCGCGCCGGTATTCCTCCGGAGCGTCGATGCTTGCTTCGGCCACAATCTGGCCTATGAGCGGCGGCGAGAGGCGCGCCTGGCAGAATTTAAGCACCGTCTGCCTCACAGCCTCGTTCTTTGTGCAGAGGGCGCCGATGCGTATGCCGCATTCGCTGTATCGCTTCGACACCGAGTCTATGAGGATCACGTTGTCTTCGATGTCCTTAAGGTGGCATGCGCTGATGTAGGGCGAGCCTGTGTAGATGAATTCGCGGTAGACCTCATCGCTGAACAGATACAGGTCATGCTTCATCACAAGCTGGCGTATGGCCTCCATCTCACGCCTTGTGTAGAGGTATCCCGTGGGGTTGTTGGGGTTGCATATCAGTATGGCGCGTGTGCGCTCGTTGATCAGCTCCTCAAATTTCTCCACCGGGGGCAATGCGAATCCGTCGTCGATGGTCGACACCACGGGGCGTATCACCGCTCCGGCGCTAATGGCGAAAGCCATGTAGTTGGCGTAGGCCGGCTCCGGCACTATGATCTCGTCGCCGGGATTAAGGCAGCTCAGGAATGCGAACAGCACAGCCTCGCTGCCGCCGTTGGTCACGATGATGTCGTCAGGCCCAAGGTCTATGCTGTAGGAAGCGTAGTATTCCGACAGTTTTCTTCTCAGGCTGAGGAATCCCTGGCTGGGGCTGTATTCAAGCACGCTTCGGTCTATGTGCTTCAGTGCGTCGAGCGCGCAGGCGGGCGTGGGCAGGTCGGGCTGTCCGATGTTGAGCCTGTACACCTTCACGCCCCTTGCTTCGGCTGCGTATGCGAGAGGTGCGAGCTTGCGTATTGGAGATTGCGGCATTTCAGAGCCGCGTACTGATATTTCGGGCATTTAAGATGAAATTTTCTATGGCAAAGTTACGGAATAATAATCAGACTTTTTGATATAAACATCATTTTTCAGCAAAAGTATGCAAATACTCATCTTTTAGCTTTAAACTTTGCGGCTCGTCGGCAATCTATAATAGTGTAAGCAACTTTTTCGTTTTCTAAACTCCCTATGATCTAAAGTCAATATTGATTAGATAGGATATGTCGCCGCAAAGGCTCGCGAGAGCTCCCTGCGGCGATTTTTTTTCTCTTTTTTGAAAATTTTCTTCAAAATATTTGGAGTATTGAAAAATATGCGCTAACTTTGCACTCGAAATCCAACAACGGATGGTTCGCTAGCTCAACTGAATAGAGCATCTGACTACGGATCAGAAGGTTAC
>CANNVE010000015.1 GCA_947525975.1 uncultured Muribaculaceae bacterium | reverse complement strand
GAGCGTCTGCCTTACAAGCAGAGGGTCGGGGGTTCGAATCCCTCAGCGCCCACCACCAAAGCCGCATCAATCGATGCGGCTTTTTTTTTCGTCAATGCAAAAAGTATGAGCAATTGGGGCACGACGGCCAATATATGGGATTTTTTACGTAATTTTGCAGCGGTAAAATCTATCGTTTCCAATATAACTCAAAAGCAAGACACGTAAATGCTTACCAAAAACCACGTTTTCACGAAAATCATCCTGACGCTGTGCGTTGCCGCCACAGCGGTTGCCGCCGCCGCGCAGCAAAGCGATTTCAAGTTCAAGCTCTACGGACGCGTGCGCGCCGACCTATTCTACAATTCCAGGGCCAACGTAGAGACCGTAGACGGCCTATTCTACATGTATCCCAAGAATCACGACTATGATGCCGACGGCAAAGACCTCAACGGAAGCGCGCAAGGCAGCTTCTACATGCTCTATACGCGCCTCGGCGTAGACATCGCCGGCCCTGAGCTGATGGGAGCAAAGACAAACGCCAAGATCGAGGCCGACTTCCGCGGATCCGGCTCAAGCTACGGCGTGGTGCGCCTGCGCCAGGCCTATGTCAACCTTGACTGGGGGCACTCGGCCCTGCTCGTGGGCCAGACATGGCACCCGCTTACGGGCGACTTCATGCCCTCTGTGCTCAACCTCGCCACCGGAGCGCCGTTCCAGCCCTTCAACCGCAGCCCTCTCATCCGCTACCGCTACAAGGCCGACGGCGGCACGCAGCTCACGCTGGCCGCAATCTGGCAATCGCAGTACAACTCTGTAGGCCCCAACGGCAAAAGCCCCGACTACCTGAAAAACGGCTGCATCCCCGAGATATACGCAGGCGTTGACTACAAGCACAAAGGCCTCACCGTAGGCGCCGGCGTAGATTTCCTGTCGCTCCGCCCCCGCAAGCAGGCCGAGGTCGATGGCAAAATCTACAAGCTCAACGAGCGTGTGAACTCCGTATCGGCCGAAGCGCACGTGAAGTATGCCGCCCCTATGTATCAGATCTCGGCGAAGACAATCTACGGCAGCAATCTCACCCACTGCTCGATGCTCGGCGGATACGCCGCCACTTCGGTCGACGCCCGCACTGATGAGATGAAATACACCCCCTTCCGCCAGTCGGCCACATGGCTTAATTTCACATACGGCAAGAAGTGGCAGCCGGGCCTCTATCTGGGATACATCAAAAATCTCGGCACCGGCAAGGAAATCACCGGCCCCACCTACGGCACGGGCCTTGACGTGGACCAGATTGTCAACGTCAGCGCGCAGATATCATACAATCTCCCCCATTGGAAGGTGGGCGTAGAGTTCACGCCTTGCACCGCCTGGTACGGATCGCTCGACAAGAAGAACGGCAAGATCACCGGCTCAAAGGCTGTGACCAACTACCGCATCCTCTGCGCCATGATCTATTCATTCTGACATATCCCACACATCGCACCGCAACAATGAAAATCCTGATCACCGGCGCCGCCGGATTCATCGGCAGCAGGCTGGCCCGCGAATTGGCCGATAGAGGAGACGAGGTCGTAGGCATCGACTCGATAACCTCATACTATGACCCGCGCCTGAAAATCGGCAGGCTGAAGGAGTTTTTCGGCATCGAGCCTGACCCATCATGGCCCATGGCCGCCGCCTTGCCCGACACCGGCAGCGAACGGTCTGAAGTCAGCTACTCCGACATCCCCTACGGCACTGAATTGCGCTCGCCCACTATGCCGGGATTAAGGTTTGTGAGGCTTGACATCACCGACGCGGAGGGGCTTGACGCCCTATTCGCCCGGGAGCGCTTTGACGCTGTGATGAATCTCGCCGCCCAGGCCGGAGTCAGATACAGCCTGCAGAACCCGATGTCGTATGTGCAGGCCAATGTGGTGGGATTCATGAACCTGCTCGAATGCTGCCGCAACTATCCCGTGCGGCATCTCACCTACGCATCAAGCAGCTCGATCTACGGCCTTAACACAAAGACGCCTTTCGCCGAATCTGATGAGGTGACTCGCCCCGCAAGCATATACGCAGCCACGAAGAAGAGCAATGAGCTGATGGCCCACGCCTACGCCAAGCTATTCGGCATCCCCTGCACCGGCCTGCGATATTTCACCGTCTACGGCCCCTGGGGACGCCCCGACATGGCCCCGATGCTCTTTGCCGACGCCATAAGCGCCGGCAAAGAGATCAAGGTATTCAACAACGGGCAGCTGAGCCGCGACTTCACATACATCGACGACATAGTGCACGGCACCATGCTGGCCATAGACCACGTGCCTGCGGAGAACGCCGACGGTGTGAGATACAAGGTGTACAACATCGGATGCAGCCACCCTGTGCAGCTTATGGATTTCATCAGCGAGCTGGAAAGCGCTCTGGGCAGGGAAGCCAAAAAGGATTTCGTGCCTATGCAGCAAGGCGATGTCTACCAGACTCACGCTGACACCTCTTTGCTTGAATCAGAAGTAGGCTATCGCCCCTCAACCCCTCTACATGATGGCATACGCTCTTTCGCGAAGTGGTATCAGACAATGAAGCTTTAGGCCGACAAAAAAGCCCGCGCCATAGGGGTATGGACGCGGGACTTTGAAAATAGGGCAGTATCTACAATTTACTGTAGGGCTTTTTTCATGAAGCCAGAAAAATGCCTATTTCTGATATTGTAACGCTCAGGGGCGAGAAAATGTTCGCTTTGTAATGCAGAATGGTCAGTTAATTCTGAATGCTGAATGCAGAATGGTCAGTTAATGTTGAATGTAGGCGTGGTACGTAGGGCGGGCGCGATTTATCGCGCCCCTACCCCATTCCCCATTCTGCATTCTGCATTCAGCATTCTGCATTCAGCATTAATAAACGAGTCCGACGTTATCGACCCACATGGTATTGCCGGGGGTGCCGATGTAGGCGCCGCCATGGCTTGACGAGAATTGCAATATGATGTGGGTGGGTGTGGCGCTGGCATCGGCCCAGCCCGTCTCGGTCACCTTCACGCTCTGACCTTTGCTGTTGCGTGCGTAGTCGTCGCTGCGCAGGCCCATTGTGGAGGCGTCATAGGCAGGATTGCCGGTGATGTCTCCATAAAGTATCTCATATTTCGCGCCGTTGACCCACCCATTGGTCGACGCCTTGTATTTCTTCACCATAGTGCCCACCCTCTCGGCAGTGATAGAGCCGTCGGGGTGCTCGGTGCGTTTCTGCAGATACAGCACCGTCACAGCGCAGTCCTGGCCGGGGACAGACTGCTTCTTGCCGAATCCCGTCATCTTCACCCTATTCTTGTCAGGCATGATCTTCAGCTTATAGTCATATACCACAGCCGATGGCCTTTTGGTGAAAGGTATGCCCCAGTTGAGGTTCTTCTCGGCATCTTTCGTGCCTGTGATAGGCTCCTTCATATCTCCGAGGAAAAGCGATCCGGCGGCGAGCACCGAAATGTCGACCACGCCCAGCACCTTCACCTTTTCGATGCGCGTCTCAAGGCGCGCGCAACTGCCATGGCCCGGACGCTCCTCGCGGAACACTGATGTATTGGTCTTGTTGATGCCTGCCACACGGGCATACACGTTTGAAGTGGCCCAAGGCGAACCGCCAAGGTTGGTGTATGCTTTCGCTCCCTCCACGGTGGTTTCGGGGCCTATCTCATAAAGGGTCTTCACTCCATGGCCTATGATGGCTGACTCCTGTATCTTACGGGTCACCCACGTATCCATATCGCCGTATTTCAGCGTGTGCACGGTGCCCGACTGCGCCGCAGCGAGCATCGGCAGCAATGAGATGATCAGAAAAAGGCGTTTCATATCTATCTGATGTTAAAGTGATGTATCAATTTCCGGTCAGCGGTGTCCGGCAGAGCCTCAAGCAGCGGCACAGCCTGATTGTGGTCGTTGAGGTATTTACGCACAGGCACCCTGAGGGCCGAGTCTGCCACCGAGCATCCATCCTCGAAATGAGGGGTGACTATGCCTCCGAGCGAAAGCATGGTATAGAAGGCCGAGACCGAAGTCTCGATGTCCTTATCTTTATTATCTGACAAATTAGCCCGCATATTTGGCTCGACAGCCGCGAGCGAATCAGATGCCCACACGAAAAATGGCACGTAGAGCTGATGGAATGTAGGCGTAGGCGATGCGTGGAGGAAACGCGCGCGCCTGTCATCGAATATGTCCTCGCCATGATCAGAGGTATAGAGCATGCTCGACACCGGCCTCTCGGCCCGCAGCGAGTCGACCACGCTGTGGAGGAAAGCATCGACGCCACGGATGGTGTTGTCGTACTCATTGATCAGCACATCGCGCTGACCCGGCGTGGCCGTGCCCGGGCCGTCGGGCGAGAACACCGCCTGTGAGCGCGGATAGCGGTCAAAATAATCAAAGTGGGATCCATAGGTGTGACACACCACAAACACCTTCGGATGGTCAGATGCGAGAGCCTCGCCTATCAGCGGCAACAGGTCGCTGTCATAGTGATGGTCGGCTACAGAGTCGTCCTCGTTTATGAATACGCACTCGTCGGCCTCAAACGCGAGTTCGTCGATGAGCGAGCGGTTAAATTTCTGATTGGAAAGAAACACGGTGTGATACCCGGCCTCCTTGTAGGCCGTGAGGATTCCCTTCTGATGGTATATGCCGTCAAAATCATCGGCGCCCACAGCTGTCAGCAGCATGGGCACGCTCTTGTGGGTGGTGTTGCTCTGCGACAGGGCACGGCTGAACGCCACGAGCCCGGGCTCTTTCTCGAGCAAGGGCGAAGTGGGCCTGTCGTATCCGTAGATGCTGAAATTGGCGGCTCGGCTCGTCTCGCCTATCACCATCACATGGGCCTCGCGCAGCTCAGGGTCACGCGATGATTCGGCGTAGAAGGTGAAGCCCTTGGCGGCCTCGGCCCTGGCCGAGGTTTTGGCGGTGCGGTCTATGGCGAGATATATGTTATATCCCACATTGCACGGATACATGTCGTCAAGCACCGTATAGCCCGGCTCAAAGGCATAGGCAGCCGCCGTGAGAGCGACGCCAAGCAGAGTGTTGCCTCCCCATTTCCATGCTTGCCTGCGCAGATACGCAGGCGGGAGCGGATCATGCTTGCAAAGGGCATAGATGCCCCAAACCATTAGGGGCACATAAAGGATCACCACTCCAAACACCGAGGGCATTATGCCGGCGAGCAGCTCGCTGGCCTCAGATACATTGGTGGTGACCAGATTGAGCAGCATATCCACTGCTATGATGGAATTGCCGTAAAGATACAGCAGCACGAGCTGAAACGCGGCGAAAAACACAAGGGGAAAGAGAAGTATGGCCGTGAGGCGCACCCTGGCCACCAGCGTGACGAGCAAGCCATAGACGCCGCAGGGCAGAATCACATTGGCAAGCTTCGCCCACACGCCCATGGGCTCGGTGATGGAGAGAATCACATTGGGCACCACAAGCGCCGCAACCCAAAGGTGCATAAGCACCTTGTCCCAACCGGACCATTTGAATATCTTCTTGTCAAAAAAACTCATTTTAGAAATTATACCTTAATATCTTTTTTCACCTTAAAAATCTTCGTGGACACAGAGCCTCGGCCACTCGGGCATCCTAAAAAGCCTCGTTTATATTGAATATGAAACCTGTCTGCCCTCTTTTCCCCACTCCGAAATCGAGACGGACGTTGACGTTTTTCTTAAACTCCCACCTATAGCCCACTCCGAAGTTTGGAAGTATGTGGCCCGGGCGCATATCGGCGAACCGGTCGAATATGATGCCTGCCCCCGCCCACACAGCGATGCCGCTGCGGCGCCACACATGCTGCCTGAGCTCTACCTGCGTGTCCATCTTATTGCGGTCGCGGTAGCGCCCTTCATAATATCCGCGCATAGAATAGGAATTGCCTATCGTGGCCATCATGCACCAGGGCACATCGCCCCAATTCATCAGCACATTGTATTCGTAGGCAATGACAGCCCCTTTCCACACCTCGTTGTAGCCGCAGAAGCGCAGGTCGGCAGTGTCGAAGTGAAAGTCGTTGACCGGAACGCACAGATAGCGTGAATGATATGACAGGCCCACGTAATATCCACTGCGCGGGGCCGTGAGATTATCTCGGGTGTCATAGACAATGTTGAAGCCGAATCTATTGTTGGACACGGTGCGCGGTGCATCGGGGGGCAACAGCTCGGGCCGCTCTATATGGTTGACGCTGATATGGTCAAACCTTCCTATCGGGCCAATGTAGAGTTTGGGGGCGACCCTGAAGAGCAAAGCGGCCTTCACAAACATCTGCTTGCGCTTCATGTCGCTCTCATTGGCGTCGTTGTCGCAAGCCGCATGCCCGATGCCCCAGATTTTAGACGGCTGGGAATAGAATCTCATGTCATAGATCAGCCGCATGCGGTCTTGCCGGGCTATGTGATTGCCACGCACCCCCAGCATGTAGAATCCGGTGGTGGTGATATCGCCATAGAGCGAGACATCAGAGGCGTGCTGGTCAGGCCGCAAGGTGTCGATGCCATAGACGCCAGCGGCCACAATGCCGAGGCCAAACTTGGTGTCGGCGCTGTAGTGCGGACCGCCGAGTATGTTGAAATCAAATTTCTTGTGCTTTTTCTCTTTATTGGCGTCAGAGAAATAGCTTATGAACCTGTCAAACAGGCCTTTCTTCGCTGGCTGCTCCACGGCAAGAGAGTCAGCATCAGAGGCATTGGCCACAATCGATGCCGACAACAAAGCCATCGCGACCAATGACCTCAAAGCCCATAGGTCGAGAAACGCCATAAGTCTATTTGCCGTGATTCCCATAATTGTTAAAACGATTAAGAAGCTAAAATCGCTGGAAAAATCTATGCAAAGTTATAGATTTTTTTACAAATAACGCAATAATGTGCTCTCCCAAAAGGCAAAAAAGTTGGCCTATCTGTCAGATTGGCTTTATTCTGACGCCACAATGCAGCCGTGCGCGCCTATCCAAAGGCTCGCTCGGCCTACTCCTCGCCGGCGGCTGTGGCGCGGGTCAGGCGTATGAGTTCAAGCCGCGTAGCGGTCTTCTTGAGAATCCGGAATATGTTGGCGCCGATCTGCACCTCCTGATCCTGTGCGGGGATGGCCCCCGTAGCTTGGAGCAGGTATCCGGCGAGAGTCTGGTAGTCATCGCTTTCAGGCAGGTCGAGGCCAAAGGTCTCGTTAATCGCCGCAATCTCGCAGCGGCCTGAAAATTCGTAGACCCCCTCGCTCACGTTTCGCATAGTCAGCTTGGTCTTGTCATGCTCATCCTGTATGTCTCCGAAAATCTCCTCGACAAGGTCTTCGAGCGTGACGAGGCCCGCTACGCCCCCAAACTCATCGACCACTACGGCCATCGACCTCTTTTCCTGCAGCAGACGGCGCATCATCTTGTTGGCCATCAGCGTTTCAGGCGCGAATATCACTTCCTTGATCTGCCTGCGCCAATCCACCAGCGGATTGAACAGCTCGCTCACATGTATGTATCCCACGATATCATCTATGTGGCGGCGGTATACGAGTATCTTGGAGCGCCCCGTCTTCGTAAACATTTCAGAGAGCTCTTCAGTGGTGGTGTCGTCTATGTCGATCGCCGCTATCTCGTTGCGGGGCGTCATACAGTCGCGCAGATGGGTATTTGAGAAGTCGAGGGCATTGCGGAAGATCTTGACCTCGTTGTCGATCACCTCCTTGTTTTCCTGCATGTTGTCGATGGTCTCTTCGAGATAGTCATTGAGATCTCCTATGGATATGAGCCCGAGACGCACCGACTGCCCCTTTACGCCCACGATCTTCATCAGCTGGCGGCTCAGCCATGTGGCCAGCCACGAAATAGGATAAAGCAGCCAATAGAATATCCATATCGGCACGGCGAATATCTTGAGTGAGCTGCTGGGGTTGATGCGGAAAATGGTCTTTGGAAGGAACTCCCCTATGAGCAGTATTATGCCGGTTGATATCAGCGTCTGCAATATCAGGCGCGCGGCCTCGTTTGACGTGATCTCCGCTATCCACGGATCTATGAGGTTGGCAAGGCCCATGCCGTAGATCACGAGCACCACATTGTTGCCGACGAGAATCGACGATATGAAAAACTCGGAATTGCGGTAAAAAAGATTGAGTATGCGGCCAATGATGCCGCCACGGTTGACGTCGAGCTCCACGCGCACGCGGTCGGCTGTGACGTAGGCGATTTCTGTACCGGAGAACAGCGCGCTGAGCGCCAGTGCGATAAGTGCTGTTATAAGCCAAGCGTAGTCCATCTCGCTCAATTTATCGGTTTTGGTTTCATAGCCTCACCGTCAGAGGGCATGGCCATGTCTGTCTGCCGCTTTTCCTCCGCCGCCTGCGGCATGGCGGCCCTGGGCTGTATGCGCTCGGGCGGCCTGCGCCTGCCCTGCGCCGATGAGTCGGAGGGGTCCGGAGCAGGCGCCGGCTGGGCGCGCCGCGCCGACGGGAAGATGCCGGTGGGGCGGTTGACGGTGTAGCTCGTCATCTGCTCGTTTGAGTTGAATCCGTACCCCTCAATCACCCTGTCGCTGCGCACTATGTGTATGAATGAGTCGGAATACACCTCGCGCCTCACCTGATTCCAATACACCTGCTGCGTCAGGAAGCTGTCGCCGGCGGTGTTGATCATGACCACATTGCCGTCAAGGCGCCAGATGCGCTTCTGGCTCAGATAGTGGGCCGAATCGCAGCGTATGCTCGATGTGGGGTTGAGATCACGGTCATACTGCTCAAGGAAGAGCCCCTCGGGAAATTTCCAGAAAGGATCGGCCGCATCTTCATACATGCCCCAGAGGGGCGATGTGATGTGATATCGCGTGTATCCGGAGTCGGATATGAAGGTGTTCACGTCGACCGTGAGCATAGTTGGCGTGTATTCGCCGCCCTTGGTGTTTGCCACATAGCTGTGCTTCTCCTCTCCGCATGACGCGAGGGAGGAGAAGACAATGGCGAGCGCAGCCGCCGGGGGCAATATGCCAAGCGAATTCCTGATCAATAGATTTTGGCCTTGCGGAACCACATTTCGTTGAAGTTGATACCGATGCTCACCGTGAAGTAATTCTCCTTGATGAGCGGGTTGGGAGTGGCCTGGCGGTGCTTGTATTCGAATCCGAGGCTGACGATGCTCTTGAACGTTGGCACCGGGAATCCGAATCCGAGCGTGGCGCCGTATTCGCGCACATTGTTTCCAAGGATGTTGAGATAGTCATGGGTGTAGTATGCGCCCAAGCGGTATTGCACCCTGCGGAAGTAAGAGCCGCGCGGCAGGGGCGTCCAGCCAAGGCCGAATGCCACTTTCCAGCGATTGTCGAATTCCGTCGACTCGAATCCCTCCATCGAAGCGTACTTCACGTCTTTCCATGGCTGATAGGTGAAGTCGGCCTCAAGCATCAGGCGCTCGCGCCACATATAGTTTATGCCCAGGCCGTATGATGCGGGCATAGTGTATTTTCCACCAAGCTTGGTGTAGCCGGTGGTGTCGATGTCGTTTGTCGACATATCGTAATATACGCCGTAGGTCTCGCCGTGGAAGCTCTTTCCGGGCGAGAAAGTGGCGCCGAGGGTGACGCGGTTGTTGCGGTCGATGTCTACCGCATACTGCACGCCGAAGTCAAGCTTGTAGTCCCTGACGCGCATATATCGCTGGAAGAGCGATGTAGAGCCGTTGATGGTGCTCGCGTAGACATCGTTGTTGATGGTGCCGAAGAGGTAGGCGGCGTTGAAGCCTACGTAGAGATTCTTGATGGGCGAGTATCCCACGCCGATGTAGATTTCGTTGATGTCGCCGTTGCCGGTGCGCGATACTCCGCCATTGTCCACGCTCTGGCCGAAGGTGTATCCGGTAGAGGAGTAGGGCAACAGGCCCACGCTGGCGCCCAGGCGCTTGGCCAGCGGGAACGCCATGGTGATGTAGTTGAGGCTTCCGCTGTTGTTCGACTCCTTCACGCCATTCTCCTCCGACGACAGGAAATCGAGGTCAAAGCCCATGTCGAAGAGGAATGTGAGCGAGTCAATGGCCGCGTATGACGCGGGGTTCATCACATTGATCTGCCTTCCTGAGTTCATGCCGTAGCCCACGCCGCCCATGAAGCGCTGGGCCGCTGTGGCGTTGTCGTTGAGCAGACCGTAGCCATAGCGGCTGTAAGGACTCATGGTGCCGTTCTGGGCGGAAGCGCCAAGCGTAGCAAGCGCGCAGATCGCCAAGGCGATAATCTTATTTATCTTCATTATATTCAATAATATATTTTAGGCCGCGAAGCACCAGGGCCGCGTCGGCGATTTCAGGCTTGAATGACAGCATCGATGCGATGCTTGAAGCGCGGCCTCCGGTGATGGCCACAGCAGTGCCCGGCGGGCACTGCCTCGCAAAATATTCGATCTCCGCTATGGCGCCGTGGAGCGCGCCGCTGCGCATGGCGTCGGCGGTGGTCAGGGCCCACATGGGAGCCGACGTGCCCGACTCCACCTCAGGCAGCCTCTTGGTGAAGGCATGGAGGGCCCGCAGGCGCATGCCCACTCCGGGCGAGATATTTCCGCCGAGGAATATTCCGGAGGCCGAAAGGCGGTCGAAGGTGATGGCCGTGCCGCAATCCACCACAAGGGCCTCGCGCCCCGGGCACATGCCGGCCACTGCCGCAAGAGCCGCGATGCGGTCGGCGCCGAGAGTGCTGGCGTAGGCGCTTATGTCTATCGGCAATGGCGTGGAAGTACCCACCTCAAGGCATCGCCTCGACACGGAAGCCGCTTCCCTCAACAGCCCCGAGGGGTCATCAGAGACGGAGCAGACCGCAGCGAAGTCGAAGACTCCGCCCACGCGGGCGCAGAGGCCGCGCACGTCGTCGGGTCGAAGAGCCCCCCATACGGGGTCTCCCACCATGCGCCCGTCGGCCCACGCTGCAGCCTTGGCCGAGCTATTGCCGATATCTATTGTGAGATACTTTGCCATTACAAACCGCAAAGTTAATAAAAAGCAAACAAATCACATTATTTTCGCATCAATTTAACTATTATTAAGGCACAATCAGCCTCGGCGCCGCTCGCCGCCCCCGCTGCAGGCGCCTCCGGCAGGCGAAATGGCTGACGGGCGAGGCCTTTTTATATGTTTTAAAATATTGTTTGAAATTACACAATTTTGGGGCTTATGCGCAGCGCTTGAATCACTTTTTTTCCGTACCTTTGTGCGGTTAACTATATTTATGATGAATGACGATGCAAAATTGCCGTTGATCGGCCTCACGCTTGACGATCTGAAGGGCGTGGCCGCCGAGGCAGGCCTCCCCGGATTCGCAGCCTCACAGATGGCCAAATGGCTCTATGAGAAGCGCGTGGTCTCGATCGACGAGATGACCAATCTGTCGAAGGCCGCCCGCCAGAAGCTGTCAGAGCGCTACTGCGTGGGGCGCGTTGAGCCCCGCTCGGCCGCCCGCAGCGCCGACGGCACCATCAAATATCTTTTTCCGGCCACTGACGCCCGGTCAGCCGGCCGCAAGAGCGATCTTGATGTAGAGGCCGTGTACATCCCCGACAAGGACCGCGCCACCCTTTGCGTCTCATCCCAGGCGGGCTGTAAGATGGCTTGCCGATTCTGCATGACCGGCAGGCAGGGCTTCCACGGAAACCTGAGCGCCCGCGATATAATCAACCAGGTGCTGAGCATCGATGACTCCCCTTCGCTCACCAACATCGTATTCATGGGCATGGGCGAGCCGCTCGACAACTTCCAGGCTGTGACGAAAGCCATAGAAATCCTCACCGCGAAGTGGGGCCTCGCATGGAGCCCCAAGCGCATCACAGTGAGCACCATAGGCAAGACACGCGAGCTGAAGGACCTGATCGAGCAGACAAAGGTGCACATAGCAGTGAGCGTGCACAATCCCGTGCCGGGCATGCGCGCCGAGATTATGCCTGTGGAGAAGGCCTACCCTGTCAGAGAGGTGATCGACCTGCTGAGGGGATATGACTTCGCCCACCAGAGGCGTCTGTCGGTGGAATACATCATGTGGGACGGCGCCAACGACTCGACATCAATGGCCGACGCTCTCGCCCGCCTGATCAAGGGCACATCGGCCCGCGTCAACCTCATTCGCTACCACGCCATCCCCGGCTATGACCTGCAGCCGGCCAAAAAGGAAGCGATGGAGGCATTCCGCGACCGCCTTAACGACCTCGGGGTCACAGCCACCATACGCGCCAGCCGGGGCGAGGACATCATGGCCGCCTGCGGCATGCTCGCCGGGCAAGAAGCTGACCGGCACTGACCGCCCCAACGGCCCCTTACCTAAAGAAAACCCCAAAAAGACAATGGACAGACCTATACGCGTGGGCATCACCCACGGAGACATAAACGGCATCGGATACGAAGTGATCCTGAAGATGCTCGGCGATGAGCGCATGCTCGAGATATGCACCCCCGTAGTCTACGGCTCGGCAAAAATAGCGGCCTTCTACCGCAAGCTGCTCGACCTCCCCGCCGTGCCTTTTGTGCAGGCGCAAGACGGCAGCTGCATAGCCGACGGCCAGAACAATATCATCAACGTAGTGCCTGAAGACACGAAAGTGGAGCCGGGCGTGTCATCGCAGACCGCAGGCCAGGCTGCATTCGCGAGCCTGCAGAGAGCGGTCAAGGACCTGCAGGAAGGCTTTATCGACGTGCTCGTGACCTCTCCCATCAACAAACACAACATCCAAGGCCCGGAATTCCAATTTCCGGGGCACACCGAATACCTCGAAGCCACCATCGGCGACGGCAACAAGGCCCTGATGATGCTATGCAACGAGGATCTGCGCGTGGCCCTGGTCACCACCCACCTCCCGCTCAAGGATGTGGCACCGGCAATCACCAAAGAGGCCATCATGGAGAAGCTGCGCATACTCTCGCGCTCTCTCTGCCGCGACTTCGGCATTGAGGCTCCGCGCATCGCCGTGCTCTCGCTCAACCCCCACGCCGGCGAAGACGGCATGCTCGGGACGGAAGAGAACGACATCATCATCCCGGCCATAAAAGAGGCCCGCGACCAGTGGATACTCGCCTTCGGCCCATACGCCTCCGATGGCCTGTTCGGAGCCGGGAGATTCGTAAAATTCGACGCCCTGCTGGCCATGTACCATGACCAGGGACTCACACCCTTCAAGGCGCTCGCCATGGACACCGGAGTCAACTTCACAGCCGGCCTGCCCTACGTGCGCACATCGCCTGACCACGGCACCGGATACGACATCACCGGCCAGGGCGAGGCTTCGCCCGACTCGCTGCGCTCAGCCGTGTACATGGCCATCGACATCTGGCGCACCCGCCGCAACGAAGACGAATGCCGCCGGCGCCCCCTGCGCAAGCAATACCACGCAAAGGGCAATGACAATGTCAAGCTCGACCTCTCGAAAGAAGACTGATCACCGCTCTCTACCCACACCACAAACCACAGCCAAACAGACATGAAATTCGCCATCATAGCCGCCGGCCAGGGATCGCGCCTGGTGCAGGAAGGCGTAGAAAGCCCCAAGCCGCTCGTTGACCTCGACGGGCGCCCCATGATCAAGCGTCTGATCGACATATTCCTGGCCTCGGGAGCCGAGGAGATCAGCATCATCGTCAACGAAGAGATGACCGAAGTGCGCGAATATCTCCGGAGCCTGACCCTGCCCGTGCCACTCCACCTGACAGTGAAGTCGACCCCAAGCTCGATGCACAGCCTATATGAGGTCACCAAGCCATGGCGCGGAAGCGGTGAGTGCAAATTCATAGCCACCACGGTCGATACGATATTCCGCCAGGCCGATTTCGAAGCCTATGCCGGCTGTTTCGAGGCCGCCGACTCATGCGGCATGATGGCCGTGACATCATATATCGACGACGAAAAGCCCCTTTATGTGGCCACCGACGCCGACATGGACATCACTGCCTTCTGCGACGCGGCCCGCCCTGACACAAAATACGTATCAGCCGGAATTTATGGCCTCACGCAGACGGCATTCGCCGTGCTCGACCACTGCCTGGAGACAGGAGTGAGCCACATGCGCAATTTCCAGCGCGGACTGCTGCAGGCCGGCATCGGGCTCAAGGCATACGACCTGGGCAAGGTGATCGACGTGGACCACGCCGGAGACATAGAAAAGGCACGCAAACTGATATCGAGTTATAATTAACATATACACCTCCATTTATCTCAACCATGGAAACATTAGATTCCCTCGTAAAGACTATCTCCGAAAGAGGCATCCGCAAAAAAGCGGCTATCGTATGGGCCTCTGACGACTGCACCCGCCAGGCCGTGGCCCTCGCCATCAAAGACGGCATCATCGACGCGATATTTGTAGGCTGCAGAGCCGAAATCGAGGCGGACCCGGCCATGGCCGCCTGCTCGGGCCATTACAGCATCGTTGAGGCGGCCGACGGCGACGAAGCCGCCGCCATAGCCGTGAGCATGGCCCGCAACGGCGAGGCTGACATCATAATGAAGGGGATGATCAACACCGACAATCTGCTCCGCGCCGTTCTCAACAAGGAGCATGGCATACTCGACAAGGGCGCCGTGCTCACGCACATCACCGCCGCCCACATACCCGCATATCCCAAGCTGCTGCTGCTGAGCGACGTGGCCGTGATCCCATACCCCACTATCGACCAGCGTCGCGCGCAGATCAAATACCTCACCGACATAGCATGCCGCCTCGGGCGCGAAAAGGCGCTGATAGCGCTCACACACTGCTCGGAGAAGGTCGATGAGCGCCACTTCCCATTCACCGCCGACTATGTCACCCTCAAGGCCGAAGCCGAAGAGGGAAAGTTGGGCAACTGCGTGGTCGACGGCCCGCTCGACGTCAAGACTTCGCTCGATGCAGAGGCGTTGGCCCACAAAGGGCTGCATTCGCCCATCGGAGGCCACGCCGACGCTATCATCTTCCCCGACATCGAGGCCGGAAACACATTCTACAAGACAATAACCCTCTTCGCCGGCGCAGACATCGCCGGCCTGCTGGTAGGCGCCAAGGTGCCGGTGGTGCTGTCATCGCGCGGAGACTCAGCCCGCTCTAAATTCTACAGCCTGGCCCTGGCTGCCCTTTGACGGCAACGCCCATGCCTTAAATCACTTACAACCCAATATCTAAGCCCATCAACAAACACCTAAAAAAACAACATCTTGTCATGCGCGTACTCGCCATAAATCCAGGGAGCACCAGCACCAAAATAGCTGTATATGACGACGCTCTGCCCATATTCGCCAAGTCTATAGTCCACACCCCCGCCGACCTGAAGCAGTTTGCCAAAGTCAGCGACCAGTATCCATTCCGCCTGGGCCTGATACACGAAGCCCTGGCCGATGCAGGCATCCCGATGCAGTTTGACGCGGTCATCGGCCGCGGATCGCTGGCCAAGCCTGTGCACGGGGGCGTCTATAAGGTTTCGCCCCAGATGGTGAAGGATGCGTTCGATGCCGAGCATCAGCACGCATGCGACCTGGGCTGCGTGCTCGCATACGACGTGGCCGAGAAGATCGACGGGTGCCAAAGCTATACGGCTGACCCCGGCGTGGTCGACGAGCTTTGCGACGAAGCCAGAATCAGCGGATCTCCCCATTGTCCGCGCGTGTGCATCTGGCATGCACTCAACCAGCGTGCCACCGCCCGCAAGTTCGCCGCAGGGATAGGCCGCAAATACGAAGACCTCAACCTCATAATATGCCACCTCGGCGGCGGCATATCTGTGGCGGCGCACTGCCACGGCAAGGCCATCGACGCAAACAACGCGCTCGACGGCGAAGGGCCTTTCTCGCCCGAAAGGGCAGGCACCCTGCCGGCTGCCGCTCTGGTGAAGCTATGCTACAGCGGACGCTTCACCGAGGATCAGCTGCTGAAGCGCATAGCAGGCCACGCAGGCCTTGAGGCGCACCTTGGCACCACCGACGTCAAAGAGATACTGCACCGCATAGAAAACGGCGACAAGAAAGCCGAGCTGGTGATCGATTCCATGATATTCCACACCGCCAAGGCTATCGCAGCCGAGGGCGCCGTGCTTTTCGGCGACATCGACGCCATCCTCATCACAGGCGGCATGGCGCACTCGGAATACATCATCGAGCGCCTGAAGCGCCGCATCGCCTACCTGGCGCCTGTATACGTATTCCCGGGCGAGAACGAGATGGAGGCTCTCGCCTCAAACGCCGTGATGGCCCTGCGTGGCGAAATCGAGGCACAGGACTACTGATCCGCGCCATAAATCACACTTTATAGGAAAGCGATAGCCGACACCCGTCAGCTATCGCTTTTTGTCAACCCGAGGGCGAGCACGCTCACCGAGCGTGGCGACGCCCGCCACAGCGTCTGCACGGCCTCGGAGGCCGAGGCTCCGGTGGTGATTATGTCATCGACAAACATCACGTGTTTGCCTGCGATCCGGGGCCAATCACGCGATAGGGCCAGAGTGCCGGAGATGCTTGTGAATCGGCTTTCGCGGGTATTTCTCGACTGTGTGCCATGCGATGATTTTGCTTTGAGCGCCTCCACCACCCCGATGCCTGTGACCGACTCTATGCCCTCGCAGATGCTGACGGCCTGGTTGTATCCGCGCCGCAGCCTCTTGGTCCAGTACATAGGCATGGGCACCAAGAAGTCTATGCCGTCGAAGAAGCCGTCAGCCTCCAACTCTCGGGCGCACATGGCTGCGAGCCTGAAATCTACCGACGGCTGCCCGGCATATTTGGCGTCGACCAGCATCTGCGCGTAGGGCGATTGCCTGAGGTAGAAAAACCAGCCTCCGGCCTTCCACACCCGGCATTTGTGCCCGAGCCGCTTGTGCACGTCATTGAAATCAGAGAGGTGGACTCCGGTGCGCGGAAGGTCGATATGGCAATGCAGGCACATCAGGTCCTCGCCCTTGGCGAGGCTTTGCCCGCAGATGCGGCACACGCGCGGCACTAAGATATCAAACATAAAAACAAACTTGTTGGCCGGCCCGAAGAAATCGCGACCGCATGAGGGAGATAATGACGGCAGCCCGGATCGAGAGCGATCCGGGCTGCCTCTTATGCTTGGTCTGTCGCTTGTCAGTCTGTGATCAGGTTCTTGCCTGTCATCTCCTTGGGCTGCGGGAGATCCATGATGTGGAGGATCGTCGGAGCCACGTCTGCAAGGATGCCGTCAGCGATGGTGGCGTTTTTGTCGGTGGTGACATAGACGCAAGGCACGGGATTGAGCGAGTGCGCGGTATTGGGGGTGCCGTCAGCGTTGATGGCATTGTCAGCGTTGCCATGGTCAGCGATGATGATGGCCTCGTATCCGTTGGCCTTTACAGCCTCGATCACAGCCTCTACGCACTTGTCGATGGCAACGACAGCTTTCTCGATAGCCGAGTAGATGCCGGTGTGGCCAACCATGTCGCCGTTGGCGAAGTTCACCACGATGAAATCGTACTTGTTTTCGTTGATGGCGGCCACAAGCTTGTCTTTCACCTCAAAAGAGCTCATCTCGGGCTTGAGGTCGTAAGTGGCCACCTTCGGAGAAGGCACCAGGATGCGATCCTCGCCGTCGAAAGGCTGCTCTCGGCCTCCGTTGAAGAAGAAAGTCACGTGAGCGTACTTCTCGGTCTCGGCGATGTGGAGCTGCTTCTTGCCCGTGGCCGACAGGTATTCGCCCAGGGTGTTGTTGACATTCTCCTTGTCGAAGAGGATGTGCACGCCTGTGAACGAAGAGTCGTAGGGAGTCATGCAATAATACTGCAGGTCGGGAATCGTGTGCATGCCCTGCTCAGGCATATCGTGCTGGGTGAGCACGATGGTGAGTTCCTTGGCGCGGTCGTTGCGGTAGTTGAAGAAGATCACCACATCGCCTTCCTTGATAGTGCCGTCGACAGTGGCATTGTTGATGGGCTTGATAAACTCATCGGTCACGTCCTCGTCATAGCTCTCCTGCATGGCAGCCACCATGTCGGTGGCCTGCTTTCCTTTGCCCTCGACGAGAAGGTCATAGGCCTCCTTCACACGCTCCCAGCGCTTGTCGCGGTCCATGGCGTAGAATCGGCCAATGATAGAGGCGATCTTGCCGGCCGACTTGCCGCAATGCTCTTGCAGCTGCTCGATAAATCCCTTGCCCGAGCGGGGGTCGGTGTCGCGTCCGTCCATGAAGCAGTGGAGGTATACATTGTCAAGGCCGTAGTGGGCGGCGATGTCGCAGAGCGCGAAAATGTGATCGAGCGACGAGTGCACGCCGCCGTTAGAGGTCAAGCCCATGAAGTGCATGCTCTTGCCTGTGCGCTGGGCGTATTCGAAGGCGCTCTTGATCTGGGCGTTCTCGAGGATAGAGCCGTCGGCTATGGCCTTGTTGATCTTCACCAGATCCTGGTAAAGCACTCGGCCCGCGCCAATGTTGAGGTGGCCCACCTCTGAATTGCCCATCTGGCCGTCGGGCAGACCTACGTTCTCGCCCGAAGCCTGAAGCTGAGAATTGGGATAGTTGGCCAAAAGGCTGTCCCAGTAAGGAGTTGGCGTCTGATAGATGACGTCGCTTTTTGAGTGGTCGCCGATGCCCCATCCGTCGAGGATCATCAGCAATGCTTTATGTGCCATAGGTGATGTCAGATAGTTGATTGTCAGAAAGGAAGATCGTCAGTGGCGCCTTGCTCGGGCATAGCCGGCGGCGGAGGCACAGCGCCGGGGGCGGGAGCGGCCGGGAAGCCGGCGGGAGCCTGGGGGAATGCGCCATAGCCGGCGGGAGCAGCCGCAGGGGCGGTGGCGGGAGCGGCGGGCTCGGCCTTCCATCCGCGTATCGATACGAACCAGCGTCCGTTATATTCACGGCTTTCGATGTCGAAGCTGAGCTTTATGTCCTGGCCCACAGTAAGGGGATACTGATCGGCGCGCTCACCAAAGAAATCGAAAAACACCTTCTTGGGATAAGTCTCTTGCGTTTCAAGCACATACTCCCTCTTCTTCCAGGTATTGCCGCGCTGCGACGTGCCTGAAACCTCGGGAAAGGCCTGAATGATTTTGCCTGTAATTTCCATTAATCTATTTAAATATATTTATGTATGCAAAGGTAGCCATAAACCTCCTACCCACAAAATTTTTATCATTTTTTATCATTTTTTGTGCCGAGCGCGGGCTTGTTTTTACAAATTTCTGACAATATTGCAACACGATGCTGTCAAATTTTGTGACGTATTTGTTTTTTTAGGAATTTTGCTGTTGAATCTTAACCTACATCAAATGCGATCAACGTTTCTCCACCTATTATCCGCGCTGCTATGCTCTTCTACGGTACTGCTATGCGCGTGCAGCAAAGCAGAGTACAGACAAGCAGCCGGAGCGGCTTGGGGCACCACATACAACATCACCTACAAAGCCACGGCTGACCTCAATGACTCGATCATATACATGATCAACAAGGTCGACAATTCGCTTTCTCCGTTTGAAAAAGGCTCGATCGTGAGCCGCGTCAACGCCAACGAGCCGGTCAAGGCCGACAAGATGCTCGCCGACGTGATACGCCTATCCCAAAGGGTGTGGGCCATCAGCGACGGTGCCTTTGACCCCACGGTGGCCCCGATCGTCAACCTTTGGGGATTCGGATACCACGAAGGAGCCGAAGTCAGCCCCTCGGTCGAGGAGATTGACTCGGTGCTCGGCTACATCGGCATCATGGACTGCGGCGTGACAGCCGACAGCCTTGTCTACAAGAAATCGCCAAAGACCGAATTCAACTTCTCGGGCATAGCCAAGGGATACGGCGTAGACGCCATCGCCTCGATGCTGCGGCGCAACGGCTGCAACGACTACATGGTGGAGATAGGCGGAGAAATAGCCCTGTCGGGCCTAAACCCCAACGGCGACAACTGGCACATACAGATCGACGCGCCGATCGTGGACGAATCGCGCTTCATGCACCACAGGCTGACGGTGCTCGACCTCACCGACCGCTGCATAGCCACGTCGGGCAACTACCGCAACTTCCGCGTGGTGGGCGATTCGCTCGTGGGCCACATCATACACCCGGCCACCGGGATGCCTCTGCGCACCACCACGCTGAGCGTGACCGTGCTGGCGCCGTCGACCGCCCTGGCCGACGCCCTCGCCACCGCATCCATGGCCATGACCCCGGATGACGCCGCCAAGATGCTCGTGTCAGTGCCTCTGGTCGAAGCCATCATAGTCAGCTCATCGTCTGAATCGGAATACGTAGTCTCGACCATCCCCCCCAACGCATCCTTCAGCGGCAAAGTTTCCGGCGAAGCAAAGAAG
This sequence comes from uncultured Muribaculaceae bacterium, assembly GCA_947525975.1. Taxonomy (GTDB): domain Bacteria; phylum Bacteroidota; class Bacteroidia; order Bacteroidales; family Muribaculaceae; genus CAG-873. The sequence continues at coordinate 62,403 of CANNVE010000015.1, read as the reverse complement.
CGGTAGGGCACTCATAGTTTGTGATGCCGAGGCTGACTGCCTTGAGGCTGTCGAGGCTGTATTCGGCAGGCATGGTGCCTTGGGCGAAGGGCAGGCCGTTGATCTCGCTGAAATAGAGCAGGCAGGCGTCGTGCCACCAGCGGGCATCGCGGCTCTGCACTCCGAGCCTTTCGCTGACATCGGCGTATATCGACGGCGATATCTTCCCGGCGAGGCTTTCCCATGCCGCCGATAGAGAGTCGGCCTCGCTCACGCCTCTGTCATAATGGGCGCACATCGATTCCCACACTGTCTTGCCGCCGGCGAGGCGATGGCTCCACGGCACGTGGTGAAACCACAGCAGATACTCTTCGGGGCATTTATCAACATCGTCGTATATCCGGGCGAGGGCCTCGGGATATTGCCCGGTGGCTCCGCTCCCGACCATAGTGCGGTCAAAGCCTATGCCCGCGCTGTCGGCCCTGTGATAATATTTCGGCAGCCAGTCGGGCCTCGCTCCTTCGACCTCGCACCACGGTTCTGGCCCATAATGGTGGCCGAAAGCGAATATGTGGTGAAGCCCCATAGGCATCATGTAGTCGACCACCGCCTCGCGGCTGCGCATCAGCATGTCTTCTATCACCGGCACGGCGCTCGCATCGGTCACGGCGGGCCACTGCGCGGCCCATTCGCCGGCTATGCGCTCGCTCGACAGGCTCGGATCCCACGCCAGCCGACCGAAGGCGTACCAGTTGGCCTGGGCCATAGGATGCCCTGTCCAGTTGGTGTCATCGCCGATATTTGCCACTCCGGCCACAGCGGGAGCCTGCTCCACGCCAAGCACATCGAGCGTCTCGCGCCACATCGGGGCAAGGAAAGCCAGATGGTTGCTGTGGCCCAGATACTCCTGCGTGATCTGGAATTCTATCATTTTCTTTGTGCGCGACATAGCGGCCAGCAACGGGCTCAAAGGCTCGCGGGGCTGGAAGTCGACAGGGCCGTTCTTGATCTGGATTATCACGTTGTCGGCAAATTGGCCGTCGAGAGGCTGAAACTCGTTGTAGGCCTGCTTGGCGCGGTCGGCATCATCGGGCGAATACACAAACGCCCTCCACATGACCAGGCCACCGTGCGGCGCAAGAGCCTCGGCCAGCATGTTGGCCCCCTGGGCATGGCTGCGTCCGTAATCGCAGGGGCCGGGCTGCCCTTCAGAATTGGCCTTGACCAGAAATCCGCCGAAATCCGGCATAAGGCTGTATATTTCATCGGCCTTGGCGCGCCACCAATCCCTCACGCCTGGATTGAGCGGATCTGCCGTATCCAGGCTGTCGAGAAGCATGGGCGAGGCGAAATTCACTGAAAGATATACTTTCAGCCCATAGGGGCGGAAAGCATCGGCGAGGGCAGCCACCTTGCGCAGATATTCGCCTGAAAGTATGCGGGCGCTCGCATTCACGTTATTGAGCACCGTGCCGTTGATGCCCACGGAGGCGCAGGCCCTGGCATACTGCTCATACCTGCCCGAGCGGACGTCGGGCAGCGAATCCCACTGCCAAAGGCTGTGGCCTGCATATCCGCGCTCGATAGTGCCGTCGAGATTGTCCCAATGGTTGAGGATGCGCCTTTCTATGGCCGGAGCCGAGGAGCAGGCCGGATTCTCTCCCATGCGCTCACGGCGCAGAAGCTCGTATGCGCCGTAGAGCAGGCCTATGTCGGTGTTGGCGGTGATGCCGCACACCACTCCGTCGCCCTCTATCCTATATGCGCCTGGCTTCCCCTCGCCTGGAATCAACGCAAGCGAAACAGTGTCGAGGAGGCTATGCCGCCGCAGCTCGTCGACACACACCTCAATGGTGGGAGTGATCGAGTCAGGCGGTATCACACAGGCTTTCCCCTCGGCTTGAGGGAGCCACAATTCAGAGCCGTCGCAGCCACCGGCTTCGACGCTTCCCTTGCCGCAGCCGCCCGCAGCGGCCACGGCCAAGCCCAAAACGGCGTAGGCAAAAACTGTCTTTTTCATATCGCCACAAAGATAGGCATTAGGATTGTAACATACAATCGCGTGCGCGCACCCGATGTTACATCTATCTTCGCGGGCGTTACAATGTAACATGAGATGAGGAAAATGCGGTCCGGCGGGGATATACATACCCCAAAAAGCACTAAATTTGCGACAGTGTAACAAAATCAAATCCTATATCAGACATGAAAATCTACAGAATGGCGCTGGCTGCCATCGCAGCCACTATGTCCCTGGCAGCATGGAGCGCTCCAAAGCTGCCGTCGATGATATGCGACAGCATGGTGGTGCAATATGACCGCCCTCTGGCTGTGTGGGGCACAGCAGATCCGGGAGAGTCAGTCACGCTTGTGCTCGAAAAGAAAGGCAAGAAAAAGAAGATAAAGGCAGTGGCCGACGGCGAAGGCCTATGGCAGGCGAGCTTCCCGGCCATAGGAGCAGGCACCGAGTGCGACCTGTCGGTGGGCGACATCAAGGTCAAAGGCATATTGGGCGGCGAGGTGTATCTTTGCGCCGGCCAATCAAACATGGAGCTGCCGGTGCGCAGGGTCACCGACATGTTTGCCGATGAGATCGCGTCATATGCCAATCATGACATACGCCAGTTTGTGGTGCCGAAGGAATACAGCTTCGACGGCCCTCAGCGGCATATGAGCCCTTCAAAATGGGTGTCTGTGACACCGCAGCAGGCACTCGACTTCTCGGCCCTGGCATATTTCTTCGCCAAAGCCAGGTATGAAGACACCGGCATACCGGTCGGAATCATCAATTCGAGCTGGGGAGGCACCCCTATCGAGGCTTGGACATCGGCCGACAGCCTTGCGGCATTTCCCGGCGTGCTCGACAGCTATGAATATTACCGCGATGGCGCCCTCCGCGACAACATCAAGGCCATGGAAGGCCGCGCCTTCGCCGCCTGGAACGCTGTGATCGATGCCGGAGACCCCGGCGAGCAAGGCCCGGTGCGCTGGAGCGCCGACAAAGTCGATGACTCTGACTGGGAGCTTGTAGACATCCTCGACTCATCATGGGGAGGCGACCGGAAATACCCGGCCAACGGCTCCCACTGGTTCCGCCGCACGGTGACGCTCCCCGATGACTATGACGGAGCGGAGGCCGTACTGCGCCTGGGCTGCATCGTCGACGCCGATTCGGCCTTCGTCAACGGCAAGCAAGTGGGATTCACATCTTACCAGTATCCGCCCCGCATCTACAAAGTGCCGCAAGGCGTGCTTCGCCCCGGAGACAACACCATAGCCGTGCGCGTGATCAGCCAAAGCGGATGCCCTCACTTCGTGCCGGAAAAGCCCTACAAACTCATAGCAGGCGGCAAAGAGTATGACCTTTCGGGAAAATGGCGCTATCGCAAAGGCGCCCCCATGCCCAAGGGGCCTTCAATGCAATTCTACCATTACTATCCTACCGTGCTGTACAACCAGATGATTGCGCCCCTTAAGGGACTCGCTTTCGAAGGCGCCATCTGGTATCAAGGCGAGTCTAACGTCGGCAACAACAGATACGCAGACTTCCTCAAGAACATGATAGGCAACTGGCGCGACCTGCTCGGAGACCCTACGCTGCCTTTCTACATAGTAGAACTCGCCGACTTCCTCCACCCCTCAGACGTCAACGGACGCAAGGCTTGGGCCGAACTGCGCGCCCAGCAGCTGCGCGCCACCCAAATGACCACTGAAACGCACCTGATAAAAAACAGCGACCTTGGGGAGTGGAATGACATCCATCCCCTCGACAAAAAGACGCCGGGCCGGCGCATAGCCGACGCCGTGAAAAAATAACGGCGCGGGCGCGGCTCGAAATTTATTTTGATATATCAAAATTTTATATTAAATTTGCCGTCAAAGAATGGTATCTGTCGGCTGCGGCAAGCCAACAGATTTAATAGGGAACCCGGTGAAAATCCGGGACAGTACCCGCTGCTGTAATTTCCAGACATGCCTTCCGGGCCTGTCAAGGGCGAAGCAAAAGCCATTGGAGCGAGATGAATGCCACCCGCTCCGAGAAGGCGCATCGCTTTTTTGGGAATAAGTCAGAAGACCTGCCTTTCAACAACACAAGAGAATGCCTACGGGAAAATGGGCTGATTCTCTCCCTGCCTATGCTGGCAGCGGCTCACGCTCCATCATGCCGGAGCGGCCTCCCGTATGCGATCTCGCCTTTAGGGCGACATTGTCGCCCATATCGCACCATTAACTTAGGGAGGTCTTTATGAAACTGATATCCAGACATCACAGCATCTGCAACGACGGCATCGGCCATAGCCGGCGCAGAAAGTCCACGCCGATATGCGCGGCGGCAATAGCCCTGTGCGTGGCTGCCAGCCCGATGACGGCGGCGGCAAACACCGATTCCATCCCCGACACAGCCAATGTGCTGAAAACCGTAGTGGTCAGCGCCAAGAGACGCCCTTTGGCCACCGCGCAAGACCTGTCGGGCGCGGAGCTCAGGGCCCTATCATCGACATCCATAGCCGACGCTCTCAAATACTTCGCCGGGGTGCAGATTAAGGACTACGGCGGCCTCGGCGGCCTTAAGACCGTGAACGTAAGGTCGCTGGGGGCGCAGCATGTGGGCGTATACATCGACGGCATCAGAATCACCAATGCCCAGAACGGCACTGTCGACCTTGGCAAATACTCTCTATCGACGCTCGAGTCAGTCTCGCTCTACAATGCCAACAAGCTCGACCGCTGCCAATCGGCCTCTGAGTTTGCGTCAGGAGCCACCGTATATCTCCGCACACGCTGCCCCACGAGCGACTCTGTGTCGGTGATGGGCGCCATCGGGTCGTTCCACACCTATAAAGGGCGAGTCACTGCCCAGATGATAAGCCTCGGATGGGCCGGATTCATCGACGGGGAATATCTTAAGTCGAAAGGTGACTACAAATTCAGATACAAGTCTCAATACGAAGACACTGTAGGCATACGGCGCAATTCAGACATCGAATACTACAGAGTGGAGGGAGCCTTGTTCAAGAATGGATTCTCCACACATATATATTGCTACGCGTCAGAGCGCGGAGTGCCGGGCGGCATAGTGAGGCGCCTTTCAGACAAATACATCAACGTAGGGCGCGAATGGGACATCGACTGGTTTGCCCAGGCATCATGGTCTCACCGTTTTGCCGGCGGTCATCAGGTATTGTTCAATGCCAAATACACCCAGGAATACCTGAGATACTGCACCGACTATCCCGAAAACCAGAATACGGCGCGCGTCAACAACCACTACCACCAGAAAGACGCCTATGCGGCGGCCTCCTACGCCTTCACCCCGGCGTCATGGATTTCAATCAATGCCGGATATGACGCCCGCATGTCATGGCTCACCGCCGACCTGCGCAACTTCCATCTCGTGAGGCGCCTCGACCAGAAGGCTGTGGTGGCACTGCAGGCCGAATACGCCGGAGTGCGCCTGGCAGCCTCTATGCTCTACCAGCATTACCGCGACCACACGCGCACCCATGTAGGAGCAGCCGACCCTTTGAGCCGCTTCACTCCATCGGTGACGCTCGGATACTCCATAGGCGACCTGACGATGAGGGTATGGTACAAGAAAATATTCAGGGCGCCCACGCTCAACGACCTTTACTACACACAGGTAGGCAACCGCAATCTCAAGCCTGAATATACGAGGCAATTCAATCTCGGGGCCGAGTACCACCGGGGCACCTCGCTCTGGTCGGCTTCGGCGCAGGCTGATTTCTACATCAACAGCATCGACAACCGCATCGTGTGCCTGCCCCTGAAAGGCACCTATTCATGGTCGATGATGAACTACGGCAAGACCTACTGCCGCGGCCTCAACGCCACCGTGTCGGGCCGATACTCGCCGGGCGCATGGCGCTTCTCGCTGCTGACTTCAATCACATGGCAGCGCGACCTCAACCGCACCAATCCGGAAAGCGATTCATACAACCGGCCCATCTGCTACTCTCCCACCCTCTCATACGGCCTGACCGGGATTGCCGCATGGCGAATGGTGTCGCTCACTGTCTCAAACCTCCATGTAGGCGAGAGGATGTGGTCATACGCCGACCCAGACGATGTGCTGAAGCCCTACGACAACATCGACCTGAAATTGACGGCCACGTGGTGGAAAGCCACCGCGTCGGTAGAGATCAACGACCTTCTCGACGAGCAGTATGAGCATGTGCCGCGATATCCGATGCCGGGTCGCAGCTTCACATTTTCGTTGTCTATATCACTTTAAACAAATATATATGTTCAAATTCTACCTAAAGCCCATCTGCCTGATGCTTATGGCCATGATCGCCATGAGAGCAGGCGCCCAAGAAAAAATCATCCTTCTCAACGAAGGCAACTGGCAGGCCGACAATGGCCGCATCACATACTTCGAGGACGGAAGCGTGGTGAGCAATGAATGGTTCAGGGAAGCCAACGGTTACAAACTTGGCGACACCCCCAACGACATCATCCAGATCAATGACAATCTGATTGCCATCGCCATCAACTGGAGCAACATCGTGCAGTTCATCACCCCCGACGGAAAAGCGGTGGCCGCAACCGAAGACGTACCCAACAACCGAAAGCTCGCCACCGACGGACGATATGTCTATATCTCATCGTATGGCCATGAGTGCATGACTGTCAACGGCATGGAATACTTCGAAAAAGGATTCGTGGCCAAAATCGACATAAACACCTTCAAGGTGGTCGACGTGGTTGAAGTCGGATACGAGCCCGAGGGCATAGCCTACCACAATGGTTACCTGTTTGTGGCCAACACAGGCGGATACGCATTTCAGGAAGACCATGAATATGAGACTACCGTAAGCGTCATAGATGCCGCCACGATGGATGTCATCCGCAACGTTGACACCGGCCAGATAAATCTCTACGGCAAGATGTCGAAGAGCGGGCAATATCTGTGCATCAACTCTCCGGGCGACTATTACGATGTGCCTGCGGCCACAATCATATTTGACTGCAATGCCGCGCTCAACGGCTCAAATGACGAAGATTGCTTCATCACGCTTGATTATGCGGCTACCTACAACTGCACCACCCTCGACGGCAGATTCTATGCCATCGGATCGAGATACTCCTACTACACAGGCGAATACACATTCAATTACATCATCATCGACCCGGCAAGAGTGATCGAGTCATACGGGGCCGACGGCATAGTCGAAGAATTTCCCGGCACTGTGCTCTCTGACCTCATGGGCCTCACACAGCCCTACGGCATATACATCAACCCTTATACCGGCTACATTTACGCCACCGACGCAGCATCGTTTGCCGAGGCAGGGGCAATGCTGCAATGGTCGCCGGAAGGAGAGCTTCTGGGCCGATCAAGCGTATACATCAATCCCGCGCATTTCCTGGCCCTCCCGCCTGACGGACACTTCCCTTCAGGCATAGAGGATGTAGGATCAGACAAGAGCGACACCGAAGACGCATACTACAACCTGCAGGGCATACGCATCAAAGCGCCTAAAGCCGGCGACCGAGGCATCTACATACGCGTGTCGAACGGACGGAGCGAGAAAGTGCGCCTCTGACAATCAGCCGATTTCACTGACTTCCCGAGCCACGGACCGCACAGCCCCAAGCTGCGCGCGGTCCGTGGCTCTGCGTTTCTTTCCGCTTTTTTCTCCCAACTCACCATTTTTATTGTCTGCCATCGACTTGATACCGCAAATATTTTTCAGCCTTTTGAGATTATTTTCAAAAATTGTGAGTAAATTTGCGGATTGAATGCGCCACAGGCGCGATAATCACAAATAGAATACATACACCGACATATCAATGGAAAATAAGACATTCAAACGCACGCTCATCACCACAGCGCTCCCCTACGCCAACGGACCGGTGCACATAGGCCATCTGGCCGGCGTCTACGTCCCCGCAGATATCTACGCACGCTACCTCAGGCTCCAAGGCCGCGAGGTATTCATGGTAGGCGGCAGCGACGAGCACGGTGTGCCTATCACCCTCAAGGCCCGCAAGGAAGGAGTCACGCCCCAGGACATCGTTGACCGCTATCACAAGATCATCAAGGATTCGATGGAGGAGCTGGGCATATCGTTTGATGTCTATTCACGCACCACCAGCGAGATACATAAGGAGACCGCATCCGAATTTTTCCGCCACCTCTATGACAACGGCAAATTCGTGAAGCAGACATCGCAGCAGCCCTTCGACGCCGTGGCCGGCGAATTCCTGGCCGACCGCTACGTGGTGGGCACGTGCCCGCGATGCGGCAACGACGGCGCATACGGCGACCAATGCGAGAAATGCGGATCAAGCCTCAACGCCACCGACCTGATCAATCCGCGCTCGGCCCTCACCAACGCCCCCGTGACCATGAAGGAGACCACCCACTGGTACCTACCGCTCAACGACTACGAGGCTGCCCTGCGCCGCTGGATACTCGACGACCACACTGAGTGGAAGACCAACGTATATGGCCAGTGCAAATCATGGCTCGACATGGGCCTGCAGCCCCGCGCCGTGAGCCGCGACCTCAACTGGGGCGTGCCCGTGCCGGTGGAAGGCGCTGAGGGCAAGGTGCTCTACGTGTGGTTTGACGCCCCCATCGGATACATCTCCAACACCAAGGAGGCGCTTCCCGATTCATGGGAGACCTGGTGGAAGGACCCCGAGACACGCATCATCAACTTCATCGGCAAGGACAATATCGTATTCCACTGCATCGTATTCCCCGCCATGCTCATGGCATACGGCGACGGATACCAGCTGCCCGACAATGTGCCGGCCAACGAATTCCTGAATCTCGAGGGAAAGAAGATATCCACATCGCGCAACTGGGCCGTGTGGCTCCACGAATACCTGACCGACTTCCCCGGCAAGCAGGACGTGCTGCGCTACGTGCTCACGGCCAACGCCCCGGAGGCAAAGGACAACGACTTCTCATGGGCTGAATTCCAGACCCGCAACAACAGCGAGCTCGTGGCCACCCTCGGCAACTTCGTGAACCGCGCCATAGTGCTCACCCACAAATACTTCGACGGCGTGGTGCCGGCCGCAGGCGACCTCACCGAGACTGACCGCAAGGCGCTCGCCGAGATCAACGCAGTGAAGACAGAACTGACCGACTGTCTCAAGACATTCCATTTCCGCGAGGCCGCCAACAAGGCCATGGAAATTGCCCGTATCGGCAACCGCTATCTGCAGGAGACCGAGCCTTGGAAGGTGGCAAAGACTGACATCGCCCGCACAGCCACCATACTCAACGTCGCCCTACAGATATGCGGCGACCTGGCCATCGCTTTCGAGCCTATCCTGCCCTTCATGTCGATGAAACTGCGCGGCATGCTCGGCCTTGCTGACATCAGCTGGAGCATGATCGGCGCCGATGACATCGTCAAGGCCGGCACGCAGCTCGGCAATGCCGAATTGCTCTTCGAGAAGATCGAGGACGACGCCATCGCAGCCCAGCTGCAGAGGCTCGCCGAAATAGAGAAGCAAAATGAAATCGACAGCTTCAAGGCCGAGCCCCAGGCCGAGGATGTGGACTTCGACACATTCTGCAAGAGCGACCTGCGCGTGGGCACGGTGCTCGAATGCAAGAAGGTGCCAAAGGCCGACAAGCTGCTGCAATTCCTGATCGACGACGGCCTCGAAAAGCGTACCATCGTGTCAGGCATAGCCAAATATTACCAGCCCGAGACCCTGGTGGGCAAGCAGGTATGCTTCATCGCCAACCTGCCCCCGCGCAAGCTCAAAGGCATCGTGTCGCAGGGCATGATCCTGAGCGCTGTCAACGGCGACGGCTCGCTCGTGCTCATAGAGCCGTCATCAGCCGTCAATCCCGGCGCCAAAATAGGCTAATCCTCAATCTCCCCGCCCAACATGAACCGCAGGCCAAGAATACTCATAATATACACCGGTGGCACCATCGGCATGATCGAAGACCCGGAGACCAAGGTGCTCAGGCCATTCGACTTCAACCACCTGATGGAGAATGTGCCTAAAGTGAAGATGCTCGATTACGAGATCGACAACATGCAGTTCGACTCGCCGATCGACTCTTCAGACATGACTCCCGATGACTGGAAAGTGATAGCCAAAGGCATAGCCGACAACTATGACAAATATGACGGCTTCGTGGTGCTCCACGGCACCGACACCATGGCCTACACGGCCTCGGCCCTGTCGTTTATGCTTGAGAATCTGCGCAAGCCTGTGATCATCACAGGCTCACAGCTGCCCATCGGAGAGGTGCGCACCGACGGGGAAGAAAACATGATCACCGCCCTGCAGATAGCTGCCGCCCGCGACCACGACGGGCGCCCAATGGTGCAGGAAGTGGCCATACTCTTCGAGAACTTCCTCTGGCGCGGCAACCGCGCCTCGAAGCGGTCAGCCGACAACTTCAACGCTTTCTGCAGCAACAACTACCCCCCGCTGGCCCGCATCGGCCTCGACATATACTACGACAAAGATGCCCTGGCGCGCAGCGCGGTGCAGCCCCCGCTCAATCCCCGATACAACCTCGACACCTCGGTGATCTCGATTGAGCTTTTCCCGGGCCTGACGCCCGAGAGCCTGCGCCATCAGCTTGCCACACCGGGCATCAAGGGAGTGGTGCTCCGCACATTCGGAGCGGGCAACACGCCCACGGAGCCGTGGTTTGTCGACGCGATAAAGGAAGCTATCGACAAAGGCATATACATAGTCAATGTCACCCAATGCACAAGCGGCTCGGTCAGAGCCATATACAAGGGCTGCGACGCATTGTCGGCGGCAGGCGTGATATCGGGCCGCGACATCACCTTTGAGGCCGCCATCACCAAACTGATGTTCCTGCTCGGCATAGGGCTTCCGCCCAACGCCGTGAGATCATACCTCAACACAGCCCTTTGCGGCGAAATGACAGCGTAGCGCGCCGCCGCAGGCCCCCTCTTGATTTTCAACCCCTCATTATTAACCGATATGTTAAGCAAAAACATTGAAAACGCTCTTAACGAGCAGATTAATGCCGAATTCTGGTCGGCATACCTCTACCTGGCCATGGCCTGCAACTTCGAGGCCGACGGCAAATCAGGAATCGCCAACTGGTTCCGCATCCAATTCCAGGAAGAGCAGGCTCACGCCCAGATTTTCATGAACTACGTGCACGCCCGCGGAGGCCGCGTGGTGCTGAAGCCCATAGCCGAAGTGCCCGAAAAATGGGAATGCCCCGTGTGCGCCTTCAAGGACACTCTCGCTCACGAGCAGAAGGTGACAGCCATGATCAACAATATCTACGCGCTCGCCGAGAAGGAGCATGACTATGCCACCCGCGAAAAGCTCAACTGGTTCATTTCAGAGCAAGTGGAGGAGGAAGAGACCGCGCAGCAGCTGATCGACAAATTCTCGCTCATCGGCAATGACGGCATGGGCATCTACACACTCGACCAGGAGCTCGCCGCACGCGTATACAACGTGCCCGCTCCTCTGGCAAACGCCAAATGACATCCGCCCGCAACGCGGAGAAAGAACTGACCTCCGGGATGGCCTCGAGCCATCCCGGAGATTTTTTTTACATGGCCGGCAAACATTTTCCCCCTCGCGAGTGTTATAATGTCTGACTGAAGAAACAACGTATAAACATAAAAATATCATTTATGGAAAAGAAAAGCATAAAAGGCACCCGCACAGAGCACAACCTGCTCGCATCGTTCGCCGGCGAAAGCCAGGCCCGCTCACGCTATACACTCTTCGCACAGAAGGCTCTTGAGGAAGGATACCACCAGATCGCAAACGTATTTCTCGAGACAGCCGAGCAAGAATTGAGCCACGCCCAGAAGTTCTTCTCTCTCCTTGAGGGCGGCACGGTGGAAATCACTGCCGGATACCCCGCCGGATGCGTAGGCTCTACCCTTGAAAACCTTGCCGCAGCAGCGGCAGGCGAGCGCGAGGAATGGAGCGACCTCTACGCCAACTTCGCCAAGGTGGCGCAGGAAGAGGGTTTCCCGCAGATCGCAGCCATCTACAACCTCATCGCCAAGGTAGAGGTGATGCATGAGCAGAGATACATCAAGCTCATGGAGCGTGTGCAGAACGGCATGGAATTTGAAAGCGAGGAGCCGGTCGACTGGATGTGCCTCAAATGCGGCTACACCGTCAACGCCAAGCAGGCGCCCAAGCGCTGCCCCGTATGCGGCATGGACCAGGGTTGGTTCCAGCGCAAGGCCGAAAACTATTAAAGCATCCGCGCACCGAAGGCTCGTCATCAGCCTTCGGCGCGCATTTTCTTCCTTATAGGGCAGCCGGGCCAAAAGATTATGCGTAATCTTGGCTCGGCCGCCTTGTTTTATTTTGTTTATGTCGAAATTATTTCATAACTTTGGTGACCTAAAAAAAGTAATACCCTTTTCCATGAAGAAATTGCATATCGCGCTCTTGGCGCTGCTGCTGGCATTCGCCGCTTCAGCGCAAAAGCCCGGCAGCCTGCAAGTGGCCGGCATAGCCTTCTACAATCTCGAAAACCTCTTCGACACCATCCCCAACAACCCCGAGGGACGCGACCTTGAGTACACCCCCGGAGGGCAAAAGCAGTGGACAGGCAAAAAATACTGGAACAAGATCCACAATCTCGCATACTCCATATCGCAAATGACCACCACTACCACCCCGATAGGCCCGGCCATCATCGGAGTCTCTGAAATCGAGAACAAATCGGTGCTCGACGACCTTGTGGCTGATCCGCAGATCGCAAAATGGAATCTGCAGGTGGTGCACCACGACTCGCCCGATGCCCGTGGCGTAGACGTGGGCTGCCTCTACAATCCCCGCTATTTCAAGCTTGAGAACGTCACCAACCACCGCACTCACAACATTCCATTCCGCACACGCGACCAGATGTGCGTGGTAGGATCGCTCCTGGGCGAGCGCATAGCCGTCATAGTCAACCACTGGCCATCGAGGCTCGGCGGGCAGGAGCAATCATCGCCCAACCGAGAGGCTGCCGCAGAGATCACGCTTGAGATCTGCGACTCACTTTGGAAGGTAGACCCGGAAATTAGGATAATAGTCATGGGCGACCTAAACGACGACCCGCAGGATAAGTCAGTGGCCAAGGTGCTCGGCGCCAAGAAAGACCGCAAAAAGGCCGGAGCACACGAATTCTACAACCCTTGGTGGAAAAAACTCGACGAAGGCATAGGCACACTCGCATACAAGAGCCAGTGGAACCTCTTCGACCAGATCATCATATCGGGCAACCTGGCCAACGCTCCTGAAGACAAATGGCATTTCTACCGCGCCGACGTGCTCAACAAAGACTTCCTGCGCGACACCGAAGGCAACCGACAGGGCTACCCCCTGCGCACTTACGCCGCCGGATCATACCTCAACGGCTACAGCGACCACTTCCCCACCGAGCTCTTCCTGGTGAGGCGCGTCAGCAAATAGCGCACAGGCGCTTGCCTGCAACCCCATAACGGCCCCATGCCACACACATCCGTGCGGCATGGGGCTGTTGGGCTTCAATGGCCGCCAAGTATTTGTTAAAAAACATTAAGAGATAGGATTTCCCATGGTTATTTATTAATTTTGTAGGAAATATTGCCGTAGTGTGCGGATATTGGTTTAACGCCTTTTTTCAACGCCGCGCGCCACGCCCTGCATAGATAAAAAAATAAAAAACTATATAAATGACAAGTAGATGGAAATACGTACCCCTATCTACCGAAAGTCAAGACTTAGAGAACCAGCTGGCCAAGCGCTTTGCCAAATGCCCTGCCGTGGCGGAACTGCTGCTGCAGAGGGGCATACGCTCGATCGAGGAGGCGGAGAGATTTTTCCACCCCTCGCTGCGCGACCTGCACGATCCCTTCCTGATGCCCGACATGGACAAGGCTGTAGACCGCCTGAACCAAGCGATGGGCGCCAAGGAGAGGATCATGGTATACGGAGACTACGACGTGGACGGAACCACGGCGGTGGCTCTCGTGTACAGGTACCTCCAGAATTTCTACTCTGAAATTGACTTTTACATACCTACCCGCTACGATGAGGGGTACGGAATCACCACAAAGGTGATCGACGAGGCCGCCGAGGCCGGCGTCAAACTTATCATAATACTCGATTGCGGCATCAAGGCAATCGAGGAGATAAAATATGCCAGGTCGCTTGGCATAGACTTCATCATATGCGACCACCACGTCCCCGACGACGAGCTGCCGCCCGCCGCAGCCATCCTCAACCCCAAGCTCGAAGGCAGCACCTACCCGTGCCCTCACCTCTCGGGATGCGGCGTAGGATACAAGCTGATGCAGGCCTTCTCGATCAGCAACGGCATCGGCACAGCAGAGCTCGAAGGGATGCTTGACCTTGTGGCCGTGAGCATAGCCGCCGACATCGTGCCGATGGTCGACGAAAACCGCGTCATGGCCTACCACGGACTGAAGCGCCTGAATTCAAACCCCAACATGGGCCTGCGCGCCATCATACGCACATGCGGCCTGATAGGAAAGGAAATCACCATCAGCGACGTGATCTTCAAGATCGGGCCGCGCATCAACGCTTCCGGCCGAATGCAGAGCGGACGCGAAGCCGTAGAGCTGCTCACGGCCCGCGACAGCAAGGACGCAGCAAAACTGAGCATGGCTATCGATCAATACAACAAGGACCGCAAGCAGCTCGACAAGCAGATCACCGAAGAGGCCAACGCCATCCTGGAGAAAAGAGGTGAAATCAACTCGCCCAAGAAAGCGATAGTCATATACAACAAAGACTGGCACAAGGGCATCATCGGCATCGTGGCCTCAAGGCTCACCGAGCTATATTACAAGCCGTCGGTGGTGCTGACCCTCAACGACGGCCTCGCCACCGGCTCATCGCGCTCGGTGCAGGGATTTGACGTATACAAGGCCGTCGACTCCACCCGCGACCTCCTCGAAAACTTCGGAGGCCACACCTACGCCGTGGGCCTTTCGCTCAAAGAAGAGAACATCCCCGAATTCAAGCGCCGCTTTGAGGAATACGTGGCGGCCAACATACAGCCCGAGCAGCTCACGCCGCAGATCAACATCGACTCGGTCATAGCCTTTGCCCAGATAGCGCCCGAATTCGCATCCACGCTACGCCTCTTCAACCCCTACGGACCGGGCAACCAAGTGCCCGTATTCTGCACGAAGGGAGTGTCCGACTTCGGCACAAGCCGGCTCGTAGGCCGACAGAATGAGCATATAAAACTCGAAATCGTAGACGACACATCGGGCAAGGTGATCAACGCGATAGCCTTCAACATGGCCCAATACTTCGACCGCATCCACGCCGGAGAGAAATTTGACATCTGCTACACCATCGAGGAAAGCAAGCACCGCAACTCGGCCAACTCGATACAGTTGATGGTTAAACAGATACACTTCGACAACTAACCGCATCCCCGCCCCTCCACCATTGGAAAAGCCCATCAACGAAGAGACGATAGCGGCGGCGGAGTCAGTATTGAAGAGATACTGGGGATACGACGCCTTTCGCCCCCTGCAGCCCGAGATCATCGACTCGGTGCTGCAGGGGCGCGACACATTGGGCCTCCTGCCCACCGGTGGAGGAAAGTCAATCACCTTCCAGGTGCCTGCGCTGATGCTCCCGGGAATCACCCTGGTGGTGACGCCCCTGATATCGCTGATGAAAGACCAGGTTGACAACCTAATGCAGCGCGGCATCAGGGCTTATTGCCTCCACTCGGGCCTGACGAGGCAGGAATCGCGCCTGGCATTTGACAGATGCCGGCTCGGGAAAGCGAAAATGCTCTATCTATCACCCGAAAAACTGCAATCGCCGGCGTTTATCGACTCGATCCGCGGCTGGGACGTGAGCCTGATCGTGGTAGACGAAGCCCACTGCATATCGCAGTGGGGATACGACTTCCGACCATCATACCTGCGCATAAGCGATCTACGCGATGCATTCCCATCGGCCAATGTGCTTGCTCTCACGGCCTCAGCCACGCCCAATGTGGCTGAAGACATCGTAGGCAGGCTTGGGTTCAGGCCCGGATGGCAGAAATACGCCAAAAGCTTCAGCCGACGCAACCTCAGCTACATAGTGAGATACGATGACAACAAAGACCGCACCATGATGAGGGTGCTCAACGGTACGTCAGGCTCTGCCATTGTATATGTGCGGTCGAGGCGCCGATGCAGCGAACTGGCGTCCGCCATCTGCGCCCACGGCATCTCGGCGTCATACTATCACGCCGGCCTCGATCCCGAAGAGAAAGAAACAAGGCAAAACCAATGGAAATCGGGCGAAGCAAGGGTGATGGTGGCCACAAACGCCTTCGGCATGGGCATAGACAAGGCCGATGTGAGGGTAGTGGTGCACTACGACCTGCCGCCATCGCTTGAAGAATATTACCAGGAAGCCGGAAGGGCCGGACGCGACGGCAAGCCGGCCTACGCGGTGGTTATAGCCAATGGCAACGACAAGGGGCGCTTGTCGAGAAGGCTTTCCGAGGCATTTCCTCCCAAGGAATACATATCGCGCGTGTATCAGGCAGCCGGCGACTTCCTGCAAGTGGCGGTAGGCGACGGATACAACCGCATATACGAATTCAACTTCCCGGCATTCTGCACCACATTCAAGCTGCAGCCCACGATGACGCACTCTGCGCTGACCCTGCTCACGCGCGCGCAATACATAGAATACACCGACGAGGTGCAATCGAGAGCCAGACTGATGATCACAGCCGAAAAGAGCGAATTCTACGCCCTTAAGCTCGACGAAATCACCGACCGCGTGCTCACGGCGCTGCTCCGCACATACACAGGCCTCTTCGCGGACTACGTGCCCATAGAGGAGACCAACATTTCGCTCAAGGCCGACGTCTCTCTCCCCGACACGCATGAAGCATTGCTTACTCTATCGCGCATGCACATACTGTCATACATCCCAAAGCGATCAACCCCATACCTGTATTACACCACGGCGCGTGAAGAGCCGAAACACGTCATGCTGCCCAAGGCGGTGTACGAAGACCGACGCGAAGACATGGCAAGAAGGCTTGAAGCCATGAAGAAATTTGTATTCGACTATGGCACATGCAGAGTGCAGACCCTGCTCGGATATTTCGGCGAGCAGGAAGCCGAACCATGCGGCACATGCGACGTCTGCCGCCAAAACTCAAAATACAAAAAAACGGCCGTAAGCCATAGAAACGAAGAATTGGCCATAAAAGCCATGGCATCCCGCCCCGGAGGATGCAGAATAGACGAAGCCATCTCCGGATCAAAAAACAGGGAAGATGCCATCGAAGCCATACGCAGCCTGGCCGACAAGGGACAGATAAGGATAGAGAAAGAAAGAATAATCGGAGAAAACTAAAGGAAAAACAGGGCCCCAAAAACAGGAAAAACAACAACAATGCCAATGCCCTCTGGCAAGAACGCAATAAATCGAGCAGGCGACTGCCGGAGAACAACGAGGCGAAAAAGGAATAAGCCACCCTAAAGCCTCAAAAAAAATCAATACATATACACATGTTATTCAGGATATTAAGAAATAACAAGAAAAAATATTGAAATTTTTTCGTCAAAAAATTTGGTCATTTCAGAAAAACGCACTAACTTTGCAATCGCAATCGGGAAGGTAACTCAACGACCGAAAGCAACGCAAACGCCGCCTCTTTAGCTCAGTTGGCCAGAGCACGTGATTTGTAATCTCGGGGTCGTTGGTTCGAATCCGACAAGAGGCTCTAAAGAAAGAGAAAATTTACATAGTATAAGGGCGAATACCAGAGTGGCCAAATGGGGCAGACTGTAAATCTGCTGGTTTATACCTTCGGTGGTTCGAATCCATCTTCGCCCACACGCTGATTGCGGAAGTAGCTCACTTGGTAGAGCATCAGCCTTCCAAGCTGAGGGTCGCGGGTTCGAGCCCCGTCTTCCGCTCTTTTTTGTGTAATCGCCTATGTAGCTCAGGGGTAGAGCACTTCCTTGGTAAGGAAGAGGTCGCGGGTTCAAATCCCGCCATCGGCTCCAGCAACGAAAGCCCCGGTGGCCTATGCGCCTCCGAGGTCTTTTGTGACAATGGAAATAAAATTTAAAACGACATAAATAAACCAACTATGGCTAAAGAGAAATTCGAAAGAACGAAGCCGCACGTAAACATCGGCACCATCGGTCACGTTGACCACGGCAAGACTACCCTTACTGCCGCCATCACCACCGTTTTGGCAAAGAAAGGCCTCTCTGAGGTTAAGTCATTCGACCAGATCGACAACGCACCCGAGGAGAAGGAGCGCGGTATTACAATTAACACCGCTCACGTTGAGTACGAGACCGCTAACCGTCACTATGCTCACGTTGACTGCCCCGGACACGCCGACTACGTTAAGAACATGGTAACTGGTGCAGCCCAGATGGACGGCGCTATCATCGTGGTAGCAGCAACCGACGGCCCCATGCCCCAGACTCGTGAGCACGTACTGCTCGCTCGCCAGGTGAACGTGCCCCGCATCGTTGTTTTCCTCAACAAGTGCGACATGGTCGAGGATGAGGAAATGATCGAATTCAGCGAAATGGATATGCGCGACCTTCTGAACCAGTACGAATTCGACGGTGACAACACCCCCGTAATCCGCGGTTCTGCTCTCGGCGCCCTCAACGGCGAGCCCCAGTGGGAAGAGAAGGTTATGGAGCTCATGGCAGCTGTCGATGAGTGGATTCCCCTGCCTCCCCGCGCAGTCGACAAGCCCTTCCTTATGCCTGTCGAGGACGTATTCACCATCACTGGCCGTGGCACTGTAGCAACAGGCCGTATCGAGACCGGTATCGTTAAGGTTGGTGACGAAGTTCAGATCATGGGTCTTGGCGCATCAATGAAGTCAACCGTAACAGGTGTCGAGATGTTCCGCAAGATTCTTGACGAAGGCGAAGCTGGTGACAACGTAGGTCTCCTCCTCCGTGGTATCGACAAGAAGGACGTAAAGCGCGGTATGGTAATCTGCCACCCCGGCGTTGTGAAGCCCCACAGCAAGTTCAAGGCTTCTGTCTACATCCTGAAGAAGGAAGAAGGCGGTCGTCACACTCCGTTCCACAACCACTATCGTCCCCAGTTCTACATCCGCACACTTGACGTGACCGGCGAGATCACCCTTCCCGAAGGCGTTGACATGGTAATGCCCGGCGACAACGTTGAGATCTTCGTAGAGCTCATCCAGCCCGTAGCATGCGACGCAGGTCTTCGCTTCGCTATCCGTGAAGGCGGCCGCACAGTTGGTTCTGGCCAGATCACCGAGATCCTTGACTAATCAACAACCATCATAAATGGACGGCGGCTCAGCCACCGGCAAAGCCGCCATCCATTTCCTAACACACGGGACTAGCTCAGTTGGTAGAGCATCGGTCTCCAAAACCGAGGGTCGGGAGTTCGAGCCTCTCGTCCCGTGCTAAAAGAAAAAGAAATGAGCATTATTACTAAAATAGGCAACGCCTTTAAGGATTCATACCAGGAGCTGAAGCACAAGACCTCCTGGCCCACCGGAAGCCAAGTGGTGAAATCGGCGCTCATCGTGATGGTGGCGTCAGCCATAATCGCCGTTTTGGTATTGGTGATGGACCAGATTTCAGAATGGGGCATGAAGGGCATCTACCATCTCCCCGATCTCTGGAGCTGAAAAATCAACCTTAGCGAAGGCATGGCTAAAGCATAAAAAGACCGCATTTCGAAATTCGAGATGAGGTTTTTTGTGTGATATAGCCCCCTGTCAGAGCTACGCTGCGGCTCACGGGCCTCGGATCATTTCTTAAAACATAGTAAAAACAAGAAAACTAAAATATCTTTTCATAGCGAGCCAATAGGAACACGCCGAGCGGTTTAAATGCTTCCACCATCAGGGCCAACCCTGATTTTGCCGCCGGCACGCATCCGCAGCTTGCAGATATCTTCACCTTTAAGGAAACAGAGATATGGCAGACAACGAAAAAGAGAACAGAAGAGGATGGTACGTGCTGCGTGCCATCTCCGGAAAGGAAGCCAAAGTGAAGGAGCTCCTTGACGGAGCAATCAAAAACAGCACCCTTGGCGACTATCTTTTTCAGGTGCTTATACCTACCGAAAAGGTGGTGACTGTGAGGGGAGGCAAGAAGGTGTACAAAGAGCGCAATCTTTTCAGCGGCTATGTATTCATCGAATGCGACCTCACCGGCGAACTCATACATGAGGTGTCGAACACTACAAACGTCATCGATTTCCTCCGCGGACGCGACAAGGGATCGGCGCCTACGCGCCTCTCTGAAGCAGACGTGAAGAGGATGCTCGGAACGGCCGACGACTTCTCTGAGACCCCCGAGGGCGAAACCTACGACTGGATCGTGGGCGAGACCGTCAAGGTCAACGAAGGCCCGTTCAACGGCTTTTCAGGCATCATCGAAGACGTTTCGAAAGAGAAGAGCAAGCTGAAAGTGGCTGTCAAGATCTTCGGGCGCAAGACGCTCCTCGAGCTTGACAATTGGCAAGTGGTGAGGGAGTGACCGCAGGCGTGCGCCCCTGAACAGGCGCGGCCCAAGGCGACTATCCTTCTTAAAAATGGAAAGAGTGTATAATTAATCAATAAGTAGTTACAGAAATGGCAAAAGAAATTGCTGGCCAGATCAAATTGCAGATTAAAGGCGGCGCGGCAAACCCCTCGCCTCCAGTTGGCCCTGCTCTTGGTTCCAAGGGCATCAACATCATGGAATTTTGCAAGCAATTCAACGCCCGCACCCAAGACAAAGCCGGAAAGATCCTGCCCGTAGTCATCACATACTACGCCGACAAGACTTTCGACTTCGTGGTGAAGACGCCTCCGGTTGCAGTGCAGCTCAAGGAAGTGACCAAGGTCAAGTCCGGCTCCGCACAGCCCAACCGCAAGAAGGTGGCTGAAATCACCTGGGATCAGGTAAAGACAATTGCAGAAGACAAAATGCCCGACCTCAACTGCTTCACCGTAGAATCGGCAATGCGCATGGTTGCTGGCACAGCCCGCAGCATGGGTATCAGCGTAAAGGGCGAATTCCCTGCCAATAACTAATAAATTCAATCAAGATGAGTAAACTTACCAAAAACCAAAAGGTAGCCTTAGCGAAGATTGAAGCCGGGAAAGCCTACCCTCTGCTCGAAGCAGCCGAGAAAGTAAAGGAAGTGACCTACACTAAGTTTGACGCATCGTTCGACATCGACGTGCGCCTGGGCGTTGACCCCCGCAAGGCCAACCAGATGGTGCGCGGCGTCGTTACGCTGCCCCACGGCACAGGCAAGGTGACCCGCGTGCTGGTGCTCTGCACCCCCGACGCTGAAGCCGCCGCCAAGGCTGCCGGCGCTGACTATGTAGGCCTCGACGAATACATCCAGAAGATCAAGGAAGGCTGGACAGACATCGACGTGATCATCACCATGCCTTCGGTGATGGGCAAGGTAGGCCAGCTTGGCCGCATCCTCGGCCCCCGCGGCCTTATGCCTAACCCCAAGAGCGGCACTGTGACCATGGACGTGGCCAAGGCTGTTGAGGAGGTTAAGAAAGGCAAGATCGACTTCAAGGTCGACAAGAACGGCATCGTGCACTCTTCGATTGGCAAAGTTTCGTTCACACCCGAGCAAATGAGGGACAATGCGCGTGAGTTCATCAACACGCTCATCAAGCTGAAGCCCGCTACCGCAAAGGGCACATACATCAAGAGCGTTTATCTTTCGAGCACAATGAGCCCTGGCGTCAAGGTTGACACCAAGTCAGTAGAGGCTTAATGTTTCATCTTTAACCCAGAGACTACAATGAAAAAGGAAGATAAAGAACTTGTATTCCAGAAGATCAAGCAAGTGCTCACCGAGTACCCCGCTTTCTATCTGGTAGAGACCGCAGGCCTCAACGCTGAGAAGACGAGCGAGCTCCGCCGCGCATGCTTCAAGAGCGACATCAAGCTGATGGTTGTCAAGAACACTCTGCTCCACAAGGCATTTGAGGAGCTCGAAGGCGACTACAGCGAGCTGTATCCCGCTCTGAAGGAGTCAACATCGCTGATGCTCACCAAGGTGGGCAACGCTCCCGCCAAGCTGCTCAAGGACTTCGTGAAGAAGGGCGACACCCTTCCCCGCCTGAAGGCCGCTTACGTAGAGGAATGCGTATACAGCGCAGACGCCATCGACGTACTTGCATCCATCAAGAGCAAGAACGAGCTCATCGCCGACATCGTGGCCCTGCTGCAGAGCCCTGCCAAGAATGTCGTATCCGCCCTGCAGAGCGGCGCTACCACAATCCACGGCGTGCTTGAGACCCTTTCAAAGAAGGGTGAATAAAATCCAACCAATCAACATCAAAACAAACAACACAAACACAATACTACAATGGCAGATCTTAAAGCTTTTGCTGAACAACTTGTTAACCTCACCGTAAAGGAAGTAAACGAACTCGCTCAGATCCTCAAGGAAGAGTACGGTATCGAACCCGCCGCAGCCGCAGTTGCAGTAGCAGCCGGCCCCGCAGCAGCAGCTCCCGCTGAAGAGGAGAAGACCTCTTTCGACGTGATCCTCAAGTCAGGCGGCGCTAACAAGCTCAAAGTCGTTAAGCTCATCAAGGAAATCACCGGTCTGGGCCTGAAGGAGGCTAAGGACATGGTTGACGGCGCACCCGCTACCGTTAAGGAAGGCGTTGCCAAGGCAGACGCTGACAGCCTCAAGGAGCGTCTCGAGGCCGAGGGCGCTGAGGTCGAACTGAAATAAGATACCTGACAATCAGGTATTTGGGTTAAGAATCCCCTAAAAAGTGGATTCTTAACCTTTTTGTCTATAATTCAAAGCAACGGGCCGGAGAGCCTGCTTCGCGGCAGGACGGACGACCCCAGCGGGACTGCCTGGCGGCCTCACAGTGGCCTATCTGCCAGCGATTTCCTATGTAAAGGCCATTGAAAACACTGGCCGATGTAGAGGCCATGGCCATATAGCCGCCTGAGTCTCCGCAAAAAAATTTGAGTTCCTCTGCTTTTATCCCAATTATTTTTCCTTAATAGATGTCAGTCACCAACGATAACCCACGCAAAAATTTCGCATCGGTAAAGAATCCTCTTCCTTACCCCGACTTTCTTGAGGTGCAGCTCAAGTCGTTTCAGGACTTCCTGCAGCTTGACACTCCGCCGGAGAAGCGCAACAACGAGGGCCTGTACAAGGTATTTGCCGAGAATTTCCCGATAGTCGACACTCGCAACAGCTTCGTGCTCGAGTTCATCGACTATTATATCGATCCTCCACGCTACACGATTGAGGAATGCTTGGAGCGCGGCCTTACATACAGCGTGCCCTTAAAGGCGAAACTCAAATTATACTGCACCGACCCCGACCATGAGGATTTCGAGCCGGTGATACAAGACGTATACCTTGGCCCGATCCCTTACATGACGGACAAGGGCACATTCGTCATCAATGGCGCCGAGCGCGTCATCGTGTCGCAGCTGCACCGCTCGCCGGGCGTATTCTTCGGCCAGAGCACGCACGCCAACGGCACACTCCTCTATTCTGCCCGCATCATCCCCTTCCGCGGATCATGGATAGAATTCGCCACCGACATCAACAATGTGATGTACGCCTACATCGACCGAAAGAAGAAGCTGCCCGTGACCACGCTGCTTCGCGCCATCGGCCTCGAGAGCGACAAGGACATCATCGAGATTTTCGGCCTGGCAGAAGAAATTAAGGTCAACAAGACCAACCTGAAGAAGGCTATCGGCCGCAAGCTCGCCGCACGCGTGCTCAAGACCTGGGTCGAGGACTTCGTAGACGAAGATACCGGCGAGGTGTCGACTCTGGAGCGCAGCGAGGTGGTGCTCGACCGCGAGACAGAGATCTCTGAAGACAACATACCCCTGATCATCGAGTCAGGAGTGGACTATGTGCTCCTGCACAAGGAGGACGCCAACGCCAGCGACTACTCAATCATATTCAACACCCTGCAGAAGGATACATCCAACACCGAGCAGGACGCGATACAATACATCTACAGGCAGCTGCGCAACGCAGAGCCGCCAGACGACGCCAGCGCGCGAGAGGTGATCACCAACCTCTTCTTCTCGGAGAAGCGCTACGACCTGGGCACTGTGGGCCGCTACCGCATCAACAAGAAGCTCAACCTCGACACTTCGATGGACGTGAAGGTGCTCACACGCGAGGACATCATCGCCATCATCAAGTATCTGATCGAGCTCATCAACTCAAAGGCCGCTGTCGACGACATCGACCACTTGAGCAACCGCCGCGTGCGCACCGTGGGCGAGCAGCTCTACAATCAATTCGGCGTGGGCCTGGCCCGCATGTCGCGCACCATCCGCGAGAGGATGAACGTGCGTGACAACGAGGTATTCAAGCCCATCGACCTGATCAACGCGAAGACCATCTCGTCGGTGATCAATACGTTCTTCGGCACCAACGCGCTGTCGCAGTTCATGGACCAGACCAACCCTCTGGCCGAAATCACCCATAAGCGCCGTATGTCGGCCCTCGGCCCCGGCGGTCTGTCGCGTGAGCGCGCCGGCTTCGAGGTGCGAGACGTGCACTACACCCACTACGGACGCCTCTGCCCGATCGAGACCCCTGAAGGCCCCAACATCGGCCTCATCAGCTCACTTTGCGTATACGCCAAGATCAACGACCTCGGATTCATCGAGACTCCCTACCGCAAGGTGGAGGACAGCAAGGTCAACCTCAACAACGACGAGGTGACATACCTCACCGCCGAAATCGAGGAAGGCCACATCATAGCCCAGGGCAACGCTCCGCTCAACCCCGACGGCTCATTCATCCGTGAGCGCGTAAAGGCCCGCCTCGACGCCGACTTCCCCGTGGTGGCTCCGTCGGAGGTAGAGCTCATGGACGTATCGCCCACGCAGATCGCCTCTATCGCCGCATCGCTCATCCCATTCCTGGAGCACGATGACGCCAACCGCGCCCTCATGGGATCAAACATGATGCGCCAGGCAGTGCCCCTGATGCGCAGCGAGAGCCCCATCGTGGGCACAGGCATCGAAGGCCAGCTCGTGCGCGACTCCCGCACCCAGATAGCCGCTGAAGGCCCCGGCGTGATAGAGTTTGTCGACGCCACCGTCATCCGCATCCGCTATGACCGCACCGAGGAGGACGAATTCGTGGCTTTCGAATCAAACGTGAAGGAATACAGGCTGCCCAAGTGGCGCAAGACCAACCAGAGCACCACAATCGACCTGCGCCCCATCTGCCGCGCCGGCCAGCGCGTGGTGAAGGGCGACATCCTCACCGAAGGCTATTCAAGCGAAAAAGGCGAGCTCGCGCTGGGACGCAACCTCAAGGTGGCGTTCATGCCCTGGAAGGGATACAACTACGAGGACGCCATCGTGCTCAACGAGCGCATGGTGCGCGACGACATCCTCACCTCTGTGCACGTCGACGAGTATTCGCTCGAGGTACGTGAGACAAAGCGCGGCCTCGAAGAGCTCACCAGCGACATCCCCAACGTCAGCGAGGATGCCACCAAGGACCTCGACGAGCGCGGCATCATCCGCATCGGCGCCCACGTGGTGCCCGGCGATATCATGATCGGCAAGATCACTCCCAAGGGCGAGTCTGACCCCACCCCCGAGGAGAAGCTGCTGCGCGCCATCTTCGGCGACAAGGCCGGCGACGTGAAGGACGCATCGCTCAAGGCTTCTCCCTCACTGAAGGGCGTGGTCATCGGCACTCACCTCTTCTCGAAAGCCGCCAAGCGCAAGTCGAAGGCCGCCAACGCCCTCCTGCCCAAGCTCGACGAGGAATACGAATCGAAGCTCAACGACCTGAAGGACGTGCTCATCGGCAAGCTCATGACCCTGACAGCCGGCAAGACATGCCAAGGCATCAACGACTTCATCGGAAGCAACATCATAGCCCAGGGCGCACGCTTCACAGCATCAGCCCTGCGCGACCTCAACTTCGACACCATCAACCTGAGCGGATGGACATCAGACGAGCACACCAACGACCTGATACGCCGCACCATCGTCAACTACCTGCGCAAGTCAAAGGAAATCGACGCAGAGCTGCGCCGCAAGAAATTTGACATCAGCATCGGCGACGAGCTGCCCTCGGGCATCATGCAGATCGCCAAGGTATACATCGCCAAGAAGCGCAAGATCGGCGTGGGCGACAAGATGGCAGGCCGCCACGGCAACAAGGGTATCGTGTCGCGCATCGTGCGCCGCGAGGATATGCCCTATCTGGCCGACGGCACACCGGTCGACATCTGCCTTAACCCCCTGGGCGTGCCTTCGCGCATGAACCTCGGACAGATTTTCGAGACCGTGCTCGGATGGGCAGGCCGCGAGCTCGGCGAGAAATACGCCACCCCGATCTTCGACGGCGCATCGCTCGACGACATCAACGCCCTCACCGACAAGGCCGGCCTGCCGCGATTCGGCAAGACCTACCTCTATGACGGCGGCACCGGCGAGCGCTTCGACCAGCCCGCCACCGTAGGTGTGATCTACATGCTCAAGCTCGGCCACATGGTAGAGGACAAGATGCACGCACGCTCAATCGGTCCGTACTCGCTCATCACCCAGCAGCCCCTCGGCGGTAAAGCCCAATTCGGCGGTCAGCGCTTCGGTGAGATGGAGGTCTGGGCTCTTGAGGCATTCGGCGCAAGCCATGTGCTTCAGGAGATCCTCACCATCAAGAGTGACGACGTCAATGGCCGCTCTAAAGCATACGAGGCCATCGTCAAGGGCGATTCCATGCCCCAGGCCGGCATCCCCGAGTCGCTCAACGTGCTCCTGCATGAGCTCCGCGGTCTTGGCCTGAGCGTCAAGCTTGAGTGATAACAGCATAGACAGGCTCCACGGGCCGCGATGATATAATTGCGGCCCGCACGGCCTGGCAATCTGTAGTCACAAACATCAAAAGCAACTTCTACAAAAAATATACACACCTCTCAATATATGGCTTTCAGGAAAGAAACTAAGACAAAAAGCGGATTCTCGAAGATCACCATAGGCCTTGCGTCGCCTGAGGAAATCCTTGAGAATTCGTCAGGCGAAGTTCTCAAGCCCGAGACAATCAACTACCGCACATACAAGCCCGAGCGCGACGGCCTCTTCTGCGAGCGCATCTTCGGTCCGGTGAAGGACTACGAGTGCCACTGCGGCAAATACAAGCGCATCCGCTACAAGGGCATCGTGTGCGACCGATGCGGCGTCGAGGTCACCGAGAAGAAGGTGCGCCGCGAGCGCATGGGCCACATCAAGCTCGTGGTGCCTGTGGCACACATCTGGTATTTCCGCTCTCTCCCCAACAAGATCGGATACCTGCTGGGCCTGCCCTCCAAGAAGCTTGACTCGGTGATATACTACGAGCGCTACATCGTGCTCCAGCCCGGCGCAGCAGCCGAGCTCGACGTGGAGAGCGGCTCACAGCGCCTCGACCTCCTCACCGAGGACGAATATCTCGACATCCTCGACAAGCTCCCCAAGGACAATCAGCTGCTCGACGATACCGACCCCAACAAGTTCATCGCCAAGATGGGCGCTGAGGCTATCTACGACCTGCTCACTGAGCTCGACCTCGACTCGCTGTCGTTCAAGCTCCGCGCCCAGGCCAACAAGGAGAACAGCAGCCAACAGCGCAAGACCGAGGCTCTGAAGCGCCTGCAGGTGGTGGAATCGTTCCGCGCTTCGCGCAATGTCAACAAGCCCGAATGGATGATACTGCAGGTGGTGCCTGTGATCCCCCCCGAGCTGCGCCCTCTGGTGCCCCTCGATGGCGGACGCTTCGCCACCAGCGACCTCAACGACCTCTACCGCCGCGTCATCATACGCAACAACCGCCTGAAGCGACTGATCGAAATCAAGGCTCCCGAAGTGATCCTGCGCAACGAAAAGCGCATGCTCCAGGAGGCCGTAGACTCGCTTCTTGACAATAGCCGCAAGTCATCGGCAGTGAAGAGCGAGGCCAACCGCCCGCTCAAGTCGCTCTCTGACTCGCTCAAAGGCAAGCAGGGCCGCTTCCGCCAGAACCTTCTCGGTAAGCGCGTTGACTATTCAGCCCGTTCCGTGATCGTCGTAGGCCCCGAGCTGAAGATGCACGAGTGCGGCCTGCCCAAGGACATGGCCGCCGAGCTCTACAAGCCGTTTGTGATCCGCAAGCTCATAGAGCGCGGCATCGTAAAGACCGTGAAGAGCGCAAAGAAGATCGTAGACCGCAAGGAGCCCGTGGTATGGGACATCCTCGAGCACGTGATGAAAGGCCACCCCGTGCTGCTCAACCGTGCCCCCACGCTTCACCGCCTCGGCATCCAGGCCTTCCAGCCCAAGATGATCGAAGGCAAGGCTATCCAGCTCCACCCGCTCGCATGTACGGCATTCAACGCCGACTTTGACGGCGACCAGATGGCTGTGCACTTGCCCCTTGGCAACGAGGCTGTGCTTGAGGCCCAGATGCTGATGCTCGGCGCCCACAACATCCTCAACCCCGCCAACGGCGCGCCCATCACCGTGCCCTCGCAGGACATGGTGCTTGGCCTCTACTACATCACCAAGCTGCGCAAGGGCGACATGGGCGAAGGCACCGTATTCTACGGTCCGCAGGAAGCCCGCATTGCTTACAATGAAGGCCGCGTCACACTCCACGCCCCCGTGAGCGTGATGGTCGACGACATCGACGAGAACGGCGCTCCCATCAGGCACATCGTGCACAATACGTCGGTGGGCCGCGTGCTCGTCAACGAATACGTGCCCAAGGAGATCGGATACGTCAACGAAATCCTCTCAAAGAAGAGCCTGCGCAACATCATCTCGAAGGTGATCAAGAAGTGCGGTATCCCGCGCTCGGCTAAATTCCTCGACGACATCAAGAACCTCGGATACTACATGGCATTCAAGGGCGGCCTGTCGTTCAACCTCGGCGACGTCATCATCCCGCAGGAAAAGGAAGAGATCGTGGCCAAGGGATACGCCGAAGTAGAGGAAGTGATGAACAACTACTCTATGGGCTTCATCACCAACACCGAGCGATACAACCAGATCATCGATATCTGGACACACGTCAACTCTGAG
Source organism: uncultured Muribaculaceae bacterium (assembly GCA_947525975.1). Classification (GTDB taxonomy): domain Bacteria; phylum Bacteroidota; class Bacteroidia; order Bacteroidales; family Muribaculaceae; genus CAG-873. Next base: position 33,379 of record CANNVE010000015.1, on the reverse strand, counting down.
CTGACATCAATCCTGATGAAACAGATGGCCGAGGCCAATCAGGGCTTCAACTCTGTATACATGATGCTCGACTCGGGCGCCCGTGGTTCGAAGGACCAGATCCGTCAGCTCGCCGGCATGCGTGGCCTTATGGCCAAGCCGCAGAAGGCAGGCGCCGAAGGCGGCCAGATCATCGAGAACCCGATTCTCGCCAACTTCAAGGAAGGCCTCTCGGTGCTCGAATACTTCATCTCTACCCACGGCGCGCGCAAGGGTCTTGCCGATACCGCTCTTAAGACCGCCGACGCCGGATACCTTACCCGCCGTCTGGTCGACGTGGCCCACGACGTCATCATCAACGAAGAGGACTGCGGCACCCTGCGCGGACTCGTATGCCGTGAGATCAAGAACAACGACGAAATCGTGGCTTCTCTGGGCGAGCGCATCCTCGGACGCGTGTCGGTGCATGACATCATCGACCCACAGACCGAAGAGATCATCGTGCGCGCCGGCGAGGAAATCAACGACGCGGCAGCCGACCGTATCGACGCTTCTCCTATCGAGAGCGTAGAGATCCGCTCGGTGCTCACCTGCGAGGCCAAGCGCGGCGTATGCGCCAAGTGCTATGGACGCAACCTGGCCAACAACCGCATGGTGCAGAAGGGCGAGGCTGTGGGCGTCATCGCTGCCCAGTCAATCGGCGAGCCCGGTACTCAGCTTACCCTCCGTACATTCCACGTCGGCGGTGTTGCGAGCAACGTGGCCGCTGTCTCACAGAATAAGTCAGGATACGACGGTATCCTCGAGATCGACGAGCTGCGCACCGTGCAGACCGGCGAGAAAGTCCATGCCGACGTATTCGCCGATCCCGCATCAGCCGACACCAACCGCAACATGGAGGTGGTGGTGGGCCGTCTGGCCGAAATGCGCATCATCGACCCCAAGACCAAGATGGTGCTCACCAGCGCGGCTATCCCCTACGGCTCGAAACTCTTCTTCCCCAACGGCTCAACCATCAAGAAGGGCGACGTCATCTGCGAATGGGACCCCTTCAACGCCGTCATCGTCAGCGAGGCTGCCGGTAAGATCGACTACCGCAACCTAACCAAAGATGTCACCTATCGCGTCGACATCGACGAGGGCTCCGGCCTTGAAGACCGCGTAATCATCGAGAGCCGCGAAAAGGGCATCGTGCCCGAGGTGGCCATCGTAGACAAGAACGGCCAGGAGATCAAGCAATACTCGCTGCCTGTAGGCGCCCACCTCATGAAGGAGCAGGGCGAAGAGGTGGCCGTAGGCGAAATCTTCGTGAAGATACCCCGCGCAAGCAGCGGCGGCGCCGGCGATATCACCGGAGGTCTGCCCCGCGTCACCGAGCTTTTCGAAGCGCGCAACCCGTCAAATCCCGCAATCGTGTCGGAAATCGACGGCGAGGTGCACTTCGGCAAGATCAAGCGCGGCAACCGCGAGATCATCATCACCAGCAAGGTGGGCGACGAGCGCAAATACCTCGTGCCCCTGAGCAAGCAGATCCTCGTACAGGAAGAAGACTACGTGCGCGCCGGCACTCCCCTCTCCGACGGTGCCATCACCCCGGCTGACATCCTCAACATCATGGGACCGACAGCCGTGCAGGAATACATCGTCAACCAGGTGCAGGACGTATACCGCATGCAGGGCGTGAAGATCAACGACAAGCACTTTGAGGTGATCGTGCGCCAGATGATGCGCAAGGTCAACATCCTTGAGCCCGGCGACACCAACTTCCTTGAAGCGCAGGTCGTAGACAAGCGCGACTTCATGGACGAGAACGACCGTATCTGGGGCAAGAAGGTTGTCACCGATCCGGGCGACAGCGAGAATGTGAAGGAAGGCCAGATCATCAGCGCCCGCAAGCTGCGCGACGAGAACTCTGCCCTGAAGCGCCGCGACCTCCGCACCATCGAAGTGCGCGATGCCCTGCCCGCTACCTCCGAGCAGATACTCCAAGGCATCACCCGCGCCGCCCTGCAGACTTCGAGCTTCATCTCGGCCGCCTCATTCCAGGAGACCACCAAGGTGCTCAACGAGGCTGCCATCAACGGCAAGACCGACACCCTCGAAGGCATGAAGGAGAACGTGATCTGCGGCCACCTGATCCCCGCCGGCACAGGTCTGCGCGAATACGAGCGCCTCGTGGTGGGCAGCAAGGACGACATCGAAGACATCTTTGCCGAAAGCAAGGAAATCGTTGACGCCGACCACATCGAGATCATAGGCTGACACCAAGCCTCATAAGATAGAAAAAGCGGTGCGCGAAATTTCGCGCACCGCTTTTTTTTCACATAAATATTTTTCAAATCTTTATTGAGTGTGAGCGTAAAATACAAGATTTTTACGTAATTTTGTAAATTACTTTCTTTCAAACCACTTACGTATGGATTTTAAGACACAATTCCATAAATTGTCGCTTATCGGAGAGACAAAACTGAAGCTTTTGATCTACATGGCTCTCCTTGGAAAAGAGATTAACGGATTTGGCAAATCAATTTCTGAATTGATTTCGTTCCTCAGCCTATCAGAGAAAGAAATCTATAAGATTTTAGGGGAATTGTCTGATGACGGGTGGATTGACCGGAGTTACTACGTATACCGGATCAAAAGCGAAATGCGCATTTCTGTCATAGCCTACGTGTTCTCGCGGCGTCCGGAGCTGATTGTGCAGTTAAAGCCCATACTTAAAGGCGTGCCCGGCGCTATGGGCATATATTATCTGGTGGGATATGCCTTCTGCGACGGCCTTATGCCGCCGTCAGGCACCCAGCTGCCCGATGAGGCCCTGAGCATGATGCAAAACATCTCTCTCGTGGAAAAAGACAGTGTCAGATTCGCGTCATTCTTTGATACCGACACAGTCATTGACCTGATGATAGGCACAATCAATGACCACCACATCCTCGGCAAGCGCCTTGAATCTGAGGTATTCGACATGTGGCGCGAAGAGACGGCCTTCAGGCACCCCTACATCAAGAGCGTGATCGACAATCTGCAGGCCTACCACGCATACGTGCAGGACGGCACATACGACACCGCTCTCGACAAAGGCGGGAAAATCGACTCAATACTGCTAATTATCAAATCCATGCGTGCCTGCAACCTGGGGCAATACGAGGAATGCCTCGAATTTGCTAAAATCGGAGCGAAATATTTCGATGACCAGTCCTCATGCCAGGATGTGCCGCCTCTATTCTTCGCGGCATACTATGTAGCCGCCGCATGCCTCCATCTCAACAACGCAAAGGCAAAGAGGATCGCAAAGAGGCTGACCACAGGAGCCGGAGTCAACAACCCAGCCTACTCCATAGCCTCGATCCTTGGCCACATAGCGCTTGACCCCGGCACGCAGGCCGACGCCGAAATGGTGCGCGTCCGCATAGGAGCCACTTACAATGGACTGAGCGCCAAAAGCATCGTGTATCTTGCCCAAATGATAGGCCGACACTTCGAGGTGCCGTCGCTGCCCTTCGTCACAGGCGAGTCTGACTACGCGATCATCAGACATGAGGTCACGCCCATCGACGAGCAGTCAGCCGAACTTATCGATGCCTACGGAAGCATCCCGGCTGTGCTCTCGGTGCCGTACAAGCAGAAGTGGGAGCGCCTGATCGACGCAATCAGCGAGACGCTGACATCGCATGACAGCCCCGCCGAAAAACAGACGCGCCGAATATTCGTGCTCAACGAATCCACCAACGAGGTGGCCCCCATGGAACAATCATGGCTGAAAAGCCAGAGATGGAGCAAACCCAAGCCGCTTGCCCGATCATCCTATTCACTCCAGGGGCTGAATAATCCCGACAGATACGATGAGATTTTCGCCTCGGCTTGCACCTCGCAGTACTATTGGCCCCAGGCCTCGACTGTGCTCCCTATGCTCAAAGGATGCGACCGCCTGTATGTGACAAACCTCAGGCGCGGAAATGACATCACAGAGCTGGAGATGACCGAGGAAACGCCCTACCTGTCGATCGACAAGAAGGGCGACGGATTCACCGTATCGTCAAACCTTAGCCCGTCAGACCTTTCGGAGCCGGCAGTGGTGAAGAAGACAAAAAAGGCAGGAACATACACATACATCCCCATCAGCGAAAAAATCAGGACTGTGCTGAGGCCGCTGCTGTGCGACATACGCACATTCCCGGCGGCTGCCGAAGACAAACTGCGCTCGATGCTCGCCCTTGTCGACGAAGTGCTGGAAGTGCGCTCTAACCTTCTCGACCGCAAATCGCTCACCCTCTACCAAGGGCGCCCCATGATAGCCGCAAGGCTGCAGCCGGCCACCGGCGGACTATACGAAGCCACATTCTGCTCACAGCCGCTTCCCGACAGCACCAAGACTCCTCCGCCCGGAAAGGGACGCAAGGAGCTGATCGACACCATCGGCGGAGAGCAAGTGAGGGTGGTGCGCGATCTCGAAGGCGAGAGCGGCGCTTACGAGAGCCTTTGCGACGCGCTTGAAAATGTGGAGGGAGCCGACCTATACGAAGACGAAAACCGCGCTACTCTATCGGTAGGAGCCGTGCTCGAGCTCATGGCCTGGGCCCAGGCCCACACCGACTCCATCGTCATCGACTGGATGCAAGGAAAGGAAATGAGGCTAAAGCAGGCTGCCGGAAGCAGCTGGAATGTTGGTCTGAAATCAAACAACGGATGGTTTGACATCGAAGGCGAAGTGCGCATCGACGACGAGACTGTCATCTCCATGGCGCAGCTGCTCGACATGGTGGCTCAAAACCGCGGACGATACCTGCGCCTTGACGACAATCTTTTCATCGCGATCGACAAGAAACTGCGCCGCCAGCTTGAGCGCATAGAGGCCCTCTCGGTGAAGAACCACAACAAGCTGCAGATCTCAAAATTCAACGCCGCGATGCTCGACGACGTGGCTCTCGACGGCGACTTCAAAGTGCAATTTGACCAAAAACTCACCGATCTGCAGAAAAACATCAAGAAATGCAACGATATAGTGCCGCAGGTGCCGGCCACTCTCAACGCCGAGCTGCGCCCCTACCAAGTGGAGGGATTCCAATGGATGAGCCGCCTGGCGTCATGGGGAGCCGGAGCCTGCCTTGCCGACGACATGGGCCTCGGCAAGACCGTGCAGACGATAGCCTTCCTGCTGTCTAAGGCTGCCGAGGGGCCTGCGCTTGTGCTGGCACCGGCGTCAGTGGTGCCCAACTGGGAGGCCGAGATAGCCCGCTTCGCCCCCTCGCTTCGACCTATTGTGCTCAACAAGGCCGAAGACCGCACCCTCACCATCGACACAGCCAAGGATTATGACGTGATACTCTCAACCTACGGCCTGCTAAACACCGAGGAAGCGGCTCTGGTAGAGAAGAAATGGTCGACCATCTGCCTCGACGAGGCGCACACCATCAAAAACCGCGAGACAAAGATGTCGCACGTGGCCATGCAGCTGCAGGCCGACTATCGCATCATCCTCACCGGCACCCCGATACAGAACCATCTCGGCGAGATATGGAATCTATTCCGTTTCATCAACCCCGGCCTTCTGGGCGGCTTCGACACATTCCGCCATAAATTCGTCAAGCCTATAACCGAAGACAACGACAAGGCACGCAGAAAGGCCCTGCAGGGCATATTGCGCCCATTCATGCTCAGGCGCACGAAAGCGGAAGTGATCGACGACCTGCCCGAAAAGAACGAAATCATCATCCCCGTAGAGCTTTCAGACGCCGAGCTCACCCGATATGAGGCCATGCGCAAGAAGGCCGCCCAGGAATTAGAGAACGCCGAAAAGGTCGACATAAACACCCTGGCCGAGATCACGCGCCTGCGACGCGCGGCATGCTCAATGCGCCTCGTTGACCAGTCGTGGACGGGCGAAGATGCAAAGGTGCAGGCTTTCCTCGACATAGTGTCAGAATTCAAAGGCAGCGGCGTCAACCGCATGCTTGTATTCAGCCAGTTCACCTCATATCTCGACATCGTGCGCCAGGCTCTCGACAAAGCCGGAGAGAAATACCTCTACCTCGACGGAAGCACCACCATGAAGCAGCGCGAGCAGCTCGTGGCCCAATTCCGCAACGGCGACACTCCCCTATTCCTCATCAGCCTAAAGGCCGGAGGCCTCGGCCTAAACCTGCCTGAAGCCAACTATGTGATGCACCTCGACCCGTGGTGGAACCCGGCGATCGAGCAGCAGGCCACCGACCGCGCCTACCGCATCGGGCAGAAGCGCGATGTCACGGTCTACCACCTTGTGGCCAAGAATACAATCGAAGAAAAAATACTGCGCCTCCACCGCACCAAGCGCGACCTGGCCGACTCTCTGCTCGAAGGCACCGACATGGCCGGAAAGCTCACCATCAAAGACATCCTCGAGCTCATCAGCAACGCCTGAAGCCCGAGGGAGGATGGAGGTGGCGCATGCGTGTTGCTGAAATCTATTGATGGGGGCACGTGCGCGTTGCTGAAGTAGATTGAAAATTGGCACGTGCGTTTCGGAGAAACGCACCTCCACATATAAAAAGCCCGCCTGAAACTTTTCAAGCGGGCTTTTTAGGTGAATCGCGCCGACGGCTGTCGGCGCGATGATTGGCTTATCTTCAATCCACGGCTGCTCTCTTCTCAACCTTCATGGTGCCGTCGGTGTAGACGGTGCGCATGATGTAGACCGAGCCGGGCGCGGGAGCCGCTATGCTGCGACCCTGCAGGTCGATGAATTCAACTGATTTCACTTCCTTGTCTCCGAAGAAATCGCTGATGCCTGATGTGACAGTGACGTTGACGTCAAAGTTTTTGCGCAGGCCATTGTATTCGCAATAGATGCGGGCTTTGCCGAGAGCGGTGGGATATGCCATGCCATCCTTCACGCTCAGGCGAGTAGACTGAGCCGCAGTCTCACCATTGTCGGCGGCAGTGGCGGCATCATTGACGTCGACAGCATACCATTCGGCGCCTGCCGGGCCTACAAGGGCGATACCGTCAGTGATGTTGTCATGAGCCTCGCCGTCTTTGTCTGCGATCAGGATCAGAGCCGATCCGAGGTGAGATGCGTCTTCTTCAGCAAACTCTTTCAGCACGGGGTATCCCTTGTGGTCGAGCGAAACGTATGCCTCGCTGATTTGGAGATCTCGCATTTCCTGAGTGGTTTTTGCCGAGCCGGGCACATCGCGGAATTGGCTTCCCGGGTTGACGGTCACATCATAGAAGCAATTTGAGTGGCCTGCGAGCATAAATACGTCATTATACTTGTAACTGTTTGTGAACGTGGTGCCGCTCCAGTAGTAGCGTCCTTCGCCATCAGGCTCAAGACAAGTGATCTTGCCTGAATTGTAGCAGTCCTTCACAATGCTCCACGGGCGGAACGCTCCGGCGAACAGACCGGCCACGCGCTTGTTGGCAGTGACATTGCCGGTGTTGAAGCAGTTGACCACTTCGTGAGGCGTTGCCTCGTTGGCGGTAGAGAGATATCCGCCGATGCCGCCTGCGTTGCCGTTAGAGTTGGTGCCGGTGTATGTCGAGGTCACATTGCCGATGTTGAAGCAATTGCGCATGGCAGCGGCCATATCATTGGCACCGGCAGCCATGTAGCCCACAAGGCCACCCACGGCGTTGCCTGCTGACACTACATCGCCGGTGTTGAAGCAGCGCTCCATCACGCCATTGTGCTTGGCCACGAGGCCGGCAGTGGTGAGGCCGTTGGTGGTGCTATTTGTCACGTTGCCAAGGTTGTAGCAGTCATAAATCTCCGTGTAGTTTGCGGCGTCGCCAATCATGCCTGCTATGCCGCTGGCCTGACCAATGACATCACCGGAGTTATAGCAATTCTTGATGATGGTGTGCATGGCTGTTTTCGATTTAGCAGAGCTTGCGAAGCCATAAGCGTATGAAGAGTCGGTGGCCTTGGCGGGAACCACTGTCACATCACCTTCGTTAGAGCAATTCTCAATGGTCCAGCCTTCATTGATTGTATTGAAAGCGCCCAGAGCATAGCTCTTGGCTTTCATGTCGCCATAGTTGTGACAGTTGATCACATAGCCGCTCACGCCGTCGATATTAGCCTCGGTGCGGGCAGTGAGGGTGCCTATAAGCCCCACGGCATTTGTGCCGGGCTTTTCGAGCGATGCGAGGTCAATGTCTGTGCGGTTGACGCAATCTTCGAGGCGTGCGGTCTTGTCGACAGTGAAAGCGATGCCATAGAGAGATGCGCTGCCCACGAGCTCGCCGTCATTGACGCAGCCCTTGGCTGTGCCGCCGATCTTGTATGCGATGCCGGCCACTGTGCCGGTCTTGCCCTCCACTCTGCCATGGTTGGCGCAATTCTCAATCAATGTCGATGCCTGGGTCTCATATACGATGCCAAAAGCATAGTTTTTGATTGATATCACGTTGCCGAGATTCTCACAGTTGACAATGCTTGAGCCGGAGAACGACTTGTAGGCGATGCCGCCGACATAACCTTCCTTGATGGTCTCTACGGTGCCCTTGTGCGTGATGCCTTCGATGTGTCCGTAGTTGTCGCCAACCGCCGAGCCAAGGTATCTGTAGCCTTGAAGCGAACCGTCGAGCACCATGTTCTTCATCGTTCCGGCAGAGCCGAGCGTGCCTATCAAGCCGAGATTCATGCCCTTGTAGTAGTTGGGGCCTTCGAGCTTGGTGAGGCTGAAGTTAAGGTTCTTGTACACATAGTTCTTGACAGTGTGGCTGTCGCCGTCGAGCGTGGCGTTGAAGTTGACGCCATTCACGGCAAGCAGCTTGATTGAATCGCCCTTGAAGTCGAGGTCTTGGGTGATGCGGAAATGATTGCCGCTGTATTCCCACTTTGATTTCTCCATGAAATCGGCGAGTTTGTTCCAATCCTCAGGCGTCTCGATCAGGTATGGGCTTTCCTGGGTGCCGTCACCATTAAGTATCGTAGGAATAGCGCTGAGATTGTAGGTCTTTACATATCGGCCTGCCGCCATAGCAGTGAGGCTGTCGGTGGCGAGCTCATTGCCTTCGGGCTTAACCACTTTGAGGAATCCGCCGTCGATCGAGAATGACTTGCCGCTTTCAAGCGTCATAGATATGTCAGCGCTCGTCGACACCGGCGTGTCCATGATCACATTTGTGCGGAACACCTTAGGCTCGAAAGCGATGTAAAGCGACCGAAGAGCCTTTGATGCGGGCTCGTCGGCATAGGCCTTCAGCACAGGATATGAGCCGGCTTTGAAATCGAACACCTCGGCGTCAAGCCCGTCAAGCGCAGATCCTGACACGAGTTCCTTTGAAGAGAGACCTGTAGCGCCTGTAGCACCGTTGTTGTTTACGGCGCCGTTCACGTTGATTGAAGCGTCATAGTAGTTGCCCTCAAGATTCATCTTTGAGCTGAGCTTGCCCACCAGGCCGCCTCTGTAGAGGGTCTCGTCGATAGCCGTCACCAAAGCATTGTTGACGCAATCGCTCACGCTGCACTCGCCATTGTCATTGTAAGCCGTGCCCACAATGCCGCCGACTGTGTTATAGGCGCGCACCTGCCCGTTGTTGACACACGAGGCCACGGCTCCGTAGTTGTAGCCGACGATGCCACCAGCGGTGTTTGACTTTGTCTTCACCGAAACGGAGTTCACCACTTTATTAAACACATTGCCGTCGTTCTGGCAATTCTCGACCACGCCGCTTGCTCGGTTGTATCCGGCTATGCCGCCTGCATTGGCTATGCCGAAATATACGGCGCCGGCGTTGTAGCAATTCCTGACCACGCCGCCGTCATAGTTCACGCCTACGATGCCGCCATTATAGTTGGAAATGCCATTGATGGTGGCGTAGTTCTTGCAGTTCTCGATAACGCCGCTGCTGAGGCCGGCCACAGAGCCGCCGTAGCTGTAGAACGTGAAGTCGCAGTCATCGCCGATGATTACGTTGCGCACAGAGCCTCCGGTGCCGACAATGCCGAAAAGTCCGTTGTATATCAAAGACTTGTTGGCCAGCGCGGCTCCCTTGTCGTCATATACGCCTGCATCGATCTTCAGCCCCTTTACGGTGAAGCCACGTCCGTCAAATGAAGCGCGGAATTCATTGGATGTGCCGTAGCCCACGCCATGGAATTCATCGCCGCCGGCAAAGTCGATATCATTGGTCATCGTGAAGAAATCGCCGATGTGAGCCTGGCCGTAAGTGCCGACCGCCTCGTCAAGCTTGGCGAAATCGCCGGGCACCTTGATCAGGTAGGGATCATCTGATGTGCCCTCTCCATCAAACACCTTGGGCACGACTGAGAGCCTGTAAAGCTTCAGGCCCCAGCCATCGGCGGTGAGAGCCTCTATGACAGAGTTGGCGTATTTGTCCTTAACGGTCACAGCCGAGCCGTCCATCTTCAGGGCCGATGTTTCGGTTGCAGTCTCGCCGGCCTCCGCGTCGAAGTTAAGCATCCAGCTCGTATTGGCTGATGACGACAGGGCAAAGCCTACCTTGACCTTTTCGGCATTGTCGTTGGGTCGCAGCGTCAGCGCTGCGGCTGAAAGTTCGCGTGCGTGCGAGCCGATGCCGGTATTCTTCAGCACGGGATATTTCCCGGCCTCTACTTCCCATACGGAAGAGTCAAACGTAGACGGCAGCGCGCCGGTGAGATCAGCGGTCTTCATTGAGTATTTCTCATGCTGCAGTGAATTGATCTGGCCGTCGTAGTAGCAATCAGATATGCATACGTCCTCCGGGAGGTCGCCCGTCCAGGTGGCGGTCACAAACCGGTTTCCGAATATGCCCTTGTTGGGATCTGTCGAGGTGGATATGATCTGGCCTGAATTGTAGCAGTTCTTTACCGTGCTGACGCCCTTCATGTAAGGTGGCTCTACGGATGAATACACATAGCTCACGCCCAGATAGCCAATGAGGCCGCCTACGCCCTTGCTGCGCTGAGTCTTTATGATAGTGCCCGCATTGTAGCAGTCAGTCATCTCTGACTCAGAAATGTAGGCCACGAGACCGCCCGTGTTGGTGTCGCCGTCATCTGCCGACTGGGCGCTGCCCATGACAGCCCTTGATGCCGAGATGGCCGCAGTGTTGAATGACTGGGTCATCTTTGTGTCGTACATATATCCGATCAGGCCGCCGACGTATCCGTATCCGGCTTTGTCGGTCAGTGTGCCCATGACGAAGCAATTGCGCACCTCTGACCTCATGGCCGTGCCGACGATGCCGGCAAGCTCTTTGTTCATGGAGCTTGAAGCGCCGTCAAGGACGAGGTTGGCGCGCGCATGGCAGTCTCTGATGGTCGTGCTCACGGCTTGCGCCGCGATGCCGGCGCCGCTGCCCACTGATGTGAGATTGCCCCGGAATGAGCAATTCTCGACCTCGCCGCCTGTGGCATTCGCCACTATGCCGGCTCCGAGCTCTCCATCGCAGTCTACGACCGACAGCTCGACATCGACGTCATGTATGCGTCCGGCGCTCTGAGCAGCGACTACCGCCACATTGCTTCCGCCGGCCTTGACGCGCGCGCCTGTCACGGTGAAATTGCCTACCGAGGCTTTTTCGCCCAGCACGCCGAAAATGGCTGTCTGGTTGAAGCCCTTGCCATCAAGAACCACATTGCTGAATTTCTTGCCATTGCCGTCAAATGATCCCGCGAAGGGGGTCTCTTCAGTTCCGACCGGTATGTATCCGGTGGGGCTAACTACAGAGTAGTCGAGGTCAGCGGTCAACTTGAAATATACGCCCTCAAACGATTCGCCACCCTCGCAAGCCTGCGACATGGCCGTGATGTCAGAGATTGAGCGCACTTGATAAGGATCGGCCTCCGAGCCAGTTCCCGGCATATCGATCTTGACCGCGGCGGGATAGCGCATATCGCTCTCAAGAGCGAGCACCACATCTTTGTATGCGTATCCCACAGCCGAGGTGTTGGCCTTTGCGGCTATGGCATAGGCATCGATCACATAATTGCCGTCCTGGTCAAGCGTGAACACCATGTTCCCTTTGGAATTAACGGAAATCTTCCACTTCGAGTTGGCGTCGTCGTATGAAAGGGTGGCGGGGTAGTTGTAGAACGGCCCGTAGTACATGTTGTTGTACATGAGCTGGGGCGACATCACTATGCGCTTGTCGCTCGTGACTCGCGCCGACGCCACAACGCCGTTGCCGAGGTTGATCAGATTGTAGAAGTCAGCCTCTCCGTCAGACGGCTGGTCGACGTAAGCCATGTACATCTCCAGCTTGTCCTGCGCAACGTTGTTGCATGAAACCGTAATGTTAGGCACCACAAGGCTGCTTTCTGAGAATACATTGAACAAAGATCCATACTTCTCTCCCTTATTGCCCTCGGCATCCTGCTCTATGCACATCACAGCCCATGAATTGAGCGCGATGGTGCCGTCAGCACCGAGTGTGCCTTTGAGATCTCCATCCACCAGATAGAATTTGCCGTCGCGTATCGATATCGGCACGATGCCGACATCGCCGTAACTGCCATTTTCAAACATTTTTTGCTGAGGCACGGACACCTCTCCGGTCGTCTTGTTGACATAGGCCTTGACTATGCAATCCTGGCCGTATATGTTGCTTATGGAGATGGAGTCAGTGCCTTCCACTATCTCCACCTCATGGCTGAATCCGTATTTTACATCATTATAGTTCAGATCTTTCGATATGAAGGTGCCTGTCACAAGACTCGGCGAGCCTGCGGCTCTGGACGGAGCCCTGAACACCTGCGGGCCACCGATGGCGGGAAGTGCCCGCCCGATGGCAGCCAGGCCGTCGGCCGACGATGGAGCGTCGACAAATGACAGATCAACAAACTCCAATGAATTTTCGGTCAGAGCACTGCGTTTCCATTGCATCGGGTCAGGAGCCTCCTTGGCCGCAACGGCGCTTTCGTTTGTCATCTCCGCCGGCGAGACTTCAGCCTCATTGGCGATGGCACGCCGCGCAGCGTCGAGATCAACCCGCGGCAAAACAGCCGCAGCCGAGGCAACGCCTAACAACACTACCGTGGTTGAAAGTAGATGTTTGTTCATAACTATTGGTTTTTATTAATGATTAACCACCTCATGTCTGGAAACGGAGGCAGCCTTATTCTGCTTAAATTTTGGACAACTTCACCTGTCGGAACACCTTGGCTCGAATCCTACCGGAATTAACTTAATCCTCACTTTTTTATAGCTTATTGTAAATATTTTGCCAAAATTAGGAATAATATTTTATCAATGTCCTTAATTAACACTTTTTAACTCTAAAAAGTAGCATTTGTGTCATTAATATTTATACAGTTTAATCAAAAACAAGGAATTATAAAAAATAAGGGCACAATTGCAACATATTTCAATGTCGGATTTGGATTATTCAGTTTTAAGGAGTACTTTTGTGCAAACAAAAGTCAAAACTTATGAAAATAAAGTTTACCCCCAGCATCACCGCGATTTGCATTTTGATCAGCGGAAGCGCCTTTGCCCGCGGGCTTTCGCCACAAGAGGCGCTTGACCGAGTGCTCGAAGCCCCCACCGCGCACGGGATGAAAAAGGCCCCCGCACGGAACACGGCGGCATTGGCGCATACGTTCAACGCCGACGGAGGCGCCCCGATGCTATACGTATTCAACAACAGCGCCGCAGGCGGATACATCATAGCATCGGCCGACGACGCATTCCCGGCCCTTCTGGGATACGGCGACAACGGAAATTTCAAGTCAGACTCGATACCGGCGTCGATGAAATGGTTTCTCGACGAAATGGCCCTTGAGATGGAGTACGCCCTCAACAACAAAGATACAGACCATCAGGCATATGCCGTGGCTCCCGACAACAGGCGTCCGATAGCGCCGCTGCTCAAATCGCGCTGGGACCAGGAGGCTCCATACAACCTCTACTCGCCGCCCCTTGAGCTCACCGCCACCGACGGCACGCCCACGGGCGAGACAATGCCTACCGTGACAGGCTGCGTGGCCACATCCATGGCCCAGGTGATGTACTACCACAAATGGCCTGATGTGGGCGTAGGCTCAAACAAATATGAATGGCAGCCCTATAGCAATGTGGTGGGAAAGACCCTGTCATGCGACTTTTCAAAATACGCATTCGACTGGGACAATATGCTCGACACATACGGATACAATGCCGACGGCACACCGGCCTGGACCGATGCCCAGGCAAAGGCGGTCGCCGACCTAATGTACGCATGCGGCATTTCGGTCAACATGACATACAACTCCCCCTATCAGGGAGGCAGCGGAGCCGTATCGCGCGATCAGGACGCAGCGCTCATCAACAATTTCAAATACAGCCGCGGCATGCGCTATAAATACCGCGATTTCTGCTCCTCGGCCGAATTCGAAGACATCATATACGACAACCTGAGCCAAGGGCTGCCCGTGCTATACAACGGCCGCAGCTCAGAAGGCGGCCACTCTTTCGTCTGCGACGGATACGCCGGCGACCACTACTTCCACTTCAATTGGGGATGGAGCGGCATGAGCGACGGCTATTTCTACCTCGCCCGCCTGAATCCCTCTGACACAGGCGCGGGAGGCTCGAGCGGAGGATTCAACTCCTCGCAGGGCATCACCTACAACATCAGGCCCGTGCGCGACGGCATCGACACCGGAGAGCCCGAGCTGCCCTATTTCAACTGCGTGGGCAATTTTGACTTCGACGCCCGCACAGAGCAGACAGCAGCCAACGGCCAGAAACTAACGTACACCACCTTCAAGGTCACCGACCCGATCAACAACTACAATGCAGGATTCTGGAACATGTCGGCCGGCGTATTCACCGGATACATAGGAGTGGCCGTGGCCAACGTCGACGGCAGCCAGCCTGCGTTTGTGCCGGGAGTCGAGGCCTCAGCCCTGGAGACAAACAAAGGATTGCAGAAGATACCGGCCTATCTCGAAGAATTCCCGCAAGGCGTATACCGCATATCGCCGGCATACTACAACACAGTAGACGAAGACATGGACTACATCCCGGTAGCCAACGGGTGCCGCAGCTTCGTCACAATGACTGTCGACGCCGAAGGCAACCGCACTTTTGAAAACGAAGATTTCTCAAAAGAAGCCGACACCGCCCCCGACCTGATGGTCAACTGCTTCAATTACAGCGGCGAGATAGCCACCAATACTCCCACCGACTTCACTATAGCGGTCACCAACAACACCGCTGAGACCGACTACTACGGAGGCCTTACGATGGTGCTCAAGAACGCATCGGGCAAGGTGCTGACCACCAAGCCGCTGGGCAGTTACAATGTGCCTGCCGGCATGACCATTCCATCGTCATTCAGCCTCACTCTTGACGTGCTGAAGAGAGCCTACAAAGTAGGATTCCGCGACAGATACGGACGCGACCTCCCCGGCGAGTTTGACCTCAACATCACGAAGACAGGAACCACTCTCAACACCCAGCTGCGCCTGATGCTCTTCACACCTACAGCCGTGGAGCCCGGAGCCACTGTGCCCACCACCACGCTGCAGATTGGAAACTACGGAAGTTCAGCCGTCACAGCACCGGTATTCTCAATCGTGCTGCAGAAGACCGGATCGTCAAACACCTACGGCTGGAGCAACATCAGCTTCCCAAGCCTCACCATGGAGGGCGGAAAGATCTATCCCCTGGCAATAGGCAACCTCCGATTCATGCTTTCAAACGGCGAGCCGATCCCAGCGGGAGAATACGAGCTCAAGGTATATTGGGAGAAGCCCACAGCCGACGGCACGAGCACCGAGCGCACCCTGATAAGCCTTCCAATTCCTTTCCGCATCGGATACCCGGTGGAGGCAGTGACTTTCGACAAGCATGAGCAGGAAGTGGACAAGGGCGCCAAAATCAGGCTGGAAGCAGAGATAGCCCCGGCCAACGCCACATTCCGCGCCCTGACCTGGGTCAGCAACAATCCCGCCGTGGCCACAGTAGACAACGACGGCAACGTTGAGGCCGTCTCCGAAGGACAGGCCTATATCTCAGCTGCCGCCTACAATGGCATTGTGGCCACTTCTCTGGTGAGAGTCATGGACAGGAGCGGAATCGGCTCTGCGAGCGTTGACGCTGACGCAGTGGAGGCCGTGTACACGACCACAGGCATAAAGATCCTCTCCAACCCCTCTGACACTGAACTCAATTCGCTCCCATCCGGAATTTACATCTACAAGACATCCAACGGCGCCATAAAGGTGGCCAAATGACACACGCAGCCCCATAAAGAAAGGCGCTTGACAATGTCAGGCGCCTTTCTTTATGGGGATCAACGCAGATTTCGCGTCAGTCGATGATGTCGAAGCCGGTGTATTTGCGCAGGCACTCGGGCACTGTGATGCCTTGGGGTGTCTGGTTGTTCTCGAGGAGGGCGGCCATGATGCGCGGCAGGGCGAGGGCAGAGCCGTTGAGCGTATGGCACAGGCGTGTCTTCTTGTCCTCGGCGCGGTAGCGGCATTTGAGGCGATTGGCCTGGTAGGTCTCAAAGTTTGAGACTGACGACACCTCGAGCCAGCGGCCTTGGGCGGCTGAATAGACCTCGAAGTCGAAGGTGATTGCCGACGTGAAGCTCATGTCGCCGCCGCAGAGGCGGAGTATATGCCAAGGGAGGCCGAGCTTTTCGAGCAGCCCCTGCACGTGGTCCTTCATCTCTTCAAGAGCGGCGTATGAATTTTCAGGCTTCTCTATGCGCACGATCTCTACTTTGTCAAACTGGTGCAGGCGGTTGAGTCCGCGCACGTCCTTACCGTAGCTGCCGGCTTCGCGGCGGAAGCAAGCCGAGTAGGCGCAATTCTTGATCGGGAGCTTGTCGGAGGGGATGATCACGTCGCGGTAAAGGTTGGTGACGGGCACCTCGGCTGTGGGTATGAGGTAGAGGTTGTCGAGGTTGCAGTGATACATCTGGCCTTCCTTGTCGGGGAGCTGGCCTGTGCCGTAGCCCGAGGCTTCGTTGACTACGTATGGAGGCTGCACCTCGAGGTATCCGGCTTCGGAGGCCTGGTCAAGGAAAAATTGTATAAGAGCCCTCTGCAGCTTGGCGCCTTTGCCGATGTAGACCGGGAATCCCGCGCCGGTGATCTTTACGCCGAGGTCAAAGTCAATGAGGTTATATTTCTTGGCCAGATCCCAGTGAGGGAGAGCGTCGGCGGCAAGGTCGGGCATCGGGCCGCCGGTTTTCTCCACCACGTTGTCAGCCGCGGTCTTGCCCTCGGGCACCATGTCGCAGGGCACGTTGGGGATGTTGAGCAGTATCTCGCGTATCTTGTCCTCGGTGGCCGAGAGGTCGTCGGCTATCTGCTTCTGGCTGTCCTTAAGAGTGGCCACCTGTGCCTTTATGCCTTCGGCTTCGTCTTTCTGGCCGGCTTTCATCAGCATTCCGATCTGGGCGGCGAGCTTGTTGAGCTCTGCGGCCTGATTGTCGTTGCGCAGCTGCAGCTCGCGGCGCCTGGCGTCGAGGTCAAGCACGCTTGCGATCGCTTCCTTGCCGTCAAATCCCTTGACGGCGAGGCGCTCCACGATGCGCTCGGGAGCCTCTTTTATCTGTTGGAGAGTAAGCATAATCTTATTTGATTTTATTGGATTTAATGCTGAGGGTTAAATCCCGGATAGCGTATCAGGCGAGCAGCTGGCGCACCATGGCTGAGATGTCTTTGCCTTCGGCCCTGCCGGCGAGTTTTTTTGAGGCTACGCCCATGACACGTCCCATCTCCTTGGCCGATGTGGCGCCCACCTCGGCAATGATAACCTCGAGCTCGGCCTTGAGCTCGTCGGCGCTGAGCTTTTTGGGCAGGAATTCTTCGATCACGGCCAATTCGTCGAGCTCGCCTTTGGCAAGGTCCTGACGGTTGTTGTCGGTGTAGATCTGCGCTGACTCTTTGCGCTGCTTGGCCATCTTCACCAGAATGGCCATGGCTTTATCATCGGGAAGCTCGCCGTTGGCCCCGGGGGCGGTGCGAGCCTCAAGAAATTCTTTCTTTATGCCTTTGAGGGCTTCGAGGCGCACGCGGTCGCGCGCCTTCATGGCATTCTTGATGCCTTCGTTTACGGTTTCGAAAAGATCCATAATCATTGATTGATATTCAACACGCAAAATTACAAAAAAACTCGCAATGTACCAATAAAAAACGATTAAGCGTGCGGCCACACACACAATAAAGCCCGCAGGCCGGTGTCGGCCTGCGGGCTTATATTGTGGTGGTAAGTCAAAGTTGACTTTCCGGTCAGTCTTTATTCAGCTACTGAGAAGACTACGATACGGTTCCAGTTGTTGACGTTGTAGAGCTGCGATGCGCTGCCTTCAGCCTTCTGGGTGAGACGGTTGGGGTTGATGCCGTATTCGTTCACGAGCATGTCATACACAGCCTTTGCGCGACGCTCAGACAGAGCCTGGTTGTACTGGGCTGTACCGGTGTTCTTGTCAGCGTAGCCGGTGATGATGAGGTTCTGGTCCTCGTTAGCCTTCAGCCATTCAGCCACGTTGTAAACGTTGACCTGCTCCATGTCGGTGATCTTCGAAGAGTCGATCTTGAAGCGAACGGTTGAGAGGAGGGGAGCCTGCTCGATGATGACAGCCTCAGCCTCTTTAACCTCGGGGCAGGGGAGCTGAGCCTCGGCTGCTGCAAGAGCGGCAGCGGTGGTGAGGAGCTCGCCACGGAGAGAGTTGATCTGGTCGTTTGCGTCAGAGAGGCGTGCGGTGTAGTCGCAGGGGTCGAACTCGTTGAACGAGCTGCCGCCGATATTGAACTGGAAGCCGCCGAGACCGCTGAGGTTAACGTCAACGGGCTTGCTTGCAACTTCGTTGTTGTAAGAGTCGCCGTAGAATGAAGCGCGAGCCTGGAGGAAGAAGTCAACATGGCTGCTCAGACGGAAACGGAACTGCAGACCTGCAGATACGGGGAGGAGCCATTCGTTGCTCTTGGTGTGGCCGTGACGATCCTGAGGATAAACTGCCTCTTCAGCAAGACCGAGGTTCTTGTAGTCCCAGTTGTATGTGCCACCGAGACCGATGAAGGGCACGATAGAGAATACGCGCTTGGTGTTTACGCCGCCCATCGAGTTGAGCATATCCCACATGATGTCGATGTTGCCGTTGATGGTCTTGGCGTGCGACATGCCCTGGCCGCCCATGGGATTCCAGTGGATAGAACCGCCGGTGAACTCCATACGCCATCCGAAGTAGGGAGAGAACCACTTGCCGAAGCCTACGCCGTAGTTAGCGGTGAAGTGACGGTCAGCGTCCTTGGGGTTTTCAACGAAAGGCATGTTGAAGCCTGCACCAATCTCTACGAACCAGTTCTGGTTCCAGTTTGAATAGTAGCGAGTGCCGCAGGGAAGTGCTGACAGGTCGTCTACAACGGCGTCCTGAGCGGATGCCTGGTTGACTGCGAACAGCGAAGCTGTAGCCGCCAGAAGTAACATTTTTTTCATATGACCTTGATTAAAAATTGATTTGTTGTTTTTGGTCTGAATAGTCGTCGTGAATTAGTTGACGTGTATTGTAGTAACAATAGGAGCGTTTAGAAAGTTTTCTAAAGTCCGGATTTTTTTTCGTTTTTTTTGTAGAATTTTAAGTTTTGGACACTTTTATCCATACAGAAAGTTCCGCAAAGTTAATAAGTTTTATAAAATTAAACAAATTTTTGTCATAGTTTTTTGCATTTTGGGCGCATATACCCTTACACCCTTATGCGCGACCTCATGGCCGAAGATGTGCATAGGCCACCATAATGTATTTATATGGGAGGGGAAATTGTGAGATTAGGCGGATTTTTTGTATCTTTGCGCATCATAAACGAATCATTCTACGTATTTTCCCTATTTTGTGAGCGATACTAAAAACATAGCCGTGCTCGGCGCCACCGGATCGATAGGCAGCCAAGCCATAGATATCATTGAACGCGCGCACGGGCGATACCGCGCCACCGTGCTTGCAGCCGGGCGCAATGTCAGCGCCCTGGCCGATGCAGCATCCAGGCTAAGGCCCCGCGTGGCCATAATAGCCGAGGAGAGCCTGCTTCCGGCCCTGAAGGCGGCTCTCGAGCCTCTGGGCATAACCTGCCGCGCAGGGGCCAAGGCGCTCCAGGAGGAGGCTGCCGCCGACGACGTCGACACTGTGCTCACAGCCACCGTGGGCTACAGCGGCCTTGCGCCCACCATTTCAGCCATCAAAGCGGGCAAGGACATAGCCCTCGCCAACAAAGAGACTCTCGTGGTGGCCGGCGAGCTGGTGCGCCGCCTGCTCAGCGAGAGCCCCTCGAAGATTTATCCCGTAGACTCCGAGCATTCAGCCATATACCAATGCCTCCGCGGAGAGCGGGCAGAGAGCGTGAGCCGGCTCATCATCACAGCCTCAGGCGGCCCCTTCCGCACATGGAGCCGCGCCGACATGGCCCGCGCCACTGCCGCCGACGCTCTTAAGCACCCCAATTGGAGCATGGGCGCCAAGATCACCATCGACAGCGCCACTATGCTCAACAAGGCTTTTGAGATCATCGAGGCGCGTTGGCTTTTCGACATGCGACCCGACCAGATCGACGCGCTGGTGCACCCGCAGTCGATAGTGCATTCGATGGTGGAATTCGCCGACGGAGCCATCAAGGCGCAGCTGGGCGTGCCCGACATGCGCCTGCCAATAGCATATGCCCTCGGCGAGACCGACCGCCAGGACTACGGCTTGCCGCGCCTGACGCTCGGGCAGATGTCGACGCTGACTTTTGAAGAGCCAGACGCCGAGAAATTCCCCTGCCTGGGTCTTGCCCGCTACGCGCTGGAGCGCGGCGGCAACAGCGCATGCGTGATCAACGCCGCCAATGAGATAGCCGTGGCCGCATTCCTGCACCGAGAGATTGGATATTTCGACATATACGATACCATTTGCCGCACCCTTGACAGAGTGCCTTTCGTGGCCGAGCCGACATACGACGACTATGTGGCCACCAACGCCGAGGCAAGGCGCGTGGCAAAGGAACTGACAAAATAACACTTAAACACATCTACCACACACATTGGAAACATTTTGGATGAAAGCCCTGCAACTCATCGTGGCCCTGCTGATACTGGTCACCGTGCATGAATTCGGGCATTATATTTTCGCACGCATTTTCGGAATAAGGGTCAACAGATTCTACCTCTTCTTCAACCCCAAGTTCTCTCTGCTGAAATACTACCCCTCCAAGGGTGAATTGCAGATAATCGGCTGGACAAAGAAGGTGAAAAACGCCGCCGGCGAAGAGACCGAGGAGCCCAAAGCCCTCGCCACAATAAAGGTGGGCAAGCCGCGCCCCGCCGAAAAGGACGGACACCCCACCTGGGCGGCCACGCTCTACGGACTCGGATGGGTGCCGCTGGGCGGATATTGCGACATAGCCGGCATGGTCGACGAGACAAAGAGCGCCGACGACCTGGAGAGCGAGCCCCAGCCGTGGGAATTCCGCTCAAAAGCCGCGTGGAAGAGATTTTTCGTGATGTTTGCGGGCGTGCTCTTCAATTTCATCCTCGCCATCATCATATACGCCGGGGGAGAGCGCTCGGTGCCTTACCAGGAGGCCTACGAAGGCATGGACTTCTGCGAGATGCTCAATGACGCTGGCCTACGCGACGGAGACGTGCTGCTGCGCGTCAACGGCGTTGACGCCGACATACGCCAGCGCAACATCAGCTGGGACATGACCCAGCCAGGTGCCAAAGTGACCGTGCTGCGCGGCCACACCGACACGGTGACCGTGACGATGCCCGCCGACATGCTCGAGCGCCTGGCCGCCATGACTCCGGAGCAGGCCAAGGCCGAGCCGCTGATGAATTATCGTCTGCCCGTCTATGTCGACGGCCTGCAGGGAGGCATGGCCGCAAAGGACGCCGGAGTGGAGGTGGGCGACCGCATCGTGAAGGTGGGCAATGACACCACCCCGTCGCTGTCTGAATTCTTCCCGGCCCTTGAGCAATACAAAGACAAGGAGACAACCCTTACCATCGACCGAGGCGGCAAGTCCGTGGTGCTCGACATCACCCCCAACAGCGACGCGAAGATAGGCATACTACTGCGCCCGGCAGACAAGATATATCCCTTCGAGGAAGTTAAGTACAGCGCGCTGGAGGCCCTCCCCCGAGGCTGGGAGCTCGGCGTGAACCAACTCACATCATACGTAGCCTCTCTCAAGATGCTCTTCACCAAGAGCGGCGCGCAGCAGATAGGCGGATTCGGCACGCTCGGAAGCCTGTTCCCGGAGAAATGGAACTGGTATTCGTTCTGGCAGATCACGGCTTTCCTGTCGGTGATACTTGCGTTCATGAACGTGATTCCCATCCCCGGCCTCGACGGCGGCCACATCCTTTTCCTGCTGTGGGAGATAGCCACCGGGCGCAAAGCCAGCGACCGAGTGCTCGAAGTGGCCAACACCATCGGCTTCTGCTTCCTGCTCGCCCTTCTCCTCTACGCCAATGGCGCCGACATCTTCCGGGCGCTCAATTAATTAGCAATTAGTAATTAGTAGTTAGTAATTAATTAGTAATTAAACTGATGAAGAGTGACAATCCTATAAAGGAGAAGAGTTATGCGTTTGCCAGACGATGCGTGAGGCTGTACAGGTATCTTTGTGAGGAAAAAAGAGAATATGTTTTATCAAAACAATTATTAAGGAGTGGCACAAGCATTGGAGCGAATATAGCGGAAAGCCAATTCGGACAATCAAGAGATGATTTCGCCTGCAAACTGTCAATAGCCCAAAAAGAGGCTGGAGAGACAGAATTTTGGCTGAAACTCCTCGGAGATGAGGGATACATCACCCCATCTCAAGCCGAGGACATGCTCGCCGATTGCCGGGAGCTTATCAAAATGCTACAATCAATCACAAAGAAATTGTATGGAAAATGACTCCGTCGCCACAATTACTAATTACCAATTACTAATTACTAATTGAACGAATCGAAATGAAAGAAATAAAGCTTCGCAAGGGCAAGGAAGAGTCCCTTGATAGATTTCACCCTTGGGTGTTCTCCGGTGCAGTGGCATCGCTGCCACCCGAATTGGAGGAGGGGGACACAGTGGTCGTAGTGGCTGCTGACGGACGCCGCATAGGCACCGGGCACTTCCAGATAGGTAGCATAGCGGTGCGCATGCTCACCTTCGGCAATGAGGAGATTTCATACGCATTCTATCTCGGACGCCTGAGCCAGGCACTGCGTCTGCGCCAGGCCCTCGGGCTCGACCGCCCCGACAATGAGGCTTTCCGCCTTGTGCACGGCGAGGGCGACTTCCTGCCGGGCCTTGTGGTGGATGTCTATGGCTCGACAGCCGTGATGCAGGCCCACAGCCCAGGCATGCACTTCGCCCGCAACACCATAGCCAAGGCTATCACCGAGGCTTGCCCCACGGTGAAGAACGTATACTACAAGAGCGAGACTACCCTGCCCTACAAGGCTCACCTCGATCCGGTCAACGCATACATCATAGGCGAATACCGCACCGACGTGGCATTGGAGAACGGGCTTAAATTCCGCGTCGATTGGCTAAAGGGCCAAAAGACGGGATTCTTCGTCGATCAGCGCGACAACCGCAGCCTGCTTGAGCATTACAGCCACGGGCGCAAGGTGCTCAACATGTTCTGCTACACGGGCGGATTTTCTGTCTACGCCATGCGCGGCCAGGCCCGGCTCGTGCACTCGGTCGACAGCTCGGCCAAGGCCATATCGCTCACCGACGCCAACGTAGCCCTGAATTTCCCGGGCGATGACCGCCACAAGGCTTTCGCGGAGGACGCTTTCAAATATCTCGACAATATAGGCCAAGGCGAATATGACCTGATCATCCTCGACCCTCCGGCCTTCGCCAAGCACCGCTCGGCCCTGCGCAATGCCCTGCGCGGCTATCAGCGCCTCAATGCCCGCGCCATCGAGCGCATAGCTCCCGGCGGCATCCTCTTTACATTCTCCTGCTCGCAGGCCGTGAGCAAGGAGCAATTCCGCCTCGCGGTCTTTTCCGCCGCGGCGCAGACGGGAAGGCGCGTGCGCATACTCCACCAGCTCACCCAGCCCGCTGACCACCCGGTCAACATCTACCATCCCGAAGGCGAATACCTGAAGGGCCTGGTGCTGTATGTGGAGTGACAAATTTCGTTATCACGCCATTACGATTATCCTCTCCAAAAATCACATAGATGAAAAAGTCAACCATCATCGCGGGCGCTGCCCTGGCCATCGCGGCCTGCGCCTGCAACAGCCAGAAAGAAAAAATGGACAACAGCTCTGATTTCGACTACACAGCCGACAGATTCGCCGACATCGAGGTGCTCAACTATCAGGTGCCGGGCTTCGAGAGCCTCTCGCTTGACCAGAAGCTGCTCGTGTATTACCTGCAGGAGGCAGCCCTCTGGGGCCGCGACATCCTCTGGGACCAGAACTGCAGCGTCAACCTGCAGCTCCGCCCCGTGCTTGAGGAAATATACACCACCTATGACGGCGACAAGGAGAGCGCCGATTTCAAGGCGTTCGAGACCTACCTGAAGCAAGTATGGTTTGGCAACGGCATCCATCACCACTATTCGATGGATAAGTTCGCCCCGGCCTTCTCTCAGGATTTCTTCAAGGAGCAGCTTACCCGCGTCAACGCAGCCGACGCCGACGCCATCACCGACATCGTATTCAATCCGCAGGCCTACGCCAAGCGCGTGAACCAGGCCGACGGCGTCGACCTCATAGCCACATCGGCATGCAATTTCTACGAACCCGGCGTCACCCAGGCCGAGGTGGAGGCATTTTACGGAGCCATGAAGGACACCACCGACCTCACCCCGATCTCTTACGGCCTAAACAGCCGCATAGCGCGCGGTGCCGACGGCAAGCTCGTGGAGCAGACCTACAAAGTGGGCGGCCTCTACTCGGAAAGCATCAGCAAGATCGTGGAAAACCTCGAGAAAGCCAAGCAATACGCCGAGAATGACGCCCAGCGCAAGACCATCGAGGAGCTGATAGAATACTACAAGGGCGGCGACCTGAAGATGTTTGACCAATACTCAATCACTTGGGCCGACGACACCGCTTCGCGCGTAGACTTCATCAACGGCTTCATCGAGAGCTACGGCGACCCCCTGGGCATGAAAGGCTCATGGGAAGGCATGGTCAACTTCAAGAACAATGAGGCAAGCCACCGCACAGAGGTCATCTCGGCCAACGCACAGTGGTTTGAAAACAACTCGCCCATCGACGACCGATTCCGCAAGCCCGCTGTCAAGGGCGTGAGCGCAAAGGTGATCACCGCCGCCATCCTTGCCGGCGACGCCTACCCCTCAACCCCCATCGGCATCAACCTGCCCAACAGCAACTGGATACGCGCCGCCCACGGATCCAAGTCAGTCACAATCGAGAATATCACCCAGGCCTACGACGAGGCAAGCCACGGCAACGGCTTCAATGAGGAGTTTGTAATCGACGAGCCCACGCGCAAGCTGATGGAGGACTACCTCTTCGTCACCGACAACCTCCACACCGACCTGCACGAATGCCTAGGCCACGGATCGGGCCAGCTGCTCCCCGGCGTTGACCCCGATGCACTCAGGGCCCACGGAAGCACCCTTGAGGAGACCCGCGCCGACCTCTTCGCGCTCTACTACCTGGCCGACCCCAAGCTCATTGAGCTCGGCCTGCTCGACAATCCCGAGGCTTACAAGGCCGAATACTACAAATACATCCTCAACGGCATGATGACCCAGCTCATGCGCATCGAGCCCGGAAAGGATGTGGAAGAAGCGCACATGCGCAACCGCAAGCTCATCTCTGAATGGGCCTACGAGCACGGAAAGGCCGACAACGTGATCGAGCTCGTAAAGAAAGATGGCAAGACCTACGTCAAGATCAACGACTACGAGAAGCTTCGCGGCCTCTTCGGCCAGCTCCTGGCCGAGATACAGCGCATCAAGAGCGAAGGCGACTACGAGGCCGGCAGGGCGCTCGTGGAGAAATACGCCGTGAAGGTTGACCCCGCCCTCCACAAGGAAGTACTCGACCGCTACGCCACGCTCGACATCGCTCCCTACCGCGGATTCGTCAATCCGGTCTACACCCTCATCACCGACGAGAACGGCAACCCCACTGACGTGACCGTAAGCTACGGCGAGCCCTACGCTGACCAGATGCTGCGCTACAGCCGCGACTACTCCGCCAAATAATATGACTTTATCCGTGGATGCAAGCCCCGATGCGAGGCTTGCATCCATGGAATCAAATCAACCAAAACACTCTATCAATGAGCGAAAGATACAATCTGCGCGGTGTCTCCGCATCGAAGGAGGACGTGCACAACGCCATCAAAAAAGTTGACAAGGGCCTATATCCCAAAGCCTTCTGCAAGATAATCCCCGACTACCTCGGCGGTGATCCCGAATACTGCAACATCATGCATGCCGACGGCGCAGGCACAAAGTCTTCGCTCGCCTACGCATATTGGCGCCAGACAGGTGACCTGGGCGTGTGGAAAGGCATCGCGCAGGACTCGCTGATCATGAACATCGACGACCTGCTGTGCGTAGGCGCAACCGACAATATCCTCGTGTCTTCAACCATCGGACGCAACAAGCGCCTGGTGCCCGGAGAGGTGATATCGGCCATTATCAACAGCACCGAAGAGCTCCTGGCCGACCTGCGCGCCGCAGGCATCAGCGCCTACAGCACCGGCGGTGAGACTGCCGACGTGGGCGACCTGGTGCGCACCATCATCGTCGACTCCACAGTCACCTGCCGCATGCGACGCGCCGACGTCATCAACAACGCGAACATAGCCGCCGGCGACGTGATCGTGGGCCTCGCTTCCTACGGCCAGGCTGCGTACGAGACCGAATACAACGGCGGCATGGGCAGCAACGGCCTCACTTCGGCCCGCCATGACGTATTCAGCAAGGATGTGGCCAAGGCATATCCCGAGACTTATGACGCAGGCATCCCCGAAGAGGTGGTGTACTCAGGCTCAAAGGGCCTCACCGACCCCGTGGAAGGCTCGCCGCTGAATGCCGGCAAGCTTGTGCTCTCCCCCACCCGCACCTACGCGCCGGTCATCAAAGCCATCCTCGACAAGATGCGCCCCGCCGTGCACGGCATGGTACACTGCTCGGGAGGCGCACAGACCAAGGTGATGCACTTCGTGGAGAACAAGCACGTGATCAAAGACAACCTCTTCCCCATCCCGCCGCTCTTCCGCCTCATCAGAGAAGAGTCGGGCACTACGTGGCAGGAGATGTACAAGGTGTTCAACATGGGCCACCGCATGGAGCTCTACGTATCTCCCGCCGACGCTCAGGCCATCATCGACATCGCCGCCGCATTCGGCATCGAAGGCCGCATAGTGGGCCGCGTGGAGGACGCTCCCGCCAACCGCCTCACGATCACCAGCGAATTCGGCACATTCGAATACTGATTCTCCGCCGGCTCCACAGGCCGGCGCCCACCACCATGCGCCAGATCCTGACCATAGCACTGACAATGATACTGCTGATGTCATGCGGCCGCAAGCCTGCGGCCGCCGACACCGGCCGCCCTCTGCCCGACACGCTGCGGGTGGCCACCCTCTACAGCCCTGCGTCATACTTCATCTACCGCGACCAGCAGATGGGCTATGACTATTCGCTGGTGCAGGCCATGGCCCGCGAGAAAGGCTTCGAGGTGGATCTTAAGGTGGCATCATCGCTTGGCGATGCCATAGAGATGCTTGATTCGGGCCTCGTAGACCTTGTGGCATACGAAGTGCCCGTCACCTCCGACTACCGCCAGCGGGTGATATCCTGCGGCCCGGTCAACGAGACTGAGCAGGTGCTGGTGCAGCCGGCCCGCAAAGGAGATGTCCGCATCACTGACGTCACACAGCTCGTGGGCCGCGACATTTATGTTGAGGCCGACTCAAAGTATCAGCAGCGCATACAGCACCTCAACGACGAGCTCGGCGGAGGCATCAACATCCACATCGTGGACCGCGACACCCTCATCACCGAAGACCTCATCGCCATGGTGTCGGCAGGCGAGATTCCACTCACCCTCGTCGACAGCGACATCGCGCGCATCAACAAGACGTACTACCCCGACCTCGACATCACCATGCCGGTGAGCTTCCCGCAGCGGGCGTCATGGGCCGTCAGCAAGCAGAGCCAATGGCTGGCCGACTCGATCGACGCCTGGATAAGCCAGGATCAGCCCCGGAAGGAGAACGCCATGCTGCTGAAGCGATACTTCGAGCAGAGCCGCAGCCTGCCCGAGGGATACAAGGTAGATGTGGCCAACGGTCGCATCTCGCGCTACGACCACATATTCAAGCGATACGCCCCCGACTGCGGATGGGATTGGCGCTTGCTCGCGGCGCAGGCCTTCACCGAGAGCCGATTCGATCCGAATGTGCGCTCATGGGCCGGGGCAAGAGGCCTGATGCAAGTGATACCGCAGACCGCCCGCCAATTCAAGATCGAGCCTGACTCGCTCGACAATCCCACCGTGTCGGTGATAGCGGCCACGCGCGTGATCAACAGCCTCGACCGCACATTCGCCGAGCGAGTGCCCGACCCTGCCGAACGCATCAAATTTGTGCTCGCAGCATACAACGCCGGCCCCGGACACGTGATCGACGCCATAGCCATAGCCCGCAAGACCGGGCGCGACCCTCAGGTGTGGGACGGAAACGTGGCCGAAGCCATGCTGCTGAAGTCAAACCCCGAATATTACAGGGATCCTGACGTGAAATTCGGATACTTCCGCGGACGTGAGACGTATGCCTACGTCAGCGAAATAATGGATTTCTACAATAAGGTGATCCAAAAAATCAAGTTGAAATGAAAAAGTTAATCTGCGCGGCCTGTGCGGCGTCGCTGCTGATGAGCAGCTGCATCGGCAGTTTCGGCCTCACCAACAAGCTGCTGGCATGGAATAAGACCATCGACAATAAATTCGTCAACGAGCTTGTGTTTTTCGCTTTCTGGATCGTGCCTGTCTATGAAGTGTCGGCCCTGGCCGACCTCACCGTGCTCAACAGCATCGAATTCTGGAGCGGGACATCGCCCGTGGCCAAGGGAAAATCGATCATCGACGGCGATGACTCGCGCTATCTCGTGGACTGCGACGGCAAGGGATACACCATCACGCGCCTCGCCGACGGCACAGTCACACGCCTCAACTTCGACCCCGACGAGCGCATGTGGAGCCTCGAAGGCTATGACGGCGAGGAATATCCGCTGATATGCTTCGTAGGCGACAGCCATGCCAAGGTGCCAGCAGCCGACGGCTCATGGATGCAGGTAGAGCTCACCCGCGACGGCATCCTGGCCTACGAGACCGAAATGATGACACAATCGGAATCACGCAATATCGATATAACGATATAACGATATAACGATAAATCGATATCTCGAATTTTCACAAAATCCAATGCCCACTCCTCTCGAACTCCTCGCCCCGGCCCGCGACATCGAAGTGGCCCGCATGGCCCTGCTGCACGGCGCTGACGCCGTCTACATGGGCGGCCCCTCGCATGGCGCCCGCGCCGCCGCATCAAACTCCATCGCCGATATCCGCGCCGTGGCCGAGATGGCTCACATCTACGGCGCGAGACTCTACGTCACCATCAACACCATAATATATGACGATGAACTGCAGGCCGTGGAGCGCGAGATCTGGGATCTGTGGGACGCCGGCGTAGATGCCCTCATAGTGCAGGACATGGCTCTTCTGCGCATGCACCTGCCGCCAATAGAACTCCACGCGAGCACCCAATGCGACATACGCACACCCGAAAAGGCCCTCTTCCTTGCCCGATGCGGATTTTCCCAACTGGTGCTCCCGCGCGAGCTGACGCTCGACGAGATAGCCGCCACGCGCCGGGCCATACCCAAAGGCGTAAGCCTCGAAGGCTTTGTGCACGGCGCCCTCTGCGTGAGCTACAGCGGTGACTGCCAGGCCAGCTGCGCGGCCAATGGCCGCAGCGCCAACCGAGGCGCCTGCTCGCAGATGTGCCGCATGGCTTATGACCTTACCGACGCCAAGGGCAACGTGATAGTGGCCGACAGGCACCTGCTGTCGCTGCGCGACCTCTGCCGCCTCGACGACCTCGAAGCCATGGCCGACGCCGGAATATCGTCATTCAAGATCGAAGGCCGCCTCAAAGACGCCGCCTACGTGAAGACTGTGGTCACGGCCTATCGCCGCGCCCTCGACAAGATCATCGACGCCAACCCCGACAGATACAGCCGGTCGTCGATGGGACGGTGCTCCACGGGCATCGACGCCGATGTCAGCCTCGCCTTCAACCGAGGATTCACACCCTATTTCCTGCACGGCGCACCACAGCAGATGCTCTCAAACGGCGGCGCCACCCCGAAATTCATAGGCGAGCCGGTCGGCACGCGATATGTAGCGTCAGCATCAAAGCGCACCAAAGCCGGGCAAATCACCATCACCCCCCTCTCCGCGAAAACTCGCCTGAACAACGGCGACGGACTGGGATACTTCGACCGCGACGGCAGATTCTGCGGATTCCGCCTCAACAGAGTCGATGGCGACACTCTTTTCCCGGCATCGCCCGTCGATATTGCCCCTGGCACCATGCTTTACCGCAACTCCGACATCAAGCGCGACGCCGCTATCGCCGCCGACAGGCCCACCCGCCTCATCGACATCGACATGACACTCGGCCTTATGCCCGGAGGAGTGTCACTCACCCTCGACGACGGCCTGCACAGCTGCACAGCCACCGCTTCATGCCCGACTGACACAGCAAAGACAAACCAGCTTGAGGCGCGCCACCGCACACTCTCCAAGCTCGGAGGCACCCCCTTCTGCTTGCGGTCACTCACCGACCGGGTGCCTTCCGACGCCTTCATACAGGCCTCCGTGCTGACGGCCCTGCGCCGTGAGGCGGTGGATCTGCTGACATCGGCAATCAAGATCAGGGCGCAGAGACCGCGACAAGCAGCCGCGCCTGACTCAATGCCGCCGACAGCACCCAAGACGCTGACTTACCACGACAATGTGGCCAACCGGCTGGCTCGGCAATTCTATCTCGACCACGGAGCCGAGACGATAGAGACGGCCTTCGAGGTGAAGCGCCCCAAAGGAGAATGCGCGGTGATGACCACCCGATATTGCCTGCGCCGCGAACTCGGCGCCTGCCTGCGCCAAAAAGGCGCAGACAAGCTCCCCTCGCCCCTGTTCCTCACTAATAAGGCAGCGACATACCGCCTTGAATTCGACTGCAAAAATTGCAGGATGCGTCTTTGGGCCAAGTGATTTGGCAAAAAAACGCGTGTTCGCCAACAAACTCTACCATTTAACCCGAAAATTGGCCGAATTGACACATTTTCACCAAAAAAAACACACCAATCAATAAAAATCACTAACTTTGCACAAACCAAACAGTATAAAAACATAGCAAATGAAGAAGTTTTACACAGCATTATGCGCCATGGCCATAACCACCATGGCCTTCGCAGAGGGCCAGCAAGTGCCCAACGGCGGCTTCGAAGAAGCCTGGGGCGACTGCATTCCCTGGACCTCAACAGGGAATAAAACTAAATTCGGCACGACCCCTGCATCATGGACCATAGCCAATGTCTACTATAAACCCTTTTCTTTTATAGATGGATCTACAAAAGTTGGAGAGCAGGTTGCCGGACATGAATCAGAAAAAGCCGTCAGCTTATACAATAGCCCCAATTCAGTCGTTAAAACACAGATAGTCCCCGGATACATCACCCTCGGTACTCCCTGGAATACTTCAGTGATGGGCAATGAAAACGATGGTGGATCTTTCGATGGTATCGAATTTACCGAGCGTCCCACTGCTATATCATTCTGGTACAAGCGCTCTCACGGCGTATGCCCCGAGGATGCCAAAGACAATGTCAAAGCTACATACAATGCCGATGAGCAGGCCACTGTAGTAGCATATCTTTGGAAAGGCACCTACACACAGGTATCTGTTCCTGCTGCCATAGCCATGTCAGGCACTCCGGAATCAGTTGATATGGTAAACCGTGACCGTAACATCCTCAGCATGGAGACAATCAAGGGCGGCAATGTGACATACACCGACGGCGCTGAGTGCATCGCAAAGATCAACTACGCCATCAAAGGCGATGCCGAGGACTGGACATATCTTGAAATCCCCTTCGAGTATCTTTCAGACGCCACTCCCGAGAAACTCAATGTGATTTTCTCCGCCGGCGACTATTTCTCAACAACTCCCGGCAGAGACAATACGCTGACCATCGACGATGTGAAACTCGTATACGCCACCCCGGAAGAGCCCGGCGAGCGCGTGACCTATACTGGCACGCTCAACATCGACTTGAGAGTAGCGATGGATTCTGACGACGCTGTCATGGATATGCCCAACCAGAAGCTCTACATCACTCCCACAGGCGAAGGCAAGTGCACACTCAGCATCCTTGGCCTGAAACTTGGTGAAGGCGACGAGGCTATGAATCTCGGTGATATCGTAGTACCCAACATCGCTGTAACAGAAAACGACGGCGTGAAGGAATACAACGGCACAGGCACTGTGAAACTGCTTGGCGATGCCATCGTGGCTAATGCTGTAATCACCGGTACAGAGGACGCAGAAGGCAACATCAGCCTTCTGATCAATGTATCTTGGTCTCAGCCCAACGACATCAAGGTGACATTCAACGGCAAGAAAGATCCTTTGGCATCAATCGGCTCAATCGACGCTGACGAGAACGCTCCCGCCGAATACTACGACCTGCGCGGCATCCGCCACAACGCAGACACTCTCGCCCCCGGCATCTACATCAAGCGCCAGGGCACAAAGACCACCAAGGTAGTAGTAAGATAACCCCCAACCCATACCCCACCAAAAAGGCAGCCCGCAGGCTGCCTTTTTTTATATACTAAAAAATCGAAATAACGTGATTACGTAATCACGTTATTTCGATTTTTATTATTTAAAAATTTTGAGGAATCAGTTGAGGTGGTTGCTGAGGGCGGTGAAGGCTTTTGCGGCGGGGGCGCCGTTGTAGAGGATGGAGTATACGGTGTCGAGGATGGGCATCTCCACTCCGAGGGCGGAGTTGATGTCGTGCACGCATTTTGTGCCGTAGTATCCTTCGGCTGTCTGCTCCATCTCCATTTTAGCGGCCTTCACGCTGTATCCGTTGCCGATCATGGCTCCGAAATTGTGGTTGCGCGAGAATCGCGAATATGAAGTCACCAGCAGGTCGCCGAGATACACCGAGTCGCATATCTGACGCGGACGCGAATCCACGGCGTTGATGAATCGGTCCATCTCCCTGATGGCGTTGCTCACGAGCATGGCCAAGAAGTTGTCGCCGCGCTTCAGACCGTGGACAATGCCAGCGGCTATGGCGTAGACGTTTTTGAGCACGGCTGCATACTCGATGCCGTTGACGTCGGTGGATATAAGACAAACCAGCTTGAGGCGCGCCACCGCACACTCTCCAAGCTCGGAGGCACCC